>CABUJV010000022.1 GCA_902492005.1 uncultured Eubacteriales bacterium
TCCGGAAGATGGGGTTTGTGGATTACTTCCTCATCGTCTCGGACTTTATCGGCTACGCCAAGCGCAGGGGCATTCCGGTGGGGCCGGGCCGCGGCTCGGCGGCGGGCTCCATCGTGTCCTACTGCCTGAACATCACCGACGTGGACCCCACCAAGTACGGCCTCTATTTCGAGCGGTTCCTGAACCCGGAGCGGGTCACCATGCCCGATATCGACATCGACTTCTGCGTCCGCCGGCGGCAGGAGGTCATCGATTACGTCTGCCGGAAGTACGGCTATGACCACGTGGCCCAGATCGTCACCTTCGGCACCATGGCAGCCCGGGGGGCGGTCCGGGACGTGGGCCGGGCCCTGAACTTCCCCTACGCCGAGGTGGACGCCATCGCCAAGCAGATCCCCAGCGGTCCCGGCGCCCTCCACATCACCCTGGACGAGGCCCTCAAGCTGTCCAAGCCCCTGCGGGAGCTGTACGAGGGGGATACCCGGGTCAAGACCCTCATTGACACCGCCCGGAGCATCGAGGGGATGCCGCGCCATGCCTCGACCCACGCCGCCGGCGTGGTCATCACCCGCCTGCCGGTAGCGGACTACGTGCCCCTGGCCAAGAACGACGAATCGGTGGTCACCCAGTACACCATGACCACCCTGGAGGAGCTGGGCCTCCTGAAAATGGACTTCCTGGGCCTGCGCAACTTGACCATCCTGGACGACACCGTCCGCATGGTACGGGAAAAGGAGCCGGACTTCCGCATGGACGCCATCCCGGAGGATGACCCGATGGTCTTTCAGATGCTGTCGGAGGGGCGGACCTCCGGCGTATTCCAGATGGAGTCACCGGGTATGACGGGGGTGTGCGTGGGACTGAAGCCCCAGAACATCGAGGACATCACGGCGATCATCGCCCTGTACCGCCCCGGCCCCATGGACTCCATCCCCCGGTTCATCGCCTGCAAGCACGACCCCAGTCTGGTCCGCTATAAGCACACCCTGCTGGAGCCCATCCTCTCCGTGACCTACGGGTGCATCGTCTATCAGGAACAGGTCATCGAAATCTTCCGGAAGCTGGCGGGCTTTTCCCTGGGCCAGGCCGATATGGTCCGCCGGGCCATGTCCAAGAAGAAGCGGGCCCAGATCGAGAGGGAGCGCGGGGCTTTCATCTACGGCGACGCCGAGCGAAATATTTCCGGATGTATCGCCAACGGCGTTCCGGAGCAAACTGCCAAGGACATCTACGACGAGATCAACGACTTTGCCAACTATGCGTTCAACAAGGCCCACGCGGTCTGCTATGCCATTGTCGCCTACCAGACCGCCTGGTTCAAGGTCCACTACACCCGGGAGTATATGGCGGCTCTGCTGACCTCGGTGCTGGATTCCCAGGCCAAGGTGGCGGAGTACATCACCGAGTGCCGGGACAACGGCATCCAGCTCATGCCGCCGGACATCAACGAATCCGGCGCCGACTTCACGGTGGCGGGGGAGTATATCCGCTTCGGTCTGGTGGCGGTGAAAGGGGTGGGCCGCGGGTTTATCAACGGCCTGCTGGAAGAGCGTGAAAAGGGAGGTCCCTTTCCCTCCTTTCCGGATTTCTGCCGGCGCCTGATTGACAACGATATGAACCGCCGGGTGGTGGAGAGCCTCATCAAATGCGGCGCCTTCGACAGCCTGGGCTATCGGCGCTCTCAGCTTTTGCAGGTCTACGGCCAGGTCATCGACGGCATCGCCCAGCAGCGCCGCAAGAACCTGGAGGGGCAGTTCGACCTGTTCGGCGGAGGGGGCGCAGAGGAGAGCGCCCTGCCGGCGATGGTGCTGCCCAATATCCCGGAGTTTACCCGGCATGAGCTGATGACCATGGAGAAGGAGACCACCGGCCTCTATCTCAGCGGCCACCCCATGGACGAGTACCGGGAGGCGGTCAAGCGGGCCAGAGCCGTCCCGATCGGGGCGGTCATGGCGGACTTTGCCCGTGAGGACGGGCCGGAGACCTACCGCGACGAGCAGCGCCTCACCATTGCGGGAGTGGTGTCTGCCTCCAAGACCAAGACCACAAAGAACAATACCCTTATGGCCTATGTCACGCTGGAGGACGACACCGGCTCCATGGAACTGCTGGTTTTTGCCCGCGTGTTGGGGGAGTGCGGCAGCTATCTCAAGGAGGGCATGGCGGTGGCGGCCTCCGGGCGGCTTTCCGTCCGGGATGAGAAGGAGCCCCAGATGCTGGCCGACTCTGTGCGGCCCCTGGGGGATGAGACCGGGGCCGCGCCGGAAAGGCCGAAGGGAAAGCGGCTTTACATCCGGCTGGCCAGCCAGTCGGACCCTCTGTTCCAGCGCATCCAGCTTCTGCTGGTGATGTTTCCGGGGGAGGAGCCCCTAAAGGTCAAGCTGATGGACACCGGCCAGTGGAGGACCCTGCCCTGCGTGGTCCATCCGGCTTTGGTCCGGGAGCTGCGGGAGCTGCTGGGAGAAGAGAATGTGGTGCTGAAATGACAGATCCGATGTGCCGTCCGCCAGACGGAGGAGAGGAGGGAAGAGCATGAAAAAGCTGGTGTCTCTGCTGTTTCACCGGGTGGTTCTGGTGGCGGTGTTCATCCTGATCCAGATCGCAGTGCTGCTGGTGATGATCCTGCGCTTCAACAGCTACTTCGTTTACTTTTACTGGCTGTGCGTGGCGGTCAGCATTCTGGCGGTGCTGTGGATTCTGGGGAACCGGAGCGACCCGGCCTATAAGATCGCCTGGATCGTGCCCATCCTGATCGTCCCCATCTTCGGCGGCCTGTTCTACATCATGTTTGGAGGAAACCGCCTGAGCAGCCGCACCCGGCGGCGGATGCAGGGGCTGGAGCGGAAGATGGAGGAGGTCCTCCGGCCGGATTTTCAGGCCGACGAGCTGCTGCCCATTGGGGAGGACGCCGTCCATCAGGCCCGCTATCTGGAGCACATGGCCCACTGTCCTGTCTACGGCAATACGGTGACGGAGTATTTCCCGCTGGGCGAATTCTGCTTTGCGCGCATGATCAAGGAGCTGAAAAAGGCGGAGCGCTACATCTTTATGGAGTATTTCATCGTCGAGGAGGGGGAGATGTGGAACGCCATCCTGGATATCCTCAAGGAGAAGGCGGCCCAGGGGGTGGATGTTCGCTTCCTCTATGACGACATCGGCTCCATGTTCACTCTGCCCCGGGACTATGCCAGGGACCTGGAGGCCAAGACGGGCATCAAGTGCTGCGTGTTCAACCCTTTCGTGCCCATCCTGACCATCCGGCTCAACAACCGGGACCACCGGAAGATCATGGTCATTGACGGCAAGGTGGGCTTCACCGGCGGTATCAATCTGGCCGACGAGTATATCAACGCCAAGGTGAAGTACGGCCACTGGAAGGACAGCGCCATTATGGTCCGGGGAGACGCGGCCTGGAGCATGGCGGTCATGTTTCTGACCCTCTGGGACGACGTGCGGGAGACCCTGACGGAGGACTACGACCAGTTTCGGCCGGTCTGGGCCCCCGGCGAGAAGCCGGAGGGCACCCAGGGCTTTGTGCAGCCCTATACCGACAACCCACTGGACGGGGAGGCGGTGGGCCAGAGCGTCTATCTCAACCTCATCAACAAGGCCCGCAAGTATGTCTATATTACCACACCCTATCTGATCGTGGACAACAGCATGAACAACGCCCTGTGTATTGCCGCCAAATCTGGGGTGGATGTGCGCATCATGACCCCGCACATCCCGGATAAGAGGGCGGTCTTTGAGCTTACCCGATCCCACTACGAGCCCCTTTTGGAGGCTGGGGTGAAGATCTACGAGTACACCCCCGGCTTTGTCCACGCCAAGAACTTCGCGGTGGACGACGAATACGGTACGGTGGGCTCCATTAATCTGGACTATCGCAGCCTGTTCCTCCACTTCGAAAACGGCGTCTGGCTGTGCAGCGACCCCAGTGTACTGGACATCAAGGCGGATTTTCTGGAGACGCTGGAGCAGTGCCAGCCGGTGACGCTGGAGCAGTGCCGGGCTCTACCCTGGTGGCGGACGCTGTTCCGCTCGGTGCTGCGGATGTTTGCCCCGCTGATGTAAGAAAAGAGCGGACTGTGCTGTGCACAGTCCGCTCTTTTCTTACATCAGGCGTGGTTAATGCCTTTTTGCGGCCTGCTTATCCGCCTTGCGTTCGGCCTTGGCCGTCCGGATATGCTCCTTCAGCTGGGCGCCGGCGGCGCGCACATCGTCCAGGGTGTACCGGCGGGAGGTCATATGGGCGTAGCGGTTGCGGAACCGGCGGCTGTGCCGTTCGGCCTTGGCCAGCAGCTCGTCGTAATCATCCATCAGGCTGTCCAGGCGCTCAACCACGGGCGCGGGCAGGCCCTCCCGGGCCACATTGAGCTTCCGGCGCAGGGCCTCGCCGGCCTCCTCGATGTTGTCGCCCAGGTCGGCTCTGGCCAGGGCCAGCTGGAGCCGCAGCTCGTCGCCGGCGGACTGAAGGCGGTCCATGGCCTTGGTCACCAGGGCCAGTTTGCGGATGGTGGTGACGGTATCCACCAGCAGCAGGGTTAGGGTGGAGCCGCACAGAAGGTAACGCACCCAGTCGGGGATGGCGTGCATCAGCCGGACCACCGGCGGGTGGATGAGAAAGACGGCGATGTAGGACATGATGCCCCAGAAGAGGCTGACCGGCAGGCACACCCGGCCCTTGATGTTGAACCGGATGTGGCTGTAGTCCCAGTATTTGATGTGGGTGGCGGTTTCCAGGAACCAGCCCACAAAATATTCCCAGGCGGTCATGACAAAGACGGCCACAAAGTAGAATACCACCAGGTTGTCCTTGAAGGGGGCAAAAAAGAGGATCATCAGGAGAAAGCCGACGCCGTAGATGGGGCAGACCGGCCCGTAGAGAAACCCCCGGGGCACGTAGTGCCGCTCACAGAAGGAGCAGTAGCAGGTCTCCCAGATCCAGCCGCAGAAGGAGTAAAAGATGAAATAGAGGAACAGTTGGGTGATGGGATAGCCCAACAGCAGCGGTTCCGTCACAGAGGGTCACTCCTTATCGTCGAAGTCGGTGAGCAGGACGTCCAGCACGCCGTTATAGACCTGCTCCGGGTGGGCCTTGAATTGGTCGGCCAGCCGGCTGGCCTGCTGCTCCGTGGCGGCCAGCAGCTCCAGAGTGAGCAGGTTGCCGTGCTCATCGTCCAGGGCCAGGCGCAGGGTATAGGTGCCGTCGTCCCGCAGGACGCGCTCCGCCCGGACCTGGGCGTCCCGCCGGAGCTGGCCGTTGATCCGGGCCACATTCTTGTCGCACTTGACCCGGACTGAGTAGGGCAGGCTGCTCTCACAGATGCCGCCGTTGCGCTTGCCTTTTTCGGTGATGGCGTAGTGGTCGTCTGCATGGGTGAGGTGGCCGGTGTCCACCAGCTCAGCCACGGCCTCGGCGAAGTCAAAGTAGTCCACGCCCTCATCGCACATGCTCAGGTCGGTGAGGGTGGGCAGGTCGATGGGGGCGGCGACCCGGGCCATGATATAGAGAATGAGGAACTTGATATCCAGCTTATCGTGGATGAAACCAAATCGAGGCATAGGATATCCTCCCTTCGATGCGTTCGCTGCACAACTCATCATTATACCGGAAAAAGGCGTGTGGAACAAGTGGAATTTTGCACATCAAGCGACGGGTAGGCCCGGCGGGGGACATTCCGCCGCTTGACACAGATACCCAGAGAGAGGTAAGATGAGAAAAAATCTACGCGATGGAGGCCCCTGCTATGAGAAAGATACTGCTGTCGCTTAGTCTGGCACTGCTGCTGGCCCTGACCGCCTGCTCCGGTTCGCAGGCGGAGGGTACACCGGCGCCGTCCGATACCCCATGGACCCCCTCGGACGAGCCCGCCCAGATCCAGCCCACCGAAACGCCGGAATACGAGGGCCCCTGGAACCCGCTGACCGGGATGCCCATCTCGGAGGAGTGGGTGGACCGGCGGCCAGTAGCGGTCATGCTCAACAATCTCAAAGCCGCCCTGCCGCAGCTGGGACAGTCCAAGGCGGATATCATTTATGAGTGTCTGGCTGAGGGTGGGATCACGCGGATGCTGGGGGTGTATCAGAGTGTGGAGGATGTGGGCGCCATCGGCTCGGTCCGATCCTCCCGGCCCTACTACCTGGAACTGGCCCTGGGGCATGACGCCATCTATCTCCATGCCGGCGGCAGCGAGGATGCCTACGCCAAGATCCGGTCGTGGGGCGTGGATGCGCTGGACTGCGTGCGGGGCCCCTATGAGGGGAAGAGCGCCGGGTCCAATCTGTTCTGGCGGGATGCGGCCCGGCGGAAGAACAATGGCCTGGAGCACAGTGTGGTCACCACGGGCGAGGCGATCCAGACCTATCTTCCCGCTTCCATCCGCCGGGACCATGAGGAGGGCTATTCGTATCCGCAGAATTTTGCCGAGGATGGGACACCCGCAGGAGGAGAGGCGGCGGGTACGGTGACCGTGCCCTTTTCCAGCTACAAGACCGGCGTATTCACCTACGAGGTGGACAGCGGGAAGTACCTGGTCGAGGAATACGGGAAGGCGTACGTGGATGGCAACACCGGCGAACAGGTGGGGGTCACCAACGTCCTGGTCCTCCGCACGGCCTGTAAGGCCACCGGAGACAGCCTGGGGCACATCACTGTGGACCTGACCAGCGGGGGAGACGGCTGGTTCGCCTGTGGCGGTAAGCTGATCCCCATCCGCTGGAGCAAGGCCGGACGGAACAGCCCGTTTGTCTATACGACGGCCGGCGGCCAGCCCCTGGTGCTGGGCCGGGGCAGTACATATGTGAACATCATTCCCAGGGAGAACGAGATCACCTGGGCATAGGACAAAGAAGCCCCTGCCGGTCTGGCAGCAGACCGGCAGGGGCTTTTTGAAGGTTCAGCAGCAGCCCTTGACCTCACGGAAGGCGTCACCGCAGGCGAGATGATTGGGCGGGAAGAATTCGTCCACCGGGAACTTGACATGGCGGAAGATCTCACAGGGATCGTCCTCGCCGCTGCTGCCGCAGGTGCACTCCTTGTCGGGCATGCAGTAGTCATAGACCGGCATGAGAAGCTGGGTTTCGCGCTCCAGCCGGATGATGGAGAACTGACCCAGGGTGACGTAGACCCGCTTGCCGTCGCTGCCGAAGCACAGGTCGCTGCCGAAGCAGGCGCAGATGCAGGGGGGGATCTCGGTCAGCTCGCAGTCGCAGGGGCGGCACTCGCACACGTCCACCAGCTTCATGTTGAGGACGATGGGATCGACCGCCTCCACCACAGCGGTGGGCAGATTGCTCTTGCGGATGTTCTGCTCGTCCAGCCCGTCAAAGACGGTTTCGGAGCGGAAGATCTTAGCGTTGCCCTCGCTGCCGAAGAGGATGACCCGCTTGTCAAAGACGGCCAGACCGCAGATCTCCACAGGCCGGGCGGCGCCTACAAAGGCGTCGGCGGTGACACGGTAGAAATAGCGGACGTCCACGGTATAGAAACCGCGGTTGAAGCCGACGGGCTCCACGTCGATGTACACATACAGCAGTTCTGCGGTACCGGCCTTGATGCTGATGGCGCGGTCGATGGCGCACTGGGAGCTCTGGGTGGGATAGAAACGCAGGTCTTCAATGCAGTCCTTATCACGGCAGCTATCGAAAATCTTTTTCGTGTGTATGCACACGGCCTCCCGGATACAGGCGGTATCCTGCACGGGACCGGGCACGACCTTATCAGGCATTGTAATACCTCCTAGATTGATGGTGTCAGGATGGTTGGCTTCCATACCATTCTATGAAACCAGGAGGGTTTGGTGCGCCGCCTGTGCCCGCGGCTACTTGCGAAAATGGGAGAGCAGCTTTTCCTCGATCTGGTCGCCGTAGCGCAGCCCCAGGAGGAACAGGACCAGACCGCAGACGCCGATCAGCGCCATGCCCCAGAGGGGGATGGAGATGACCGAGCCTCCCACGCCGCAGGCCACCAGGAGGCCCCAGGGGCGGGTGAGGAGAATGATGACGAAAAAGCGGATGCAGCCGATGTCGGTGAGTCCGGCCAGGATACAGATTAGGTCGTCGGGAAAGAAGGGGAAGAGAAAGACCAGAATGAGGAAAATATCCCTTTTGCGCCGGATGACATCCAGATAGCGGTCCGAGATCTTCTGGCTGACGAACTGGTTGGCAAACCGCTGCCCCAGAGCTCTGGCCAGCCAAAAGACGACCATGGAGCCCAGGATGACGGCGGCGATAGTGAGGAAAAAGGCCTCCCACATGCCGAAGAGCAGGGCGCCGGCTGCTGCGGTGATGTTGCTGGGGATGGGCGCAAGGATGACGGAGGCCAGCTGTACCAGGAAATAGACCAACTGCGAGTATGGCGAAAAGCGGTCGATATAGCGCTGCATCCCATTGAGGGAGCGCACGTCAAAGAAGCCGGTTCGCCAAAGAAAGAGGACCCCGCCGCCGATCACCAGCAGGGCCGCCAAAAGAGAGAGCAGCCGTCGATGCGATTTCATGGTATCCCCCACGTCTATTACAGCAGATGAAAGGCTCGGAGCCAGGCGGGAGCCGGTCCGGTCCTTGCTGTCCCTAGCGTATCACATTCCAGGGACAGATGCCATATAGAATGCCTTAAGAATTTATAAAGTCAGACAAAAGCCGGCAGGCCCGGGACAGACGCTCTGCTGTCCCGGGCCTGCCGGCTTTTGCTGCGCTCCTTCGGGTCCCGGTACTGATCCTTATGTTGAGGCCCATAAAAGGGGCCCTGAAAACAAAAAAGCCACACACAAAGGTGTGGGAGCTTCCTTGGCAGGTCTCTTTTATCGGTCGCTGACGGTCTGCTTTTGCTCGCTGCCAAAAATCAGATCGTCAATATCCAGAGCCCGTACATGGCTGAGAATGCTCATGCTGCACAACACCTCCTTTTCTTCGATTCTATTCTTATTATAGCGGAGAACTGGAAAAAACACAAGAGCAAAAATGTACAGATTGCATAAAATTAGCACAATAAAATTGTATCATACGCCGCAACCGTGGGCTTGAGGCCGATTAAGACTTCAGGAGATACTCCAGGAGGGACTGACCGACCCCGCGGATGTCGGCATAGGCGGAGTCAAAATCGCCGGTGTACCAGGGATCAGCGATGTCCCGATGCCGGGTGGAAAAGTCCAACAGGCGAAATACCTTGTGCTGTGGGTCCCCGACGAAATCATGTCTGTGCCATCGAATTTGTTGAAAAGGAAATTTTATGGTGAGCCGCAAAGACTGCTGAAACAAGAGACCGCACAGTGCGATTTATTGCTTGTTGGAGGATGGCGCGGTCGGTTCCTACCTGTGGGCGGTCCCATCTTTTCTAAGTTTTGCTGTTTACATAGCGTTGGCGTTTCCCTGCCCGCAGACCACTGCTTCCGATTCGCGCCTCCTTTTGCGCATAAGAAAAGACCAACTCCAAGCGAGTTGGTCTTTCTTGTGTCTTTTCCCTTGCGGGAGTGCGGTGTTTTTACCGGCAGAGGCCGCCGGGGCCGTCAGGCTCCCAGGGGAAGCCCCTGGTGTCCGGCGAGCGCTCCGGATCGACCTGGGATTCGGAAAAGCAGAGGACATCCTCAAAATTGCGGGAGATATACATGCCGTAGAGACGGCTGAGCATATCCCAGGTCACCTTATCCAGCACCCCGGTTTCGTCCAGTGCGGACTGGCGCTGGAGCCAGAGCGTGTTGCGCACGGAGGCGCCGGTATGCCGCCCGGTGACCGGGGTGGGTTCAATGCCGGACAGTACATGGGAGAGCGCCAGAAACATGGACTGGACCAGATACATATGGACGCAGCAGTCCCCGGGCCGGACGGTGAAGGCCAGGTCCCGGAAGGCCTGGACCGGCCTGGGTGGGGCGGTGATCCGCAGGGAGGCGTAGTAGGCGGTGACGATAGCGTCCCAGGTGCTGTTGTCCACCCGTCCGGTGACGGGAAGGCCGCTCCGGCGCTGAAAACGCATGACCGCCTCCAGCGTCTCCTCTCCGAAGACGCCGTCCGGGATGGGGCAGGGGATGTTGTGGTCGCAGTAGGAGATCTCCCGCAGCATAGCCTGGAGGCTGTGGACGGGAAGCCCCAGAAAATCTTGTTCGCTTCGCATCAGCTCCCGCTCCTTTCCATATCCCGGTCGCCCAGGCGGAGTTCCCGGCCGGGGAACTGGGTCATGCGGGTGATCTGGGAATAGAAATCCGGATCGTTGCCCAGCCCCTGCAGCTCAGCGGGGAAGAGGATGTCATCGGACAGCACGGTGACGTCAATGCCCTCAAACGCGGAGTAGAGGGCGTTCCAGGTGACGGTATCCACCGTCCCGGTGACAGGGATTCCCTGGGCCGTCTGGAAGGAGCGGACTGCCTGGCGGGTGGCGGGGCCATAGACGCCGTCCACGGTGACGAAGGGGATCAGGGGATTGAACTGGGCGAGGATGGAGAGAAAATACTGGACGATCAGCACCGGATTCCGGGGAGAGCCCTCGGCCACCGTCTGTGGAGCCTGGAACTGGATGCCGAACATCCGCTGCCCCTCGCTGACCAGCTCAGACAGTCTGTTTACCCCCACATAAAGGGAGACCAGCCGGTACCAGGTGGCTTTGCCCACCACACCGTCGGCGGTGAGACCGAAGATCTCCTGGAACCGGCGGACGGCCTCCTCGGTCTGCTGGCCGAACACCCCATCCACCGGCTGTATCTTGGGGATGGCGGGGTAGTTCTGGCCGATGCGGTTGAGCTCCGCCTGCACCACCACCACGTCGGGACCGGCTGCGCCCCGGCGCAGGGGCGAGCCGGGATAGGAGTTTTGGAGGCCCTGGATGGGGGCTTCCACCACCAGCTCAATGTCGTTTCCGTAGTACCGCCGCAGGATGGCCACGCTGTCCAGCCCCTGCTGGGCCAGCTCCTGGCTGCCCCATTGGGACAGCCCGTCGCAGGTGACGGTGGTGCCGTTGCAGAACTTGGCGGCCAGGGGCTCCACAAAGCCCTGACGGCGGATATAGTCGTTGAAGATGTCGTCCACCAGCTGGTCGATGTTATCAAAGATGCTGCGGCCCTTGATGAACTTCTGATCCGTGGCGGTGGTGGAAGTGATCTGGAAGGGGTAGCCGCGGCTGGGGTAGTATTCGGTGTAGACCCGGTTCAGGGCGAAGGAGATCTGCGCCAGGATATTGGCGCGGAGTGCCGAGGACTCCCAGGTGGGATAGATCTCGCTGGAGGCCACGTTTTTGATGTAGTCGGGGAAGGAGACGGTGACGTTTTCCGCGCTCTGACTGGCCGGGCCCAGGTGCACCGTGATGAATTCGGGGACATAGGGGGTGACAATAGGTGCCATGTGATTCTCCTTTACAGAGGCTGCGGCGTCACCGCAACGGTGCGGGTCATATCTGCCGGGCTGGGGTACTCGGGCAGAGGGATCAGCTCGGCATCCTGAAGGGTCTCCACTCCGGAAAAGATCTGCACGTTCTCAAAGCGCAGCATCTGAAAATCCGGATGCTCGACCTGGATGTCACAGGTGGCGTAAGGGTGCTCTGGGCCTGGGTGCGTGCTCCCGGCGGCGGTGGGGGCGGGGATGGATATCGGATGGATCAGCCCGCTCTCATCCGTCACCCGAAAGGCAATGAGATCGCTGTGGCCATCCTGAGTGGGGCGGGTGAGGGCCACGCTGGCATCGGGTACCGGGATCTGGGCCCGGGAGGTGTAGACCCGGACCAGGACGCTGCCTTGCTCTGCCACATTGGATTCCTCCTTCTTTTTCATTCTCAATCTAAATTTATGCGGGTGTGAAGAAAGAATTGCAAGAAAAGAAGGGGTATAGTATACTGAATTTAAAACCGGAGCGAGAAGAAAGAGGTGCGCGATATGCAGGCGTTTACCTATCAGGTACCCACCAAGGTGATATTCGGCAGGGGAACGGAGAAACAGGCCGGGCCGGCGGTGCGGGCGGAGGGCGGCTCCACAGTCCTGGTGCTCTATGGCGGCGGCAGCGCCGTCCGGAGCGGGCTGCTGAACCGGGTGACGGCCTCCCTGACCGGGTGCGGACTGCGCTGGTACGTCAAGGGCGGCATCCAGCCCAACCCGGTGCTGAGCTTTGTCTGCGAGACTCTGGAGGAGTACCGGGACAAGGAGATTGACTTCATTTTGGGCGTGGGCGGCGGCAGTGTGCTGGATACGGCAAAGGCGCTGGCCGTGGGCCTTCCCTGGCCGGAGGTGCCGGTCTGGGACTATTATTCCGGAAGGGGAAAACCCCTTACAGCAATTCCAGTGGGGGCCGTGCTTACCATTGCCGCGGCGGGCAGTGAGACCAGCGACTCCACGGTCCTCACCAATGAGGCCACCCAGGAAAAGCGGGGCTTCAACTCAGAGTGGAACCGCCCGCGATTCGCCATTCTGAATCCGGAGCTGACCTATACGCTGCCGCCCTACCAGACGGCCTGCGGCGTGGCCGATATCCTGATGCATACGCTGGACCGCTATTTTTCTGACGTGCAGGGCAATGAGCTGACCGACGCGCTGGCGGAGGCCATCCTGCGCACGACCGTCCGGTTCGGGAAGGCAGCCCTGGTCCGGCCGGACGATTATGAGGCCCGCTCGGAACTGATGTGGTGTGGGAGCTTGTCTCATAACAATTTGACCGGCCTGGGCCGGACGAAGGATTTTACCGTCCACCAGCTGGGCCATGAGCTTTCGGGGCGGTACGGCATGGCCCACGGAGCCAGTCTGGCGGTCATGTGGCCCGCCTGGGCCAGGCAGGTGTGGACCCGCGGCCCCGCCCGCTTTGCCCGCCTGGGCCGGACGGTGTTCGGCATATCGGAGGAGAACGACGGGCAGGCCGCGTTGGCGGCCATCGCGGCGGTGGAGGCCTGCTTCCGGGACCTGGGGCTCCCCGTCAGCCTGGGGCAGTCGGAGACCGGCGTGGTCCCGGAGGAGGAGCTGGAGGCGCTGGCCCTGGGGTGCTCCCGGAATCGGAGCCGCAGCGTGGGCAGCTTCTGCCCCCTGGACCACGACGGACTGCTGGCAGCCTACCGGGCCGCCAACCACTGAGCTCGCGGCGGCAGGAGGAGTAGATCATGATGAGAAAACAAGCGGCAGCGCTGCTGCTGGCCCTGACCCTGTTGGGCGGCGCTGTCACTCTGGCGGTCTCTGGCGGCACGTCCGGGGACCCGCTGGTGTCCAAAAGCTATGTGGATGGGACCTATGTACCCGAGCTGACGGCCCGGGCGGAGGAGCAGGCCGCTCAGCGCCATGAGGAGATCTATGCCGCGGCGGCGGACCGGCTGGAGGCAAAAGCGGCTCTCTATGCGGCCCGGGCGGGGGTGCTGACGGGAGAGGGCAGCTATCATGCCGCCTTTTCGGACATCCGGCTCAAGCAGGGGGACGTGGTGCAGGTGAGCGCCGGATCAGGCTTTTTGCTGCTGGCGGGGGAGGCGTCGCTCTCCTGCCCCTCGGGAAAGGTGCTGGACCTGTCCAACGGCTGGGAGAAATCCACCGGGGCCATGAGCCTGAATCGGCGCTACCTGGCGGTGGAGAACACCGTGGCCGCTATCACGGTGACGTCGCCCACGGCGGTGCTTTCTCTGGAGGGCTTCTACAGCCTGACCGGAAGCAGTGCCACAGACTATAACGCCCTGGCGGACGCCATGAAGGCCCTGGGGCTGTTTAAGGGGAGCGATACTGCCTATGGCTCCGGCTATGATCTGGAGCAGCCGCCCACCCGCATTCAGGGCCTGATTATGTTTCTGCGGCTGCTGGGGGAGGAGGAGACGGCGCTGGCCACCACGGCCCAGAACCCCTTTGCCGACGTCCCAGCCTGGGCCGGGCCTTACGCAGCCTACGCCTATGAAAAGGGGTACACCAAAGGGGTGGACAGTGCCGCGCGGCTGTTCGGCACCGACAACGCCATCAAGGCCGAGGAGTACATGACCTTCGTGCTCCGGGCGCTGGGCTACCGGGACTCCGGGGAGAGCCCCGACTTTACCTGGGACGCGTCCCTGCAAAAGGCGCAGGAGCTGGGTGTCCTCACCGCCGGGGAGTACCGCCTGATGGCGGAGAGCCGTTTCCTCCGGGCCCAGGTGGTCTATGTCTCCTACTTTGCCCTGGACGCTACGTACAAAGATGGGGGGACTCTGCTGGCCCGTCTGGAGAGCTCCGGTACCCTGGACCCTGATGCGGTGCGGCAGGTCCGGTCAGGCGTCATGGTCTCCCGCCTGAATTGAATCGGAAATTTTTGAAGCGCCGAACCAAACCGCAGCTGACACATAAGATGAAGTGAGGCCGCCAGCGGCGGTCCGACATCTAAATCAGGAGGTACTTCATTATGGGGTTTAACGGTTGCGGCGGCGGCGGCTGCCTGTGGATCATCATCATTCTGATCGTCCTGTGCTGCTGCTGTGGCGGCGGAAACTGGGGCGGCTGTGGTTGCAACAACGGTTGCGGCTGCAATGGCGGCTGCGGCTGCAACAGCGGCTGCGGCTGCTGATGATCTGACGCGTACCATAGACAAGTGATGAGGGGGCGGGGCACATTGTCCCGCCCCCCTTTGTGCGAAAAAAGAAAAAATAACGCTTGCATTTTCCATTTTGATGTGCTAAAATAATCTAGCTGTCAGGGAGAGATAAGCCTGACAAGCGATTTGCGGCTGTAGCTCAGCTGGATAGAGTGACTGGCTACGAACCAGTAGGTCGGGGGTTCGAATCCCTTCAGCCGTACCAAAAAAGCCCTGAAATCTTATGATTTCAGGGCTTTTTTGTCCGATTTGGGGAGCAGCATTTTTGGAAGGGCGTTTATTGAGTCGGATGACCCCAGGAAACGGACACCCGCGCCCCATGGCACGAGCATCCCTTTTCATACTCGCTGAAGCGAGTATGAAAAATCCACCGGTTATGTACCGGTGGATTTTTTGTCGTTCGTACCAGCAGGCCGCCGGCAAGGACGATGGTCAATCCATGTACGATGACAGCTATACGGCCGCAGCCGATTGCATTTGCATGGGACGGAACAGTCCGAAGGCAGAGGCCGCCCGCAGCTATGTATTGTGCTTATTTGGCCCAGGTACGGCTGCGTTCTACAGCCCTGTGCCACTGTGCGAGAAGCCGAGCACGATTACTCTGCTCCATGGAGGGCTGGAAGGTGGTGTCATACTTCCAAAGCTGTGTGAGCTGATGGACATCCTTCCAGATGCCTACGGCGAGTCCGGCAAGGAATGCGGCGCCTAAGGCGGTAGTTTCCCGAATGGCCGGGCGGATCACCGGCATGTGCAGAATATCCGCCTGAAACTGCATCAGGAATTGGTCCCGGCTCGCGCCGCCGTCGGCCCGTATTTGGGTCAATGCCAGGCCCGTGTCCTTCTCCATGGCAACCGCCAGGTCAGCCACCTGGTAGGCAATGGACTCCTGGGCCGCCCGAATGATGTGTTCACGCTTCGTGCCCCGCGTCAACCCCAGGATAGTCCCCCGTGCATACATGTCCCAGTAGGGGGCGCCCAAACCGGTAAAGGCCGGCACCAAATAAATTCCGCCATTGTCCGATACCTTCTGTGCATAATACTCCGCATCTTGGCTGTCAGTGAAAAAGCGCATTTCATCTCTGAGCCACTGAATCACCGCGCCGCCCACAAATACGGATCCCTCCAATGCGTACTGCACTTTGCCGTTTAGGCCCACCGCAATGGTTGTCAGAAGGCCGTTGCGGCTCTCGCAGGGAGTCTCCCCCGTATTCATCAGCAAGAAACAGCCGGTTCCATAGGTGTTTTTCGTATCTCCCGGGGCAAAGCAGGTCTGGCCAAACAGCGCAGCCTGCTGGTCACCGGCGATGCCGGCAATGGGGACTCTGGCTCCCTGAATCTCGGTATAGCCGTACACTTCGCTGGAGGAGCAGACGCGCGGCATTATGATTCGAGGGATCCCCAACGCTTGGAGCAAGGTGTCGTCCCAATCCAGCTTGTGAATGTCAAAAAGCATGGTGCGTGAGGCATTGGTCACATCCGTCACATGGACCGCGCCTCCCGTCAGCTTCCAGAGCAGCCAGGTATCCACCGTGCCGAAGAGCAGTTGCCCCCTCTGGGCTTTCTCCCGTGCGCCATCCACATGATCCAGGATCCACTTGATTTTGGTACCAGAAAAATAGGCGTCCGGTATCAGTCCCGTGGTATGTTTGATGTAGTCTTCCAGGCCCTGCTTCCTCAGGCCGTCCACAATATCGGCTGTGCGGCGGCACTGCCAGACGATGGCATTATAGACCGGCCGCCCAGTCTCCTTATCCCAGACCACAGTAGTCTCTCGCTGGTTTGTAATGCCGATGGCAGCGATATCGCCTCCGCTCACCCCTGTTTGGGCGATGACCTCCATCATCACCGCGTACTGGCTGGACCAGATCTGCATAGCGTTATGCTCCACCCAGCCCTCCTGGGGATACAGTTGTGCAAATTCTCTTTGTGAGACTCCCAATATATTCTGTTCACCGTCGAATAGAATGGCGCGTGAGCTGGTCGTCCCTTGGTCCAAAGCCAAAACATACTTGCCCATATTGTTCCTCCTTACAAGTCACGGGTCACAACCAGATTTGCATCCGTGCCGCACATTTGCTGCAGCACCACCTGGCCGGTGTGGACAGGCGCAGCAAGGTTCACGGCGGTCAGCACTTTCATCGCCTGCGGGAGCAGGCCCTTGGGGATGGGGCGGTCGGTCTTGACTGGACAGCGGGGATGGAGGGCTCCGGTAATGCGTACCGTGGAACAGAGTACACGGGTGGGGGCGGTCAGCTCTACTCGTCCGTATTCGGCGCCCCGGGGACAGCTGTTACCCGTCACGGCGAAACGATTTTTCTCATCCACCTGCAGGCGGCAGCCCTTCGGGCAGATGATGCAGATCAGTGCTTTCATATTTGTGCCTCCTCAATGGTAATGGTCAGGCGCCCGGAGACCTTCTCCAGCAGGCTCTTAGGCAGGACGATATGCTCCATTTCTCCGGGAGTCAGCCGTTCCCGCCGGAAAGAAGCGATGGAGATCGGGCCAGCGGCAAGCACGACCCGGCTTTGTCCATACACTCGATTCACTCGGAAAAATACGTTGCAGACCTTTTCCAGCCGGCCAGTACGGATGTGCTGGGGAACCGTGTAGGTGATACCGTCGCCGCAGACCAACTCCAACACCTGGCCGTCTGGGCAGGGTCCCTCCTGTACGAAACGGGCGGCAGCCCGGCCAGCCCTCTGGCTTTCGGCTGTGACAAAGTCCACCAAGTCGTGGACGTGGGCCACATTACCGCAGGCGAACACGCCTGGAAGGGAGGTCTCCATGTTCTCAAAGACGATGGCCCCACCCGTGCGGCGATCCATCGAGATCCCCGCCTGTCGGGACAGCTCATTCTCTGGAATCAAACCGACCGAGAGCAGCAATGTGTCACAGTCGAAGACCCTTTCGGTGCCGAGGATCGGTTCACGGTTTTCATTCACCTGAGACACCACCACCTGCTCCACCCGGTCTTTGCCTCTGATATCGGTAACAGTATGGGAGAGGTAAAGCGGAATGTCATAGTCATTGAGGCACTGAACGATGTTACGGGTTAGACCGCTGGAGTACGGCATCAGCTCCACACAAGCCAAAACCTTGGCCCCTTCCAACGTCATGCGCCGGGCCATGATGAGGCCGATGTCGCCGCTGCCCAAAATGACCACTCGTCTTCCCGGGAGCCAGCCCTCAATATTTACATACCGCTGGGCAGCGCCCGCGGTAAAAATACCGGCGGGCCGGGTTCCCGGGATCGAGATGGCCCCCCGGGTCCGCTCCCGGCAGCCCATGGCTAAAACGATGGCCCCTGCCTGTTCCACTCGATAACCGGTGGCCGGCCCGACCATATGTACCTGCCGGTCCGGCGTGATCGCCAATGCCATGGTGTCCAGCCGGACGTCCACACCCGTGTTCCGAAGCAGATGGGCAAAGCGGCCGGCATACTCGGGCCCGGTGAGTTCCTCTTTGAAATAGTGCAGCCCAAAGCCGTTGTGAATACATTGATTGAGGATGCCCCCCAGTTCCTTATCCCGCTCCACGATGAGAATGCGCTCTAGGCCCTGCTCCCAGGCGGCATGGGCCGCAGCCAGACCGGCTGGTCCACCGCCGATGACAATGAGGTCATACATATTCGTTTCCTCCCTTGGTCTCCCGGGCCAGCATCCAGGCCCCTGAGCCGTCTTGTACGATACAATCCGGAGCGCAGCCCCACTCCCGCGCCAAAATCTCAACCACCTTGGGCCCGCAGAAGCCGCCTTGGCAGCGGCCCATCCCCGCGTTTACCCGGCGCTTGACCCCATCCACTGAGCGGGGGGGAATAGGAGCGCGCAGAGCGTCCAGAATCTCGCCCTCGGTGATCGTTTCACACCGGCAAATAACACGGCCATAGGCCGGCTGGCTGGCAACGAGCCGAGCCTTTTCCGCGGCGGAGAGGCATTGGAAACGCACCCGGCGGCGCCGGCAGGTAAAGCTCCCTTTTTTCTCCAGGGCAACTCCAGCATGAGTCAGCAGTTCAACCGCATATTCCGCGATGGCCGGCGCGGCAGACAGGCCAGGGGAGCAGACCCCGGCTAGATCCATAAACTGGTGGGCGGCAATCTCCAGCACGAAATCTCCGGTGTCTGAATTGGCGCGCAGACCGGCAAAGCTGCGGATCGAATCCCGAAAATGGATGTCAGGCACCGACTTGACCGCAGTCTGGCGGACGAGGGCCAGTCCAGCCGCTGTAGTAGACAGGTCACCTGCTCGAGCAGGTTCGGCATTCGGCCCCACAATCAGATTGCCGTGGACGGTGGGCGCGACCAAAACGCCCTTGCCATTGCGGTCAGGACATTGGAAGATGATCCGGCTTACCCGCCGGCCTTCACTTTTGTCCAGCAAATGGTATTGTCCCTTTGATGGGTGGATGGTGAAGGTGGGAGGAGCCGCCATACAGTGCACTTGACCGGCATCTACGCCGGCGGCATTCATGACCCATCTCGACGGATAGTCGCCGCAGTTCGTATGGACCATCCAACCGTCAGCCGTTGGGGTCAGTCCGGTAACAGCGGTATTCAAATGGAGCTGGACCCCGTTGACGACGGCGGTTTCTGCCAAGGCCAGACAGTACTCCCAAGGAGAGCAGATAGCAGCACTGGGGGCATAGAGAGCGGCGATGACGGCATCGGACACACTGGGCTCCAGTGTTTTGACCTTCCCTCTTCCAAGCAGGGCCAGCCCTTCTACGCCGTTGGCGATCCCCCGGTGGTACAGATTTTCCAAAACAGGGATGTCCTCTTTCGAGAGGGCTAGGACCAAAGAACCACAACGCTGGTAGGGCACGTCCAGCGCTGGGCATAGTTCCTGAGCCCGGGCGGCACCTCGGACATTGAGTTTTGCCATCAGGGTGCCCGGCATCGGGTCATACCCGGCATGGATGATAGCCGAGTTTGCCTTGGTCGTGCCCATCGCAATGTCATTTTCGCGCTCCAGAACACCCACATTTAATTGATATTTGGATAATTCAAACGCCGTGGCCGCTCCTACGATTCCGCATCCTATAATGAGAACGTCATACATAACTAAACCTCCCTCAAACAATAAAAAGAGTGAAGCAAAGCAAGGCCCCACGGGGTCCTGTTTTGTTTCACTCTTCATCTCTGAAACATCAGATTAACTTTTCGTTACATGCTCCACACCTGAGAGTCGGTGGAGGAAACGGCTACTGCGCCGGCGGAAAGGGCAGCTATCACAGCGTCCTTGTCGGTAATAAGTCCGCCGGTAATTACCGGGCAGTGGGCCCGCCGGGCCAGCTGCCCAATGACCTGGGGCATCAGCCCCGGAAGAACCTCAATCAAATCAGGGGCATCCTGCTTTAAATGGCGCGAGATATTCTCCAATGCCATAGAATCCAACAGGAAAAACCGCTGCACCGCAAGCAGACCCAATGCTTTTGCACGGCGAATCAAGGAGGGTTTCGTCGTGAGGATGCCGTCTGCCCCAGTGTCAAGAATAAAATCTACCGCGACAGGGCTGGAGGAAAGGCCGTCGATCAGATCCAGATGGACAAAAACCACTTTGCCCGCCTGATGCACCTGGGACACAATTGGGCCGATGTGCATTAAATCTCCATAGAGGAGAAAAAGGACCTGGGCCCGGCTCTCCATGGCCACAGCCAATCCGGGCGCATCCTTCACGGAAGCCACAACAGGGGCATCCTCCAAGTGTTCCAACAGACGCCGGACATCCATCCAATCCCTCCCATATCATCCCGGGCTTATATGCCTCCACAGAGCTCCTGCTGCAGCTTGGCGGCAGCACGTAAGACCGGGCCGGCGGCCGTATCAAAATCAGGCATACGGGTCTTAGGAGCCGAGATGCCGATGGCACATAAAACATGCTTTTGGGCGTCGGTCACCGGGGCAGCCACACAACGCACACCAAGAAAATGCTCTTCATCGTCCTTGGCATAGCCACAGGCACGGGCCAAGGTCAGTTCCTCTCGCAGCCCTTCAGGGGTACAGATACTATGCTCTGTGTGAGGAGCAAAGTGAATCTGTGCAATCAGCTCCTCCAGTCGGTTCTCAGGCAATCGGAACAAAAGCGCCTTTCCCACTGAGGTGACCTGTGCTTCAACGGAAACATCCAAATTTGTCATAACCGCCAAAGACTGAGGGGACTCAACTTTATCCAGAAACCGGATAAACACCCCATCCCGAACCGCCAGATGTGCGGTTTCTCCTGTCTCGCGGGCCAGTTCCGTCAAAATTGGCCTGGCCAAATGAAGAATCTGCCCATACATATCGTTGGCATTGCATAGCCAAATCAAACGGGTGCCTGGAAAATAACCCTTAGAGGACGGATCTTGGAATAGATAGCCGCAGGAGCAGAGGGTGTTTAGAATCTGAAATACCGTATTGCGATTGATTCCCACTTCCCGGCTGGTATCCGCCAGGGAAATACCCGTGGAATGCGAAGTAACACACTCCAGCACGGACAGAGCTTTGCGCACAGATTGGATTTCTCTGCGGCTGTTGGCCGATTCCATAGCGTCTCCCCTCCACCTGTTAAAGCCCGGGAAATTGAAGAAATTGTATCACGGGTCATATCCGCTGTCAAGAGTTGCAAAAGCAGGGTGACAAACGAAACACACAAAAAATAATCTTTAAGTGAGATTTGCATTGACATTGTCCACAAAGCCTGATAATATGTATTTGCCGATAATAAATATATATAATAATTTGTTTGTTATTAACAAATAAAGCGAGGGGGAGTACCATGCCACACACGAGGAAGATGAAGGGCGCTGAAGCGCTCATCCGGGCCTTAGAAGAAGAGGGGGTAGAATACATTTTCGGGATTCCGGGGCATGCCAACATGCAGTTTTTAGACGCCATCCACAAAGGCTCCAGCATCAAATTTATGCTGACCCGCCATGAACAGGGGGCCGTACATATTGCTGACGGCTATGCCCGTGTATCGGGAAAAACCGGTGTCTGCATGTCTTCTGTTGGCGCCGGTGCGGCCAACATGCTTATGGGGATTGGTGTAGCCAGCGGTGGATCTAGTCCTGTTTTGGCCATTAACGGTGGAATTATCGGCTCCATGTATGGCAAGGGACAGCTGCAGGCCACAGAGCGGCCTGAGGGAAAGAGCGACCAGTCCTATGTGCAGGTCCTCCAGCCCCTGGTAAAGAAAGCCTGGGTCGTAGAGCGGCCTGAACTGATCCCGGACGCGGTCCATCGGGCGGTACGGGTGGCGCACTCCGGCCGCCCTGGCCCTGTCGCCATGGAGGTTGCTTGGGATATTCAGTCTCAGGTTTGTGACTATCCTGATACCAGTGATTGGAAGAGAGAATATGCCAAGCGCATCCGGGCGGGTGCGGAAGAGACTCGTCAGGCGGCAAAGCTGCTGGCTTCCGCCAAGTGCCCCGTCATCCTGGCTGGAAACGGCGCCGTCCTATCTGGCGCGGAGCCGGAAGTATTGCGGCTGGCAGAGACACTGGGTGCGCCCGTGGCAACTAGTTACATGAGCAAGGGGATCATTCCCGGCAGTCACCCTCTGTCTGCCGGTATGGTCGGCTGGCTGGGCCATCCCGCCGCGCATGAGCTGCTGCGGGAACATGCAGACGTGGTGCTGGCGGTAGGCTTCCGTTTTTCAGACGAGTCTACCAGCTTCTGGACGGAGGGCCTGCCCTTTGTGCCAGAGAACAAATTCATCCAGATTGATCTGGTCCCCGAAGAGATCGGGCGAAATTACCCTGTGGAAGTGGGCCTGGTGGGAGATGCCAAGGCGGTGCTGGGCGATATTCTGGATTGCCTGGAGACGCTGCCGCCCAGAGAGGGCCGTGAACAGGCGGCTCCCAGGCTGGCTGAAGCCATTGCCCGGCATGAGGCTATGCTGGAACTGCCCCAGGGGGTAACATCTCCCGTGGAGCCCTTCCAGATCGCCGAAGCCATCCGCAAGGTGCTCCCCGAGAATGGAATTCTGGTCACCGATACCGGCAACCATTCGCAATACTTTGCTCCCTACTTCAAGGTCAACGGCCGGCGCAGACTGATTTGTCCCGGCTCCTGGACGCCCATGGGTTTTTCTCCCGCGGCGGTCATCGGCGCAAAGCTGGCCGAACCGGAGACTCCCTGCATGGCTGTGGTCGGCGACGGCGGCTTCTACATGATGTGCCAAGAGGTCATCACCGCAGTGGACTTTGAAACGCCCGTAGTGTGGGTGGTCTTCAACAACCGGACCCTCAATGCCATCCGCCTGGGTCAGATCTCCGACTACAACAACAATATCATTGGCACAGAGTTCAAAAGCGCTGCCAATTTTGCCGACATGGCCAAGAGCTTCGGCGCCGAGGGAGTGCGGGTGGAATCGTCTGATCAGTTGGAGGAGGCGCTGACCTTCGCCCTGAACTGCGGCCGCCCCTGCGTCGTGGATGTCGTCACACAGACGGATCCCATCCTTCCCCAAGGCGCCGGCGACTTCCTGACTCCCGGTCAGCACATCCCCACGCCCATGCCGCGCAGTCATCAATAAAAAAACAAAAACATTGGAGGAATCAACTATGGTAGTTAAGTATGATACGCTGTCCGTGCTGAACCTTCCCGGCCGCGATCTGCGTCTGGCCATCGACCCGAAGAAAAACGGACAAGGCAAGATCACGGTCATCGTCACGGAAATTCCCAAGGGCAGCGAACTGCCCATCCACGCGCACGCCGACGGAGAAGAGATCATGTATTTCATTGCCGGACATGCGGAGACTGTGTGTGATGACGAAAGCATCGCCGTGGAGCCCGGCGATATCTTCGACGTCCAGCCCGGCAGCGTCCACACTGTGCGCAATATCGGCGAGGAGACGGTGCGCATGTTCTGCGTGTTCAATCCCCCCATCGACACTTCCAATTTCTACGCGCAGGCAAAATAACAAAACCGAGGTGACTACCGTGCAACTACAGTCGAATCAGCTTGCGGACATGGCCAATACCTTGCGGCGGGATGTGCTTGATATGGTGCACCGGGCTGGTACGGGTCATGTGGGTGGCTCTTTCTCTATTGCCGAGTTGATTTCCGTATTGTATTTCAACGTGCTGAACATAGACCCCGAACATCCGGACAACCCGGAGCGGGACCATGTGGTGCTGTCGAAAGGGCATGCTGCGCCCATTCTCTACGCCGCTTTGGCCCGCCGGGGTTTCTTCCCGGTCAAGGAACTGGCCACACTGCGCCAGGCGGGCAGCCGCCTGCAGGGGCACCCCGACAGCCGGAAAACGCCCGGCGTAGATCTGACCAGCGGCTGTCTGGGCGAAGGCCTGTCCAACGGCTGCGGCTTTGCCGCCGCAGCCCGGATAAAAGGGATTATGAATCATACTTACGTGATCCTGGGCGACGGCGAGCTGCAGGAGGGGCAGATTTGGGAGGCCGCTCTCTTTGCCAGTGTTCACAAGCTGGATAACCTAACTGCCATTGTGGACTGCAATGGCCTGATGTGTGATGATGCCATCGATGATATTCTTCCCATGGGGGATCTGGCTGCCAGATGGCGCTCTTTTGGTTGGCAGGTCACAGAGGCAGACGGTCACGATGTGAGCGCCCTGATGGATGCCCTTCGGGCGTGCAGGCAGGGTAACGGCAAGCCCCGAGTGCTGCTTCTCCATACGGTCAAGGGCAAGGGCGTCTCCTTTATGGAAAACGTGCCCTCCTGGCACGGGGCAGCGGTCACGGATGAAATCTATGTCAAAGCGATGCAGGAACTGGGAGAGGAGGGACAGGCATGATTCGTGATATTCAGCCCTTGAACCGCCCGGAATCTGAGTGGGTCGATACGAGAGAGAGCCTGATGGCAGCGGTCATTGCCCAGGCAGCCCATGACGAGCGCATTGTCGTCTTGGACGCCGATGTGTCCAAGACGACCCGCTCCCGTCTATTTCGAGAAAAATACCCCCAGCGCCATTTCAACGTTGGCATTGCCGAAATGCATATGGCCTCTATGGCTGCGGCCATGGCAGCGGATGGAATGCGCCCTTATCTATGCTCTTTCGCGACGTTCTTGTCTCTGCGGGCATTGGAGCCCATCCGCACGCAGATTGTCTATCCTCGCCTGCCCGCCATTCTGATGGGAGGCTATGCAGGGCTGAGCGCCATGCAGCATGGGCCCACTCACCAGTGTATCGTGGATCTTGCCATTTACAACGCATTACCCGGCGTTACGGTGCTCTCCCCCTCGGATAGCACCACTGCTGCCGACCTGGCCATCCAGGCTTTGGAGGTCAATGGCCCCGTCTACCTGAGAGTGGGGTATGCTAAGCAGCGCATCCTGTATGAGCCTGGACAGGTCCGTTTAGGGGACTGCTGCCGGCTGTGCAAGGGGAATGACGCACTGATCCTATCGACGGGCCTGTCTACCAGCAATGCGTTAGATGCTGCCGCGCTGCTGGCGGCTGAAGGCATCCAGGTTACTGTGGTGGATCTGCCCACCATCAAGCCCTTCCCCGTGCAGGATGTGGCCCAGCTTTGCGCAGGCTTCCGTATGGTCTTTACGGTGGAGGAGCATGTGCAGTTGGGCGGCCTGTACAGCCAGACGCTGGCCGCCCTCAACGAAACATCCGATGCGCGAACCAAAGTCTATGGCATCAACGTCGGCGATTCCTTTGCAGAATCGGCACCTTATGCCGCACTAAAGGGAAAATTTGGTTTTGATGGTGTGGGCATTGCAAAGACGGTGCGTACGCATTTAAAATGACAGGGGAGGAGAACTCCCTTTCTTGGTGCTTTGAAAGATGGTAACAGGAGGACCGACATGGGAAAAAAACGTATGTACTCATCCAATCTGTGCGGCTATATACCCACCAATGGTGAAGCAAAGATTTTAGATGTCGCTCCGCGCTTTATCGAGATGGGCTATGACGGCTTTGATTTTCAATTCCAGAACTATCCCAAGGATGTCTCTTTTGAGCTTCCATTCTCTTTCTTTGTGGAGCTGAAGCAGCGTCTGGAAGCCGTGGGCGGCTGTGTCAGTGCTGTGGTGGGCGTGGACTTCAACGTGGCCAATGTGGACGAGTGCGTGACCTGGTTTCGTAACGCCATGCCGCTGGCTGACCTGTATGGTACCCGGCGTCTGAATCTGGTGCCCCGCAAGTATGGGATCACCAAGGCGGAAGCTTGGGAAAAGATGGACCAGATTTGGGAGATCGCCGGCAAGGAAATTTTCGACAACGGATTCATTGTGGGCATTGAAAACCATTTTAATGACCCTGATGGAGATAAGGATTTCTATTTTATCCACAATGGGGAAGACCTGCTGGAGTGCGGTCAGCGTTACGGCGGCGCCATGCGTCTGAAGTTTGATCCTGCATGGATCGTCCGCTGTGGTCAGGACCCTCTGGAGTGGTTGCCCAGGTGTCTGCCCTATTGTGACATGGTGGACTGCAAGGATGCCGACCGGAATGGATTTGTTACTCCCGGCACAGGTCTTGTGGATCACAAGGCCATCAACGAGCTCCTCAACAAAGCCAACCGCAGATTTGACATGGGCGTTGAGATCGAACAGCATTTCTTCGAAGAGCCAAAATATTCCGATATCGAGAACATCGACCGGCTGCATGTAGAAGCCCTCCAGTATTATAAAAAGATCTTTGGTGAATGACACGTCATATTCTGGAAGTAGATTTTCTGTCGAGTTTCTAAAAATTGCGGCAGGTCTCTCCATCCCAATTAGGAAAAGGTGATTATTCATGAATGTCATTTCATGCATGCCATTGGCCAATATGCTTTCCTGGGAGCCGGGGCAGGTATGCGATACCTTTCGCTCCATTGGATATGATGCTATTGAGGTAACACTTCCATTTCTGCACTTAGATCAAGGGGATAATGCGTATGCAGAGAGGGCGCTTAAGGCCATTGGCGACTCTGGGCTGCAGGTCAGTGAGGTTGCCATTGCGCTGGATTATGTGCGACTCGACGAAGACATTCGCAAGGAACAGATCAACCGAGCTGTGGAGCTAGTTCGCTTTCTCGCAGGTAATGGAATCAAAAATGCCATGATGTTTTCTGGACCTCTTCCGGGACTGCGCGAGTCGCTCGTGGTAGGCCGAGATATTCCCGTCGGAACGGCATGGAAATATTTTTTTGAGGCACTCGATACCATTTTGCCCGTTGCCGAACAGTGTGGAATGCGTATTGGAATCGAAAATGTATGGGGGATGGTCTGTGATACGTTCTATGCCAATATGTTTATGCTGAGTCACTATCAGAGTGATTTCCTGGGGGTCAATCTCGACGTATCCCACGATATGCTATATGGCATTACGGACGTGGCATTCATCATACGGCAATACGGGAGCAAGATCTTTCATGCGCATATCAAAGATGCTGTCGGGGTGCCTGAAGTGGGAAAATTCGCCTTCCCTATGTTAGGGGAGGGAATCGTCAATTGGAACGATTACTTTGATACGATGAGGGAAATCGGTTATACAGGCGCATACTCCATTGAATGTGAGGCGTGGAACTTTTTAGAATCACAGTTAGACGGCAAGTATGAAAAGGCAGCCGAACTTTCGTATCAGGCTTTCTGGAAATTGTATCAGAAAAAGCAGTAATAGATCGGTGATGAGGGAGCTCATTATAGAGAAAGGAATTTTATGGTATGAAAACAGTCGTTGTCGGAGGGAGCGGAAAACTCGGCCAATGGGTCGTCAAAGAATTTTTGGCGCATGAGTACGAAGTCGTCAACCTGGATGCACACAAGCCGCAAAACTCCCTGTGCTGTGATTATGTTGCTGATATCTTAGACGGAGGCGCAGTACATTCCTTCATGCAAGCGATCAAGCCAGACATGGTAGTACATTTAGCAGCGATCCCTTCTCCGCTTTCCAATCCGCCGTCCGACGTATTTCGTGTAAATACCATGGGTACATACAATGTTTTAGAAGCAGCTATTGGGTGCGGTACAAAAAAGATTGCGTTGGCCAGTACAGATTCTATTTATGGTTTTCTGTTTGCGAAAGAGCCTTGGGAGCCCATGTATCTCCCGGTAGACGAAGCGCATCCCCAACGTCCGCAGGATCCCTATGGCATGTCAAAACTCATTTGTGAAAATATCGGGCGGATGTTTGCATGGGGCGACCGTACCCTGCAGATTACCAGTTTGCGCATTTGCCATCTGGAACAGCCGGATATTCTAGCTCGATACCGAGAGTTTAATCGTGATCCAGATTCAGAGGTCGTGAGCTTTCGGCGTCGTGAGCGTTTTAATTATGTGGATATGCGGGATGCGGCAACAGCGTTCCGCCTTGCAGTAGAAGCGGATGCCGCTGGTTTCCACACATATAATATTGCAAGCAAAGATACCTGCATGGATGTACCCACGATAGACCTCATCCAGAAGATTTGTCCTAATATTACGGATCTTCGAGCCGATTTTGCTGGCAATCGGTCTTTCTTTAGTTCAGATCTGGCGACGGAGGAACTGGGCTGGGTGCCGCAGTATACTTGGAGAAATCCACAATGGTAGCTTTGGCATAGCATGGAGGGATGGCAGAACAAAATGGAAGAACTTCTGCGGATTGAACATATCTCAAAAACGTTTCCTGGGGTCAAAGCTTTAGATGATGTTAACTTCTCCATATGCAAGGGTGAGGTCGTCGCGATTATTGGAGAGAATGGTGCAGGAAAATCAACTCTCATTAAAATTATCAATGGAATCTATCGTGCTGAACAGGGACAAATCTATTATAAAGGCGCACCAATTGACTTTCATTCCCCTGCGGAAGCCCTAAATGCAGGGATCAGTACGATTCACCAGGAACTCAACCAAATGCTGAATATGACCATTGCGGAGAATATCTACTGTGGTCATGAAAATCGGACAAGGACTCATTTGTTTGACTGCCGCGCTACTTACTCCAGTGCTCAGAGATTGATGGAAAAAGTCGGGTTGCAAATGCGCTGTGATACGCTGGTTTCTGATATTTCCAATGCCCAGCGGCAGATGGTCGAACTTGCAAAGGCCCTTTCCTATAACGCAGAACTCATCATTATGGACGAACCGACCTCTTCGCTCACCGAGAGGGAAGTAGAAAATTTGATGAGGATCGTTGAGATGCTGCGTGAGGAAGGCGTTGCAATTATCTTCATTTCCCATAAAATTGAGGAGATTCAGCGCATTGCAGATCGTGTTGTGGTGTTACGGGATGGGCATCACATTGGCACCTTAGATATTGCCGCATGTGACCATGAGAAATTGATTAACCTTATTGTTGGCCGGAAACTGGAAAATCTTTACCCAAAGGAAGAAGTGACATTTGGGGATGTTGTGTTATCCGTAAAAGATTTACATACAAAAAACGGCTATGTACATCATATAAGCTTTGACGTCAGAGCAGGCGAAATTTTGGGTCTGTATGGTTTGGTGGGCGCCGGACGTTCTGAGACTGTCGGCGCTATTTTCGGGACAGAACACTTAGAAAGCGGAACAGTGACCCTAAATGGGAAAGAATTTAAAAAAAACTCCCCTAAAAGTGCGATCCAGGCTGGTATCGGATTTGTCACTGAAGACCGAAAGCTCCTGGGCCTTGTGCAGGAAATGAGCGTGCGGGAAAACGTAACGCTATCCAGTCTGGAAAGGGTCAGCAACAGAGGTGTGCTTTCCAAGGGGAAAGAAAAGAAAATCGCAGAGAAGGCGGTCATGAACCTCGGAATTAAAACACCCAGCATTGAACAAGCCGTGGTAAATCTCAGCGGTGGTAATCAGCAGAAGGTCATCATCGCAAAATGGCTGAACAATCACCCAAGGGTCCTGATTTTAGATGAACCGACTCGCGGCATTGATATTGGGGCAAAAAGAGAAATATTCCTTATAATCCAGGAATTGGTTAAAAATGGAGTTGCAATTATTTTAGTATCTTCCGAATTGCCAGAAATTCTTGGACTCAGTGATAGAGTTATTGTGATGCATGAAGGTGAGATCAAGGGCGAACTGCCCCGCACACAGGCGAATGAGACCGCGATTATGCGGTTAATACTGGGCGAGCGCCTTAATTAAACTCTCCGAGCGAATTTTGGTTGAGGAGCAAACGGATTATGAAAAATGGTCAAGGTGTTTGGAAAAGTATTACTGGAAGCTCCACGTTTGGTGGTCTGATGATTCTCGCTGCGGAGATTATTTTGATGTGTGTGCTAAAGGGAAATACCTTCCTAAATCCCATCAATCTCCTGTCTGTTGTCCGCTCATTTTCATTTACCGCAATTTGTGCGCTGGGTGCTTATTTTGTGATTGTATCTGGGGGCATCGACCTGTCAATCGGCTCTGTGCTATGTCTAAGCGGCCTAGTGGGGGGGATTGCACTGAGCTGTTGGGGGATGCCAATTATAATTGCGATTGTCATTTCTATGTTGGTAGGTATGGCGTGTGAAGCCATAAATGGTGTTTTTGTGACGAAGTTCGGGTTCCCGCCATTTATTGCAACATTGGGCATGATGAGTATAGCACGGGGCGTGGGCTATGGGATAACGGGGGGGAAAAATGTCGCTCTGAAAAGCTTTACCGCATTTAAGTTTTTGGGGCAGGGGTATATCGTCGGGATCCCGGTCCCCGTTTATGCCATGATAGCAATTGCACTAATTGTTGTGTTCGTGATGAACAAGACGGTTTTTGGACGGCGTGTTTTTGCAGTGGGCGGCAACCACCAGGCAGCCCGTGTATCTGGTATCAACACCAAGCAGATACAGCTGTTTGCTTACGTTATCTGTGGAGCAACTGCAGGGATTGCTGGGATATTGACGGCTGCCCGCTTGGGCGTGGCTATGCCATCCTCTGGTACCGGAATGGAGTTTACCGCCATTACAGCCCTGCTGATGGGAGGGGTAAGCTTGAATGGAGGCAAAGGCAATCCAATCGGGGCTTTGATTGGTGCAGCTATTATGGGAATCCTAGAAAATGCTCTCCTGTTGCTCTCGATCAATGCCTACTGGCAGGAAGCTATTCAGGGACTGGCAGTTATCGTGGCGATTTTCTTTGACAGATTGCGGTATCGTACTGCTGAGGGGTAGTTTCCCCGCTCAAATATTGCTCTTGAACGGTGTACAATCCGTTTGTTGAGAAGCGCTTTAGACAATAAAAAGGAGGATCTACATGAAAAAATTGGTATCACTGACCCTTGCACTAGTGCTTGCCTTTTCCTTTGCGGCATGTACTGCATCCCCGACGACTTCATCGCCTGTACAAACCTCGTCGCCGGCATCGCCCGAGTCGTCTCAACAGCCTGACTCTGATGTCAAGGCGAACGAAGATATCCGCATCGTAGTGGTTTGTAAAAATTTAGCTGATAATTTCTTCCTGAATTATCAATATCCTGCTGAGGAAACGGCCAAAGAGCTTGGTATCCAGTTTGAGTGGGTAGCCCCCGCCGAAAATGTGGTGGAAGACCAGGTTAAAATGTTTGAAAGCGTCGTTGCGACAAAACCGGACGCAATTTTCTTTTCGCCCATTGATCAGGAAGGTGCCATTGATTTGATTAACGCCGCAGTGGAGCAGGGAATCACGGTCGCGACTTTTGATTCTGACAGCCCCGACTCGGAACGGGCCTTCTTTATTGGGTGTGACGGCTATGATCTTGGGTATCAGTGTGGAGAAGAGATGGTCAAGGCCCTCCCAGACGGTGGAAATGTTGCCGTGGTGCTGGGGGAAGCCGGAATCCCTGTCCTTGAGGATCGGAAACGTGGCTTTGAAGATGCAATCAAGGATCATAATATCACTGTGCGCGATACCCTAGTTTATAATCTAAGCAGCGCCACAATTGCTACCGTTGATGCCATTGAACAGTACATTTCCGCTTATGGAGATGAAATTGACGGCCTTTACTGCGTAGCAGGATGGATGTGCTACGCGGATACCGGGTCCATGCCATACACCAAGGTTTGGGCTGACAACGGCGGCACTTTCATCAACATTGATACCAGCTACGAGAGCATTAATTTTATCAAAGAAGGGATTTGCAAGGTTCATATTGCCCAAGATACCAGAGGCGCGGCGATTAATGCGATCAATATTCTGAGCAGAATGGCGAAGGGCGAAGATATTTCTGCAATCGTCACTGATATGGGATTGACGCTGGACGAGCAGAACAATATTTGGCTGGGCGGTGTTTATGTGGATGTCGACAACTGCGATGAGGTGCGCGAGACTCTGCCTGAAGGATTCTAAGCTGTCTTTTCCTGCTATCCGTTCTTCTTATTCCTGGTACCCCCCTGGAATCCTGCTGGTTCCAGGGGGGATTACCGCCTAGTGAAAGAAACCCAATATGGTTGTTTCCAATAGAGCCGATAAGATAGGAAGTTGCGTAAATTGAAAAAGGCATAAAGAGAGACATGGTTTGCAGATCTCTGGTAGAATGAAGTTGCGACACCACCATTCAGAAAGGGGACAGCAGACCATGTCCGAGAAAATTGTACAGCTAGAGAGGTCACGCTCCATGTGCTCCGCCTCAAGGGAGTCCCTTTTGAAACCGCCATCATCAAGCGGTATCGCCGCCGGGAGAGCAGCGTGGAGGAAGCCTCCATTGCCGCCTGACTTCATCTGGCCAGAGTCTGCAAACCAATTTGCGCATAACCCTGGACAGCGCCAAAAAGCTCTGAAATCTTACGATTTCAGAGCTTTTTGGTTATCAGAATTTCAGTCTGCGTCCAGAGGGTCCAAAGCCGCGTTGGAGGGGATGGCGGGCTCCGGAAGCTGCTTGTAGAGCACATCGTTTACATGGGAGAGCATCCGCTGCTGGTAGTCCTGAATATCGTCCAGGGAGCGAAAACTGGTGTTGCTCTTTTCCAGCGCAATCTGAGCATCTAACGGCAGCGCGTTGAAATAGGCGATGGCCTCGGGGGAGAGCAGCGTGCGGTCAAGCATGGCCTTCGCCCTCTGCCACGATGCGCTCCAGAACGGCCATCAGGTCGTTCATATTCTCCAGCTTGACGTCCATGGAGAGAATGTGGTTTTTAAGATCAATGGGCATGGACTCGAACTGGGCACGGATTTTGGGAGATACTGTGGACATTGGAATCACCTCGCTCCTAGTATGAGCCAAAACAGGCACAAAAAAACGCCGGCGACCAAAAATGTCATCCGGCGGAACGGCTTGGTCTGCCTCCCCGGAAGGGCTGTTGCCCTTCCGGGGAGCACAGCAGTGTTGCAAAGAGAGAGAGGGAGGAGGTTGGAATTGGTATTGGGTCTTTGCAAATATAGGATACCATACTGAAAAGGGAATTGATGGACAGTTTTATAACGTGCTGTGAACTTTTTATGAACGACAATATTTCCCTTTTTAGACCGGGTCCTGGATGTGGAACAGACTGTCCAGCACCAGCCAGTTTTGGGCAAAGGGGCGCATAAGATTCCAGTAACCGGCTCCGGACAGGCCGTATTCCGGGATAAGGGACAGCTTGGCGGCGATGCTCCTGGCGTCTTCGAACCAGACCTCATGTGCCGTTCCCCCTTCGTCCGTGTAGCGGAACCAGGGCGCTTGGGCGGTCTCGTCATATTGGATGGCCACACCGTAGCGGCGGGCCAGGCTGACGGCATACTGGGGGGAGATGGAGGTGGCCCGGGTCTCCTCCTGACGGAAGGGCAGCGGCCAGTCGTAACCGTAGGCCGGGATGCCCAGCCAGACCTGACCGGCGGGGACCTCCGTCAGGGCGTACTCCACCACCGAGCGTACGTTGGGCAGAGGCGCTACCGCCATGGGCGGGCCGTATGTATAGCCCCACTCATAGGTCATCAAAAAGACGCGGTCGGCGGCGGCCCCCAGGGCGCGGTAGTCGTGGCCCTCATAGAGCAGACCGGGCTGGTCGGCCGAGGTCTTGGGGGCCAGCGCTACCACCACGGGATAGCCGTGCGGATTCAGCCGCTCCCGCAGGCGGCGGATAAAGGCGGCGTAGGCCGCCGCATCCTGCGGAAAGACGAATTCAAAGTCCACGTCCAGGCCGCTGTAGCCCCTGGTCTCCAGCGTATTGAGCACATTGTCGATCAGAACGCCCTGGATGGCTTGGTCGTTGAGGACCAGGCTGGCCAGCTCATTGGAAAAGCTGCCCTCGTCGGTGAGAGTGGACAGGTGCATCAGGGCCCCGGTTCCCACATTGCGGGCCGCGGTGAGAAGCCCCTGGTCCTCCAGCGGCACCAGCGCGCCGTCCGGCTGGATGCCATAGGTAAAGGGAGTGATATAGGTGAGAAAGGGAAGGGTGCGGCGCAGCAGGCCCGGATCAATAAAGGGGTAGGCATAGCCGTTGACGGCAATGGGGGGGTATTTTGCGCTGTCACCCTGGTAGCTGAGGACCACCGTCTGGCCGGGATAGAGGGTGGGGGAGCCCTCCAGGACGGTGTTGTTGCGGTAGAGCTGGCGGACGGGTACGCCGCTGGCCCGAGCCACGGAATAGAGCGTATCGCCGGACCGGGCGGTGTAGACCTGGTCGGGGAAGCGGAGGACGAGCGTCTGCCCCGCCACCAGCTCATAGGGAGGAAAAAGCCGGTTGTCGCCGGCGATCCGCTCCGCAGACAGCCCGGACCGCTGGGCGATGGCGCTCAGGGTGTCGCCCGTCTGTACGACATAGATTTCCATGGGTTCCTCCGTCAGACCAGAGTGATGTAGTCCGAGCTGGCGTACCCCACCACGCCGTCGAACCGGACCAGATACCACCCCTGCCACTGGTTGATGACGGTGAGCCGGGCTCCGTCGTAAGCCCGGGCCACGATGGGAGCGGTGATGGAGGGTCTGGAGCGGATGTTCAGTGAGCCCCAATTTACATCCACCACGGCGGGACGGGCGGGGCGGGGCTCCAGGAAGGGGATGCCGAAGTACTGGCACAGAGAGCCCACGATGTTCCGGGCGATGGCATCCAGATTGCTTTTGACCCAGGCGGCATCGTCGGGGTTGTCGTGATAGCCCAGCTCGATGAAGACCGAGGGCGCCCGGACCCGCCGGACCTCGCCGATGGCGGTGGTAGGCTCTGCCCGGACCCGGTCGGGGAGAGGATAGATGCTTTTCAGATTTTCGGCTACGATCTCCGCTGCCCGCCGGCCCTCGGTGCTGCCGGGATAATAAAAGACAATGATACCGCGAATCTGGCCGTAGAGGCCCTCGGGAGCGGCATTGGAGTGGAGCGCCAGGTGCAGGTCGTAGTTGCCCTCGTTGGAAGCGCGGATGGAGGAGGCGGCGGTCATTTCGGGCGTGTTGCGGACGTACTGGATGCCGGAAGCGTCCAGATAGGGAATCATGGCGTCCGCCAGCCGGTTCATCCACTCCTCTTCGGTGCCGCCGTTGACGTAAAAGTTGTTCTCCTGGGTGGAAGGAGAGAGATAAATGATAGGCATGGGGATTCCTCCTTTGGTGGTATCCCATCCTATGCACCCGAAGCGGGTTTGGAACCTTTTTCCGGAGAACCTCGTCTAAAAGGGCATGACACAGCCCCGTTCCCTTCGCGCAATGAATGAAAGTGAGGTGCCCAATGAAAGGAAAAACAATTCTGCCAATCGCGCTCCTGCTTGCCGCAGTGCTCACCGCCTGCTCCGGCGGGAACGGCGCCACCATGGCCGCCGCTGGGGACTCGGGCTGCCTCTGCTTTTGGCGAGGGGGTGCATTCCTTTGGCGATGGACTGGGAAATTTGGCCGTCTGGCTGGCCTATCACGCGGTGAGTGCCGCGGTGCTCCTGGCCGTTTTGGCGGGGGCCGGGCTGGCCGTCCGGCGGCGGCTCCGGAAGCGCGGCGCGGCCCCCGTGCCGCCCGACGCCCAGACGGAAGAAAAAGAGGGCCGGTAGAGGCAGGGGGATGGATCTGCGACCCGTCCCCCCTTGTTATCTGAGGAAAATGTGATATAATGACTGCCCTGAGAAGCTGCTGGTCACCCGACTCTGGAAGGGAGGGATTTACCCGGTGGAACAGCTCCTATCCGCGCCGCAGGCCCTGATGGACCAGCTGACGGCTCTGCTGGAGGCCTATCCCCTGGCGGCGGCCTGGTATACGGCGGCGCGGTTCGTTTTTCCCATTCTGGTCCTGCTCATTCTGGCGCGCACCATCCGGTCCCTGGTCACGGTGCCCCATGTACCGGAGGTCTGGGCCTATCTGTCCCTGCCCAACGGGGCGGACGAGCCGCTGACCCACTGGGAGAACATCATCGGCCGCTCCGGTTTTTCGGATGTGGTGCTGAATTACCCCACCGTCTCCCGCCAGCACGCCGCCCTGATCCGGGGGGAGGACCAGAGCTGGACCCTCTATGACCTGGACTCCAAAGGGGGCGTGGCGGTCAACGGCAGAGAGGTGGCGGGGCAGGCCGCCGTCCAGTACGGCGATGTGCTCGCTCTGGGCGGCGTGGAGACGGTGCTGCTGGCGGTCTCTCCGGAGGAGGAGCAGGAGCGCCGGTCCCGGCGGCGGGCGGAGCGGCCGGTGTCCCCCTGGCTGGGGTTGGTGCTGCTGACTCTGTTTCAGGTC
>CABUJV010000023.1 GCA_902492005.1 uncultured Eubacteriales bacterium
GTGGTGCATCACGTCCCCGCCCCCACCGGCGACCCCAAGGCCCCCTTCAAGGCCCTGATCTTCGACAGCCAGTATGACGCCTACCGCGGTGTCGTCGTCTACTTCCGCGTCATGGAAGGCACGCTGACCCTGGACAAGGCCGTGAAGATGATGGCCTCCGGCGCCCAGTACAGCCTGGTGGAGATCGGCCATCTGCTGCCCACCAAGCTGGAGCCTTGCAAGAGCCTCTCCGCCGGCGAGGTCGGCTATCTCACCGCCTCCATCAAGAACGTCAAGGACACCCAGGTGGGCGACACCATCACCACCGTGGAAAACCCCGCTGACGAGCCCCTGCCCGGCTATCGCCCCGCCCGGAGCATGGTCTACTGCGGCATTTACACCGAGGACGGCTCCAAGTACCCCGACCTGCGGGACGCCCTGGAGAAGCTCCAGCTCAACGACGCCTCCCTGTCCTTCGAGCCGGAGTCCTCTGCGGCCCTGGGCTTTGGCTTCCGGTGCGGCTTTTTGGGGATGCTCCACATGGAGATCATCCAGGAGCGGCTGGAGCGGGAGTTCGACCTGGACCTCATCACCACCCTGCCCTCGGTCATCTATGAGATCACCAAGACCGACGGCTCGGTGGTCCACGTGGACAATCCCCACAACTACCCGGACTCCGGGGCCGTCCTGGAAGCCCGGGAGCCTTATGCCAAGGTGTCCATCATTTCGCCGCCGGACTATGTGGGCAACATCATGCCCATGTGCCAGGAGCGGCGGGCGGAGTTCAAGGACATGCAGTACCTGGACACCAATCTGGTGGAGCTCCACTACTCCATGCCCATCAACGAAATTATCTACGACTTTTTCGACACCCTGAAGGCCCGGACCAAGGGCTATGCCTCCCTCGACTATGAGCTGGAGTGCTACAAGCCCTCCGAGCTGGTGAAGGTGGACATGCTGCTCAACGGCGACCAGGTGGACGCCCTGAGCTTCATTGCCCACAAGGACAAGGCCTATCCCCGGGCGAGAAGGCTGTGCGAGAAGCTGAAGGAGAACATCCCCCGCCAGCTCTTCGAGATCCCGGTTCAGGCCGCCATCGGCGGCAAGATCATCGCCCGCGAGACGGTGAAGGCCATGCGCAAGGACGTGCTGGCCAAGTGCTACGGCGGCGATATCACCCGGAAGAAGAAGCTGCTGGAGAAGCAGAAAGAGGGCAAGAAAAAGATGCGCTCTCTGGGGACGGTGCAGATTCCGACAGAGGCGTTCATGGCGGTATTGAAGCTGGACGAGGAGTAGAAGCCTGTGCCGCCTCGGAGCGATTTGTTCTATTTTACTCTCTGCGCCTCGCAGGCGCAAAAAACGAACCCCGCGGCCGTCACGAAACAAGGCCGCGGGGTCTTTTTGCTTTCAATCGAACAGCCTAGGGGGCACATCCAACAGGGGGGGAATCGGAATCCCCCTCTTTGGCCCTCCTTTCTCCCGTTTCTTCCCAAAGAAACGGGACCCCACGCAGCGGCCCTGGGCCGGGCAGGCCCCTTTTACAGGCGCTCCAGGACCTCGGCCACGCCGGCCATGGGGTTGGGCTGATAGTCCTCCCCCCCGCCGTTGTCGCAGGCGGAGGCCAGCGCGGAGTCGATGGGCAGCCTGGCCAGCACCTTCAGGCCCAGGCCGGCGGCCACCTGCTCCACCTTGCTCTCCCCGAAGACGGCGTGCTCTTTGCCGCAGTCGGGGCACTTGAAGTAGCTGTAGTTCTCCACGATGCCCAGGATGGGGATCTCCATCAGCTCGGCCATCTTGACGGCCTTGGTGACGATCATGCTGACCAGGTCCTGGGGGGAGGTGACCACGATGACCCCGTCGATGGGCAGGGACTGGAACACGGTCAGGGGCACGTCGCCGGTGCCGGGAGGCATATCCACGAACATGTAGTCCACGTTGCCCCAGACCACCTCGCTCCAGAACTGCTTGACCGTGCCGGCGATGACGGGGCCCCGCCACACCACCGGGTCAGTCTCGTGCTCGGTGAGGAAGTTGAGGCTCATGACCTCCACGCCCCCTTTGGAGACCACGGGCTCGATGCCCAGGTCGCTGCCCACGGCGTGCTGGTGGAGGCCGAAGGCGGTGGGGACGCTGGGGCCGGTGATGTCGGCGTCCAGCACAGCGGTCTTTTTGCCCCGCTGGGCCATGGCGGCGGCCAGGGTGCAGGTGACGGTGGACTTGCCCACGCCGCCCTTGCCGCTGACCACGGCGATGACCTTTTTGATATCGGACAGGGGATTCATGGGCGCGCGGAAGTCCATGGGCGCGGTGCGCTCCCCGCAGGACTCGCCGCAGGAGGAGCAATCATGGGTACACTCGGACATGGCAAAGTCTCCTTTTTTGATCGAAATTCGGGAAATTCAGGGGAAATGGGAGGCGGCCGTTGGCCGCCTGTCCGCTGTCAATAGCGGTAGCTGCCGCCGCCGATAAACTCCCGCAGAAGGGAGTCGGCGGGGACCAGCGCGGGGTCGATGGGAGTAAAGTACCGGAAGGCGTCCACCAGCTCGTGGAGCTCCCGGAGACGCTCGTTGTCGGGGGCTACCTGGCCCAGGGCCTCCCGGAGGGGGGCGGCATAGTTGGCGAAGACGGGCACCTCATAGCGCAGGGAGGAGTCGATGATGACGTCCGCCCGCCTCTTGAAGGGGGAGATGTAGCGCTTCTCCCCCCGGCGCACATTGTACCACATGGACAGGGTCTCCACCAGATCGGTGCCCCGGAAGTTGTAGTCCCGCACCGCCCGGCGGGAGATGCGCATCCACGTGCCCTTGAAGCGCAGGGCCTCCCCCTCCCGGATGTCGGACCGGGCGGAGATATAGAGGGTGGTGGCCTCCGGGTGCCGCCCGGCGATGTCGTCATTGAGGGCGTGGATGCCCTCGAAAATGGCGATCTCGTTTTTGTCCAGCTTCAGCAGGGTGCCCCGGCTGTCGTTGCGCATCTGCCGGGCAAACTCGAACTTGGGCACCACCACCCACTCCCCCCTGGAGAGCTTGGTGAAGGTGTCGTCCAGCAGGTCCATGTCCAGCAGCAGGGGGGATTCGTAGTCGATGTCCCCCTCGGGAGTGCGGGGCGCGGTCCTGCGGTTGAGGGTCTTGAAGTAGTTGTCCATGGAGATGGTGTGGGTGTTGATGCCCCGCCGCTCCAGCTCCTGCTCCAGCTTGAGGGCCGTGGTCGTCTTGCCCGAGCCGGAGGGGCCGGACAGCAGCACCACCGGGCTCTCCGCCATTCCCGCAATGACGCGGTCGGCGGCGTCCTCCAGGCGCTTTTGGTAGTTGGCATCGCACTCGGCGAGAAAGGCCTTGGGGTCGGCCTGGATTTTTTGGTTGATCTCGGTCAGCTGGTAGGCCATGTCAGGTTCTCCTTTGCCTGTAAAATGGGGTCCAGGGTCTCGATATATTCCTTGGGATACTTGGGGTTGGCCTGCCGCGCCAGGCTCCCGGCCCGGGGATCGATGACCTTGGTCACCCCGCCGGAGCCCAGGGAGAGGATGGTGTGCAGCTCCTCCATCATGCAGATGTTGTAGAGGCTTTCCGCTCCCGGCCGGCACCAGCCCACGTTCTCAAATCCGCCGGACATATACTTCTGCCGGTAGAGGTAATAAGGGGCGTAGCCCGCCGCGCGCAGGGCGCCCCACGCATAGTCCAGCATGGCGGACACCTGCTCCGGCGCGGGGAGGGCCCCGTTCTTCTCCAGGGTGAGGCGCGCGCCCTTCTTGAGGGTCAGGGTGTGGACGGTGACATTTTCCGGGGCCAGGCAGAGCACCTGGTCCAGGGAAGCGCGGAAGCCCTCGGGGGTGTCGGCGGGGAGCCCGGCGATCAGGTCCATGTTGACGCAGGGGAACCCGGCCTGCCGCACCAGGTCCCAGGCCCGGAGGATGTCGGCGGCGCTGTGGGCCCGGCCGATGGCGGCCAGGACCCGGTCGTCCATGGACTGGGGATTCACCGACACCCGGGTGCAGCCCCGACCGCGCAGGACGGAGAGCTTTTCCCCCGTGATGGTGTCGGGCCGCCCGGCTTCCACCGTGTACTCGGCGCAGGCGCTCAGGTCAAAGGCGCCTTCCAGCGCCCCCATCAGCCGGTCCAGCAGGGCGGGGCTCAGGGTGGTGGGGGTGCCGCCGCCGATGTAGACCGACTTGATCCGCCTGCCGCCCCGCCGGACGGCCGTTCCTGCGGCGGCGATTTCCCGGCACAGGGCGTCCACATAGGGTTCCATGAGTGAGAAGGTGCGCCCTACGCCGGCGGAGACGAAGGAGCAGTAGGCGCATCGGGTGGGACAGAAGGGGACGCCCACATAGAGGGAGACGTCCTCCGGCGCCAGCGTCCGCTTGGCGGCCAGGGCGGCCTGGGCGCAGTCCAGGGCCAGCTCCCGCCGGGGGGCGGAGACCCGGTACTGGTCCCGCAGCATCCGATCGGCCTGCCGGCGGGTGGCGCCCTGCTCCAGCGCGCGGGTGGGCAGCTTAACCGGCCGCACGCCGGTGAGCCCGCCCCAGGGCGGCTCCCGGCCCAGGGCCTGTACTCCCGCCCGGTAGAAGGCGTTCTTCACCACCCGCTGGAGCACCCGGTCCCGCTCCACCCGCCCTGCGCCGGGGGCGGGCGTGGGGGCCCGGGCGGCGGCGGTCCAATGGCGCCCGCCCCAGGTCAGAACAGCCCGGGCGGTGGCCCAGCGCTCCCCCAGGGACAGGGAGAGGGTCAGGCTGTCCTCCCCCTCTCCGGCGGGCTGGTCCGGGTAGGAGGGGCGCTCGCGGGGAAACAGGGTCAGCAGCATTTGCTCGGCGGCGTATTTGTAGTCGTGACCCTTCAGATAGAGCTTCATCGCGTCAGCCGTGCAGGGCTTCCTGCATGTAGTAATTGGTTTTCCGCTCCCGCTCCAGGGTGGACAGGCCCATGTGGCCGGGGCAGACATGGTAGTCGCCGGGCAGTTCGCCCAGCCGCTTGAGGGAAGCCATGATCTCCTCGTAGCTGCCGCCCCGCAGGTCGGTGCGGCCCATGGAGCCCTGGAACAGGGTGTCGCCCGTGAAGAGCACGTCGCCCACCTTCAGGGTGACGGAGCCCTTGGAGTGGCCGGGGGTGTGGAGCACGTCGATGCTCAGGTCCCCCAGCTCCACCCGGTCCCCCTCGCCGTAAAAGCGGCGCACGCTCTCGTCGATGGGGGGAAACAGGCCTCTGGAGACCCCCTCCACATCTCCCATATGGACGTAGACGGGGGTGTGGGGATAAAACTCCTCCAGCCCCTCGATGCCGCCGGTGTGGTCATAGTGGGCGTGGGTCAGCAGGATGAGCTTGAGCGCGCACCCGGAGTCCTCGATCATCTTCCGGATGGCGGGGGCGTCCCCGCCGGGGTCCACCACGGCGCAGACCTTGGCGCTCTCGTCGCCCAGCAGGTAGCAGTTGGTGCCGATCTCGCCCACGGGCATGGTTTTTACGATCATATCTTTCACCTCAAATTGATTCTGGTTGTTCACATCAAATCGGTGTCCAGCAGGATGGTGACCGGCCCGTCGTTGACGGAGCAGACCTGCATGTCGGCGCCGAAGCGGCCGTGCTGCGGGGGAAAGCCCAGCCGGGCGCACTCGGACAAAAATTTCTCATAGAGGGGGATGGCCACATCGGGCTTGGCGGCCCCGGTGAAGCCGGGCCGGCGGGACCTGGTGTCGGCGTACAGAGTAAACTGGCTGACCACCAGCAGCCCGCCCCCCACCGCAGCCAGGTTCCGGTTCATCTTTTCGTTCTCGTCCTCAAAGACCCGCAGGCCGGTGACCTTGTCGGCCAGCCGGACGGCCTGGGCCTCGGTGTCGTTGGGGCCCACCCCCAGCAGCACCAGGAAGCCGCGGCCGATCCGGCCGCAGACCTCCCCGCCGACGGTCACCGAGGCGGAGGTCACGCGGGTAACAACAGCTCTCATTTTCAAGACTCGCTTTCTGTCTATCGGTATTCCCTGGGCAGGCCCCTGGCATACAGGGGGTCCAGCTCGAAAACGGCGGCGTCGCCGGGGCCGCATTTCAGCTCGGTCACGTCCACCAGGGTTTCCATGGCGCCGATGGGGCCGATGACCCGGGCCTTCTGCCCCCCGATCTGCACCGTCTGCTTCCGGGCGCGCATCCACCAGCGCAGCAGGGCGAACAGCCCGCTCTCCCGGGGGCGCTGGGCGCCGAAGCCGTTCTGATAGCCCACGGGCAGCACCGCCACCCGGGTGGGCTTCTTCAGGGTGATGAGGGAGCTGGAGCCTACGGTGTGACCCTTGGGCAGCCACCGGATCTCCTCCAGGGTGGCCTCGCCGTGCCCCACGGTCTGGAGCCCGTCTCCTCGGATGCGGCGGCACCGGCCCAGGAAGGCGGAGCCCACCCGCACCGCGTCCAGCTTGGCAAACTCGTAGTGCATCAGCGCGTCCGACCCGGCGGCATGGACCACGCCGGTCTCGAACCCGGCGTCCACGATGCACTGCACCACCCGCTGGAACTCCTCCAGCTGGGCGGAGGCGTCCCGCTCCCCCCGGCTGGAGGCGTGCATCTGGGTGTAGACGCCCGACAGGGCCACGTTGGGCAGGTAGCGGTACATGGACAGGATCTTCTCCGGCTCGCCGGCCAGAAAGCCGCCGTAGCCCAGGCCGGTGTCCACTTGGATATGGGCCTCCACCACGGTGGAGCGGGCCTCGGCCAGGCCGTTGAGGGCCACGCCGGTGTCATAGGAGCCGATGGTGCACACCACGTTCAGGTCGATGAGCCGCTCCAGCTCATCCCGGTCGGTGGTGGAGCGGAGCATGAGGAGCTCCTCCTCCACAAAGCCCGCCTTGCGCAGGGCGGCGGCGTCCGCCGGCTCGGAGACGGCGAAGCGGCCGATGCCCTCCGCCCGGAGCAGCCCGGCCATCTCCGCCAGGCCGGCCCCGTGGGCGTCCCCGCTCAGGACGGCGTAGATGGCGGCGCAGCCCGCCTTCTCCTTGATGACGGCGGCGTTGCGGCGCACCAAATCTCTCTCGATCACAAGGGCTTTCACAGGGACGCGTCCCTCCTTTTCTTCACGGAAATATGGATTGCATCATTATACCACCCGCCGGCGGGCAACGTCAATGAAAGCCGGGCCTGCCGCAGTGAAAAAAGCCGCTCCCGCCGGCGGTTGCCGATTGCAAAACGGGTGGGAACGTGCTATGCTTATAGTGGTATCTTGTGAAAATTCGATTGCGTCCAAACGAAAATTTTAGGAGGGAAAAACATGTCCAAAAAGGTATTACTGCTGTGCGGAGATTTTACCGAGGATTATGAGACCATGGTGCCCTTCCAGGCCTTGAGCATGCTCGGCTACCAGGTGGACGCCGTCTGCCCGGGCAAGAAGGCCGGCGACACCGTGGCCACCGCCGTCCACGATTTCCTGGGCGAGCAGACCTACACCGAGCTGCGGGGCCACAATTTTGCCCTCACCGCCGATTTCGACGGCGTAAAGACCGAGGATTACGCCGGCCTCTTCATCACTGGCGGCCGGGCCCCCGAGTACATCCGCCTCAACGCACGGGTCCTCGAGATCGTTCAGGCGTTCTTTGCCGCAGGCAAGCCGGTGGCCGCCATCTGCCACGGCCCCCAGGTGCTCACCGCCGCCGGGGTACTGAAGGGTTACAAGGCCACCTGCTACCCCGCCGTGGGCCCCGACATCACCGTGGCCGGCGGCGAGTATGTGGAGGTGCCGGCGGACCAGGCCGTGGTGGACCGCAATCTGGTCACCTCCCCCGCCTGGCCGGGCAACACCGCCATCTGCCGGGAGTTCGCCAAGCTGATGGGCGCCAAGTTCGAGGTCTGATTCCAGCCGTACCGGGCGGGGCGGGCGCAAAAGCGTCCGCCCCGCCCTTGTGTTTTTTCGGCAGAAATGATACAATATTTTGAAACACTCTTTCCCAATGGAGGCGCCGCTTTGAAGCAAGCTACAACACGGATTTCCCCCGAGGACATCGCCCGGCAGAAGGACTTCTGCGCCCAGGTGGCGGCCATGAACGCCCCCCTGCCCACGCCCCCCCTGGCCTTCGTGGACACCTACGGCTGTCAGCAGAACGAGGCCGACTCCGAGCGCATCCGGGGCTACCTGGCCGAGATGGGCTACGGCTTTACCGACGACGAGGGCTCCGCCGCCGTGGTGGTCATCAACACCTGCGCCGTGCGGGAGCACGCCGAGCAGCGGGTGCTGGGCAACGTGGGGGCCCTGACACACACCAAGCGCCGCAATCCCAACCAGATCATCTGCCTGTGCGGCTGCATGATGCAGGAGCCCCACAACGTGGAGAAGGTGCGCCAGTCCTTCCGCCACGTGGACCTGGTGTTCGGACCCCACGCCCTGTGGCGGTTCCCGGAGCTTTTGTGGCGCATCCAGACGAGACGGGGCCGCATCTTCGACACCCCGGACGAGGCGGGCTCCATCGCCGAGGGGATGCCCGTCCGGCGGCAGGGCAGCATCAAGGCCTGGGTCTCTATCATGTACGGGTGCAACAACTTTTGCTCCTACTGCATCGTGCCCTACGTCCGGGGCAGGGAGCGCTCCCGGGACCCGGAGGACATCCTCTCCGAGGTGCGGCTTTTGGCGGCGGCGGGGTATCGGGACATCACCCTGCTGGGGCAGAACGTCAACTCCTACGGCCGGGACCTGGACGCCGGCGTGGACTTCGCCTGGCTCCTGGAGCAGGTCAACGCCGTCCCCGGCGACTTTTTGATCCGCTTTATGACCAGCCACCCCAAGGACGCCTCGGAGCGGCTGTTCGACGCCATGGCCCGGTGCGAAAAGGTGGCCCCCCACCTCCACCTTCCCTTCCAGGCGGGCAACGACCGGGTGCTGGCCGCCATGAACCGGGGCTACACCCGGGAGCACTACCTAGGGCTCATCCGGTCCCTGCGCGGGCGCATTCCCGACATCGTCCTCACCTCCGACATCATCGTGGGCTTCCCCGGCGAGACCACCGCGGAGTTCGAGGACACGCTGACCGTGCTGCGGGAGGTGGAGTTCGACGCCCTGTTCACCTTTCTTTACTCCCCCCGGGAGGGCACTCCCGCCGCCAAGCTGCCCGACCCCCTGAGCAAGGAGGCGAAGGCCGCCAACTTCCAGCGGCTGGTGGACCTCCAGAACGAGATCTCGGCCAAAAAGCAGCAGGGCTATATTGGAAAGATCCTGCGCTGCCTGGTGGATGAGCCCTCCGACGACCCCCGCCACAACCTGAACGCCCGCACCGCCGGGGGCCGGCTGGTCCACTTCACCGGGGACCCCGCCCTTCTGGGGCAGTTCGTGGACCTGAAGATCACCGGCGCCTCCACCTGGACCCTCTTCGGGGAGCTGCCGGAGTAACTTCGCCCCATAGACAGAGAAAAGGAGCCGACCGCTATGCCCGCTGACACCACCCCCATGATGAGGCAATACCTGCAAATGAAGGCGGAGCACCCAGACTGCATCCTGATGTTCCGCCTGGGGGATTTTTACGAGATGTTCCTGGAGGACGCCAAGCTGGCCTCCCGGGAGCTGGACCTGACCCTGACCACCCGGGACCGGAACAAGCCGGAGGGGGAGCGCACCCCCATGTGTGGGGTGCCCTACCACTCGGTGGAGTCCTACATCGCCCGGCTCATCGCCAAGGGCTATAAAGTGGCCATCTGCGAGCAGATGGAGGACCCGGCCCTGGCCAGGGGCCTGGTGGACCGGGACATCATCCGCATCGTCACCCCCGGCACGGTCATCGAGTCCTCCATGCTGGAGGAGGGGCGCAACAACTTCCTGTGCTCCATCTGCCTTCAGGAGCCGGCCGTGGGGGTGTGCTTCTGCGACATCTCCACCGGCGAGGTGTCGGCCACCGCCTTTGCCGGCAGGGACGCCATGGAGCATCTGTTCAACGAGCTGGGCCGCTATTCCCCCAGGGAGGCCGTCCTCTCCCCCGCCGCGGCGGAGAATCCGGAGCTGCGGGCCTTCCTGCGGGACCGGCTGGACTGCCGGTGCGAGCCGGGGACGGAGGACCGCTTCGAACGCTCCGCCGCCTGGGCGCTTTGCCGGAAGCAGTTCCGGACCGGGCTGGAGGACCTGCCGGAGCAGGGCGAGGCCGCCGTCCGGGCGGCCGGGGCCCTGCTGGACTATCTCTACGCCACCCAGAAGACCGACCTGAGCCACCTGACCGCCTTTCAGTATTACACCTCCGGCCAGTACATGGAGCTGGACCTGACCGCCCGGCGCAACCTGGAGCTCACCGAGACCATGCGCGCCAAGGAGAAGAAGGGCTCGCTGCTGTGGGTGCTGGACAAGACCAAGACCGCCATGGGCGGGCGGCTGATCCGCTCCTGGATGGAGCGGCCCCTCCTGTCCCCGGTACCGATCAACAAGCGTCTGGACGCGGTGGCCGACCTGGCCGGGAACGCCATCGCCCGGGACGAGATCGCCGCCTGCCTGCGGGAGGTCACCGACCTGGAGCGGCTCATCTCCCGGGTGGTGTACGGCACCGCCGGCGCCCGGGACCTGGTGGCCCTGGCGGGCGGCCTGGGCCGGCTGCCCCGGCTGCGGGAGCTGCTCTCGCCCTTCCAGTCCTCCCTGCTGTGCGTGCTGCGCCAAGCCATCGACGACTTGACCGACCTCAGACAGCTCATCGGCCGGGCCCTGGTGGAGGAGCCCCCCTTCTCCGTCCGGGAGGGCGGCTTCATCAAGGCGGGGTACGACCAGGACGTGGACTACCTGCGGGACGTGATGACCAACGGAAAGTCCATGGTGGCGGCCATCGAGGCCAGCGAGCGGGAAAAGACCGGCATCAAGAGCCTGAAGGTGGGCTACAACAAGGTCTTTGGCTACTACATCGAGGTCTCCCGGGCCAATTACGACCTGGTGCCCGACACTTATATCCGCAAGCAGACCCTGGTGAACTGCGAGCGGTTCATCACCCAGGAGCTCAAGGACATGGAGCACACCATCCTGTCCGCCCAGGACAAGATCGTGGCCCTGGAATACGAGCTGTTCTGCGCCCTGCGGGAGCAGACTGCGGCCCGGGTGGGGGAGATCCAGGCCACCGCCGCCGCTGTGGCCCAGGTGGATGTGCTCACCTCCTTCGCCGCCGTGGCCGCGGCGGGGGGCTACTGCATGCCCACGGTGGACCTCAGCGACAAGCTGGACATCGTGGAGGGCCGCCATCCGGTGGTGGAAAAGGTGCTCAAGAACGCCCTGTTCGTCCCCAACGACGTACATATGGACAATGGGGAGAACCTGGTGGCCGTCATCACCGGGCCCAACATGGCGGGCAAGTCCACCTACATGCGGCAGACCGCCCTCATTGTCCTCATGGCCCAGATGGGCTCCTTCGTGCCGGCCAAAAGCGCCCACATCGGTATCGTGGACCGGGTGTTCACCCGGGTGGGGGCCTCCGACGACCTGGCGGCGGGGCAGTCCACCTTTATGGTGGAGATGACCGAGGTGGCCGAGCTTTTGAAGAACGCCACGGTCAAGAGCCTGCTGATTTTGGACGAGATCGGCCGGGGCACCAGCACCTACGACGGCATGTCCATCGCCCGGGCGGTGGTGGAGTACTGCGCCGACAAGCGCCGCCTGGGCTGCAAGACCCTGTTCGCCACCCACTACCACGAGCTCACCTGCCTGGAGGGCCAGGTCCCCGGGGTGAAGAACTATAACATCGCCGCCAAGAAACGCAAGGACGACATCATCTTCCTGCGGAAGATCGTCCGGGGTCCCGCCGACCAGAGCTACGGCATCGAGGTGGCGGGCCTGGCGGGGGTGCCCGGGCGGGTCATCGAGCGGGCCAGGGACATTCTGGCCGAGCTGGAGGCCCAGGGGGCCCCGGCGCCAGCGGCCGCCGCGGCCCGGGACGACGGCCAGATCTCCCTGACGGACCTGGGGGCCGGCGAGGTGGCCGAGCGGCTGCGCCGGGTGGACGTGAACACCCTGACCCCCATCGAGGCGATGAATTTGCTGTACGAGCTGAAACAGAAGCTGTAACCAAACCACCCTGCCCAAAGGAGGAATTTCCATGACCAGCCGGCACCGGCACTGGCGGCCCCAGCTCACCCAATCGGAATTTTACCGGGGCTGGGTGTTTTTCGCCCTGTATATCCTGGTGTTCCCCCGGCTGATGGGCGCGCTGCAAAAGGCGCTGGGAGAGCGCTGGCAGCTCCTCCCCGCCGAATACAGCCTGATTTACTACCTGCTGGCGGTGACCCTGGTGGTGCTGGTGTTCTGGAGCTTTCTATATAACGGGGTCCATATCCTGCTGGACTGGCTGCCGGAGAACCTCTTCGCCTTTGCCACCGGCCTGGCGGGGGCGGGGGTGCTCCACTTCCTGGCCGCTCAGATCCCCCTCCCCGTGACCGACCCCTTTTATGAACTCTACGCCGAGCAGTTCGCCTACTTCCCCGGCGCCACCGTCCTGATCCTGGCGGTTCTCACCCCCATCGTGGAGGAGGTGCTGTTCCGGGGTCTGATGTTCGGCTCCCTGCGCAAGTACAGCCGGAGCCTGGGCTATGTGGTGAGCATCCTGGTCTACGCCTTCTACGTGGCCCAGCAGTACGCCTTTACCCCGGGAAACGTGGATTTGCGCTACCTGCTGCTGATGGTCCGCTACCTGCCCACGGCGGCGGCCCTGACCTGGAGCTACGACAACGGCGGCTCGGTGTGGACACCCATCTTTTTGCGCATGGCGCTCAATGGATTCCAGCTCTTTGCGGCTGTGAACGGATTTGCGAGGTGAACGATGCCCCATATTCAAGTGCTCGACTCCCATGTGGCCGACCTGATCGCCGCCGGCGAGGTGGTGGAGCGGCCGGCCTCGGTGGTCAAGGAGCTGATGGAAAACGCCATGGACGCCGGCTGCACCGCCCTCACCGTGGAAATCGCTCACGGCGGCATGAGCTACATCCGGGTCACGGACGACGGCTGCGGCATCCCCGCCGGGGAGCTGGAAACCGCCTTCCTGCGCCACGCCACCAGCAAGATCCGCAGTGAATACGACCTGGAAGCCATCGGCACCCTGGGGTTCCGGGGCGAGGCCCTGGCGGCCATTGCCGCCGTATCCCGGGTGGAGGTGGTCACCCGCACCGCCGAATGCGACTTCGGCGCCGCCCTCACCCTGGAGGGAGGCGCGGTGCGGAACCGGGAGGAGGCCGGCGGCCCAGTGGGCACCACCATGATCGTCCGGGACCTGTTTTTCAACACGCCCGCCCGGCTGAAATACATGAAAAAAGACGCCGCCGAAGGGGCGGCGGTGTTTGCCGCCGTCCAGCGGGAGGCCCTGGCCCGGCCCGAGGTGGCGGTGAAGTTCATCCGCGACGGGCGGCAGGAACTGCTCACCCCCGGCGACGGGGCGCTGCGCTCGGCGGTCTACGCCGTGCTGGGCCGGGACCTGGCCCTGGGTCTCCTGCCCGTTCGGGGCAGCGGCGAGGAGGGCGTGCGCGTGGAGGGGTTCGTCTCCCTGCCCGCCTGCTGCCGGGCCTCCCGCAACTACCAGTTTTTCTTCGTCAACGGCCGCTTTGTCAAGTCCCGCATCATGATGGCGGCCCTGGAGCAGGCCTATGCCAACCAGAAGATGGTGGGCAAATTCCCCGGCTGCGTCCTCCACGTCACCACCCGGCCCAGCGCCGTGGATGTGAACGTCCATCCGGCCAAGACCGAGGTGAAGTTCGTCTCGGACAAGCGGGTGTTCGACGGGGTGTACCACACCGTGCTGGGGGGGCTGGCTGCCAGCACCCAGCATCCGGCGGCGGTGCTGCCCTCGGTCAAAGCCCCCGCGGCGGAGCCCCACGACACCGTCTCCCCCAACCAGACCCGTCTGGAGCCGGTCCCGCCCCCTCCGGCCCCCGTCCAGCCGGCGGTGCGGCCCGGCTCCCGCATCCCCGTCCACACCAATTACCTGCGCTCGGCCCTGCTGGACCGCTCCGGCAGCCTGCCCCTGAGCGATTGTGCAATGCCCCGGGCTGCCGCCGCTCCGGCTTCCGCCCGTCGGGCGGAGCCGGTCCCGACCCCGCCGGTCTCTCCGCCGCCGGAGCCCGAATCGGTACCCGAGCCGGAGGCCGCCCCTGAGGCCGAGCCCTGGACGGTCCGGGGGGAGCTGTTCCACACCTACATTCTGGTGGAGCAGGGGGAGCGGGCCTATTTCATTGACAAGCACGCCGCCCACGAGCGGATGAACTTCGACCGGCTCAAGGCCGGCGGGTATACCCCCATGGTTCAGCGGCTGCTGGCCCCGGTGGTGTTTACTCCGGCCCCGGAGGAGGGGGCGGCGCTGCTCCAGAACCAGGAGCTGCTCGGCCGCTTCGGCTTTGAGGCGGAGGACTTTGGCGGCGGAGCCGTCATCGTCTGGCAGGCACCCGACTACGTGGACGCCGGGGACGTGGAGGCCACTCTGATTGAGCTGGCCGCCGGGCTGCTGAAGGAAGACCGGGCCGACCCGGAGGGTGCCCGGGACCATCTGATGGCCACCATGGCCTGCAAGGCCGCCATCAAGGGGGGGCAGAAAAACGGCCCCGCCGAGCTCCAGCGGGTGGCCCAGGCCGTCATGAGCGGGCAGGTGAAATACTGCCCGCACGGGCGGCCGGTGGCCATCGAATGGACCCGGGGGCAGTTGGAGAAGCTATTCCGGCGAGCATAGCCGGCAGCAGACGCAGCGGGGCCCCAAAGCCCCGCCGGAAGGCTTCGCGGAGCCCCTTTTCTTCGGAAAGCAAGGGGTCCCCGGAGGCCAACGCCCCCATCCCCCCTCGGGGGAGACGGCAATACCCCACTCCAACCGACAGGCGGTGATTCCATGCCGAATAAAATAGTCGTGGTCTGCGGCCCCACGGCCTCGGGCAAAACGGCCCTGGGGGTGGAGCTGGCCCTCCTCGCCGGGGGCGAGGTGGTCTCCGCCGACTCCATGCAGATCTACCGCGGCATGGACATCGGCACCGCCAAGCCCACGCCGGCGGAGATGCGGGGGGTCCCCCACCACATGCTGGACGTGGCCGACCCGGCGGAGGACTATTCCGTGGCCCGGTATGTGGCCGACGCCTCCGCCTGTGTGGAGGACATTCTGGCCCGGGGCAGGCTGCCCATTCTGGTGGGGGGCACGGGGCTGTATATCGACCACCTGGTCGCCGGACGGGAGTTTGCCCCCTTCTCCGGCCGGTGGCGGGAGAAGCTCCAGGCCCGGGCGGCGGCCCAGGGCGTCGCCCCCCTCTATGACGAGCTCCGGCGGGTAGACCCCCGGCGGGCGGAAAAGCTCCACCCCAACGACGAGCGGCGCATCCTCCGGGCCCTGGAGGTCTGGCACGAGACCGGCGAGACCATCACCGCCCACGATCTCCGCACCGCCGCCCTGCCCCCCCGGTATGAGGCGGTGCGCATCGGGCTGAGCTTTGCCCGGCGCGCCGACCTGTGGGAGCGCATCGACCGGCGGGTGGACCGGATGGCGGCGGACGGTCTGGCGGAGGAGGTGCGGGGGCTTCTGGCCTCCGGCGTGCCCCGGAGCTGCACCGCCATGCAGGCCATCGGCTACAAGGAGCTGGCCGCCGCCCTGGACGCGGGGGCTCCGGTGGACGGGGCCCTGGAGGAGATCAAGCTGCGCTCCCGGCAGTACGCCAAGCGCCAGCTTACCTGGTTCCGCCGGAACCCGGCCGTGAAGTGGCTTGTATGGGAAAAAACGCCCGATCTTTCGCAGGCCCGACGGGATGCGACAGCATATTTGGCGGAAAATGGTTTACTATGAGTACACTTTACGGGGCCTGCGCCCCATAGAAAGAGGAGTGTACTTATGATGCAGAGACAGACAAGCCTACAGGATACCTTTTTGACCCGTGCCCGGAGGGCCAAAAGTCCGGTGACCGTTTTTCTGATGAACGGCTACCAGCTTCGGGGGATCATCACCGGGTTCGATTCCTTTGCCGTGGTCCTGGTGTCGGACGGCAAGCAGCAATTCATCTACAAGCACGCCATCTCCACCATCGCGCCCCTGCAGCCTGTGCCGCTGGAGGGCTGGGAGGAGAGCTGACGGGAAACGAGGCGCGGCATGAAGCAGCCCAAAATCATTACAAAAATCGTCATGCTGGTGATCTTTCTGGCGGGTGTGGTCTATCTGGCGGGGGCCGCCTGGCAGATCTTCACCGACCCCTTTTCCACCATCATGACCTACGAGTACACGGTGGACGATGCGGCGGAGGCCACGGGCTGGCTGGTGCGCACCGAGCAGGTGATCCCCGGCCAGGGCTCCATTGTGGACGTGCTCCCCGACCAGGGGGAGAAGGTGGGCGCGGGCCAGACGGTGGCGGTGGTCTACCGGGACGAGACCGCCCTGGACCGCAGCCGCCAGCGCCGGGCCCTGGAGCTGAAGCTGCAGCAGCTCAGCTACACCCTGCTGCGGGGGGACGCCTCCTGGGACAACCAGCGGCTGGACCAGTCCATCACCGACGCCATGTCCTCCCTGCGCGCCTCGGCGGCGGCGGGCGACCTGACCGGCCTGGAGGAGCAGGCCCTGACGCTGAAGAGCCTGGTGCTTCAGCGGGAGGCCACCTATGACGGGGCGGCCTCCATCGACGCCCAGATCCAGGCCGTTCAGGCCCAGATCAGCGCACTGGACCAGGCCTCCGGCGCCGACACCACCGCGGTGAGGGCCCCGGCGGCGGGGACCTTCTCCGCCCTGGCCGACGGCTACGAGCCGGTGCTCACCCCCGCCGCACTGAACAACCTGACCCCTCTGTCCCTGGAGGCGCTCACTTCCCAGCCGGTCACCGCGCCGGAGGGGGCGGTGGGCAAGCTCATCACCCAGGCCACCTGGTATTTTGCCGCCACCGTGCCGGAGGAAGTGGCCGAGCGGCTGGTGGAGGGCTGGCCGGTGCGCATCCGCTTTTCCCGGGACTGGTCGGGAGAGGTTACCATGAAAACCGAGTCCATTAGCGCCCCCCAGGACGGACGGACGGCGGTGGTCTTCTCCTCCGACCGGCATCTGGCTGACACCTCTCTGCTCCGCCGCCAGACGGTGGACCTCATCTTTGATAGCACCACCGGCATCCGGGTGCCCAAAAAGGCCATCCGGACCATCGACGTGACCAGGACCGACCCGGACACCGGCGAAAAGGTTCCCACCGGGGAAAAGCAGGTGGGGCTGTATGTGCTGACCGGCGTCCAGGCGGAGTGGCGGCCGGTGGAGATCCTGGCAGACGACGGGGACTACTGCCTGGTGCAGAGCGTCCTGTCGGACAATCCCACCTCCACCGAGCAGAAAAAGGTGCTGCGGGCGGGGGACGAGGTCATTGTGGCCGCCGAGGATCTGTTTGACGGAAAAGTGGTACGATAGCGTCGTCGCAAAGTCCGCTATGCTCCATTTCCGCCTAACGGCGAAAACTGTGCCAGCTCCCTTGCTCCTCCTTTCCCCGGCGAACCCGCTTCGCTGGGCTTCGTCGGGGGGGCGGGCGGTGGAGGTGAGCGCTTTTTATCAGTCCAGGTATGGAGGTGCTTACATATGTCGCTGTTGAAAAACATCGCAAAGGTAAAGAAGAACATCGCCGCCGCCGCCCGGTCGGCGGGCCGGGACCCGGGGGAGGTTACGCTGGTGGCCGCCACCAAGGTCCAGAGCTCGGACACCATCCGCTCAGCCATCGCCGCCGGGATCACCGTGTGCGGAGAGAACCGGGTCCAGGAGCTCACCGCCCATCTGGCCGACTGCGCCTATGACGGGGCCCGGGTCCACTTCATCGGCCACCTCCAGACCAACAAGGTCAAGTATGTGGCGGGCCGGGTGGATCTGATCGAGTCGGTGGACTCCCCCCGCCTGCTGGAGGCCATCGACCGGTACTCCGCCAAGCTGGGCATCGTGCAGGACATCCTGCTGGAAGTGAACATCGCCGGCGAGGAGAGCAAGGGCGGCTGCCCGGCGTCGGAGCTGCCCGCCCTGGCCCGCCTGGCCCGGTCGGCGGAGCACGTGCGGCTGCGGGGGCTGATGTGCATCCCGCCCGCCGCCGCCGCTCCGGGGGATAATTGCATGTTTTTCCGCAAAACCCGGCAGCTTTTTGTTGACATAAGAATGGAAATGGGCGATAATGATTCTGATATTGACTGTCTCTCCATGGGTATGAGCGGCGACTACGAGGACGCGGTCCGTGAAGGGGCCACTCTGGTGCGGGTGGGCACGGCCCTGTTCGGGCCCCGGCCGCCCATGCACGCCGGAGCGGTCTGACCGGCGGGAGACGGAAAGGAAGTACATCTATGGGATTCATTGATGAATTGAAGCGTCTGGCCCGCCCCTATGAGGACGAGGAAGAGGACGAAGAGGAATTTGACGACTTCGAGCCCGTCTCCCGGGTGGAGCGCAAGGAGAAGCCCCGGGAGGCCGCCGGCGCGCTGTACGCCGTGGACCCGGAGCCCCGCCGCAGCAATAAGGTGGTCAACATCCACACCACCACCCAGCTCCAGGTGGTGCTGGTGAAGCCCGACCGCTTCGAGAACGCCGCCGAGATCGCCGACCACCTGCGGGAGAAGCGCACGGTGGTGCTCAACCTGGAGTCCACCAACAAGGACATCGCCCGCCGCCTGCTGGACTTCCTGTCCGGCGTGGCCTACGCCAACGAAGGCAAGATCAAGAAGGTGGCCATCTCCACCTATATCATCACGCCCTACAACGTGGATATTCTAGGGGACCTGATCGACGAGCTGGAGAACAACGGGCTGTACTTTTAGGGCCTGGCTCGCACAGCCGGTCCAAACAGAGAGAAAACCGCGGGCGGAGACGGCTCCGCCCTTTCGGGTTGAGAAACGGGGGAATGGCGTATGATGACTCCGCAGGAGGTCTCCCAGCACGCCTTTACCAAGGCGTCCTTCGGGGGCTACAACATGGCAATGGTGGATGAGTTCTTGGATGTGCTCACCGAGGATTACTCCGCCCTTTACAAGGAAAACGCGGTCCTGAAGAGCAAGATGAAGGTGCTGGTGGAGAAGGTGGAGGAATACCGCTCCACCGAGGACGCCATGCGCAAGGCTCTGCTCACCGCCCAGCGGATGGCCGACGAGATGGTTCAGGAGGCCCAGCGCAAGCAGGCCGAGCTGCTGGCCGAGGCCGAGGCCGGCGCCCGGAAGAAAATGGAGGCCCTGCAGCAGGAGGTGGAGAACGAACAGCTCCGCCTGACCGCCGCGCAGAGCTCCACCGCCGCCTATGTGGGCAAGCTGAAGGAGCTGTGCCAGCACGAGATGGAATACCTGGGCGGCCTGTCCCAGCTCTCCGCCCCCGCCGCTCCGGCCGCCGACCCGGTGGACGCCGCCGTCAGCGACATCGACGCCTCCATTCAAAAGCTGATGGAGGAGGAGCCGGCGGAGGACCCGGAGGACACCAAGGAGCTGGAGCCCGTCATCACCCACGCCAGCGGCGAGAGCGGCGGGCTGTACGGGGACCTGACCGGCTATTCCGCCGCCGGGGCCGAGACGCCCGGCGAGAAGTCCGGCGCGCCGGAGGAGCCCGCCGCCCAGCGGGAGGAGGCCCCCGCCCGCCATTTCGACTTCAAGGACCTGGAGCACCACTTCGGCAAGGACTACGAGATCCGGTGAGAGGGATTGGCCCTTGACAAAGGGCCTGGAAACGGATAAAATGCTCTGGCAATAGGTAAAACGCGTGGAAGAGGACGAGTAGCGCCCCGGACCGCTCAGAGAGCCGCCGTTCTGGTGTGAGGCGGACGGGAAAGGGACGCGAAGGATCACCTCAGAGCGGCCCGGCTGAACCGAGTAAGCCGGGACGGGCGGCGGCCGTTATCCGTCTTTGAGCGGCCGCGGCGCCCCGCGGCAAGAAGAGTGGTACCGCAGAGGTTTCAGCGCCTTTGTCTCTTAGGGAGACAAAGGCGCTTTTTATTTTCCAGACAGGCAAAATGATTGATGATACAAAAAGGAGAAACGCACCCATGGACTACAACCAGACCATCCATCTGCCCCAGACCGACTTCCCCATGCGGGCGGGCCTGCCCAGGCGGGAGCCCGAGATGCTCCAGGCCATGTACGACAAGGACCTCTACCACAAGATGATGGCCCGCAACGACGGCAAGCCCCTCTTCGTCCTTCACGACGGCCCCCCCTATGCCAACGGCAGCATCCACATCGGCACGGCCCTGAACAAGATCCTCAAGGATATCATTGTCAAAGAGAAGAACATGACGGGCTACTGCTCCCCCTATGTGCCCGGCTGGGACACCCACGGCCTGCCCATCGAGTCCGCCATCCTGAAGGACAAGAAGGTGAAGCGGGACGAGCTGACCACCAGCGAGTTCCGGGAAAAATGCAAGGAGTACGCCCTGAGCTTTGTGGACAAGCAGCGGGAGCAGTTCAAGCGCCTGGGCGTGCTGGGCGAGTGGGACGACCCCTACCTGACCCTGAAGCCCGCCTTTGAGGCCAAGCAGGTGGAGATCTTTGGCAAGATGGCCGAAAAGGGCTTTATCTATAAGGGCATGAAGCCGGTATACTGGTGCCCCCACGACCAGACCGCCCTGGCCGAGGCGGAGATCGAGTACCAGGACGACCCCTGCACCACCCTGTTTGTCAAGTTCCCCGTCCGGGACGACCAGGGTAAGCTGGGCCGGTACGCCGACCTGAGCAAGACCTACTTCGTCATCTGGACCACCACCCCCTGGACCATCCCCGGCAACATGGCCATCTGCCTCAACGCCGGGTATGACTACGTGCTCCTCCAGGCCCCCAACGGCGAGGTCTATATCCTGGCCAAGGACCTGGCCGAGCCGGTCTGCAAGGCCGCCCGCATTGACTTTGCGGCCTCCAAGGTGCTGGCCGTCCTCAAGGGCAGCGAGTTTGAGCTTATGACCGCCAAGCACCCCATGTTCGAACGGGATTCCGTCATCCTCAACGGCGACCACGTCACTCTGGACGCCGGCACCGGCTGCGTCCACACCGCCCCCGGCTTCGGCGCCGACGACTTCAACATCTGCCGCCAGTACGACGACGCCGGGCTGACCCATATCGGCACCCCCGTGCCGGTGAACGCCAAAGGCGTCATGACCGACGAGCGGTACAACGGCCAGTTCTACGCCAAAGCCAACGACATGGTGGTGGAGGACCTGGAGGCCGAGGGCTTCCTCCTGGCCAAGGAGAACATCACCCACTCCTACCCCCACTGCTGGCGGTGCAAGCACCCCATCATCTACCGGGCCACCGAGCAGTGGTTCTGCTCCGTGGACGCCATCAAGGACGCCGCCGTGGCGGCCTGCGACGGCATCCAGTGGAAGCCGGACTGGGGCAAGGACCGCATGACGGGCATGATCACCGAGCGCAACGACTGGTGCATCAGCCGCCAGCGGGTGTGGGGCGTGCCCATCCCCATCTTCTACTGCGATTCCTGCGGGGCGGACATCGTCACCCCCGAGACCATCCGGCACGTGGCCGCCCTCTTCCGGGAGCACGGCTCCAACGTCTGGTTCGACCGGGAGGCCGACGAGCTGGTGCCCGCCGGGTTCAAGTGCCCCAAGTGCGGCCACACCCACTTCACCAAGGAGTCCGACATCATGGACGTGTGGTTCGACTCCGGCTCCACCCACGCCGCCGTGCTGGACGAGCGGCCCTACCTCCACTTCCCCGCCGACATCTATCTGGAGGGCGGCGACCAGTACCGGGGCTGGTTCCAGTCCTCTATGCTGACCAGCATCGCCGCCAAGGGCGTGGCCCCCTATAAGCAGATCATCACCCACGGCTGGACCGTGGACGGCGAGGGCAAGGCCATGCACAAGTCCCTGGGCAACGCCGTGGGCCCCGAGGAGGTCATCAAGGATTACGGCGCCGACATGCTGCGCCTGTGGGTGGCCTCCGCCGACTACACCCAGGACATGCGCATCTCCAAGGACATCATGAAGCAGCTCTCCCAGGCCTATCTGAAGATCCGCAACACCGCCCGGTATATGCTGGGCAACCTGTGCGACTTCGATCCCGATCACGACCGGGTGCCCCTGGCCGGCCTGCAGGAGCTGGACCGCTTCGCCCTGGCCAGCTTCAACAACCTGGTTAGGACCGTCCGGGAGGCCTATGCCCGCTACGAGTTCCACGCCGTCTACCGAGCGATCTACAACTTCTGTGTGGTGGATATGTCCAACTTCTACTTGGACATCATCAAGGACCGGCTGTACTGCGGCGATTCCGCCGGCCGCCGCTCCGCCCAGACCGCCCTGTATATCATCCTGGACGGCATGACCCGGCTCATCGCCCCCATCCTGGCCTTTACCTCCGACGAGATCTGGGCCGCCATGCGCCATGACCGGAGCGCCAACACCGAAAGCGTGCTCCTCAACGATATGCCCGGCTGGGACGAGGCCCTGGCCCTGGCCGAGGCGGACCAGGTCCGCTGGGATCAGCTGATCTCGGTCCGCGACGCGGTGAACAAGGCTCTGGAGAACGCCCGGGCCGCCGGGGTCTTTAAAAAGGCCCAGGACACCGAAGTCACCCTCTCCGTGGCCGAGCAGAAGGACGCGGACTTCCTGTCCGGCGTGGACCTGGCCACCCTGTGCATCGTCTCCAGGGTCACCGTCACCACCGAGGCGGCGGAGGGGGAGAAGATGGCCGACTGCCTCATCCCCTGCACCATCGCCGTCAAGCTGTCCGAAACCCCTAAGTGCGTGCGCTGCTGGAACCATAACGAGCACGTGGGCGAGGACCACGACCACCCCGAGCTGTGCCCCCGCTGCGCCCAGGTCGTGCGCACCGAAGCGTAAGCAGACAGGCTCAGGCCCCGCGGCCATACGTTGTATGGCCGCGGGGCCTTTTTTGTTCTACGCCTCCCGAGGAGCCCAGTGGGGGCAGGTCTGGTCCTTGGTGCGCTTTTTGAGCCGGGGGTATTTGCAGTGCCCGCAGTCCACCTCGTGGTATCCCCTGCCCCACTTCCGGTAGTGCTGGGCAAAGTATTTGCAGGTCCCGCAGATTTTTTCTTCCATGGCGCTCACCTCCTGACCTTATGACGTCATTATAACGTCTATAAAAAAGAAAGTCAACGCTAAAATGACGTAATAATTGCGTTATTGTTTTATTACGTCATTTTGATATAATTGTGATATCACTTGCAAGGAGGGGCACAAATGCCGGTCTCGTATAATTTCCCCCTTCGTCTGGACGACGATCTGCGGGAAAAGCTGCGCTACATCGCAGAAAAAAACAGCCGGTCTCTCAATAAGGAGATTGAATTCCTCGTGAAAAAGCACGTGGAAGCCTACGAAAAAGAACACGGCGCCATCGCCGTCCCCAAGGAGTAACCGCTCATGCTCTATGCCATCCTCATCCTCGCGCTGGTGGTTCTGGATCAGGTCGTCAAGTTTCTGGTCCGCGCCCACATCCCCCTGGGAGGTTCCCTCCCCTTCCTGCCCCACATTCTGGAGCTCACCTATGTCCAGAACACCGGGGCGGCCTTTTCCATGCTCTCCCAGCACACCTGGCTGCTCACCATCGTCTCCGCCGTGGTGGCGGCGGTCATCGCCGCCGCCCTGGTCAAAAAAGTGGTGAAGCACCCCTTTGGGGTCCTGTCCCTGTCGGTGGTCCTGGCCGGGGCGGTGGGTAACCTCATCGACCGGCTGTTCCTGGGCTTTGTCACCGATATGTTCCAGACCCTGTTTATGCGCTTTGCCGTCTTTAACGTGGCCGACATCTGCGTGGTCTGCGGCGGCATCGCCTTCGTCGTCTACATCCTCTTCTTTGCCGAGAAGCTGGAGAAAAAGGAGTCCGGCCATGACACCCATCCGGCTGACGGCTGACCGGGCTGGGGAGCGGCTGGACCAGTTTCTGGCCCGCTCGGTGGAGGGGCTGACCCGCTCGGCGGCCCAGCGGCTGCTGGAGGAGGGGGCGGTGACCCGGTCGGGCCGCCCGGCCCGGAAAAACGACAAGACCTCCCCCGGCGACGTGCTGGAGGTGGTCCTGCCCGACCCCGCTCCGGTGGACCTCCTCCCCCAGAACATCCCGCTGGACGTGGTATACGAGGACGGCGACGTCATCGTGGTCAACAAGCCGGTGGGCATGGTGGTCCACCCCGCCCCCGGCCATCCTGACGGCACGCTGGTCAACGCGCTGTTATATCACTGCGGAAATAGCCTTTCAGGAATCAACGGAGCGCTGCGCCCCGGCATCGTCCACCGCATCGACCGGGACACCTCGGGGCTCATCATCGCCGCCAAGAACGACGCCGCCCATCTGGCCCTGGCCGAGCAGCTCCAGGACCACTCCCTGTACCGGGAATACGAGGCGGTGTGCGCGGGCAGCCTGAGGGAAGACGCCGGCACGGTGGACGCTCCCGTCGGCCGCCACCCCGCGGACCGGAAAAGGATGGCCATCGACCGGAAAAACGGCCGCCGAGCGGTGACCCACTGGACCGTACTGGGGCGGTATCCCGGCTGCACCCACATTCAATGCCGTCTGGAGACCGGCCGCACCCACCAGATCCGGGTCCACCTGGCCTCCATCGGCCATCCCATTCTGGGGGACACGGTGTATGGGGCCAAAAAGCCCTATCCCGGCCTGGCCGGCCAGTGCCTCCACGCCCGGCGGCTGTCCTTCCTCCACCCGCGCACCGGGGAACGGGTGACCGTGGAGTGTCCCCTGCCGGACTACTTCACCGCGTTGCTTGACAAGCTGTCCAGGCTGAGATAAAATAGGACCCGACCGCAGGACAAATCGAATACAGGGGCGCTGGACGCAAGTCCGGCTGAGATGCGAGGCGTATGGCCGCCTCCGGTCCCTTGAACCTGATCCGGGTAATGCCGGCGTAGGAAGCTGATTCGACACCGTGTCGTTTCTCCTGTACCGCTTGCGCTAGCTCCGGTTTGCGCTGCGGTACATTTTTTAAAAGGAGAAATGATCGATGACCTCTGCAAAACCGACCCGCTCCGCCGTGTCCGGCCGCACCCGCACCCGCATGCTGTGCGAAGGCGCCATTATGGTGGCCCTGGCCCAGATCCTGAGCTATATCAAGATCATGGAGCTGCCCAACGGCGGCTCCCTCACCCCCGCCATGTTCCCCATCCTGCTCTTCGCCGTGCGCTGGGGCCTGAAGGACGGCCTGCTGGCCGGCTTCGTATTCGGCCTTTTACAGCTCATCTTCGACGGCGCATATGCCTGGGGCTGGCAGTCCATGCTGCTGGATTATCTGGTGGCCTTTCCCCCGTTGGGTCTGGCGGGCCTATTCAAAGGGAAAAAGTGGGGCATTTTTGCCGGCACCGTCCTGGGCTGCCTGGGGCGCTTTATCGTCCACTTCATCAGCGGCATTACCATTTACCGTATCTACGCTCCCACCGAGATTCTGGGCACGGTGTTCGACGAGCCCAATCTCTACTCGCTCGTGTATAACGGCTCCTACATGCTCCCCAACACCATTCTGGCCCTGGCCATCGCCGGGCTGCTCTACGCGCCTCTGAAGAAATTCTATGTGGGGGAGGATATTCCGAAATAAGAAGGTGTGATTGGATTGGGCAAATTTGAGGGCGTTCTCCTGGCCAGTGACTTTGACGATACCCTGGTGGGCGGAAGCTGCGAGCTGTCCCCGGGCAACCGGGCGGCGCTGGCGTATTTCATCCGCGAGGGCGGCCGCTTTACCGTGGCCACCGGCCGGGCCCGCCGCACCTTTGCCCCCTATGCGCACACCATTCCCCTCAACGCCCCCGTGATTTTGTCCAACGGCGCGCTGCTCTACGACTTTGCTGCCGGGCGCACGGTGGTGGACCTGCCCCTGCCCGAAACGGCGGCGGCCGACCTGGGGCAGCTCTGCGCCGTCATGCCCCAGATCGGAGTGGAGACCTACCACGGCGACGACGTGTATATCTTTCAGCCCAACGCCTTCACCCAGCGGCATGTGGAGCGGGTCAGGACCACCTGGACCCAGCGGGACCTGCCGGACATGCCCCAGCCCTGGAGTAAGGCGGTGATCCAGGCCGATTACCAAAGCCTGCTGACTGCCCAGAAGTACCTGCTGGACCGCTGGCCGGACCGCTATGAGGTCATCTTCTCCAACGCGGTGCTGCTGGAGTGCACCGCCAAGACCGCCACCAAGGGCGGTATGGTGCTGAAGCTGGCCCAGCGGCTGGGCGTCGGGCGGGAGCACATCTACTGCGTGGGGGACAACCAAAACGACATCCCCATGCTGGCGGTGTCCGCCGTGCCCTTTGCCCCCGCCAACTGTGCCCAGGAGGTCCGGGACTGGGGGGCCGTCCTTCTGTCCTCCTGTGACGAGGACTGCGTGGCCCAGGTGATCCAGACGCTGGACCGCCGCTATTAAAAAGTTACAAAACACCCCGGAACATCTGCGGTTCCGGGGTGTTTTGTGCCAAAAGAAATTACTCTGACTTTATAAATCGTGCTTCTCAAGGCCGGTCAGGTCTGTTATAATAGAGGCAGAAACCAGCGTATACTAATATTTTCCAGAAAGGGGGGCCGGCATGGAACGGACACAGGCAGTGAACTTTATCATCCGGCTGGAGCAGCTCTATCTGGAACAGCGTAACATGGAGGCCCTTCTGGCGGAGCTGGCGCCCGGGGTCACCTGGATCGGCAGCGGCCGGGGCGAGATCTGCCGCGGAAAGCAGGAGGCGCGCCGCCTGCTGGAGCAGGACCTGGCGGAATACGCCGGGACCTTTGCCGTCACGGAGCGCTGGCAGGAGGCGGAGCCCTTGCCCGGCGGAGACTGGCTGGTCTATGGCGGCTTCCGCGCCGAGCCCGGCGACCCGTCCGCCGGACTGGCCGAGCTGGACCTGCGCTTCAGCGCGGTCTGTACCGAAGCGGAGGGCGGCCCGCAGCTGTGCCACATCCACCTCTCCCAGCCGGACTTCGATCAGCGGCCGGGGCATCTCTATGTCCTGCAGGACAACCGGGTCCAGACGGAGGAATTCCGCCGGCGGGCGGAGGAGAGTCAGTGGGAGCTGCTGGACGCGATGGAAAATCTGCCCGGCGGCGTGCTCCGCTGTCGCGACGACAGGGATTTTACCATCCTGCAGATGAGCAGCGGCTTTCTGGACATGGTGGGCTACCCCCCGGCGGAGCTGGAGGAGCGGTTTCACAACCGCCTGATCGAGCTGATCCACCCCGACGACCGGGAAAACGTGCGGAAGAATTTCCGCGCGCCGGTGATCAACTCCACGCTGGAGCAGGAATACCGCCTGATCTGCCGGGACGGCCACCCGCTTTGGGTGCTGGACCGGTCCCGGCTGGTGCGCAGCCCCGGCGGTGCGCCGGTGTTCAATACCATGCTGATGGACATCACCGAGCGCAAGCAGGCCCAGGAGGCCCTGCGCCTGTCGCTGGAACGCCATCAGATCATCATGGACCAGACCAACGACATCATATTCGAGTGGAATATCGCCCAGGACACCCTGAGTTTCTCTAATAATTGGCAGAAAAAGTTTGGCTACGCCCCCATCCGGCGGGAGATCAGCACCCGCATCCCCTGCTCCAAAAACGTCCACCCCGACGATATGCCCGCCTTCTGCCAGCTCATGAAGGCCACAGCGGCGGGGACGCCCTACTCGTTGGCGGAGTTCCGCATCCGGAACTGGGACGGCCGCTATCTCTGGTGCCGCGTCCGGGCCACCACGCAGTTCAACAGCGAGGGCGGGCCCATCAAGGCGGTGGGGGTCATCACCGACATCGACGCCGAGAAGAAGCACGAGCAGCGGCTGCTTGAGCAGGCCCAGAAGGACTCCCTTACCGGCCTGCTGAACCAGAGCGCAGCCCGCTCCCGGGCCACCGAGCTGATCGAGGGGCGGCGGCCGGAGGAGATCCAGGCCCTGATGATCCTGGATCTGGACAATTTTAAGAACGTCAACGACCAGTACGGCCACCTATGCGGAGACGCGGTGCTCACCGACCTGGCGGCCTGCCTGAAGCGGCAGTTCCGGGGCTCCGACGTCATCGGCCGCATCGGCGGAGATGAATTCGCGGTGTTCCTGTCCAGCCTGAGTCAGGCGTCAGACGCCGGGGGCAAGGCCGGGGAGATCCTGGCCGCCATCGCCGCCCTGCCGCTGGAGGGCGCCCCCGGCCTGCAGCTCTCCTGCAGCGTGGGCATCGCCCTGTGCCCGGCCGACGGCGTCGACTACCAGCGCCTGTACCAGTGCGCCGATTTGGCCCTCTATCAGGCCAAGAGTCAGGGGAAGGCGTGCTTCGCCTATTACAGCCAGGAGCTGGAGGACGGCCCGGGCCGCAGCGGCATGGTCCGCTCCACCGTCAGCTCTCCCATCGAATCCGACTCGGTGTGCGGCGTCACCGAGCAGCTCGCCCGGTACGCCTTCCGGATGCTCTACGACGCCGGCACTGCCGACGCCGCCGTCCGCCGGATGCTGGAGATCGTAGGCCGGGCCTACGACGTAAGCCGGGTCTATATCTTTGAAAACAGCGCGGACGACACCCTGTGCTACAACACCTTCGAGTGGTGCGGCGAGGGGGTCTCGCCGGAGCGGGAGAACCTCCAGGGCCTGTCCTATCAGGAGGATCTGGCGGACTACCAGTCCAACTTCGACGCCAACGGCATCTTCTACTGCCGGGACATCTCCACCCTCCATCCGGACCTCTACGCGGTGCTGGCCCCCCAGGGGATCTGCTCCCTGCTCCAGTGCGCCATTCTGGACGACGGGCGGTTCAAGGGCTATGTGGGCTTTGACGAGTGCCGGGCCAACCGCTACTGGACCCAGGACCAGATCGAGTCCCTGACCCTGGTGGCCCGGGTGCTGTCCACCTTCCTGGTGAAGCAGCGGCTCAAAGAGCGCGTTCAGGCGCTGGAGCAGCGCCTGGCGCAGGGGAATGACCCGTGAAAACCAAACCGCGGGACAGCCATTCGGCTGCCCCGCGGTTTTTCCTGTCTCAGGAGTCCCGCCCCATGAAGGCGTAGAGCATGACGGCAGCCTCGCCCCGGGTGGCGGTGCGGTTTGGGTTCAGGCGGCCGGAGCCGTCCCCCCGGACCATGCCCAGCCCCTGGGCCAGGGCGGCGTAGCCCAGCAGTCCGCCGGGGATGTCGGCCTGGTCGGAGAAGGCGGTGTGGTAGATCCCCTGGAGCCGGGCTGCCGGGCCGTAGCCCCCGGCGTCCAGCAGCAGCTTGGCCGTCTCCAGACGGGTGAGCAGCCTGCCGTCCTCCCGCTCCGCACGGGTGAGTACCCCCATGCTGTAGGCGGTGCGGTAGAGGGCGTCCGCCCCGGCGTCGTCCAGTGTTCCGGGGTCCACCCGGTAGCCCTGGGTGCTGGCCAGCAGGGCCACCAGATCCCGCTGGGTCAGGGCCTGGGTGGGAGCGAAGGAATCCCCGTCGTAGCCCACGCCGTATCGGGCCAGGGCCTCCACGGCGGGCTTGGCCCAGAGGGCGGCGTCCAGGTCGCCGTACTGGACGGCGGCCTTCTCATAGCGGTGGACCACAGGCTCGCCGGTTTTGGCGTCGATGCCCAGGACGGGGTCGCCGCCGCTGGCCAGCGTGTAGCCCAGCTTCAGTGCATAGAGATAGGTGTATCCCATTTCGGCCAGCGGGCCGTAGTTGGGATCGGACAGGTCCAGCTTCTCCGGCACCGCCACATAGCCGCCCTGGAGCTGGAAGGTGGCCAGATAGGCGTCCAGCGCGGCCTCGGAACCGATGACGCCCTCAGCGCTTTCAAAGGAGAGCCCTGAGGTCCAGGACTGGTAGAAGCCGGACACCGAACCGTCGGAGGAGTCGATCTCTACGTAGAGGCAGTTGTCCGGGAAGAAATAGCCGTTGACCCGTTGCGCGTAGAGGAAGGACCAGCTCTCGGGGTCGGCGCCGTCCGAGACGCGCCAGGCCGCCGGGCCGGAGTCCCGTTCATAGACCGCGCTCTCCGCAAAGAGTTCGCCCCGGTACTTGGCCAGGAAGGCCTCCGCCTTCTTCCGGGCCTCGGCCTCGGAGACCACCGCCCGGCAGTCTTCCCGCCAGGGCATGGAGCTGGATACGCTCTCCAACCCACCGGTCTTGGCGTCCAGGGTGACGTACCGCCGCCAGATGCCCTGGTCGGTCTGCCGGGCGTAGGTGAGCTGGGCGGTGACCTTGGCGTCCGCGGGAAGGGCGTCCTCGTCCGCGCCGGCCCGCTCCACCTGATAGGACGCGGCGGCCAGAGCGTAGGCGGTCAGACCCAGCTCCGATACCGCCCGGGCCCGCTGGTCCAGCTCTTCTTTACTCAGCGCGCCGGTCAGCTTCTCCACCCCGGTCTGCTCCGCCTGGGTGAGGCTTTTGGCAATGTCCATGGCCGCCTCCGGCTCGGCGGGGGCTGCGCTGTTCCCGTCCCCCAGCAGGGCGCCGCCCCGGCCCAGCTCCCGGTAGAGCGCGGTCAGGTCCACCAGTTGCCCGGAGACGTCATCCACATAGTATTCGTCGGTGGAGTTGGGCAGATAGCGCAGCACCGCGGCAGTCCCGTCCTCGGAGCGTACATACTCCAGCCGCAGCGAGAGAGTGTCCCGCAGCAGGGCCTTGGCGGCCTCCGCGCCGGTGCGGAACCGGGCGTCGGGGATGCCCCCCAGGTACGCGCCCTCCAGGCTGTCCCGGTAGAACCAGGTGACGGTGTTGTCGCTGCACCGCACGGAGAGGGAGAAGGACAGCGGAGAGGGCAGGCCGTTGAGCCGCACGGTGCCGTGGTAGCCATACTGGGTTCTCCCCAGCCAGCCGCCGGAGTCGAAGGGCTCCAGCTCCGCCGACTCCCCCTCACCCAGCACCCGGTCCAGGAAGGCCTGGGCCGCCGCCTGGGCCTGGACCGGGTCCCCCTGGGGCAGGGACAGGGTATCCCTGCGGTAGGAGTCGTCCTCGTCGTAGCGGGAGTAGCGCAGAATCTTGCCGGCCTCGGTGGCGGTGACCTCCAGGGAGCCGGCCTCGCCGCTCCAGGACAGATACCACGCCGGGGCCAGCTCATTTTCCGTCAGGTCGCCGTAGAACTGATCGTAGACCTGGGTGTCGATGCCCAGCGTCTCCTTTACCTGCAGGGTGACGGCGGCCAGCCGGGCATCGCTGTCCCCCTCCGCCGCCGCGGGCAGGGTCAGCGTGCCCAGAAGGGCCAGGGTCAGCACAAGAGACAAAAATCGTTTCACCACAAAACCTCCATTCAATCTGAGACTTGTCCGCTCCGGTATTGCTATCCCTCTTAGACGTAAATTTTCCCATCTGGTTCCCCAAATTTTTCTTGACTTTTATCGAACATTCGTTGTATACTTTTATCGAACAAGAGTTCCTTATGCTTTCGAAAAAAAGTCGGCCATGCAGAAGCGCGGGCGGAGAAAAGTCCGTTTTTTAGGACAGCTCCTCTGGTAGACTGGCCACATCAACAGCGGGAGGGATCGGTATGCAGACCTTTTACTATCAGACCAGCAGCTTTATTCGTCACGAGGGCAACGTGGTGGACCTGGGGGCCTACCGCCGCAAGCTCTCTGCCGTGTCCGGCGGCGACTGGGAGGACGTCCCGGTCCAGGAGCCCGTGCCCACAAAGCCGGAGGCCGCCGCGCCCCTGCTGCGGCTGGTGCCGCCGGAGCCCTCCAAGGCCCGCGCCGCCCGCCGCCGCCGGAACGTGCGCCGCTTGGGCATTGCCCTGGACCTGCTGGCCAGTCTGGCCGTGGTAGCCGTAACGGTGACGGCAATGGTGCAGTTCGTGCGTCTTGTCTGACCATCCGCGGCGCCCCCCATTCCGTGGGCCGCAAGATGCTGCGGCCCACGGAAATTTTGTTTGAAACGGGGATTTTTTTCTTTACACAGGTGTTAAAATATGATAGTCTATTAAAGCACGTAAAGTGCCCATACCGGCCCTGGCGCTTCGTTTCGGGACACAGCCCGCTGTTCTGCGGGGGTCTCACCCGCCCGCTACGCAGCTCCATGGGCAATTGAAACAGAAAGGTGGACATTCCCATGATCCGTAAGGACGAAAAGACGGCCGTGATCGAGGCCAACCGCACCCACCCCACGGACACCGGCTCCCCCGAGGTGCAGATCGCCATCCTCACCGCCCGCATCAACGAGCTCACCGAGCATCTGCGGGTGCATAAGCATGACAACCACAGCCGCCGCGGCCTGTATAAGATGATCGGCAAGCGCCGCAAGCTGCTGGACTACCTGGCCGACAAGGACGTGGAGCGTTACCGCGCCCTGATCGCGAAGCTCGGCATCCGTAAGTAAGAAACTGAATGAGGGGTGGCGCGGGGCACCGTGCCGCCCCTTCTTCCCATGTACCAAAAACAGACGCCCACCAGAGCCCATCCACTTTTTTAGCAATTGAACCTGCCCTCGTCCCCGCCGCGGAGGAGGGCGCGTTCAAGTGCTAAAAGGGCCGAAGGCTCTGATGTGCGCCGATCAATAAAGGAGGACGCACATGTCAACCGTTATCACACACAAGCAGTTCCCCAACTATAAGGTCTTTGAGATGGACCTCTGCGGCCGGTCCCTGAAGATCGAGGTGGGCAAGGTGGCCGAGCTGGCCAACGCCTCGGCCATGGTCCACTACGGCGACACCACTGTGCTGGTGGCGGTCACCGCTTCCGCCAGGCCCCGGGACGGCATCGACTTCTTCCCCCTGAGCGTGGACTTTGAGGAGAAGCTGTACGCCGTGGGCCGTATCCCTGGCTCCTTCCTACGCCGGGAGGGCCAGCCCTCCCTGCCCGCCGTGCTGGCCAGCCGGGTCATCGACCGGTCCATCCGGCCTCTGTTCCCCTACGATTTCCGCAACGACGTGGTGGTCACCGCCACCGTCATGAGCATGGATTACGACTGTTCCCCCGAGGTCACCGCCATGATCGGCGTGTCGGCCTGCCTGGCCTACTCCAACATCCCCTGGGCCGGCCCCATCGGCTGCCTGGAGGTGGGCTATGTGGACGGCCGGATCGTCCTCAACCCCAATCAGGAACAGAAGCACGCCTCCCAGCTCGACCTGACTGTGGCCGCCACCGAGGGCAAGGTCATCATGATCGAGGCCGGCGCAAAGGAGCTGCCCGACGACAAGATGTACGACGCCATCGTGGCCGCCCATGAGGAGATCAAAAAGCAGGTCGCCCTCATCAACGCCATGGTCGCCGAGATCGGCCGGGAGAAGATGACCTACGACCACGCCGACTTCGACCAGGCGCTCTTCGACAAGATCGTGGAGGCCACCCTGGACGAGGCCAAGGCCGCCATGGACACCGACGACAAGAATGTGCGCGAGGAGCGCTGGAACAAGCTCATCGACCACTGGCACGAGCTCTTCCTGGAGGACTTCCCCGAGATGGACAAGTACCTGGAGGAGATCACCTACAAGTTCCAGAAGAAGATCGTCAAGGCCTGGCTGCTGGAGGGCCACCGGGTGGACGGCCGCGCCAAGAACGAGATCCGCCCCCTGTCCGCCGAGGTGGGAGTCCTGCCCAAGGTCCACGGCTCCGGCCTGTTCACCCGCGGCCAGACCCAGGTCCTGTCGGTCTGTACCCTGAACACCCTCTCCGCCTGCCAGAAGCTGGACACCATCTGGGAGGAAGAGGAGAAGCGGTATATGCACCACTACAACTTCCCCTCCTACTCCGTGGGTGAGGCCCGCGCCGCCCGCAGCGTCAACCGCCGCGAAAAGGGCCACGGCGCCCTGGCTGAGCGGGCTTTGGAGCCCGTCATCCCCAGTCAGGAGGATTTCCCCTACGCCATCCGCGTGGTCTCTGAGGTCCTGAGCTCCAACGGCTCCACCTCTCAGGGGTCCATCTGCGGCTCCACCCTGGCCCTGATGGACGCCGGCGTGCCCATCTCCGCCCCTGTAGCCGGCATCTCCTGCGGCCTCATCCAGGACGACGACGGCTCCTTTACCACCTTCATCGACATCCAGGGCGTGGAGGACTTCCACGGCGAGATGGACTTTAAGGTGGCCGGTACCAAGAAAGGCATCACCGCCATTCAGATGGACATCAAGAACGACGGCCTAAGCCACGCCATCATTCAGGAGGCCCTGGCCATCACCAAGGACGCCCGCTTCGCCATTCTGGACGAGGTCATGCTGCCCTGCATCGCCCAGCCCCGCCCCGACGTGGCCGACACCGCCCCCAAGATGGTGAAAATGAAGATCGACGTGGATAAGATCCGCGAGGTCATCGGCTCCGGCGGCAAGGTCATCCAGAAGATCTGCGCCGACACCGGCGCCAAGATCGACATCGAGGACGACGGCACCATCTATATCGCTGGCGTGGACAAGGCCTCCTGCGACGCCGCCAAGAAGACCATTGAGACCATCGTCTTCGTGCCCGAGGTGGGTCAGCTGTACTACGGCAAGGTGGTCCGCATCCTGCCCTTCGGCGCCTTCGTGGAGCTGGCCCCCGGCAAGGACGGCATGGTCCACATCTCCAAGCTGGCCAACCGCCGGGTGGAGAAGGTGGAGGACGTGGTCAACATCGGCGACATGATCTGGGTGAAGGTCACCGAGATCGAC
>CABUJV010000024.1 GCA_902492005.1 uncultured Eubacteriales bacterium
TGAACCACTCCAGGTCGGTGCCGGGCTTGCAGAAGAACTCCAGCTCCATCTGCTCGAACTCCCGGATGCGGAAGATAAAGTTGCCCGGGGTGATCTCGTTGCGGAAGGACTTGCCCACCTGGCACACGCCGAAGGGCAGCTTTTTGCGGGTGGTGCGCTGGATGGCGGGGAAGTTGACAAAAATGCCCTGGGCGGTCTCGGGCCGGAGGTAGACCTCGGTGGAGGAGTCCTCAGTGACGCCCTGGTGGGTCTTGAACATCAGGTTGAACTTGCGGATGTCGGTGAAATCGGACTTGCCGCAGCCGGGGCAGGTGACGCCGTTGTCCCGGATAAAGGCCACCAGCTCGTCCTGGGTCATGGCCTCCACGTTCACGTCGGTGCGGTTTTGCCCGGCGCACCAGTTTTCGATGAGCTTGTCGGCCCGGTGGCGCATTTTGCAGGCCTTGCAGTCGATGAGGGGGTCGTTGAAGGTGGACACGTGGCCGGAGGCCACCCACACCTCGGGGTTCATGAGGATGGCGGCGTCCAGGCCCACGTTGTAAGGGGACTCCTGAACAAACTTTTTCCACCAGGCCCGCTTGACATTGTTTTTGAGCTCCACGCCCAGGGGGCCGTAGTCCCAGGAGTTGGCCAGGCCGCCGTAGATCTCGCTGCCGGGGTAGACAAAGCCGCGGCCCTTGCACAGCGCCACCAGCTTTTCCATGGTTTTTTCGGTGTTTTTCATGGGAAGCACTCCTTATGAAATAAAATAGAACTGGAGAACACAATGAGGCGGCAGACCGATAAAAAACGCCCTGAGCCAAAGGCTCAGGGCGAACAGTCTGTCCGTGGTGCCACCTGAATTCGGGGCGGCAGACCGCCCCGCGCTCGGCCCCTGTAACGGCGGGTACCGCCGGCCCATTTCCTGGCCGGAGCTCCCGGACGCCTTCCGCGGGGACCTTCGGAAGCCTCGCACCGTCCGGCTTCTCTCTGGCCCGGGCCCTCGCGTACTCCTCCCGGTCACTGCCTGTCGCTGTATCGTGGAGTGTATTGTATCACCGAAACCGCCCGCCGTCAAGGGATTTCGCCTTTCTGGGCCCTAGAGTACGGGCTCTCCGTCGTCGGGGAGGTTCAGGCGGTTAATGATGTGGACCAGATGCAGCCGCATGGCGGCCTCCGCGCCCTCCTGGTCCCGGATGCGGAGAAAGGAGAGGATCAGCCGGTGGTCCTCCACCGTCTCGCCGCTGAACCAGTTGACCCCGTCCTGAAGGGCGGCGGACTGGCTGATGGAGCGCTGGATGCCGGGGATAAACTGGGCCATGAAGTCGTTATGCATGGCCTGGACGATGCCGGAGTGAAAGGCCTGGTCGGCGGCGATGCTGTCGCCCCTCTCCAGAACGGTCTTTTCAAAGGCCTCCCCCAGCCGGAGGATGTTGCGCAGCTCCTCGCTGGTGGCCCGGCGGCAGGCCAGGGCCACGCACCGGGGCTCCACCATCAGCCGCAGTTCGAAGAGCTCCTTCAGCACCGTCTTTTGGGTGAGCAGCTCCATCAGGCCGAAATCCGCCTTTTCCGGGAGCTGCTCGGCCACAAAGGTCCCCATGCCCCGCCGCACCACCAGCACCCCGTGGGACGAGAGGATGCGGATAGCCTCCCGCAGGGTGCCCCGGCTCACGCCGTACTCGCCGGCCAAATCGTTCTCGTTGGGGAGCTTGTCGCCGGGCCGGTAGCGCACGCCCTCCTGGAAGTCGCTGAGAAGCTGTTTTGCCACCTGCTGAGAAAGACTTCCCTTGTTTCTCGCCGCCATCTCTCCATTGCCTCCCCGAAAAGTTCGTATCCACAGTTGTTTTTCAATTATACGCAAAACAGGGAGAAAAAGCAAGAATTCCCACAACTCCTGTTTGCCCTGTCAAAAAGGACAGGGCGGTTTTATGGAAAACAGAGAAATGCGCAAACCCTCTTGACAAATCGGCCGTCTTTGTGTATCTTGATGTTAGACAGATAAGTAATATGTTAAACATCTAATCATAACCGCTTTTCTGGAAAGGAGCTTCTTATGAAACACACATCCAACGTCCTGCTGATCCTGACCGTTGTGTTTTGTCTTGGCAGTCTGCTGTGGAGTGCCGCGGCTTATGTCACCTTTGGTCTGGCCGTGGTGCTGGCCGCGATCTCCATTGCCACGCCCAACGACAAAGAGATCGGCCAGCTGATTCCCTTCCATGCGCCGACGGGCCGGCACGACAAAGCCGCCTGATCCATTTCATCCGTCCATTCTCCCATCAGGGAGCGCCCGGATTTGGGGAAGTCCGGGCGCTCCCTTTTTGCCCACAGAGCCTCCTCAGCTCAGAAACAGATCCACATCCTCTACCGTCAGCCCTGGATGAAGCGCCAGATTGATCCCGTACCCGATGTTCCCCACGGGATGTCCATCCCGCGGGGGCCCCGTCTTTTATCTGCGCCCGGCGAAAATCAATTCCGCCGGGCTGCGCCGCTTGCGCGGCGGCGTGCTGCGCACGCTGGTCATCGGGCCCATCTCAGCTCAGAAACAGATCCACATCCTCTACCGTCAGCCCTGGATGAAGCGCCAGATTGATCCCGTACCCGATGACCTTGACCAGGTCGGCCACCCGCTGGTCGATGTCCCTGGGCGTGACCATCAGTCCTTCGCCCGCCCCGGCCAGGGCCTCCGGGTCCAGCCTCTCCTGCCCGGCCTCCGCCAGAATATCGGCGGCCAGCGTCCCGGCGTCCACCACCGTAGGCACTCCCACGGCGATGACGGGGACGCCTAAGGTCTCCCGGTTGAGGGCGGTCCGGTGGTTGCCCACGCCGGAGCCGGGGACAATTCCGGTGTCGGCCAACTGTACGGTGGAGCACACCCGGTCCATGGACCGGGAGGCCAGGGCGTCCACCGCAATGACGCAGCCCGGCCGGATCTTTTCCGCCACCGCCTTCACCAGTTCGCCGCTCTCCACGCCGGTGGTGCCCAGCACTCCGGCGGCCAGGGCCGCCACCGGCCGGAAGGAGCCGAAGTGCTCCGGCACCTGTTCCACCAGATGGCGGGTGACCATGGTGTGGTCGGCCACCCCGGGCCCGATGGCGTCGGGGGTGATGGCCCGGTTGCCCAGCCCCACCACCAGGCACGCAGCTCCCTCGGGCAGCCTGAGCAGTCCGCCCAGCTCGGCGGCGATGGCCCGGGCGGCCCGGCCGAAGGCATCCTCCTCCCGGCGGGCCAGGGCGTCCAGCTGTACCGTCACATAGGAGCCCACCGGCTTGCCCAGGGAGCTGGCGCCCTGCTCGTCCAGAATATCCACCGTAGTGACCTGGTACCCCTCCCGCAGGCTGTCCCGGGCCCGGACGCCCTCCAGCTTGGTCTCCTTCTCCGCCGACTCCGCCCACAGCTCCTTGGCTTCCAGCGCCAGATCCGTCCGTCTTTTCAGCATTGTTTTTTGCCTCCACACATCAATATCTTGTGCTGTATCCACTTTCTATCCGCTATTTTTAGCGGCAGCGGCTTTGATATACAAAAAAATGTGAAAAAACCAAAAAAATCAGTTGCATTTTTCCCGCCCGGCTGTTAAAATAAGTATCTGCACGGGCAGAATATGCCCCAATAGATCGCATCGGAGGAGGTGTTTGGTTTGCCGAATATTAAGTCTGCCAAGAAGCGCGTGCTGGTCAATGAGGCCAAGGCTGCGCGGAACAAGGCTGCCAAGTCTGCGCTGAAGACCCAGATCAAGAAGTTTGATGCCGTGGTGGCCGAAGGCAACCGCAGCGAGGCCGATAGCGCTTACAAGGCCACTGTCAAAGCCATTGACAAGGCTGCTGCCAAGGGTCTGCTGCACAAGAACAACGCGGCCAACAAGAAGAGCGCCATGACCATCAAGCTCAACAAGCTGGCCTGATTGGAATAACCGCTGGAAAACCGTCTGCTTCGGCAGGCGGTTTTTTGCCGCCAAAAGGATTTTCGATTTCAAGATATTCTGGACAAACGAGTGGACGGAGAATCGGGACAGCTCCAGGCCCTTTCCGCCGCGCTGGTCGGGATGCTGGACATCACCCCCATTCTCATCTCAATGTGCACAATGGGGTGACGGGCGCCTGCGCCGGTCCCGGCGCGGCAGGCATCGCCTGTTTTGTGAAAGAGGAAGGGCGTGCGGTCAATCGCACGCCCTTCCTCTTTTACTTATAGTTCCGGCTCTCGGCCACCGCCAACTCGTCGCAGCGGTTGTTGTAGGGATTGGCGGCATGGCCCTTCACCCAGTGGAGGTTGACCTTGTGGCAGTCGCACAGGTCCAGCAGCCGGGCCCACAGGTCGGGATTGAGGGCGGGCTTTTTGTCCCCCTTTACCCAGCCTCTGGCCCGCCAGCCCTTGGCCCAGCCCTTTTCTAGGGCGTCGATGACGTATTTGGAATCGGAGTAGAGCTCTACGATACAGGGCTCCTTCAGGGCCTCCAGGGCGGTAATGACGCCGGTGAGCTCCATGCGGTTGTTGGTGGTGTGCGCCTCCCCGCCGGACAGCTCCTTTTGAACGCCGCCGTACATAAGAATGGCGCCCCAGCCGCCGGGCCCCGGGTTGCCGGAGCAGGCGCCGTCGGTGTAGATGGTGACTGTCTTCATAAGCCTCCTGTCACAGGTCCTTTAAGATCTCTCTGCGCTTTTCCTCATACTCCTCCTGGGTGATGAGGCGCTGGTCGTAGAGGGTACGCAGCTCGGTGAGCCGGTCCTGGGCGGAGGCTCCGCCCGCGGGAACGGGCGTCTCACACGGCTCGCTGCCGTCCTCTTCGATGTGGATCTCGGGGCCCACATAGCCCTTGCCTAAGGCTTGGTAGAGGTTCATCCCGGTGATGGCCGCGGCAAAGAGAGTCCACAGGATACCGAAGGGGCCGAAGGTGGGTATGACCACAAACACGCCGATGAGGACGAAGATGCCCCCCGCCACTCCGCCGAACACGCTGCTGGACTTGCTGGGCCGGTAAGTGACCCGCTGTTTTCGCTTTCGATCCATGTCAGCCCTCCGTTGTCTCCGGGGCGGACGCGCCGGTCTCTTCCCCCTCGTGGTCAGTGCGGGCGATGGAGATCACCTTGACCCCCTCGTCCAGATTCATCAGTTTGACGCCCTGGGCGGAGCGGCTGTAAACGTTGATGTCCTTCACCGCCATGCGGATGATGACGCCGGCGTCGTTGATGACCAGGATATCGTCCTCGCCGCTGACCACCTTGACCCCCACCACGGGTCCGGTCTTGTCGGTGACCTGATAGCCCTTCAGGCCGTAGCCGCCCCGCTTCTGGGGCCCGTCGGCGCGGAAATACTCGTCCATGGGCGTGCGCTTGCCGTAGCCGCGCTCGGTGACCATCAGCACCTGGTGGTCATACTTGGCCCGGGCGGCCCCCACCACGTAGTCGCCGTCCCGCAGCCGGATGCCCATGACGCCGCAGGCGTCCCGGCCCATGCACCGCACGTCGCTCTCCAGGAAGGAGATGGTCATGCCGTCGTGGGTGGCGATGAGGACGGCCTGCTCGCCGTCGGTCTCCCGGACGCAGATGAGCTCGTCTCCCTCCTCCAGGGTGATGCAGCGGATGCCCGCCTTGCGGGCGGTGTTGATGGAGGAGAGCTGGATGCGCTTGACGGTGCCGTTGCGGGTCACCATGGTGAGGTAGCGGTCCTCGGGGAACTGGCGCAGGTGGATCATGGCGGTGACCTTCTCGTCGGACTCCACCGGCAGGACGTTGACGATGTTGGTGCCCTTGGCGGTGCGGCCGGCCTCGGGGATCTGATAGCCCTTTTTCCGGTGGACCCGGCCCTTGTTGGTGAAGAAGAGGATATAGTCGTGGGTGGAGGCGGTGAACACGGTCTCCACCACGTCCTCCTCCTTCAGGGTCTGGGCGGTGATGCCCTTGCCGCCCCGGCGCTGGGCCCGGTAGGTGGATGCGGGCAGCCGCTTGATGTAGCCCGCGGCGGTGAGGGTAAAGACGCACTCCTCCTCCTCAATGAGGTCCTCGATGTCGATCTCGTCCTCCACGTCCTGGATCTCAGTGACGCGCTCATCGCCGTACTTGTCCCGGATGGCGGTCAGCTCGTCCTTGAGGACCTGCCGGATCATGGTCTCGGAGCCCAGCAGCTCCTGGTAGTAGGCGATGCGCTCCTCCAGCTCCTTATACTCGTTTTCCAGCTTCTCCCGGTTGAGGCCCTGGAGGGCGATGAGCCGCATATCGCAGATGGCCTGGGCCTGCACGTCGGACAGGCGGAAGCGGTTCATCAGATTCTCCTTGGCGTTGTCGTAGCTGCCGCGGATGATCTTGATGACCTCGTCGATGTTGTCCTGGGCGATGAGCAGTCCCTCCAGCAGGTGGGCCCGCTCCTGGGCCTTTCTGAGGTCATACCTGGTCCGCCGGACGATGATCTCCTCCTGGAAGGCGATGTACTCGTCCAGGATGTGGCGCAGGGAGAGAATCCTGGGCTGGGACTGGTTGTTGACCAGGGCCAGCATGTTGATGGCGAAGGAGGCTTGGAGCTGGGTCTGAGCGAACAGGCGGTTGAGCACCACCTGGGGATTGGCGTCCCGCTTGAGCTCGATGACGATGCGCATGCCGTTGCGGTCGGTCTCGTCCCGGATGTCGGAGATACCCTCCAGCCGCTTGTCCTCCACCTGCTCGGCCATATTTTTGATGAGCATCCGCTTGTTGACTTGATAGGGGATCTCGGTGACGATGATGCGGATGCGGTCCTTCCCGAACTCCTCGAATTCCGTGCGGGCCCGGATGACGACCCGGCCCCGGCCGGTGGCATAGGCGGCCCGGATGCCGGAGCGGCCCATGATGATGCCGCGGGTAGGGAAGTCGGGGCCGTGGACATGCTCCATCAGGTCGGCCAGGGTGGCCTCCGGGTTGTCCAGCACACAGATGGTGGCGTTGATGACCTCGTTGAGGTTGTGGGGCGGGATGTTGGTGGCCATGCCCACGGCGATGCCGGAGGAGCCGTTGACCAGCAGGTTGGGAAAGCGGGAGGGGAGCACCCGGGGCTCCCTGCGGGACTCGTCGAAGTTGGGGTCCCAGTCCACGGTCTCCTTGTCGATGTCCCGGAGCATCTCCTGGGAGATCTTGTCCAGGCGGGCCTCGGTGTAACGGTAGGCGGCGGGGGGATCACCATCCACGGAGCCGAAGTTGCCGTGGCCGTCCACCAGGGGGTATCGCATGGAGAAGTCCTGGGCCAGACGGACCAGAGCGTCGTAGACGGACTGGTCGCCGTGGGGGTGGTAGCGGCCCAGCACGTCGCCCACGCAGGTGGCGGACTTTTTGAAGGGCCGGTCGTGGGTCAGGTTGTCCTCGTACATGGCGTAGAGGATGCGGCGGTGGACGGGCTTGAGGCCGTCGCGGACGTCGGGCAGGGCCCGGCCCACGATGACGCTCATGGCGTATTCAATATAGGATTTCTCCATCTCCGGCACCAGGGGAGAGGTAACGATGACCTGGTCCGGGTAACGGATCTCCTCGGGATCGTACTGCGGTTTCTTACTCATTCAAAAACAGCCTTTCTTCTTCAAAAAAGCATTGGTATCGTGATGGTTTCTCATCCCGGCGTCTGCATGAAATGGATGTTTTCCGCCGTCAGCGCGGCATAGGGAATGGCAATCTCCCCGGCCTCCCCCAGATAGGAAGCCAGCCACGCCTGGTATTGGGCCGCATCCACCGGATGATCCCACGTGATGTCTCCTTCGGTGGTGATGTAGTAGACGAACCCGGTCTTGCTGGCGTCCACCTCGTCCGGGTAGCCCTCCAGGCCAAGGGCCTTATCCCAGGCGTCCACCGCGCCTACCTTCTGATAGCGGTCGGTCTCGGGCAGGTATTGGTACAGGAAATAGGGCCAGAAGGAGCCGCCCTTGCCCTGATTGTGGGACCAGCCCGCCATAACGGCGCCGTTTTCATAAAAGGTCAGCAGGGGAAATTCATCCAACTGCGCCCGCAGCTCTCCCGACGCCTCGTCCCAGTCGTAGACAAAGCCCCGTTCCCCGGCCACGATGGTGGTGGTGTAGAGGAGGATCAGTTCTTCCCTTCCGTCTGCGTCCACGTCCCAGACGGCAAACTGGTTTTGCGCCATTCTCTCTCGATCCTCGATACTCCCGATATAGCCGTTGGAATTATCGGTTCCGTCGGGCAGAATATTGCGATCCAGCAGTTCTTTCAGGGCGGCGCCATAGGCCGCCCGGGCGGGGGCGTTCTCCTCGGTTAACAGGGACATCTGCGGCGGTTCCGGGGTCGGCTCCGGCGCGCCGGAAGGGCTGGGCGCGGGGGTCTGTACGGCGGCGGAAGGGGACTGCTCCGGCGACTCCGCGGCCGGGTTGCTCCCACAGGCGGCCAGCGTAAGGCAGAAAAGAATACAGAGGACTGCATATCCTGCTTTTTTCATGCTGTGACGGATCCTTCTTTCTCAATAATCCAGGTTTACGGCATACTGGGCGTTTTTCTCGATGAATTCCTTGCGGGGCTCCACTTTCTCGCCCATGAGGATGGTGAAGGTCTCGTCGGCCTTGACGGCGTCGTCCAGCTCGATGCGCTTGAGTGTGCGCTTTTCCGGGTCCATGGTGGTCTCCCACAGCTCGTGGGGGTCCATCTCGCCCAGGCCCTTGTAGCGGTTGATGTCCACCTTGGCGTTGGGGTTGTCGCCCCGCAGCTCGGCGGAGATCCGGTCCCGCTCCTCGTCGGAGAAGGCCACCCGGGTGACCTTGCCCCGGGTCAGCTTGTAGAGGGGGGGCACCGCGGCATAGACGTAGCCCTGCTCGATGAGGGGGCGCATGAAGCGGAAAAAGAAGGTGAGCAGCAGCGTGCGGATGTGGGCGCCGTCCACATCTGCATCGGCCATGATGATGACCTTGTGGTAGCGCAGCTTGTTGGGGTCGAACTCGTCCCCGATGCCGGCGCCCAGGGCGGTGATGACGGGCTGGAGCTTGTCGTTGCCGTAGACCTTGTCGGCCCGGGCCTTCTCCACGTTGAGCATCTTGCCCCACAGGGGGAGGATGGCCTGGAAACGGGAGTCCCGGCCCTGGGTGGCCGAGCCGCCGGCGGAGTCGCCCTCGACGATGTAGATCTCGGTGAGCTCGGGGTTTACCTCGTTGCAGTCCCGCAGCTTGTCGGGCATGGCGGCGCCGCCCAGGGCGGTCTTTCGCCGGATGGACTCGCGGGCCTTGCGGGCGGCCTCCCGTGCCCGGGAGGCGGTGAGGGCCTTGTCCAGGATGGCCTTGCCCACGGCGGGGTTCTCCTCCAAAAACTCCTCCAGCTTCTCCGAGACAATGCTGCTGACCAGGGTGCGGATCTCGGAGTTGCCCAGCTTGGCCTTGGTCTGACCCTCGAACTGGGCGTCGGTGAGCTTGACGGACAGGATGCAGGTCAATCCCTCGCGGTAGTCTTCTCCCTTGATCTCGTCCCCATCCTTGAGGAGATTCATCTTTTTGCCATAGGCGTTGAGGGTGGAGGTTAGGGCCTGTTTGAAGCCGGTCTCGTGCATGCCGCCCTCGGGGGTGTGGACGTTGTTGGCGAAGGAGAGGATGGTCTCGCTGTAGCTGTCGGTGTATTGGAAGGCCAGCTCGGCCATGGAGTCCCTCCGCTGGCCGGACATGTAGATGACGCCGGGGTGGATGGGGGTCTTGGCCCGGTTGAGCCAGGTGACAAACTCCCGGATGCCGCCGGCGTAGCACATGTCGTCGTGCTGCTCCCGGCCGGGGCGCTGGTCGATGGTGTGGATGCGCAGCCCGGCGTTGAGGAAGGCTTCCTCCCGCATCCGGGTGTGGAGGATGTCATAGTCGTAGACGGTGGTGTCGGTGAACATCTCGGGGTCGGGCTTGAAGGTGACCATAGTGCCCCGCTTTTCGGTATCGCCGGTCACGGTCATCTCCTGAGTGACCTTGCCCCGGGCGAACTTCATCTCATAGATCTTGCCGTCCTTGTGGACCTGGACCTCCAGCCACTCGCTGAGGGCGTTGACCACGCTGGCGCCCACGCCGTGAAGGCCGCCGGACACCTTGTAGCCGCCGCCGCCGAACTTGCCGCCGGCGTGGAGGATGGTATAGACCACCTCCAGGGCGGGCCGCCCGGTCTGGGGCTGGATGTCCACGGGGATGCCGCGGCCATTGTCGGTGACGGTGATGATGTCGCCCTCCCGGATGATGACGCTGATCTCGTCGCAGTAGCCGGCCAGGGCCTCGTCGATGGCGTTGTCCACAATCTCATAGACCAGATGGTGCAGACCGGAGGAGGAAGTGGAGCCGATATACATGCCAGGCCGCTTGCGGACGGCCTCCAAGCCCTCCAAAACCTGGATCTCCGAGCCGCCGTACTCGTGCTCGACCTGTTCCATGTGTTCCATCTGGCCGATCTCGTTGGTTTCCAGTTCTTCAGACATTCTAAAACCTCCTGGGTTTGATTGCGGAGCGCATCCACCCGTTCCCTTTTTGGAGAAAGAGAGCGGATGGATGTGCTCCGCATGGGCATTCATTCAAAGGTGTTGTTCTCCACCCGCTTGAGCAGGGTGGCGGAGGAGAGCTGTGACAGATAGACGGTAGGGGGACCCTTGCCGGTCCTGCATACGGTAAAGGACTTGGGCAGGTCCCCGGACACATCCACCACCCGGCCCTCCTTTTCCGCCCGCTCCAGGAACTTTCTGGTGTGAATGGAGGAGGTGGTGTTGTCCAGGTCGAACACGCCCACCACGTCCTGGAAGGGGACCACCACCGACTGTCCTAAGTGCAGATACATAAAACGCTCCTAACGCTCTTTTGATTTGAATTGTTTGTCCCTGACCACCCGGGGCAGCCACATGCGCCGCCACGCCAGCCACCCGGCCAGCAGGCCGAGAAAGCCCAGCAGGGCGGGCAGACCGGGCACGAAGAGGAGGGTGGGCAGGGGGGATTCCGCCGAGGCCCAGACCCGATAGCGGCCCAGTGCCACCGCCCCGGTCAGCGCCGCGGCCAGGACGGGGGGCAGAATCTTCCACAGCCTGCCGTGTCCCATGGACAGGCGGCAGACCAGATATTCCAGCACAAAACCGGCCCCCAGGGGGGCCAGTACAAAGGCGATGAGAATGACCAAAGGCAGTTCCTTTCCTGTTGGCGGCTAAATCAGCGCGCCGGCCTGGATGTGAAAGGTCTTTCCCTCCCGCAATCCCTCCAGCTTGTCGTCCTCCCAGCAGGTGATGAAGACCTGGCCGCCGCGGATGCGGTTGAGGACGAACTCCTGCCGTCTGGCGTCCAGCTCGGAGAGCACGTCGTCCAGCAGCAGTACCGGCCACTCCCCGGTGTCGTGGAAAAAAATCTCCCGGGCGGCCAGCTTGAGGGAGAGGGCGGCGGTGCGGGTCTGTCCCTGGGAGGCGAAGCTCTTGGCGCTCCGTCCGTCCAGATCCACGTTCAGGTCGTCCTTGTGGGGCCCTGTGAGGCAGGAGCGGGCCTCCAGCTCGGCCTGCCGGTGGGCCTCCTGGTGTTCCAAAAGCCGGGGCAGGATGTCCCGGGGACTGGCCTCCGGGTCGGTCACCGTCCTGACGGTCTCATACGTCAGCCCCAGCCGCTCCCGCCCGCCGGAGAAATCGGCGTGGATGGCGGGGGCCGTCTCCCGCAGCCGCTTGACAAAATGGGCCCGGTAGTGGATGAGGATGGCGCCGGTCTGGGCCATGCGCAGGGAAAACTCGTCCAGGGTGTCCAACAGGGAAGGCTTCTCCGGCCAGTCCCGAAGAATGCGGGTTTTGTGCTCGTGGAGCCGGTTGTACTCGGCCAGGGCGGCGGCGTAGCGGGGCCGGAGCTGGCAGATGCACTCGTTGAGGAAGCGGCGCCTTGCGGCGGCCCCCTCCCGGATGAGGTAGAGGTCCTCAGGGCAGAACAGCACGGTATTCAGAATGCCGGACAGCTCCCCCGCGTTCTTCAGCCGCACTCCGTTGGAGAACAGCTGTTTCCGGCCTGTCCGAGACAGCCGCGCCTCCAGAGTGAAATCCCTTTCCCGGGAAAAAATCTCCCCCTTGACGAAGGCCGAGTCCACGCCGAACTCAATGAGCTCCCGGTCGTAACGGGCCCGGTGGGAGGAGGCGGTGGAGAGATAGGCCAGCGCCTCCAGCAGATTGGTCTTGCCCTGGGCATTTTCCCCGTAGATGACGTTGGTGACGGGGGAGAAGTCCGCCTCCAGATGGGGGTAGTTGCGGTAAAAGTCCAGCTCCAGCCGTCTGACGATCATTGCACGCTGATCTGCACGCCGGACAGGGTGACCACGTCGCCGGGGCGGATTTTCTTTCCCCGCATGGTGCACACCTCCCCGTTGACCAATACCGCGCCGGCCTGGACGGCCTCCTTGGCCTCTCCGCCTGTGCCGGTCACCCCGGCGAATTTGAGCAGGGCGTCCAGCTTGATGAACTCGGTGGTGATCTTCACGTCTCGTTTCTGCATACTCGCTCCTTACTGTTATAGCCGGTATTGCCGCAGTTCCATTCGTTATTCGGACGCCTTCAGCCGCACCGGCAGCACCATATAGAGGAAATCTTCCTCTCCTTCGGCGGGCAGGATGACGCAGGGGGCCACGCCGGAGGTGAGCTCCAGGCGCACCTTGTCGGCGGGCGCGGCCTTGAGGGCGTCCATCAGATAGCGGTTGTTGAAGCCGATCTCCAGTCCGCCGCCGTCCCCCTCGATGGGGCACTGGTCGGAGGCGTCTCCGATGCCGGTCTTGGTGGTGATGCTCAGCATGTTGTCCCCAAAGACGCAGCGCAGGGGGGATTTGAGCTTGTCGCTGATGATGAGGGAGACCCGGTCGATGGAGGCGAGCAGCTTGCGCTTCTCGCCCACCACCTTGATGGTACTGTTGCGGGGGATGGCGTTGCGATAGGCCAAAAACTCGCCCTCCAGCCGGCGGGACACCAGCATGGTGTCCCCAATGCGGAAGAGTATGTGCCGATCGCCCTGGGTGACGGTAGCGGGGTCATCCACGTCGGAGCAGATTTTCTCCACCTCGTTGAGGGCGGCGCCGGGCACTACAAAGGAGTAGGAGGGCAGCCCGTCGCTCTCCTCAATGGCCTCGTGGCGGAGGGCCAGCCGGTAGCCGTCCACCGACACCACGGTGACGCCGGCGGCGTCCACCTCGAAGAGGGAGCCGGTGTGGATGGGCCGGGATTCGTTGTCGCTGACGGCGAAGAGGGTTTGGCGGATCATGGAGCCCAGGGCGCTCTGCTTGATGGTGAAGGCGTTTTTATCCTCCACACTGGGCAGCTCGGGGAAGTCCTCCGGGTCGGTGGCCAGAATGTTGAAGTGGCTCATGCCGCAGGAGATGTGGACCATATAGCCGTCGGCGGAAAAGACCACCACGTCGTCGGGCAGCTTGCGGATGATCTCGCCGAACAGGCGGGCGGAGAGGACCAGACTGCCGCCCTGTTCGATCTGGGCGGGGACGGTGGTGCGGATGCCGGTCTCCAGGTTGTAGCCGGTCAGGCGCAGGTCGTTTCCGGCCTCCAGGAGGATGCCCTCCAGAGCGGGAATGGAGCTCTTGGGGGAGACAGCCCGGGCAGCGGTGCCGATGGCGGACTGCAGGAGGGCTTTTTCGCAGGAAAACTTCATGGACAGGTTCCTTCCTTTCTCTCTGCCGTCTCCGCGTTTGGAGGAGAGGACAGGATATTTGTAGAAACAGTATGCCGTAGGGCAGATTTTTGTGGATAACCGTCTCCATCCGTTGGGGCCCTAACATTTTTCCGCCCACAGGGGGTGTGGACGTTTTTTATGCTCTTCCACAGTGGGGAAAACCCGGCCGGATTGATCCACAGGTTTCTTTCCACATTTCCACAAAATCGGTGGAAAGGGGTCGAAACAGGCGGTAAGATGATGTCAGCAAAAAAGGACGGCGTTCATTCATACCGGGCGTTGATGTTGGCCCGGATGTCCTTGATGATTTCGGCGATGTCGGGGTTGGATTTTTTCAGCTTTTCGATGCGGTCGATGGAGTGGAGGACGGTGGTGTGGTCCCGGTTGTCGAACTCGCGGCCGATCTCCTTCAGGGACAGGTTGGTCATCTCCCGGATGAGGAACATGGCGATCTGACGGGCTAGGGCGGTGTCCTTGGTCCGGCCTTGGCCCCGGAGGACGTCGTTTTCGATGCTGTAATATTTGCAGACCTCGTCGATGATGACGTCGGAGGTGGGCAGGATATCCGTGGGGTCCTTGAACATGTCCCGGACGGCCCGGGTGACGGTAGCGGCGTCGATGTCGCTGCCCTCCAGGTCCCGCAGGGCCATGATTTTGTTGACGGTGCCCTCAATCTGCCGCACATTGGCGGTGATGTTCTCCGCGATATACTGGAGCACCGGCTCGGGCAGCTCCACCCCCATGCGGATGGCCTTGTTTTTGATGATGGCCATCCGGGTCTCATAGTCGGGGGGCTGGATGTCGGCGATGAGGCCCCACTCGAACCGGGTTTTGAGCCGGTCCTCCAACTTGAGCATCTCCTTTGGGGGGCGGTCGGCGGTAAAGACGATCTGTTTTTTGGTCTCATAGAGGGTGTTGAAGGTGTGGAACATCTCCTCCATGGTGGAGTCCTTTCCGGCGATGAACTGTACGTCGTCCATGAGAAACACGTCGGCGGCCCGGAACTTTTCCCGGAACTCCTGGTTGCGGCCCTCCCGGATGGCCTGGATGAGCTCGTTGGTGAAGGCGTCGCCCTTGATGTAGACGATGCGGTAGTCGGGGTGGTTGTTGTGGATGGTGTGGGCGATGGCGTAGAGCAGATGGGTCTTGCCCAACCCGGATTCCCCGTAGATGAACAGGGGGTTGTAGTTCTGGGCGGGATGGTCGGCCACGGCCCGGGCGGCGGCGTGGGCAAACTTGTTGGAGGAGCCCACCACAAAGCGCTCGAAGGTATACTCCTCGGTGCCGGGCAGGAAGCGGTCGTCTTTTTTCTGACGGGTCCTGCGCTGCTCCATCTCGCCGGGGCCCAGCACCAGCACGTCGAAGTCGGCGGAGAACAGCTCGTGCAGGGCTTTTTTCACCGCGCCCAGATAGCGGGTGGCAATGATGTCCTTTTTGAAGTCGGAGGGAGTATAGAGCAGAAAGCGGTCCTCCTCTAGAGCGACCGCTTCCGTGTCGTCAAACCAGGTGCGGATGGTGGTGGCGGTCATATCCGCCTCCATCAGGGAGAGCACACGTGCCCAGATGTCTGCGGGGGAATTCATCGCAGGACCCTCCATTCTAGCGTATTTCGCATCAACTTAGTATATCAAAAAAAGGCTGTGAACGCAATAAAAACGGGCGGATACATTATAAAATAAATATGATTTTTTTGTGTCCGTTTCGCAGAAAACCACAAGATATGGTATAGGGTCTGGAAAGCAGAAAATTTCCCGGCGAAAAGGGACAAAAATGTGGTTGACAGTGGATAAAAACATGAAGTATAATAACAATCGCGTCCTGTAAGATGGGGGCGTATCTTATGACGACCGCGGCCGGATGCCGGCCGTTGTGGTGGACGGGCACGTCCCGTCGATACCTTGCATGGGAGGTGTACAGCATGAAGCGTACCTATCAGCCCAAGAAGCTCCAGCGCAGCAAGGAGCACGGCTTCCGCAAGCGGATGGCGACTGCCAACGGCAGGAAGGTTCTGGCCCGCCGCCGCGCCAAGGGCCGCGCCCGTCTGACCCACTGATCGTGCGGCTGGAATCGAAATAAGGCTCATGAAGGGGCGGGGGAGCATTCCCACCGCCCCTGCAGTGCATACGCAGCTTTTGTTTTATGGAAGCGACGGGGGAGAGGCCGGGTTGAAATTCACAAGCAGCCTGAAAGAAAACTATGCCTTCCGGCGGCTTTACGCCAAAGGGAAGAGCGCGGCCTCGCCCTGCCTGGCGGTCTACTGCCGGAAAAACCGGACCGGCGGAAACCGGCTGGGCCTCACCGTGGGCAAAAAGGTGGGGAAGGCAGTGGTGCGCAACAAGGTGCGCCGCCGCATCCGGGAGATCTACCGCACCAACGAGGGCAGGATCAAATCCGGCTATGACGTCGTGGTGGTGGCCCGGGTCCGGGCGGTCTTTACCCCCTATGCCAAGCTGGAGTACTCCTTTCTCAAGCTGATGGACAAGCTGGGCTTGCTCCGCGGGGAGGAGGAGGCCTCGTGAAGCGCGTGCTTCTGAGTCTGATCCGATTTTACCGCAGGTATGTGTCACCCGGGCGGCCGCCCTGCTGCCGCTTTATCCCCACCTGCTCGGCCTACGCCCTGGAGGCGGTGGAGAAATACGGCGTGTGCAGGGGCGGCTGGCTGGCTCTCAGGCGTATCCTGAAGTGTCAGCCCTTTCACCGGCAGAAGTCCATCGAATACGACCCTGTACCCTAAGCGCTACTACGAAAAATGGAGGCCAGTCATGGATATCTGGTACTACGTACTCACGCCCTTTACCTGGCTGCTGACGCTGTTTTACAACATCTTCGGCAGCTACGGCGCGGCCCTGATCGTCTTCGCCCTGATCGTCAAGCTGATCCTCTTTCCCTTCTCTCTGAAGGGCAAGCGGGGCATGATCCAGATGAACATGCTCAACGGCAAGATCCAGGCCATCCAGAAGAAGTATGCCAATGACCGGGAGCGGCAGAATCTGGAGGTACAGAAGCTCTACGAACGGGAAAAAGTTAACCCCATGAGCGGCTGCCTGTGGACGATGGTCCCGCTGTTCATCCTGTTCCCCCTGTATGCCATCATCCGTCAGCCCATGAAGTATGCCATGGGACTGGACCCCACCCAGATCGAGACCCTGATGGAGGTGTTGGGCGCCTACATGACCTCGGCGGGCAACGCCGCCTACCAGCAGCTCCAGGGGGCCGACGTGCTGGCTAAAAATTTTCAGGAGATTGTCTCCAACCCCGCCGTGGCGGAGTTTGCCGATAAGCTCCAGGCCCTGAACTTCCAGTTCCTGGGTCTGAATTTGGCCGACATCCCCACCCTCAAATTCTGGGTCAACGGCATCAGCTGGCCCAGCATCGGCCTGTTCCTCATCCCCATCATCTCGGCCGTCACCGGCTTTGTATTCTCCCTGATCTCCATGAAGACCAACTCGGTGAACAGCCAGTCGGCGCAGCAGAATTCCACCAGCAAGAGCATGCTGATCATGTCCCCGTTGATGTCTTTGTGGATCGGCTTTATGATGCCGGGCTGCCTGGGTGTGTACTGGGTGGCCAACAACCTGCTGTCCATGCTTCAGGAGTTCGTGGCGGGCAAGATGCTGAAGAAGGACTACGAGGCCGCCGCCGCCGCCCGCGAGGAGCAGGAGCGGCTGGAGAAGGAAGAGGAAAAGCGCCGCCGCCGGGAGGCCGCCGAGCGCAAGGCCCAGGCTCTGGCCGACGCCAAGGCCAACAAGGGCAAGAAGAAGCTTCCCGTGGAGAAAAAGAAGTCCGACGCGTCCGTGATCTCGGTCAGCGGCGTGGGCGTGCGAGCCTATGCCCGGGGCCGGGCCTATGACCCCTACCGCTACCGTCCCGAGGGCCCAACGGCCTACCGCGACCCCGGCGAGCCGGTGGACGAGGCGGCCGTGGAGGAGGCGCTGGAGAAGAAGCGCCGCTTCTTCGGCAAAAAGAAGCAGGAGGAGCCTGAGGCGTCCAAAAAGCTGGCTGAGGAGGCTCTGGAGAGCCAGGCCGATGAAGCCATTGTAGAAGAGCTCCTGGAGGAGAAGGCCGCCGAACAGCCGCAGGAGGCCCCTGCCGCTCCGGAGGGGTCCGCCCTAGATGTGGACGACCCCTGGAAGGCGCTGGACCAGGAAGTGAAGGACATGACCGCCGGTCCCGAGCAGGACGGCGAGACCAAACAGTAAGTCTGTCCCAGTAAGGAGAAGATACCAAATGTTGAAATGGATCGAAACCACCGGGAAGAATGAAGAGGAGGCCATCCAGAAAGCCCTGCGGGAGTTGGGCCTGGACCGGGACGAGGTCTCTGTGGAAATTTTGGAGCGGGCCAAGTCGGGCTTTCTGGGCATCGGCAGCACTCCCGCCAAGATCAAGGTGACCTACGAGGCGCCGGACGAGGCTCCTGCTCCCGTTGCGCCGCCCGCGAAGAAGGAGGACCCCGCGCCAAAAAAGGCGCCTGCGGCGGCCCAGCCCGCCCCCGCCGCCCCGAAAGCGGAGGTCCCCGCGGCCGCGCCTGCGGCCGCCGTCCCCGCCGGGGACGGCGAGAGGGCCGCTCAGATCCGTGAATTCCTCACCGGCCTGCTGGAGCGCATGGAGGTAAAGGCCGAGCCCAGGGTCCTGGTCACCGAGGAGGGCAACTACAAGGTGGAGCTGTTGGGCGAGGGCCTGGGAGCCCTCATCGGCCGCCGGGGCGAGACCCTGGACGCCATCCAGCAGCTCACCAGCTACGCGGTAAACAAGGGGCAGAGCCGGCGGGTGCGCATCCATGTGGATGCCGAGAACTACCGGGCCAAGCGGGAGGAATCCCTGCAGCGGCTGGCCCGGAAGGTGGCGGGCAAGGTGGTCAAGTACCGCCGGAACGTCACGCTGGAGCCCATGAACGCCTACGAGCGCCATGTCATCCACACCGCTCTGCAGGATTACCCGGATGTGACCACCTACTCCACCGGCACCGAGCCCAATCGCCGCACGGTGGTGGCCTACTCCCGGGGGGAGCACAGAAATTAAACCCAGAGGAAGAGCGGCGGGACGATTGTGTCCCGCCGCTTTTTTCAGCAGGAGGTCCTTCGGATGTCCCATACCCCGCTCTATGACGCGCTGCGCGCCTTTGCCGATACCGGTCCCCTCCGCTTCCACATGCCCGGCCACCATGGAAAACCCCTGCCCGTGCCGGAGTTCTCCCGTCTGTCGGAGCTGGACTTCACCGAGCTGCCCCCTACGGGGGACCTGTACTCCCCCGGCGGCCCCATCGAGGCGGCGGAGAAGCTCTGGGCGGTGGCCTTCGGAATGGCGGAGTGCCTGTTCCTCACCGGCGGCTCCACCCAGGGCCTGCACACCGCCCTGACCCTGACCTGTCCTGTGGGGGGCGGCGTGCTGGTGGACCGGGGCTGTCACCGCTCGGTCTATCACTCCATGGCCCTGCTGGACTTGCGCCCGGTGTATCTGACCCGCCCCTGGCTGGCCGAGGGAGTGACCGGACCGATTTCTCCACAGCTTGTGGAAAACGAGCTGAAAGACCACCCAGAGATTAAAACAGTCTGTATTACCTCACCGACATATTACGGTGTGTTGTCGGATAGTTCGGCCATTGCCCAGGTGGTCCATGCCCACGGTGGAAGGCTGGTGGTGGACGGGGCCCACGGGGCCCACCTGCCCTTCCTGGGGCTGGAGGCCTATGAGGGGGCAGACCTGGTGGTCTGTTCCGCCCACAAGACCCTCCCGGCCCCGGGCCAGACTGCCCTGCTGTTTTCCTCCGGGGCCTACCGCCTGGACGACCTGCGCCGGGCGGGCTCCATCTACGGCTCCTCCAGCCCCTCCTATCCCATGATGGCGGCCCTGGACCTGTGCCGGGCCGCGCTGGAGGACGGGGGCGCGGCGGCGTATGGGGCAGTGACGGCGGCGGTAGCCGCCCTGCGGGCGGAGTTTCCCACCCTCCGGCCCCGGCCCGGCCTGGCGCTGGACCCCTGCCGTTTTGTCCTGAACGTCGGCGACGGCTTCGCTGTGAAGGGGGCGCTGGAGGGGCAGGGCGTCTATCCGGAGATGGCCGACGCCGGCCATGTGGTGTTCATCGCCACCTGTGCCGACGGGGAGGCGGAGTTTTCCCGGCTGCGGGAGGCGCTGGAGGAACTGTCCCTGCCCGCCGTCCCCACCCACTCCTGCCCCGGCCTGCCCGGTGTTCCGCCGCTGGTGGTCCGCCCCCGGCAGGCCCTGTTCGCCCCCCAGCGGTATCTCCCTCTCCGGCAGGCGGAAGGGGAGGTCTGCGGGGTGCAGGTGGCCCCCTATCCCCCCGGTGTGCCGGTCATCGCCCCCGGGGAGCGCATTGAAAAAAAACACCTTTCCTATTTGACGGAAATAGGATATAATACCGATCATACGATAGGCGTAATATCATTGCCGCGCACGTTGTACAGGGAGGGAATACCATGAAACTGGTCCTTGCGATCATCAACTATGACGATGCCAATGCCGTCACCCATGCGCTGACGAAGAAGGGCTTCTCCTCCACCAAGCTGGCCACCACCGGCGGTTTTTTGATGGCGGGCAACGTGACCATCCTCATCGGTGTGGACGAGGAGAAGGTGCAGACCGTGATCGATATCATCAAAGAGCACTCCCACAGCCGCAAGCAGATGATCCCCACCACCACCGAGATGAGCTACGGCTACTACCCCAGCATGCCGGTGGAGGTCACGGTGGGCGGGGCCACCATCTTTGTGGTGGACATTGAGCGCTTTGAGCGCGCCTGAGCAAACCCCCTCCCGCCTGTCCCACGCCTATATTCTCAGCGGACCGGCGGGGGCTGCGCGGCGGGAGGCGGCGGACCGGCTGGCCATGTCCTATGTGTGCACGGGGGAGCGCCCCCCGTGCGGCGTCTGCTCCGGCTGCCGGAAGGCGGCGGCGGGCGTCCACCCCGACATCGTGCGCTTAGGGGAGGACGGGAAGGACGTAAACGTGGCCGCTGTGCGGGCCCTGCGGGCGGACGCCTACATTTTGCCCAATGAGGCGCCGCGGAAGGTCTATCTGATCGAGAATGCGGACCGCATGAACGCCAGCGCCCAGAACGCCATGCTCAAGCTGCTGGAGGACGGCCCGCCCTACGCGGCCTTCCTGCTGTTGGCCGGGAGCGACGGGGAGATGCTGCCCACGGTGCGCTCCCGGTGCGAGACGCTGCGGCTGGACCGGCTGGCGGGGGAGGCGCCCGACCCGGGCCTGGTGGAGCAGTCCCGGATGCTGGCCGGGCTGCTGCTCACCGGCGGCGAACTGGAGCGGATGGAATACTGCGTGGGTCTGGAGAAGCTGGACCGGGAGGGCCTGGCCGCCCTGCTGGAGCAGACGGTGGAACGCCTGCGGGAGGGGATGCTCACCTGCCCGGACCGCAAGCGGGCCCTGGCGCTGACGGAGCATGTAAAGGCCCTGCGCTCCGCCCTGGACTTCAACGTGGGCCCGGGCCATATCGCGGGCTGGCTGTGCGCGGGCAGTATGCCCGGAAATCCAATCAAGACGAGGTAACCCCATGACAGAGATTATCGGCGTCCGCTTTAAGAGCGGCGGCAAGCAGTATTATTTCGACCCCCAGGGCGTCCAGGTGGAGCCCGGCCAGGGGGTCATTATCGAGACGGCCCGGGGCGTGGAGTACGGCGAGTGCGTAAGGGAAAACACCATGGTGGAGGATTCCGCCGTGGTGCAGCCTCTGCGCCCCATGATTCGCTTGGCCACCGAGGAGGACAGGAAGACCCTCCAGCGCAACCGGGAGAAGGAAGAGCGGGCCTTCCGCATCTGCCAGGAGAAGATTGCCGAGCACAAGCTGGAGATGAAGCTGGTGGAGGTGGAGTACAACTTCGAGGGCAATAAGATCCTGTTCTTTTTCACCGCCGAGGGCCGGGTGGATTTCCGGGCCCTGGTGAAGGATCTGGCCTCGGTGTTCCACACCCGTATCGAGCTGCGGCAGATCGGCGTCCGGGACGAGGCCAAGATGCTGGGCGGTCTGGGCATCTGCGGCAAGCCCTTCTGCTGCGCCACGTTTTTGGACGAGTTCCAGCCGGTGTCCATCAAGATGGCCAAGACCCAGAACCTGTCCTTGAACCCCACCAAGATTTCCGGCACCTGCGGGCGGCTGATGTGCTGCCTGAAGTATGAGCAGGAGGCCTATGAGGACGCGGTGAAGCGCTGTCCCAAGCAGGAGTCCTTTGTAGAGACGCCGGACGGCGTGGGGACGGTGAGCGCGGTGAATCTGCTCCGGGAGCAGGTGAAGGTGCGGCTGGAGGACAGCCAGGACCCGCCCAAGTGCTATCGCAACTGCGAGATCTGCGTGGTCCGTAGCGGCAAGGGCAAGCGGCCGGAGGGCTATGTGGCCCCGCCGCCGGAGGAGCTGGCCAAGCTGCGCTACGTGGACCCGGAGGCGGAGGCCAGGCCCTGGGCGGAGGCGGAGCGGTCCTCTCTGGCCGCGGCGCTGGAGGCGGTGTTCAGCGTCTCCGATGCCCCGGCGGAGCCGGACCATGGAGCGCCTCCCCGGCCGGAGAAGCAGGGGGAGGGCAAGAGCCATAGCCGGTCCCGCCGCCGCCGCAAGCCGGCGGGGGAGGGAGGCGGACAGGCCCCGGCCCAGCCCAAGAGCCAGGATCAGCCGCCCCGGCCGAATAAGCCGCGTCCTGCGAAGGCGCTCCAGGGAGAGAAGACCGCCAAGCCCCAGCCGCAGCCGGGAAAAGAGGAGAAAAAGCCCTCCAGCCGTCCCCGCCGCCGCCATCGGAGCGGAGGAGGCCCCAAGCCCCCCACGGCCCCCACGGGTGAATAGACACAAGGAAGTCCCCCGGCCCAGTAAAATAGGGCCGGGGGACTTTTTGCCTTCATCCGGGCATTCGCTGCCTCAGCTTCCGCAGTGTCCGCCGCAGTGGTGATCGTGGTGCTCGCCGCAGTCATGGCCGTGGTGCTCCCCGTGGTGGCTGCACATCACGTCGGGGTGAAAGGCGAGCTTGCCGGCCAGCAGGTCGGCCACCGCCTGGTCGGCGCTGCCGGACACCCCGCCGTAGAGGGTGACTCCCGCCTGGGCCAGGGCGGTTTTGGCTCCGCCGCCGATGCCGCCGCAGATGAGGGCGTCCACACCCTGGTTCTGAAGCAGGGTGGCCAAAGCCCCGTGTCCGCTGCCGCCGCTGTCGAGTATCGCGCTGGATGTCACCTTGCCGTCTTCCACCTGATAGACCTTGAAGGTCTCGGTGTGGCCGAAGTGCTGAAAAACTTGTCCGTCGCTGTAGGTAACTGCGATTTTCATGGTTGTTCCTCCTTGTGATGACCGCGCTTTTTGTGACAGTGTCCGCAGCCGCAGCCCTGGCCCTCGCCGGTGCAGAGGACAAAGTCCCCGCCGCCGATGACCAGCTCCCGGCCCTGGACCAGCGCCTGTGCCAGCTTGTGCCGGGCGCTGCCGTAGATGGCCTGGACCGTGGCCCGGGACACCGCCATCTGAGCGGCGCAGGCCTCCTGGGTCAGCCCCTCCAGATCAATGAGCCGGATGGTCTCAAATTCGTCCACCGTCATGGGTACGCTTTGCCGGACGGAGCCTGCGCCCACGGGACCGAAGTTGGGCTGTTCCGGCAGAGCGCACACCCGTCTTCTCTTGCAGGGTCTGGGCATCTGCGGACCTCCTCTCCCGGATTTCTGTCATATGCCGATAAACAGAGTATACACTATTTATGGCATATGTCAAGAATAGAGAGAAAAAGGACCCGGCGGACGTCTGATTTGTCCGCCGAGCCGCGATAAATCTTACTCCTCCGGCCGGACCAGCGCGATGTGCAGCTCGTCGAGCTGCTTTTGACTGACTTCGGAGGGAGCGCCCATCATCAGATCCTGGGCGTTCTTGTTCATGGGGAAGGGGATGATCTCCCGGATGGAGTCCTCGCCGGCCAGCAGCATGACCATCCGGTCCACGCCGGGGGCAATGCCGGCGTGAGGGGGCGCGCCGTAGCAGAAGGCGTTGTACATGGCGGGAAATTTGGCTTTTACGTCGTCCTCGCCCAGGCGGACCAGCTCAAAGGCCTTGATCATGATCTCCGGGTCGTGGTTCCGCACCGCGCCGGAGGAGAGCTCCACGCCGTTGCACACCAGGTCGTACTGGTCGGCGGTGATGGTGAGGGGATCGATCTCGCCCCGCTCCGCCCGGAGCAGCACCTCCAGCTGGCCCTTGGGCATGGAGAAGGGATTGTGGCAGAACTCCAGCTGGCCGGACTCCTCGCCGATCTCGTACATGGGGAAGTCGGTAATCCAGCAGAACTCGTAGCGCGCCTGGTCCATGTGGTGGGGGGCCAGGGTGGGCAGCAGCTTGATGAGGGCGCCGGCGGTCTTTTGGGCGGCCAGCGTTTTCCCGGCGGTGAGGCCCACGAAGGTGTTGGGCTTCAGCCCCAGGGCGGAGACCACCTGGTCCCGGATGGACTGGACAAATTTGGCGATTCCGCCTACGATCTCCCCCTTTTCATCCAGCCGGAACCAGTAGCACTTGCTGCCGGTCTGGACCTCTACGTCGGCGCAGAGCTTGTCGATCTGCTTCCGGGTGGCGGTAAAGCCGGTGACGGGCACGGCCTTGACCGCATTGCCCTCAAAGGGCCCGAAGCCGCAGCCGCCCAGCAGCGCCGTGGCGTCCACGGCGGTCAGGTCGATGCGCAGGTCGGGCTTGTCGGAGCCGTAGGTCTCCATGGCCTCGGCAAAGGGAATCCGCCGGAAGGGGGCGGAGGAGGCCGCGCCGTACTTGCCGTACTTGGCGAAGATGGGGGGCAGCACGTCCTCCAGCACGGCGAAGACGTCCTCCTGAGAGGCGAAGGCCATCTCCATGTCGAGCTGGTAGAATTCACCGGGGGAGCGGTCGGCCCGGGCGTCCTCGTCCCGGAAGCAGGGGGCGATCTGGAAGTAGCGGTCGAAGCCGGAGGCCATCAGCAGCTGCTTGAACTGCTGGGGCGCCTGGGGCAGAGCGTAGAACTTGCCGGGGTGGTTCCGGGCGGGCACCAGGTAGTCCCGGGCTCCCTCGGGGGAGGAGGCGGTGAGGATGGGGGTGGTGATCTCCAAAAAGCCGTGCTCGGTCATGGCCTGTCGCAGGGCAGCCACCACCTGGCAGCGCAGGATGATGTTGGCCTTGACCTGGGGGTTGCGGAGGTCCAGATAGCGGTACTTGAGGCGGGCGGCCTCATCAGCCTCCCGGCTGCGGTTGATGGGGAAGGGGAGCTCGTTGTAGCGGCAGCGGCCCAAAACCTCGATCCGGGAGGGTACCACCTCGATGTCGCCGGTGGGGAGCTTGGGGTTCTTGGAATCCCGCTCCCGGACCACGCCTTCCACCGATAGGGTGGACTCCTTGTTGACGGACTTGACCAGCTTCATCATATCCTCGGTTTCGATCACCACCTGGGTGGTGCCGTAGAAGTCCCGGAGGATGACGAAGGCCAGGTTGCCGCCTACCTCCCGGATGTTTTCCATCCAGCCGACGATCTTGACCGTCTGACCCACGTGCTCCATGCGGAGCTCGTTGCAGGTATGGGTGCGGGATTGCATCATAAAATCAACTCCAAATTGTAATATATAATGTGAAAAGTACGAATTGTATCATAATATGGTCTTTCGTCAGAGGGCTGCGCTTCATGCAGGTCCCGTTCTCCACGGGGCGGAGGAGAAGAGGGCTTATTCCCGGTCCCGGATGGGGGTCCCCACGCCCAGCCCGGCCAACTTCTCGGCCAGCCAGCCGGGGGCTTCGGAGAGGGTCACCGGCTCCTGAACGCCGGAGGCCATATCCTTCAGGGAGACCACGCCGTTTTCCACCTCGTCGTCCCCCAGAAAGGCCACGAAGGGGACCTTCAGCTTGTCGGCGTAGTTCATCTTAGCCTTGAATTTTTTGTTCTCGGTGTAAAGCTGGGCGCGCACGCCGTGTTCCCGCAGAGCGGTGGCCAGGGAGATGGCCGGGCCCAGGTCGCTGGTCATGGGGAGGACCAGCACGTCGGCGGGAGCGGTGAGGAGTTCCTGGTTGAGGTAGCCCTGATCCTCCAATACGAAGAAGAGCCGGGTCAGACCGATGGAAATACCCACTCCAGGGAGTTGTTTATCGGTGTAATATTCCGCTAAGTTATCATAGCGGCCGCCGGAACAGATGGAGCCGATCTCCGGGTGGTCCAGCATGACGGTCTCGTAGACGGTGCCGGTGTAGTAATCCAGGCCACGGGCGATGGTCAGGTCGACCATAAAGTGGTCCTGGGGCACGCCGAAGGCGGCCATATACCGGACCACGGTGGACAGCTCGCCGATGCCGGTGTCCAGCATCTCGTTTTGTCCCTTGTAGGTCTCCAGGGCCCCCATGGGGTCGTCGGTGTGCAGCAGGTCCAGCAGCTTGTCCGCCGCCGGGGCCTCCACGCCGAAGTCGTCCACCAGAATGGCCTTGACCTTGTCCGGACCGATCTTCTCCAGCTTGTCCACCGTCCGCATCACGTCCCCGGCCTTCTCCTCCAGGCCCAGCAGGGCGAACAGGCCGTTGAGGACCTTGCGGTTGTTGACCCGGATCTTGAACCGGCGCAGGCCCAGGGCGGTAAAGCTCCGGTAGATGATGGAGGGGATCTCGGCCTCGTTGGCGATGTCCAGGGCACCGTCGCCGATGATGTCGATGTCGGCCTGGTAGAATTCCCGGAAGCGGCCCCGCTGGGCCCGCTCTCCCCGGTAGACCTTGCCGATCTGGAAGCGGCGGAAGGGGAAGGAGAGCTCGTTCTGGTGCAGGGCCACGTACTTGGCCAGGGGCACGGTCAGGTCAAAGCGGAGGGACAGGTCGGTGTCCCCCTTGGTGAAGCGGTAGATCTGCTTTTCTGTCTCGCCGCCGCCCTTGGCCAGCAGCACCTCGCTGGCCTCGATGAGGGGGGTGTCCAGGGGGGTGAAGCCGTAGAGGGAGTAGGTGCGACGCAGCTCCGCGGCCATCCGGTCGAAGAGCACCTGCTTTTCCGGCAGTAATTCCATGAAGCCGGAGAGGGTGCGGGGTTTGAGTTTGGCCATGTTCGTTCTCCTTTCAAGCAAAAAAATGCTCTCATCCCGGATATGGGACGAGAGCATCCAAAGATACTTCGTGGTGCCACCCAATTTCAGCGGAGAAGCTCCGCCCTTGCGTCTTCTGTTGCGGGAAGGGGACCGCGCCCGTCTCCGGGCCCGCTGCTGGGGCCGTCTTTCGCCCGCTCCTTGCCGTCAGCGCTCTCAGCCAAAGGCGCTGTTCTCTGTCCGGGGGTGCTGCGGGGTACTCATGCTCCGTCCTTGCGGTGCTGCTGCACAGCATATTATATCACTTTGGAAGAAAAGTCAACCGTCAATCCCAGGCGGGGCGCAGGGTCTCCATACCGCTGCTGGTGCCGGCGCTGTCTCCGGACTGGGAAAAGCCGCCCACGCTGTTGAGCCCGGTGAGCAGCAGTCCGCCGGAGGTGGTGAGCTCGGCCCACACCTCATAGTGCCCCTCCCGGTCCCGCCAGCCATCCAGGTCGGCGGCGTAAAAGGTATAGCGTTCCCCGAAGGGCCCGGTGGGGAAACCGGCCGCAGCCGTCATGGGGAACCGGGCCAGCTCCGTGTTGCTGCCACCCTCCCGGAGGACCACCTCCAGGGACTCCACCTGCTCCGGGTCCAGGTCCAGACCCAGATAGAATTTGGAGCGGTCGGGCAGGCTGTAGAGGTCCCCGCCCCAGCAGGAGGCGGTCTCCACACTGAGCAGCTCGTCGGTGGAAAGGGGGTCCAGGACCTGGGTGCGCCGCCCGCCGTCGGAGAGGAAGCTGACCACAGGGGTGTAGCTCTCCCGCAGGGGCAGTTCAGCCGAGGCGGTCCAGCGGGCGCCGGTCTCGTCGGGGCGGAAGTCCGCCGTCAGGGCACCGTCCACCATCAGCAGCAGGCTCTCGTCCTGCCGGAGCTCCTTGGGGACCACCGTCACCGTCAGGGAGACGGTCCCGCCCGCGTAATCCAGCGCGGCACTCTGGCTGGAGAAGAGGCTGCCCTGCTGCTCCAGCCGCTCCAGGAGCAAGCTGTGCTGGTTGTCCACGTGGTCCCGGAAGAAGGCGATGCGGTTGTCGGTCTCGGTGCTGCGCAGCTCGAGCTGCTCCCGGAGCCCGCGAACCTGGACCGCCAGCCAGACGACCATGACCAGCAGAGCGGCAAACGCCAGCAGGGCGGCGGCGGCGCAGAGGGTATGAGCCTTGCGCTTGTCCATGGTCAGACCTTGAAGGGGGCCGTCTTGGGGGAGACGATATCGCGCCAGTCCAGGTCGCCCCGCTCCAGCCCGTGTATCAGCATCTCGGCGGTGGCTACGTTGGTGGCGAAGGGGATGTTGTACTGGTCGCACAGATTGGTGATATATTTCAGATCGGCGTCCAGATTGCTGGACTGGGGATCGGAGAAGAAGAGGACCATGTCGATCTCGTTGTAGGCGATCCGGGCCCCGATCTGCTGGCTGCCGCCGTGCTCATGGGACAGGAAGAGGTACACCGGCAGTCCGGTGGCCTCGGCCACCAGCTTGCCCGTGGTGTTGGTGGCGCAGACGGTGTGCTTGGAGAGAATGCCGCAGTAGGCAATGCAGAACTGCACCATCAACTCCTTCTTCCGGTCGTGACTCATCAGTGCGATATTCATCTCATAACCCCTTCTCAGCGGATTTTCATCAGAGGGACCCGCTCCCCCATGATGCGCTTGGCGATATTCAGATAGGCAATGGCCGCGCCTTTGCGGGAGAACAGGATCAGCGGCTTGGAGGTATTGGCGGCCAGGATGACCTGGGGATCTTCGGGGATGACGCCCAGAAGGGGGAGCCCCGCCTCGTCCATGGCGTCGTCGATGGTGGTGCGCAGCCGGCGCATCAGCTTGGGCTGGATGCGGTTCATCACCAGGTGGATGGTGTCCAGGCGCCGGTCCAGCTCGGCCACCGTACGCTGGGCGTCCCGGAGGGCGGAGGAATCGTTGGTGGAGACCACCACGGCCCGGTCGGCCCCGCAGACTGCCAGACGGAAGCTGGAGCCCAGCCCGGCGGGGGAGTCGATGAGGACGTAATCAAACTGGGACCGGGCTTGGTCCAGCAGCGCCTGCATGGCCGCCTCCGGCAGTCCCTCCCGGGGAGGGGAGAGGGGCGCGGTCAGCAGATGCAGCCCATGGATGACGGGATGGGGGACGGCGGCCCGCTCCAGCGAGCACCGGCCGGACAGCACGTCGGTAAAATCCATCAAGGCCCGGTCGGTCATACCCAGGGAGATATCCAAATTCCGCAGACCGATGTCCAGGTCGATGCACAGCACCCGCCGGCCCAGCGCGGCCAGACAGGAGGCTGCGCCGCCGGTGAGGGAGGTCTTTCCGGTGCCGCCCTTGCCCGACGTTATCACGATTACGGTACCCATACGGTTCCCCCTGTCCAATGTAATATTATAGCATTATGGAACAATGATTGTAAACCATTTTTGTGGAAAACAGAAAAAATTCTGAAAGGGGAAAAATTGGCACGACCAATGCTGGCAGGCGGCGGTGCTACAGGGGGGCCTTTTGGATCTTGGCCCAGCGCCTGGGGTAGCGCTTGGGGGTAGGGGCCGTCTTTTCGATGATGGCCACCCGCCGGACCACGCCGGTGCCGGGGATGGTGTAGGTGTAGTCCTCCAGCCGCCGTCCGCCCAGAGTCTGGATGGCCGTCCGGGCGGCGTCCAGCTCTTCCCGGCTGCCGGCGGCCTTCATGGCCAGGAACCGGCCGCCCACCCGCACAAAGGGGAGGCACAGCTCGCACAGCACCCGCAGATCGGCCACCGCCCGGGCGGCGGCAAAGTCGAAATGATCCCGGAAGCCGGGCTTCAGCCCCTGCTCCTCGGCCCGGGCGTGGACGGTCTCCACGTCCTCCAGGCCCAGGCGGGAACAGACCGCGGCCAGCCAGTCCAGCCGCTTGGCCAGACTGTCCAGCAAGGTGAGCTTCAGCTCGGGGCAGAGCAGCTTGAGGGCCATGCCGGGAAAGCCCGCCCCGGTGCCCACGTCGATGAGAGTCCTGCCGGACAGGTCTCCGGCGCAGCCCAGCAGGGCGGCGGAGTCCAGAAAGTGAAGCCGGGCCACCTGTTCAGGGTCGGTGATGGCGGTGAGGTTCATGACCTTGTTCTGTTCCAGCAGCAGCCCGGCGTAGGTCTGCATCTGTTCCACCGCCGCGGGGGGAGGGGTGAGGCCCAGCTGGGCCAGGCCCTGGGCGAGGAGCTCTTTCATGGTTTCAGCCTCCGAAGTTTGCAGCCAGCCGGTAGAGCCCGGCGGCCAGATTGCACAGGGCCAGCAGGATGCAGGCCGCGGTGATGAGGATGCAGGCGGGCAGGCCGCCTCTGGCCTGGCCCTGGCGGAAGCGGAGCACGGCGGTGGCGGCCAGGCCCAGCAGGGCGGGGACCAGCAGGATGGGGCCGATGCCGTTCAGGATGCGGGCGGTGGCCAGATAGTAGGTGAAGGTGAGGGTAAAGATCACCATATAGGCGATGCCCGCCCAGGCCCAGGCCCGCTTGACCGGGGTGGCGTAGACCACCGGCGGCTGGGGCTCCGGTTCGGGGGATTCGGGGTCGAAGCGGGGGGTATCAGACATGCTTGCCGTTCTCCTTCAGCAGGTCCCGGATCTCCATCAGAAGGGCTTCCTCATGGGAGGGCTCGGGCGGCGCGGGGGGCGCGGCCGGGGCCTCTTCTTTCTTGCGGTGGAAGGAGTTGATGCCCTTGATCAGGCAGAAGACCACAAAGGCCATGATGAGGAAGTTTAGAATGGACTGGATAAAATTTCCATATGTAATCACCGCGGAGCCCACGGTGACGCTGAGGTCTGCAAAGGAATTCTCACTGACGAAGATGCCGATGATGGGCATGATGATGTCGGCGGTGAGGGAGTCGGCAATGGCCTTGAAGGCGCCGCCGACGATAACGCCGACCGCCATATCCATCACATTGCCGCGGGCGATAAACTGCTTGAATTCTGCGATGAATCCGCTTTTTTTCTCTGCCATGGAATCTGCCTTCTTTCTGATATGATTTGGTGGGTAGGGGAAGAGCCGGCGGACCGGCCCGGGGCCGCTTACTTGTTGGGGACCAGGACCTCCTTGCCGCCCATATAGGGCTGGAGCACCTTGGGGATCTTCACACTGCCGTCGGCCTGGAGGTTGTTTTCCAGCAGGGCGATGAGCATCCGGGGGGGCGCCACGCAGGTATTGTTGAGGGTGTGGGCCAGATAGGTCTTGCCGTCCCCGCCGCGGTAGCGGATCTTCAGGCGGCGGGCCTGGGCGTCGCCCAGGTTGGAGCAGGAGCAGACCTCAAAGTACTTCTGCTGGCGGGGGGACCAGGCCTCGATGTCGCAGGACTTGACCTTCAGGTCGGCCAGGTCGCCGGAGCAGCACTCCAGCTGCCGCACGGGAATGTCGAAGTTGCGGAAGAGCTCCACGGAGAAGCGCCACAGCTTTTCGTACCAGGCCCTGGAGTCCTCCGGCTTGCAGACCACGATCATCTCCTGCTTTTCGAACTGGTGGATGCGGTAGATGCCCCGCTCTTCAATGCCGTGGGAGCCCTTTTCCTTGCGGAAGCAGGGGGAGTAGGAGGTCAGGGTCTGGGGCAGCTTTTCCTCGGGGATGATCTGGTCGATGAACCGGCCGATCATGGAGTGCTCGGAGGTGCCGATGAGGTAGAGGTCCTCGCCCTCAATCTTATACATCATGCCGTCCATGTCGGTCTGGCTCATGACGCCCTCCACCACGTTGCCGTGGATCATGAAGG
>CABUJV010000025.1 GCA_902492005.1 uncultured Eubacteriales bacterium
GGGAACCAGGCGGGGGTGGCGCTGCTCCCGGCGGGGGAGGACTTCCCGGAGCCGGGCTTCATGCAGGCCCTGGCTGCCGAGCTCCGGCACTCGGAGACGGCGTTCGTAAAGCGGCTGGGTCCAGACCGGTTCCGGCTGCGCTACTTCACTCCGGAGGGGGAGGTGGACCTGTGCGGCCACGCCACCATCGCCGCCTTCACCGTGCTGCGGGAGGCGGACGGCCTGCCGGCCGGAGGCTGTACCGCCCTGACGCAGGCCGGAGCGCTGGCCATTCAGGTGGAGGAGGAGGCCGTGTGGATGGACATGGCTCCGCCCCAGGTGCTGCGGACTCTCACCGGCGGGGAGGCGGCAGCGGTGTACCGGGCCTACGGCCTGGCGGAGGACTGCCGGCCTGTTGACCTGCCGGTGCAGGTGGTCAGCACCGGGCTGGCCGACGTTCTGCTGCCGGTGGACGGAGAAGAGACTCTGGCGGCGGCCGTCCAGGACGAGGCCGAGGTGAAGCGCCTGTCGGAGAAGCTGGACGTGGTGGGGGTCCACATGTTCTGCCGGACGCCGGGGCCCCAGGCGACCGCCCGGTGCCGGAACTTCGCCCCCCGTTATGCCATCCCGGAGGAGGCGGCCACCGGTACCTCCAACGGGGCGCTGACCTACTATCTGTACCGCCTGGGGCTGGTGGAGGCCGGAGCGGAGAACCGCTTTTTCCAGGGGGAGTCCATGGGGAAACCCTCGGAGATCCGGACCCGGCTGCTGGAGACCCCGTCGGGCCCCAAGGTACTGGTGGGCGGGCAGGCGGTGCTGTCCCTGCGGTGTGAACTGCTGTGACGACGCAGAGTGAAACATGTAGTCGAGCGGTGCGGATACGCTTGCGTATCCGCACCGCTTTTTATAAGAAAGAAAAGCACCGGCAGTGCAGGTGATTTTAGACCAAGGAATAGACCACAAGCCCCGCCGCGCCGCAGCCCGCCATGACCCAGATGGGATTGGGCTTCCACCGGCGCAGGACGAACAGGGCGGCGGCAAAGAGGGCGGCCGCCACGAAATCCACGCCAGAGAGCAGCGTGCTTCCCACCAGCAGGGCCCGGAGCAGGATGGACAGACCTGAGGAGGCGATGAGGGCTGTCACGGCGGGCCGCAGGCCCTGGAGCACCCCCTTGACCAGACTCAGATTGCGGTATTTGTAGTAGAACCAGGCCAGGGTCAGCGCCACGATGCAGGAGGGCAGGATGCAGCCCAGGGTGGCGGTCAGGGCGCCGGGGAGCCCGGCGATCTGAATGCCCACAAAGGTGGCCGAATTCAGGGCGATGGGGCCGGGAGTCATCTGGGAGATGGTGATGATGTCGGTGAACTGGGGAATGGAGAGCCAGCCGTTTTGCTCCACGACCTGGTGCTGGATGAGGGGCAGGGCGGCGTAGCCGCCGCCGAAGCTGAACAGACCGATCTGGAAAAAGCTCCAGAACAGGCGGAGCAGAGTCATGACGCCGCCCCCTTTCTGCGGCTCCACAGGGCGTCGGCGGCTCCGATCAGGCCGCAGCAGAGGATGATGAGGACCACGCTGACCTTAGCGAACCAGGCCGCGCAGAACGCCGCCGCCAGAACCGCAGTGTAGAGCGCGCGCTTTTGCTGCAGGACGCCCCTTCCCATGGTGAGGACCACGTCGCAGATGACGGCAGCCACCCCCGCATTCATGCCCCGCAGGACCAGGCTGACGATGCGGTTGTCCCGGAAGGCCGCGTAAAACAGGGAGATGACCGACAAAATGATCAGGGGGGGCAGGGCGGTGCCGCATACCGAGACCAGGGCCCCGGGTACGCCGGCCATCCGATAGCCGACCAGAATGGAGGTATTGACCGCCATGGCCCCCGGCGAGGACTGGGCGATGGACACCAGATCCAACATCTCCTCTTCGTCGATCCAGCCCAGACGGCGGACAAACCGCTCCTTCATCAGGGGGACGATGACGTAGCCGCCCCCGAAGGTGAAGGCACTGAGCTGAAAGGTGGACAAAAACAATCTCCAGAAAGAAAAATTCGTCTGCTTCAAGGGGATCCCTCCTTTGGCTGATCTCAGTATACCCCTTGCCAAACGATTATGGAAATACTATTATATAATAAAAATCATAGGAAAATTACAATGGAGGGATAAAGATGACCCTGCGGCATATCCAGATTTTCCTGGCCGTCTGCGAATGCGGCTGCAACGTGACCCGGGCCTCGGAGGCCCTGCACATCGCCCAACCCACCGTGAGCCAGGCCGTAGCCGAGATGGAGGGGTATTACGGGGTCAGGCTCTTTGAGCGGCTGTCCCGGCGGCTTCACCTGACGGCGGCGGGAGAGCGCTTCCGCTCTTACGCCTCCCACGTTGCCGCCCTCTTTGACGAGATGGAGAAAGGCCTGCGGGACTGGGACAGCTTCGGAATGCTGCGGGTGGGGGCCAGCATTACCATCGGCTCTCAGCTCCTGCCCGACTTTGTGCGGACGTTTTCCGACCGCTATCCCGACCTGGATGTGCGGGTGCTGGTGGAGCGCTCCGGCGCTTTGGAGCGGGCTCTGATGGAAAATGAGCTGGACTTTGCCTTCATTGAAGGGGTGGTCCATGAGCCCTCCCTGGTGTCGGAGGAGCTGATGGAGGATGAGCTGACGGTGGTGGCCCCGCCGGACGGCCCCTTCCGGGCGGAGGAGCGAATCCCGGTGGAGACCTTTCTGACCCAGCGCATCCTGCTGCGGGAAAAGGGGAGCGGCGCCCGGGAGACCTTCGACAGCATTCTGGAGGCGGCCGGATACTCCGCCGCGCCGGCCTGGGAGAGCGTGAGCACGGTGGCGCTGGTCAACGCCGTGAACCGTGGCCTGGGCATGGCCGTCCTGCCCCGCCGGATGCTCAAGACCCCGCTGGCCGAGGGGACCGTGATTCCCGTCCGGGTGGAGGGGCTGGAGTTCCGGCGGAGGTTCCGCATCATCTACCACAAGAACAAATACCTCACCGCCACGGCGGAGGCCTTCCTGGACCTGTGCAGGCACTGGGAGCAGGAGACGGAAAAAAGCCGGACTCCGTTGTAACGGAGCCCGGCTTTGCGCGGCGATTTAGAAATACTGCTTCACGCCGTCGGTAGCCAGAGAGGCGTCGGCGCTGATGGTGACCACGAACTTGATGTTGTTGTCCTCACCGAACTTGGCCAGCCAGTTGAGGAAGTCCTCCACCTGGCGGTCGCTGGCGTCACTGGGGATGATTTTGGTCAGGCTGTCGATAAAGATGTGGGTGATATCGTAATTTCCCGCGTACAGGCCGCTGATAAAGCCCTTCAGAAAATCGTAGTTGTGCATGGCGAACTCGCTGGAGTTCACCAGGCGGATCTTATAGTGGATGTCATACGTCATTTTGGGGCCGCGTTCAATGCACACCACATTTCCGCTGGCATCCCTGGCAGCCGTATTGATGAGATCGATCATCTGCTTGGTCTTGCCGGTACCCTTGACCCCCATGATCACTCGAAGCATCATAAATCACTCCTTACTTTGTACGCCGGGCTCTCCCGGCCTGTGAAAACCGCGGGGCGATTTCCTTGTCACTATGTTACCATTTCCACAATGGGATTGCAACCGATTTGCGCAAATTCACGGAAAGTTCATGAGGAACCTTCCGCCGTCACAGCCGCTGCTCCAGCTCGGCCCGCAGAGCCTCGTATCCCGGCTTGCCAAGAAGCGCGAACATGTTCTTCTTGTAGGCCTCCACGCCGGGCTGGTCGAAGGGGTTGACCCCCAGCAGATAGCCGGATATGCCGCAGGCGAACTCGAAGAAGTAGATGAGCGCGCCGATGCCGGCCTCGTCCCGGCCCCCGGCCTCCAGCACCAGGTTGGGCACGCCGCCGTCCACGTGGGCCAGCAGGGTGCCGCGCATGGCCTGCTCGGCCACAAAATCCAGGCTCTTGCCCGACAGGAAGTTGAGCCCGTCCACGTTGTCCGGGTCGTGGGGGATGGCGACGCTCCGGCGGCTGCGGGAGAAGCGCACCACCGTCTCCAGCAGGATGCGCTGGCCCTGCTGGATATACTGGCCCATGGAGTGCAGGTCGGCGGTGAATTCCACGCTGGCGGGGAAGAGGCCTTTGTGGTCCTTGCCCTCGCTCTCGCCGTAGAGCTGCTTCCACCACTCGGCAAAGAAGCGGAAGGAGGGCTCGTAGCCCACCAGCAGCTCCACCGCCTTGCCGGCGTCGTACAGGGCGTTGCGGGCGGCGGCATACTGCCAGGCCAGGTTGTCCCGGCCGGGGATTGCCAGGGCCTCCATCATCTCCCGGGCGCCGGAGAGCAGCCGGTCCACGTCGATGCCTGCGGCGGCGATGGGCAGCAGGCCCACGGCGGTGAGGACGGAGTAGCGCCCGCCCACCGCGTCGGGCACCACAAATTCCTCGTAGCCCTCGGCGTCGGCCAGACCCTTCAGGGCTCCCTTCTGGGCGTCGGTGGTGGCGTAGATGCGCCCGCGGGCCCCCGCCTTGCCGTATTTCTCCTCCAGCAGGGCCTTAAAGATGCGAAAGGCCACGGCGGGCTCGGTGGTGGTGCCCGACTTGGAGATGACGTTCACCGAGAAGTCCTTGCCGTCCAGGTAGTCGATGATGCCGGCCAGTCCGTCGGAGGACAGGCCGTTGCCGGCAAAGAAGATCTCCGGCCGGCCCCGGGCCAGACGGCGGTCGGCGGCGCTCATCAGCTCGATGACCGCCCGGGCTCCCAGGTAGGACCCGCCGATGCCGATGACCACCAGCACGTCGGAGTCGGAGCGGATTTTCTCCGCCGCCGCCTTTATCCGAACCAGTTCGGCTGAATCATAGTCTCTGGGGAGCGCGACCCAGCCGGTAAAATCTCCGCCGGGGCCATTGCCCTCCAGCACCTGACGGTGGGCCTGCTCCAGTGCGGGCAGGCGGCGGTCCAGCCAGTCCAGGGGCAGAAAGCCCTGGGCGTTGGAAAGGTCCAGCTTTAACATATGACGAACCTCCTTGTGTTGCTTGTCCATGCTGCTAGTATATACGATAAGGGACGAATTTCCTAGTGGAAATTGGTGTGAGGCCCTCGGAGAAAAAGGCACCGCCCACCGGCGGCGCCTTGAAAGGCCCTAGTTTTTCAGACTCTGCATGGGGGCCGGGATGCGTCCGCCGCGGCGGATGAACGCCTCGCTGCCGAAGGGGTGGACGGGCATGACCGGGGCCGAGCCCAGCAGTCCGCCGAACTCCACCGTGTCGCCCACGTGCATGCCGGGGGCGGGGATGATGCGCACGGCGGTGGTCTTAGAGTTGACCATGCCGATGGCGGCCTCGTCGGCAATGATGGCGGCGATGGTCTCGGCGCTGGTGTCGCCGGGGACGGCGACCATGTCCAGACCCACCGAGCACACGCAGGTCATGGCCTCCAGCTTATCCAGATGCAGGGCGCCGGAGGCGGCAGCCGCGATCATGCCCTCGTCCTCGCTCACCGGGATGAAGGCGCCGGACAGGCCGCCCACGTGGGAGGAGGCCATGACGCCTCCCTTCTTCACCGCGTCGTTCAGGAGGGCCAGCGCGGCGGTGGTGCCGTGGGTGCCGCAGACCTCCAGGCCCATCTCCTCCAGGATGCGGGCCACCGAGTCGCCCACGGCGGGGGTGGGGGCCAGGGACAGGTCCACGATGCCGAAGGGCACGTCCAGGCGGCGGGAGGCCTCCTGGGCCACAAGCTGCCCCATGCGGGTGATGCGGAAGGCGGTCTTTTTCACCGTCTCAGCCACCACGTCGAAGGGCTTGCCCTTGACGGCCTGGAGAGCGTGGTACACCACGCCGGGGCCGGAGACTCCCACGTTGATGACGCACTCTCCCTCGCCGGCGCCGTGAAAGGCTCCCGCCATAAAGGGGTTGTCCTCCACCGCATTGCAGAACACCACCAGCTTGGCGCAGCCGAAGCCGCCCCGGTCCCGGGTGCGCTGGGCGGCGGCCTTGACGGTTTCGCCCATCTGCCTCACCGCGTCCATGTTGATGCCCGCCCGGGTGGAGCCCACGTTCACCGAGGAGCAGACGTACTCGGTGACGGCCAGCGCCTCGGGGATGGCGGCGATGAGCTTCCGGTCGGCGGCGGTGAAGCCCTTCTGCACCAGGGCGGAGAAGCCGCCGATGAAGTTGACGCCGCAGGCCTTGGCCGCCTCGTCCATGGCCACGGCGAAGGGGACGTAGTCCTCGGTCTGCGAGGAGGCGGCCACCAGCGCCATGGGGGTGACGGAGATGCGCTTGTTGACGATGGGGATGCCGAACTCCTTCTCGATGGCCTCGCCGGTGACCACCAGCTTTTCCGCCTTGCGGCAGATTTTTTCATAGATCTTCCGGCAGGCGGCCTTGGGATAGGGGTCGGCGCAGTCCAGCAGGGAGATGCCCATGGTGATGGTGCGGATGTCCAAGTGCTGCTGGTCGATCATATCGATGGTAGAGAGGATGTCGTTGGTGTTGATCATAACACAGCCCCCTTAAATGCGGTGCATGGCGTTGAAGAGATCCTCGCGCTGGGCATGGATGACCAGGTCCCGCTCTCTGCCCGCGGACTCCAGCGCGGTGACCAGCTCGGCAAAGGGCAGGTCGGTGTGGGCGGCGTCCACCAGCATGATCATGGTGAAGTAGTCCTGCAAAATGGTCTGGCTGATGTCCAGCACGTTGACGTTGTGTTCGGCCAGCAGGGCGCATACCGAGGCGATGATGCCCACCTGGTCCTTGCCGATGACGGTGACGATGGCTCGCATACGATCAGATCCTTTCGTTTCTTGTGGCACGGGGAGCGGTCTGCGCGCTTCTCTATTGCAGCTCGTCCAGGGTGAGGCTGAACCCGGGCAGGAAGTGCTCCATGAAATAGCCCACTTCGGGCAGCGGGGAGGCCTTCAGGGCCTCCAGGGTCTGCTCCGCCGCCTGCTTGAACTCGTGGTTGCCCGCCTTGAGCTCCTCCACGCACTTGATGTAGGCCGACAGCTTGTCGGCGGCCTTGACGATGGCGTGGAGCTCGCCGCCGGCGTCCTCACCCAGCAGCGGGGCATAGGCCTCCTGGAGCTCCGGGGGCAGCAGGGCCAGCAGCCTGCGGGCCGAGACCGCCTCCACCGCCTTGTAGGCGTCCCGAATCTCTGGGTTGAAGTACTTCACCGGCGTGGGCAGATCGCCGGTGAGGATTTCCGGCGCGTCGTGGTAGAGGGCCAGCACGGCGGCCTGGCCGGGGTCGATCTCCCCGCCGTAGACCTCCCGGCGGATCACCGCCAGCGCGTGGGCCAGCACCGCCACCATGTGGGAGTGCTCCTGGATGTTCTCGCGGAAGGTGTTGCGCATCAGGCCCCAGCGGCCGATATAGCGCATCCGGGAGATGAGGGCAAAAAAATGATAGGGCATCCCTATTGCTCCACAAACCGGGCGACGGCCCTGCGGAAGGACTCCCCCTGAACGTCGGTGCCGTGGACCTCCACCCGGATGGGGGCGGACAGGTCGATGGAGAACAGGCCCATGATGGACTTGCCGTCCACCAGATAGCGGCCGCAGATCACGTCCACATCGCAATCCAGACGGTTGGCCGCATCGACAAATTCCTTGATATCTGCGACAGAGGTAAGCTGAACGGCAAAGCTGGTCATTGTCTTTTCCTCCCCGGGTATGTTAGAATGAGTTAGCATCATTCTAGTACAAACCGGGTTGGAATTCAACGAAGAACCCCCGCCCCATTATAAATTCAGCCATTTTGCCCATAAAGCAAACCGAAATCCATGCCGTTTGTGAGGTATCGCCATGCAAGTCGCCATCCACACCCTGGGCTGTAAGGTCAATCAGTACGAGACCGCCGCCCTGGAAAACGCCCTCCGGGCCCGGGGCCACGCTCTGGTCCCCTTTGAGGACCCGGCGGACGCCTATATCATCAACACCTGCACCGTCACGGCGGTGAGCGATAAAAAGTCCCGCCAGGCCATCCGCCAGGCCCGGAAACGCGCCCCCAGGGCGGTGGTGGCCGTCTGCGGCTGCTACGCCCAGACCGCCCCCGGGGCGGTGGAGGCCCTGGGGGTGGATCTGATCGCCGGGACGGCGGACCGGATGCAGTTTCTGGACGATCTGGAGCGGCTCTCGGCCGCGAAAGCCGCCCCTGCCCGCCCGGCCCCGCAGATCACCGTGGATGACATCATGTCCCACCGGACCTTCGAGCCCCTGGCCGCCGGCGGCCTGGAGGGCCGGACCCGGGCCATGCTCAAGGTGGAGGACGGCTGCACCAACTTCTGCTCCTACTGTATCATCCCCTACGCCCGGGGGCCGGTGCGCTCCCTGCCTTTGGAGGGGGCGGAGGCCGAGGCCCGGCGGCTGGCGGAGGAGGGCTACCGGGAGCTGGTGCTCACCGGTATCGAGCTGTCCTCCTGGGGCCGTGACCTGCCCGGGAAGCCCGGGCCCATGGACCTCATCGAGGCGGTGTGCGCCGCCGCGCCGGGCTGCCGGGTGCGGCTGGGCTCCCTGGAGCCCCGGACCGTGACGGAGGACTTCAGCCGCCGGTGCGCCGCCCTGGACAACCTGTGCCCCCACTTCCACCTGTCCATGCAGTCCGGCTGCGACGCCACTCTGAGGCGGATGAATCGAAAGTACGATACCGCCCGGTATTTTGAGAGTGTGGAATTACTGAGAAAGTACTTTCAGGCCCCCGGCCTTACCACCGATCTCATCGTGGGCTTCCCCGGGGAGACCGAGGAGGAGTTCGCTCAGACCCTGGGCTTCGTGGAGCGGTGCGCCTTCACCGGCATGCACATCTTTCCTTACTCCCGGCGCACGGGCACTCCGGCGGCGGAGCTGCCGGGCCAGGTGCCCGGCGGAGTGAAGGAGGAGCGGGCCCGCCGGGCGGCGGAGCTGGCCGGCCGTCTGGAGCGGAGCTACCTGGCGTCCTGGGTGGGACAGGCTCTGCCCGTCCTTTTCGAGGAGGAGAAGGGGGGCCTCTGGCGTGGGCACGCCCCCAACTATTTGGAGGTGCGGGCGCGGGGTGCCGGCCTGCACAACCAGATCCGGCAGGTCCGCATCACCACGGCGGACGGGGACCGCCTGCTGGGCGAGCTGTTATCAAAGGAGGAACACGCATGAAACTGATTTCCTGGAACGTCAACGGCCTGCGGGCCTGCGTCAAGAAGGGCTTTTTCGACTTTTTCACCGCCGCGGACTGCGACGCGCTGTGCCTGCAGGAGACCAAGATGCAACCCGGTCAGGCCGACATCGACACTCCCGGCTACCTGCAGTACTGGAACTCAGCGGAGAAGAAGGGCTATTCCGGCACCGCCATTTTCACCCGGCGGGAGCCCCTGTGTGCGACGTGCGACATCGGGGATTCCGATCACGTGGGGGAGGGCCGGTGCATCACCCTGGAGTACCCGGATTTCTATCTGGTTACCGTCTACACCCCCAACGCCCAGGATGGACTGGCCCGTCTGCCCTACCGCATGGCGTGGGAGGACGCCTTCCGGGCCTATCTCAAGGGGCTGGACGGCAAAAAGCCGGTGGTGATCTGTGGGGACATGAACGTGGCCCATCAGGAGATTGACCTGAAGAATCCCAAGACCAACCGGGGCAACGCCGGCTTCTCCGACGAAGAGCGCGCCAAGATGACCGAGCTGCTCTCCGCCGGTTTTACCGACACCTTCCGCTGGCTGTATCCCGATGCTGCGGGGGCCTATTCCTGGTGGAGCTACCGCTTCCACGCCCGGGAGAACAACGCGGGGTGGCGCATCGACTACTTCCTGGTGTCCGACCGGCTGCGGGACCGCGTCGCCGGAGCCTCCATCCTCTCCGACGTGTACGGCAGCGACCACTGCCCGGTCTGTCTGGAGCTGAGGGACTGAACGGAAAACCGCCTCCGCGCCCTGAGACGCGGAGGCGGTTTTTAGTCGTCGTAATCCAGATCCAGCACTTCGCCGGTATAGGCGTCGATCTCCAGGTCGATCTTTTCCTCGCCGTCCTTCAGCTCGACTTCATAATAGGAGACGCCGTCGTCCTCGTCCAGCTTGATCTCCTGAATCTTGCCGCCGGGGAAGAGGTCGCGGACCATGGACTCCACGTCGGCTTCCGTCAGCGGCTGGGGCTGGGTGAGCATGGGCGTAGGCATAGGAGTGTGCACAGGCGTGGGCGAGACCGCCGGACTGGGGCTGGGCGGGACGGCGGGGGAGACAGAGGGGACGGTGGGGGAGACGGGGACAGAGGGCGGAGGCAGGTATCCCGCGCTCGGGCTGGGCACAGGAGAGGGCGTAGCCGAGGTGGAAGGGACGGGCTCCGGGCTGGGATCGGGCTCCGGTTCCGGCTCCGGGGGATCCAGACCGGAGAGCTTCGCCGCCACCAGAGCCTCTACCTCTTCCTGCAGCTCCTGTGCGTGGGGGAGGGATTTGCTGGCAGCCAGCACGTCCACCTGGCCGGCGGAGGTGAGGAGATAGCCCTTGAGGGCCAGCTCATCCATCAGGGAGTTCACCGTGGCCTCCAGGGTCCAGCCCCGGTAGGAGCGCCCCTCCAGGAGCGCCTGAGCGTCGTCATTGACGCCGTCCACCCCCCGGACCTGGTCCCGGCGGCTGAGATGGATGGAAAAGTGGGGGTTGACGGTGAGCTCCACCGTGGAATAGATCTGGAAAAACTGCATCCATACCGCCGCCCCGGCAATGACCGCCAGCAGGCAGGCCGCGGCGGCCAGGGAGGCCAGACGCCGGCGCCGCAGGCGGGGGTCGGGGGCATCCGGGCGGGTGATGTAGTCATGGACCTCCATCCGGACGATAGGGGGGCTGGAGACAGCGTCCAGGCCGGGCCGGGGCAGGTCCTCCACCGCACGGCGCAGGGCATGTTCCAATTTTTTGCGTCTCACAGGCGTACCCCCTCTTCCGTCAGATAGCGCTGCAGCTTTTTCAGGGCCCTGCTGTACCGGGACAGGACGGTGGACAGGGGCAGGCCCAGATCCCGGGCGATCTCCCGGTGCTTCAGGCCGGAGGCCGCGTGAAGCAGCACCACCTGCCGCTCCTCCTCACCCAGCGCCCCGAGGGCGGCCTCCAGCACCAGCCGGTCGGTGGGATCGGAGACGTAGGAGAAGCGCAGGTCGTCCTCTGCCCCCTCCGGGGCGGCCTCCGTCCGGCTCTGACCGCGCAGCAGGTCCCGGCACAGATTTTTGGTGATGGTGAACAGCCAGGCCAAGGGCTTGCCCTGGGGGACGTACAGGTGGGCGGCGGCCCGTACCTTGAGATAGGTCTCCTGGACGATGTCCTCCGCGTCGTGTGGATTTTTCAGAATGGAGAGGGCCAGGGCATAGACGGCCCTCTCCGTGGAGCGGTACAGGACCTCAAAGGCCTCCAGATCTCCCTGGCCGACCAGAGGCAGCAGCCGCTCCTCCAGCCTGCCCTCCGGCCGCTGGGCACGGGCCAACTCTTCCATGGACATCAGCAGGAACACGTCGGCGGCACCTCCTTCCGGCTCCTGACGGATGTGATGACAGGATTCTATCCGGTCCTCCGGGCCGGATAGATGGCCGTTTGCCGCCTCGGACGGCAAGGCCTTGCATTTCAAGCGCCTGCGCACACAAGTGCGCAGATGCGCGATAGAATGACTGCTTTTCTGTCATTATATCACAGAGCCGGACGAGAAGGAAGGTCCTTTCCTCTCTATCGATAACGAGCGGGGCCGCGGTTTTATCGCGGCCCCGCTCCAATTTTACGGAGGATTCAGGCGGTCCCCTGGGCCTCGGCTCCCTCCTGCGCCAGCCGGAGCTCCCGCAGAACGCCCAGGCCCATGGGCAGGGCCACGGCGAAGGTGAGAATGTCTGCCAGCGGCTGGCTGGCCTGGATGCCGAATACCCCCCACAGATAGGGTAGGACCAGGATCAGGGGCACGAAGGTAAGGCCCTGGCGGCACATGGCCAGCACCGTGGCCTTGAAGGAGCGGCCGATGGTCTGCAGGGTCATGCTGGCGGGAAAGAGCCAGGACATGAGGGGGAAGGTGACGCACTGGAGCCGGAGGGCCAGTGCGCCGATGCGGATGACCTCCGGGTCGTCCCGCCGGAAGAGCGCCACCACCTGGGGCGCGAAGAGGAAGCCCAGGATAGACAGGGCCAGGGCGGCGATGAGGGCCACCCGGAAGAAAAAGAGGAAGGCCTCCCGCACCCGGCCGTACAGCCCGGCGCCGTAATTGAAGCCGCACACCGGCTGGTAGCCCTGGCCAAAGCCGATGATGCCCGAGCCGGCGAACATGGTGACCCGGGAGACGATGCTCATGGCGGCCACTACGGTATCGCCGCCGCAGCTGCGCCCCGCCACGTTGAGCAGAATGGTGGCCAGACTGGCCAATGCCTGCCGCCAGAAGGAGGGCAGGCCGTTGGAGAGGATGATGCGATATTTGTCCAGCGAGGGGCGGAACTGCCGAAAGGACAGGGGGATGTTGGTGCCCCGGAAGGTGCCGCCCACCAGCAGGCAGAAGCTGAGGAACTGGCTGAGAATGGTGGCCAGGGCCGCCCCTCCGGTGCCCAGGTCCAGCGCGAAGATGAAGATGGGGTCCAGTACGATGTTGACGATGGCGCCGGAGAAGATGCCCACCATGCCGAACACGGCGTTGCCCTGGAAGCGGAACTGGTTGTTCAGCACCAGAGAGGACACCATGAAGGGCGCGCCGATGAGGATGAAGCGGACATAGTCGATGGTATAGGGGGCGCTGGTGTCGGTGGCACCCAGAACGTGCACCATGGGCCCGATGAATATGGTGCCCAGCACCCCCAGGACGATCCCGCAGAGAAAAGCGGAAAAGAAGGCCACTGAGATCATGGACTCGGCCTCCTCCCGCTTCTGCTGGCCCAGCAGACGGGAGACTGTGTTGCCCGAGCCCTGGCCGAAGGTGAAGCCGATGGCTTGGATAACGGCCATCAGGGGGAGGGCCACGCCTACGGCGGCGGTCGCGCTGGTACCGATCTGTCCCACGAAGTAGGTATCGGCCATGTTGTAGACCGAGGTGACCAGCATGCTGATGATGGTGGGGACCGCCAGCGTGGCCACCAGGCCGGGAATGGGGGTCTGAGTCATCTGAGTAAATTTGTCTTCTGCCGGATGAAAGATGGGCAACGGTGTCACTCCCAACGGATGAGGATGATTCGGATACTGAATAGTATAGCACAAATAGGTGAATGCGCAACTATTTTCGGGAGAGAAATCGAAAAACGAGCCCGGCCGCCCGTTTGGGGCGGCCGGGCCGGTCTGGAGGCTATTGGGTCAGGATGCAGACCAGCTCTTCGGCGGTCAGGCCGGTAAAATACCGATCCACCGGCACGTCCCGCAGGGCGTCGGTCAGGGCGGAGGGCTCCAGGGGCAGGCCCGTCAGCCGGGCGGACAGGGGGCCGGAGTCCTCGGCGGAGAAGTAGTCGCCGCGGAAGCCGGCAGCGGCGATGCGCCCCCGCTCCACCACCAGAAAGACCTCGATGACGCCCACGCCCTCCACCCGGCGGCGCTTGCGCACCGACCACTTGGGGGAGGAGCCGTAGTTCCACTCCCAGGTGGCATAGCGGCTGTCCCGCAGGGCCTGGACGGCGGCCAGATCCTGGGAGGTGAGCGAATAGGGCTCCATGGGCGTCCCTTCGAACATGGCCTCCAGCAGCAGGGCCTTGAACTGCTCCAAGGACACGTCCTGCCGGAGATAGGGACGGATGGTGGTGACGCGGCTGCGCACCGACGCAATCCCCTTGGACTCGATCTTGTCCTGGGAAACCCGCAGAGCCTGGGCCACCACCGAGAGGTCGGAGTCGAACATCAGGGTGCCGTGGTGCATGATGCGGCCCTGTTTGCGGTACTGGGCGTTGCCGGAGAACTTCTGGCCGTCGATGGTGATGTCGTTGCGGCCGTTGATCTGGGCGTCCACCCCCAGCTTCTGCAGGGCGCGGGCCACCGGCTGGCAGAACAGATGCAAGTCCAGAGCGCTGCCGGCTCCGGCGTCCATGACGAAGGTGAAGTTCAGGTTGCCCAGATCGTGGTACACCGCGCCGCCGCCGGACAACCGCCGGACCACCCGCACGCCGTGCGTCCGGACAAAGTCGGCGTTGATCTCCTCCGCCGTGTTCTGGTGCTTGCCCACCACGATGGTGTTGTCGTTCTGCCAGAGCATGAAATATTCCCGGTCCCGGGGCAGGCAGTCGAAGACGTACTGCTCCAGTGCCAGATTGAAGTAGGGATCGGTGGAAGGGGACTCCAAAAAGACCATAGGTAGCCTCCTAAGCGTCAATAGCGGACGAACTCCGGCACGTAACCCGCGATATTGTCGTCCAGGACGAGACAATAGGCAGGCCGGGAGCCGTCGTCCAGATAGATGCAGTAGTATTCCAGACTGCCGTGGGTGATGTAGCATTTCGCGAAGGGCAGCCGCTCCGCCCCGTCGTAGAACAGGGTGGAGCTGGAGTAGGTGGTGCCGAACATCAGCCCGTTGTGGAAGTAATCCTTGCGGCACAGGCTGCCGTCCTCCCGGTAGGTGAAGTACAGCCGTAAAATATTCGCCGGCTCCGGCCCCAAAGGCAAGCTCTCCAAGCGCCTGATGGCGCGGAACTGTTCCAGCCTGCCGTCGGCAGGGGAGGCTTTGAATTCCCGGTAGTCCTCCACATCCGATCCGTCCGTCCCGTAGACCGACAGCAGGGAGTAGGGGTCGGCGTCTCCCCACACGTCCCACTGCGAGGCGTCCGCCGCGTGGAAGCCGAACCCATGGATGCCGGGCTGTTCCCGCCGCCCGTCGGGGCCCGCCCAGGCATAGCGAAAGCCACAGCCCGTCCCGGGCCGGATGGGCGGGTTTCCGGGTCCGGCCTGTATCGCCCACGCGAGAAGGATGGCCGACAGCGCCAGGAATCCAGCGCGCGGTAAAGTCTGCTTCATGCTGTGGCTGCCTCCCGGGCTTAAGATACGGGGACGGCATCTCTTCCCGCACATGTTTTTTATTTTTTGAGCTGCAGGGCCTGGCGGACCTTGACGGCGATGCCCTCCGGACTCAGGCCGAAGTGCTCCAGCACGTGTTCGGCCTTGCCGGAGCGGCCGAACACGTCCTCCACGCCGTGGCGCACCACCGGCACGGGGCAGCCGGCGGACACACAGGCGGCCACCGCCTCGCCCAGACCGCCGATGATGTTATGCTCCTCGCTGGTGACGATGCAGCCGGTCTCCCGGGCGCAGCGCAGCACCAACTCCTCGTCCAAGGGCTTGATGGTGTGCATGTCCACCACCCGGACCGACACGCCCTGGGCCTGGAGGGCCGCAGCCGCCTTCAGGGCCATCTGGACCATCATGCCGGCGGCGATGACGGTGACGTCGCCGCCGTCCCGCAGCACGGCGCCCTTGCCCAGATCGAAGCGGTAGCCGGGCGCCCCGTCGGTGACCGACTCCACCGCCAGGCGGCCCAGCCGCAGGTAGGCGGGGCCCTCGTAGTCCAGCAGGGCCTGGACGGCCTGGCGCATCTCGGGAGCGTCGCAGGGGGAGAGCACCAGCATCCCGGGCAGGCTGCGCATGAGGGCGTAGTCCTCGCAGCACTGGTGGGTGGCTCCGTCCTCACCCACGGACAGGCCGCCGTGGGAGCCCACCACCGTCACGTTCAGGTGGGGATAGGCGATGGAGTTGCGTACCTGTTCAAAGGCCCGGCCGGCGGCGAACATGGCGAAGGTGTTGGTGAACACCTTCTTGCCGCAGGTGGACAGGCCGGCGGCCACGGTGGTCATGTTGGCCTCGGCAATGCCCATATTGAAAAAGCGCTCCGGGTACTTGTCGGCAAATTTCTTACTCATGGTGGAGCCGGACAGGTCGGCGTCCAGCACCACCAGCGAGGGGTATGCCTCCCCCAGGGCGGCCAGGGCCTCGCCGTAGGCGGCTCTCGTTGCGATCTTCTCTGCCATGTCAGTTCACCTCCAGTTGGGCCAGAGCGGCCTTCAGCTCGGCCATGGCCTGCTCATACTGCTCATCGTTGGGGGCCTTGCCGTGCCAGCCGGCGTTGTTCTCCATAAAGGAGACGCCCTTGCCCTTCACGGTGCGGGCCAGGATGACGGTGGGCCTGCCCTGGGCGGCCTTGGCCTGCTCCAGCGCGTCGGCCACGGCGGCACAGTCATGGCCGTCCACCGTCAGCACGTTCCAGTTGAAGGCCTCAAACTTTTTGTCCACCGGGGCGGTGGGCATCACGTCGGCGGTACTGCCGTCGATCTGCAGACCGTTCAGATCCACGAAGGCGCACAGGTTGTCCAGCTTATATTTGGCTGCGGACATGGCGGCCTCCCACACCTGGCCCTCGGCCAGCTCGCCGTCGCCCAGCAGGGCATAGACCCGGTAGTCCCGGCCGTCCAGCTTGCCCGCCAGGGCCATGCCCACGGCGGCGGACAGCCCCTGGCCCAGCGAGCCGGTGGACATGTCCACGCCCTTGACGTGGCGCATCTCGGCGTGGCCGGACAGGTGGCCCTCGATGGAGCGGAAGAGCTTCAGCTCCGCCTGGGGAAAGAAGCCCCGCAGGGAGAGAATGGGGTACAGGGCGGGGGTGCAGTGGCCCTTGGACAGGACGAAACGGTCCCGGTTGGGGTCGTGGGGATGGGCGGGGTCCACCCGCATGGCGTTGAAGTACAGCACGGTCAGCAGGTCCATGGCGGACAGCGAGCCGCCGATATGGCCGGAATTGGCCGTATGCACCATGTCAACCGCCAGAAGTCTGGCTTTGGCCGCCAGGACCTCCAGATCATGGATGCGCGATTGTTCCAACAGGATCACCCTTTCATGTCGATCGTGGGTAAAAATGCAGTATTATTAGTATAGTACAAGGGCGCGGCGGGCGCAAGTGCCTTCTTCCCGCTGCGGAAGGACTTCTTGAAATTGCAAAGATTCCTTCTTGCACTTTCCGAAAAAATAGGCTATTATATAAAAAATAGCTTTGTAACGAAAATCCGATCGGCGCGTAACGACAGCTTGGAGGCATTCAAAGTGTTTAATGAGAGACAATTGCGGATCATCTCCCTGCTTCAGAGTCAGGAGAAGGTCAGCGTCAGCGAGCTCACCGCGGAATTTGGCGTCTCCCTGGTGACCGTGCGGCAGGATCTGAAAAAGCTGGAGGACCAGGGGGTCCTGAAGCGGACCCACGGCGGGGCGGTGGCGGTGGACAACGGCTATGATACCTCAACCCGCATGTGGAACAATTATGAGAAGAAGCAGCGCATCGTCCAGCGGGCGGCCGGGCTGGTCAGCGACGGGGAGACCATCATCATCGAGACCGGCTCCACCTGCTCCCTGCTGGCCCGGGAGCTGGCGACCAAGCGAGGCATCACCATCATCACCAACTCCGTGTTCCTGTGCAATTTCGTGCGGGCCTGCTCCTCGCTGGACGTGGTGCTGCTGGGCGGTTCCTTCCAGCACGATGCCGAGGCCAACGTGGGGCCGCTCACCAAGCTGGGCCTGAGCCAGTTCTCGGTGGACAAGTGCTTCATCGGCGCCGATGCCATCAGCGAAGAGAAGGGCGTGTCCACCATCAACCTGTTCCGGGCGGAGGTGGTGCGCGCCATGTCCGAATCGGCCGACAAGATGATCGTGCTGACCACCTCCGACAAGATCGGAGGCAGCGCGGTGGCGTCGGTGTTCCCCCTGGACCACCTGCACACGCTCATCACCGACACCGACATCAAGCCGGCCGACCAGCATATGCTGGAACGGGCGGGGATCAACGTACTTACGGTGTGACAACAGAACCGAAAAAAGGGCGTCCGGCCGCTTGCGGCCCGGACGCCCTTTTTATGATACGAGGGGGCAGCTTGACGGCAAAGGCGGCGTGATCCAGCAGAATGATCACCAGATGCCGGAGCTGCACAGAATTTTCAAGGGCTGGGGCGGCGGGAGTAAATGAGCCATCCGGGCGGGACCTGAGAAGGTCCCGCCCGGATGGCTGATCTGCGGAGGGGGAATCACTCTTTGGGCGGCATGACGGTGGCCATGCCCTTGACCACGACCTCGCCCCGCTGGTTGGTGCAGATGGTGTCCAGCTTGACGATGTTTTTTTCGGGAAGGAGCTCGGACACCGTGCAGGTGGCGGTGACGGTGTCGCCAAAACGGACGGGTTTGGTGAACTTCAGCTCCTGGCCCAGGTAGATGGTGCCGGGGCCGGGGAGCTGCATGGCCAAAACGGCGGAGATCAGTCCGGCGGACAGAATGCCGTGGGCAATGCGGCCGCCGAAGGGGGTGAGGCTGGAGGCGTGCTCGTTGACGTGGGCGGGATTCAGGTCGCCGGTGATGCCGGCGAAGAGGTAGACGTCGGTCTCCGTGATGGTTTTGGAGTGGCTGGCGCTTACTCCGACCTTCAGTTCATCAATGGTCATAGAAAACCTCCTTTTAAGTTGTGTGGGAAAAGGGGATGTGGGAAAAGTGAGGACTTGTGTGTGGAAAGGGGTGGGAAAAGTGGGAGGACTGGAGAATTAGCCGGGCGGACCGGGGAGCCGGTCCGCCCGGCTGGGGGGAGGGGGAATGTGCTGGCCAATGTGGTTAGAGGAACACGCCCCACACCAGGGCAAGCAACAGGGAACCGACAACAGGGATGATACAGGTGGTGACACAGATGTCCAGATAGGACTCTTTATGGGTACAGTTGGAGACGGCCAGCAGGGTCAGGACCGCGCCGTTGTGGGGCAGAGTGTCCAGACCGCCGGAGGAAAGGGATGCAATACGGTGCAAATATTCGGGGTTCAGGCCAATGGAGTTGGCAATTTCCAGATAACGGGGAGCCAGGGCCTCCAGGGCGATGGACATACCGCCGGAGGCGGAGCCGGTGGCGCCGGCCAGCACGTTGACGGCCACGGCCTCGGAGAAGAGGATGGAGCCGGGCATATTCAGCATGGCGTTTTTGAGCAGTTCAAAGCCGGACATGACCTTGACCACGGAGCCGAAGCCCACGGCGCAGGCGGTGTTCATGATGGCGCCCATGGAGCCGTTGGCGCCTTCATTAATGGCGGGAATGAGCGTCTTGACCTGGTTCAGGTTCATCAGGCAGCAGAGTAGAATTCCGCAGACCAAGGCGATCACAATGGCATAGTTGGAGGCCAGTTCAATGCCGGCGGCGCTCAGCAGAAGCTTGGGGAACAGGTTGAGCATGAGCACCACGACAATCAGCGGTACGATGCCGGCCAGCCAGTGCCAGGAGGGCAGATTTTTGGAAGTGTGGTCTACCTCGACATGCTTGGGGTCCGGAGTAAAATGGAGTCCTTTCTTGCGCGCCTGTCGTACCCGCCACTCTAGATAGACGTAGCCAGGTATGCCCACGATAAGGATTGCTACGATGGACATCAAAGGCGCAGCCATAGCATCGGTGCCGTAATAGCTAGCGGGAATCAGGTTTTGAATCTGAGGTGTACCAGGGACGGCGGTCATGGTAATGCCGAAGGCACCAAAGGCGATAGCGCCGGGCAGCAGGGTGCGGGGCAGATCGGCGGCCCGGTAGATGGCGTAGCCCATGGGGTAGATGACGAAGACCACCACGAACAAGGAGATGCCTCCGTAGGTCATCAGCAGGCAGGGTACCACGACGGCAGCAACAGCGAACTTGGGCCCGATGAGCCGTACAATGGCATCGGCCAGGCTCCGGGCGGAGCCGGTCATGTCCATCAGCTTGCCGTAGACCGCGCCCAGGAAGAAGGCGGGGAACCACTGAAGCACATAGTTGGCCATGCCGGCCATATAGTCGCCGATATAGGCGTCCAGAAGGCTGTAACCGCCCAGAACGGCCATCACCACGGCGCAGACGGGAGCCACCCAGATGATGGAGCAGCCCTTATAGGCCAGGAACATCAGCAGGACCAGACCCAAAATGATGCCGAACAAAGATAATGCCATAAGTACGTTCCTCCTATTTCTTTATTCCCGCGCAGACCCCATAGCGGCTGCGTGGGGACTCTCTCTCCAGCTTGCCGGTTTAAAAGGTCAGGCCCATGGGCGCGTCACGAAAGATGCGCTCGTCCATAAGCTTCACATTCTTTACGATGGGCGCGAAGTCCATCTGGTCCAGGACGTCCTTCTGAAGGTCCACGCCGGGGGCGATCTCCTTGAGCGCCACGCCCTCCCGGGTCAGTTCAAAGACCGCCCGCTCGGTGACGTACAGCACCGGCTGGCCGTGCTCGGCGGCGTAGCTGCCGGAGAAGGTGACCTGCTCCACCGCGGGGATGAGCTTTTTCACCTTGCCTTCCTGATGGATGACCAGCTTGCCGTCCTCCACGCCCACCTTCAGGCCTCCGGCGGTGAAGGTGCCGCAGTAGATGACTTTTTTGGCATTCTGGGTGATGTTGACGAAACCGCCGCAGCCGGTGATCTTGGGACCGAACTTGCTGACGTTGATGTTGCCCGCTCGATCCATCTGGGCCAGACCCAGGAAGGCCACGTCCAGACCGCCGCCGTCGTAGAAATCGAACTGGGCGGGCTGGTCCAGGATGCAGTCCACATTGGCGGCGGCGCCGAAATCCTTGCCGCCGGCGGGAACGCCGCCGATGGCGCCCACCTCGGTGGTGAGGACCATGCCCTCCAGCCCCTCCTCGGCGGCCACTGCCGCCACGCCCTCCGGCATTCCGATGCCCAGATTGGTCACGGCGTGGGGGACCAGCTCCATGGCGGCCCGGCGGGCGATGATCTTGCGCTCGCCCATGGGCAGAGGCGCCAGGGCGTCCATGGGCACCCGGATCTCGCCGGAGAGGGCGGGGTTGTACTGGGTGCCGAAGGTCTGCATGTGGTTCTCCGGCCGGGCGACCACGACGGCGTCCACATAGATGCCGGGCAGGCGGATGAGCCGGGCGTCCAGGGAGCCGTACTCGACCACCCGCTCCACCTGGACGATGACTTTGCCGCCGGAGTTGCGGGCGGCCTGGGCCTGGGCCAGAGCCTCGGCATAGGCGCCCTCTTTTTCAAAGGTGCAGTTGCCCTTGGTGTCGGCGTAGGTGGCCCGGATGACCGCCACGTCAATGGGGATGGAGGGGTAGAACAGCTTCTCTTCCCCCTCGAACTCAATGACCTTTACCACGTCGCCGGCGTCATAGGCGGCCTGGTTGAGCTTGCCTCCCTCCAGCCGGGGATCGGCGAAGGTGCCCAGGCCCACGTGGGTGATGACGCCGGGCCGGCCGGCGGCGATCTCGCGGAAGAGCTGAGAGATGGTGCCCTGGGGCAGGTTGTAGCCCGCCAGCTTGTTCTCTGCGGCCAGCTTTCCAAGGCGGGGGGCCAGGCCCCAGTGACCGCCGATGACCTTCCTGCACAGGCCCTCTACACCCAGGTGGTTCAGGCCCCGCTCGGCGCTGTCGCCCTGGCCGGAGGCATAGATGACGGTCAGGTCCCGGGGACTGCCCTGCAGGGCGGCGGACTCCAATGCCGTCATAATCTCCTCGGGGTGCATCAGTCCATTGGCGAAGCCGCCAAAGGTTACGGTGGAGCCGTCTTGGATGTAGGTGCTGACCGCTTCGGCGGCCGTCAGGATCTTTGCCACGCGCATCATCCTTTCTTGTACTGGGGGCGGCCGGGGCCGTCCCGGTTTCTGCGGCCGCCCATTTTTGAGGAGCGCCGCCTCGGGTTGGAAAGAGCATACAGGACGATGGACCGTTTTGTAAAATACCCATTTTCCAATTTGTCTATTACTCAAAGTAATAAATTACACAAAAAAGAGAAAATAAATCTTCCTTCTTGTGGCAAAATGACATAACTATAAGGAGGAGACATAGATGGATGCGGGAAAGTAATCCTTTTGGGTATAGTTCCTAAATTTTCAAGGGTAATTTTGGTATTTTTCCTGCTCGCCAGGAGGGGTATTCTCCGATAAAATAGGAGATGAAAATCGGAAAATGGCGACAGAGGAGGGGGTTGCAAGTGGACATTCAGCAACTGCGGTATTTTGTGGAAATCGCCCGAAACAAGAGCTTCACCAGGGCTGCCGAGCAGCTCTATATCACCCAGCCCATGCTGACCCGGGTGATCAAGCAGTTGGAACAGGAGCTCAATGCCAAGCTCATCGAACGGACCAGCAAGAGCTTCCGGCTGACCGACGTAGGGGAGGCGTTCTACCTTCAGGCCCAGGACCTGCTGGTGCGCTACAGCGACCTGTACCGGACCATCAACGACGTGAAATCCATCCAAAGCGGCGAGGTACGCCTGAGCACGCCGGGAGTGCTGCTGGATATGTACTTTGCCCCGCTGCTGGTGCAGTTCCGGAAAAAGTTCCCAGGCATCGACATCAATATTCTGGAGGAGGGTTCGAAGCTGGTGGCCAGGGCGGTGCTGTCCAACCGGGTGGACCTGGGAATGGTCATGCTGCCCGTGGAGCGATCCTCCCAGCTGGAGACCACAGTGGTGGTGCGGGACCAGGTCCGGCTGATGGTGGGCAAGGGACACCGGCTGGCTGGCTGCGGAAGGGTCCACATCCGGGAGCTGAAGGACGAGCGGATCGTCACCTTCGGCGATACCGCCACCCTCCACGAGCAGTTCATCCGGCTGTGCGAGGAGCACTGCTTTTATCCTCACATTGCCTATAAGAGCCTGATGCCCTACTTCACGGCGGAGCTGCTGGCCTCCAGCGACTGCGTGGCCGTACTGCCGGGGCCGGTCATCCAGCGCTATCTGACGGACCCGCTCACCATGGTGTCTCTGGAGCAGGACTTTCCCTGGGAAATCGCCGTCATCCACCGCAAGGAGTGCTACCAGTCCTATGCCTCCACTAAGCTCAGGGAGTTCATCTGCGACTACTTTGCCGCCCTCCGGAAAGCCGCCGTCCCGGTTGGCTGAACGTCCGGCGCTGCGGGAGGGGCGGAACATTTTTTCCCGTGCCTGCGCTTGACAAAAAGGGGAAGAAAGGGTATCATAACCGAGAGAAGTTCTCATGCAAAAATGTTTTGTGAGAGGACGACTTGTGGCTGCCCAAGCCCGGGCCTGACTCCGGCCGCCACTTTTCCCCCAAAAGACCAGAGCGCGGCACCGGACCGGGAAACGATCCCCAATTCAGCCATCGGCCCACACCGTGCCGACGGGCCTTTGCCCGCCGGCCGTCAGGGCCTGTGGAACCGGGCGCCGCTTTTGTCGTTTGCACATGGGTGAGGAGAGAGGCCGGCACGGACGGTCCGGACCGGAGCCGAGCGTTGGAGGGCGGTATTGCATGGATATCAGAGAGTGTATCAACTATTTGCTGACGACGGCGCAGCACCAGGTGTTCCAGCTTTTGTCCTCCAAGCTGGCGCCCTACGGCATCACGCCGGGTCAGTATGGTGTGCTCAACTGCCTTTGGCGCAAAGAGGCCGTGAACCCCAAGGAGATGGCGCAGATCCTCGGATTGGAGACCTCCACCATCTCCGGCGTGCTGGACCGGATGCAGAAGAAGGGGCTGATCGACCGGGCGGTGGACCCCAACGACCGCCGCTGCGTGCAGGTGGTCATCACCCCCATGGGCGCCGCGCTGGAGGAGCCGGTGCTGCAGATCATCCGGGAGTTGAACGAGGAGGTGCTGCAGGACTTCTCCCAGGAGGAGGCCGCCACCCTGCTCCGCTGCCTGAAGCAGATCGCGGAAAAGATCTGACGCGTGCCCGCCGGCTTGTCGGCGGGCATCTTTTTGGCATCGGGCGTTTTATTCACAGGTTTTTTACAACTCGTTCAAAGTCTATCCAATCTTTTCCCTGGCGGGTGTGGTATCATACAATCACAACAGAACAGAAGCGCAAAGCCGGATGCAGCACAGGGTACTGTGTTTCTATATACATTCAATCACACCTCTCACTCCTCCTCTCTCTTTCCAAACGCAAAGGGCCCGCCGTCAGGCGGGCCCTTTGTTGTCTCTTTTGGACCGGAGGTGTACGCATCCGTCCCATTTCTCCACCCGGCCCGGCAGGGGCGGGAGGGGAGAGTCATGACCATCATCAAGCTGGAGCCGGTCAACGGCATCCACCCGACAGAGCGGCAGTCTCACCGGACATCCAACTGGATGGGAGAGGGATGGGTGGAGGTGCCGGAGCACTTGGCGGGGCAGGCGCTCGCCTGCGGCGGCTGCTGTGAGCTGACGCTGGAGGACGGCGTTCTGACCGCCCTCACGGCCATTCAGCGGCCGGAGGAGCCCGATACGCCCACGCCGCAGGAGGATGCCGACGCCCTGCTGGTGGACCACGAGTACCGGCTGACGCTGCTGGAGCTGGGACTTACGGCGGAATAAGAGGAGAGGGGGACGAGAGATGCTGTACCGGACGTTGAAGCGCCTCATTGAGCGGGGCCAGACTCAGGGCATGGGGGAGAAGCTGGATATCTTCTTCGCCGCAGACAAACTGACCCGGGAGGAATATGAGGAGCTCACCGGCCTGCTGGGCTGAGTGGGGGCAGCGGAAGGGGCCGGATGCTTTTGCATCCGGCCCCTTCCGCTTTGTGGGAATGAAGTGCCAGGAAAAGGGGTTATTTCATGGACTCCACGATAGCGTCAGCCAGAGCGTCCAGCTCGGCGGACTTGCTCTCGTTGAGGGAGGAAGCCAAGGTGAGCCGTTCATTGAGAACGGTCATGTTCTTCAGCTCTTCGTTGATAAACTTCTGCATCAGGTCGCCGGACTTGCAGGCCCAAGAGCCGTTTTCAATGAGGGCAAAGGTACGGTTCTGCAGGTTCAGGGCCTTCATGTCCATCAGGAAGTTGTGCATAACAGGATAGATGCCCAGATTATAGGTCACCGAGGCCAGGACGATGTGGCTGTATTTGAAGGCCTCGGAGATGAGGTAGGACACATGGGTGTTGGACACGTCGTAGAGGGCCACGTCGGTGACGCCGCGCTCGCACAGCTTGGCGGCCAGGGCCTGGGCGGCGGCCTCGGTGTTGCCGTACATAGAGGCGTAGGCCAGCATCACGCCCTTGACCTCGGGCTCGTAGCGGCTCCACTTGTCGTACTTGTCGATGAAGTACAGGAAGTCCTTGCGCCACACGGGACCGTGGAGGGGGCAGATAAATTTGATCTGGTCCAGGATGCCGCCGGCCTTTTTCAGCAGGAGCTGAATGTGAGGGCCGTACTTGCCCACGATATTGGTGAGATACCTTCTCGCTTCGTCGATCCAGTCCCGGTCGAAGTTGACCTCGTCGGCAAAGAGCTTGCCGTCCAGGGCGATGAAGGAGCCGAAGGCATCGGCGGAGAAGAGGGCGCCGTTGGTCACGTCAAAGGTGACCATGGCCTCGGGCCAGTGGACCATGGGGGCGGCCACAAAGGTGACAGTATGGGCGCCAAAGGTGTAGGTGTCGCCCTCCTTTACCTCAATGCACTCGTGGCCGTCCACATGGAAGCCGAACTGCCGCATCAGCATGAAGGCCTTCTCGGTGGAGATGATCTTCACCTTGGGATAGCGCAGGAGGATCTCCTCGATGGAGGCGCCGTGGTCGGGCTCCATGTGGTTGATGACCAGATAGTCCAAGGGCTTGCCGTCCAGCAGATAGGAGATGTTCTCCAGCAGCTGGCGGCAGGCGGACCAGTCCACTGTGTCGAAGAGGACGCTCTTCTCATCCAGCAGGAGGTAGGCGTTGTAGGAGACCCCCCGGGGAATGGGGTGGATGTTCTCAAAAAGGTGGAGACGATGGTCGTTGGCGCCCACCCAGTAGAGGCGATCGGTGACGGTTCTCACGCAATGCATAATTCTTCCTCCTTTCAGACGTTACGCTTCAATGAACTGATCTCTGCCCTCGGCGCACTCGGGACAGACCCAATCCTCGGGCAGCTTTTCGAACAGGGTGCCGGGGGCGATCTCAGCGTCCTCGTCGCCCAGCTCGGGGATGTACTCATAGCCGCAGCCGCCGCAGACGTACCGCTTGCCAATGGGCTCGGGCTTGGGGGGCTGGGGCCGCTTCATCTTGACCATGGGGGGCGCGGGCTTCTTGTCGCCGCAGTCCAGCGCGGCGGTGAGCAGGGGCAGGATCTCGTTCACGTCGCCCACGATGCCGTAGTCGCAGTTCTTGAAGATGGGGGCGCCGGCGTTTTTATTGATGGCCACGATGGTGGAGGCGTCCTTGATGCCCTTCAGGTGCTGGATGGCGCCGGAGATGCCGCAGGCGATGTAGAGGTTTCCGGTAAATTTCTGGCCGGACATGCCCACATAGCGGTCCAGGGGGACGTATTTAAGGGTCTCCGCCACCGGACGGGAGGAGCCCACGGCGGCGCCGGCTGCCTTGGCCAGGGCCTCAATGAGCTTCATATTCTTCTTCTCACCGATGCCCTTGCCTGCGGAGACCACCCGCTCCGCCAGGGGGATGGGGGTGTCCAGGGGGATGCCCACGGCAAAGTCATGGCCGTCCTTTTTCAGATGCTCCACCAGGGCGGCCACCTGCTCGGCGGGGGTGCCGTCCCGGAGGATCAGCTTCTTGCGCACACCAGTGACGGGGGCGGGCTTTTTGGGCCGGCTGGAGGAGCCGCCGGACTCCTTGGGGGGCTTGCCCAGGATGTGGGAGGCGATGACCACCCGCTGGATCTCGTTGGTGCCCTCGTAGATGGTGGTGATCTTGGCGTCGCGGTAGGCCCGCTCCACGTCCATGCCCTTCATGAAGCCCGCGCCGCCATAGATCTGCATGGCGTCGTTGGTGACCTCCAGGGCGATGTCAGAGGCGTACATCTTGGCCATGGCGGCCTCCATGGCATAGCTTTCATGGTGTTCCTTCAGCTCGGCGGCGGAGTAGATCAGCATCCGGGCGCAGCGCAGCTTGGTGGCCATGTCGGCCAGCTTGAAGGAGATGGCCTGCTGGAAGCCTACAGGCTTGCCGAACTGGATGCGCTCCCGGGCGTACTCCAGGGCGTTTTCATAGGCGCCCTGGGCGATGCCCAGCGCCTGGGAGGCGATGCCGATGCGGCCGCCGTCCAGGGTGGCCATGGCGATCTTGAAGCCGTCGCCCTCCTTGCCCAACAGGTTCTCTCTGGGTACCTTCACATCGTTGAAGATGAGCTCGGCGGTGGAGGAGGAGCGAATACCCATCTTGTCGTAGTGGTCGCCGAATTCGAAGCCCTTCCAGCCCTTTTCCACGATGAAGGCGGAGATGCCCCGGGTGCCGATGTCCGGCGTGGTGACGGCGAAAACCACATAGGTGTCCGCCTTGGGGGCGTTGGTGATGAAGATCTTGCCGCCGTTGAGGACGTAGTGGTCCCCCTTGAGGACGGCGGTGGTCTCGGTGCCGCCCGCGTCGGAGCCGGCGTTGGGCTCGGTGAGACCGAAGGCGCCGATCTTCTCGCCCTTGGCCAGAGGCACCAGGTATTTCTGCTTCTGCTCCTCGGTGCCGTAGGCAAAAATGGGCCAGGAGCCCAGGGACACATGAGCGGACAGGATGACGCCGGTGCCGCCGTCCACCCGGGAGAGCTCCTCCACGGCGATGGCGTAGCTCAGCACGTCCAGGCCGGCTCCGCCGTATTCCTTGGGGTAGGGGATGCCCATAAGTCCCAGCTCGGCCAGCTTCTTTACGGCTTCGTCCGGGAACTCGTTCTGCTGGTCGAGCAGGAAAGCGATGGGCTTGACCTCGTTTTCCGCAAACTGCCGGACCTTGGCCCGCAGGGCCTCATGTGCGTCTGTGGTCTTAAAAAACATGTGATTGCCTCCTTTGACATAAGATGGGTGGAAGGGAATGGCAGGTGCAGGCGGCGGATGGACCAAAATTTGCAAGTTCAAGTTAATTAATAATAAGAATTATTATTTTCTATATTCATATTAACATAGAGGGATTTAACTGTCAACTACTTTTGGGAAAATTTTCGTATGGTCAAACAAGAAGAGGGCGGCCTCGTCCGAGGCCGCCCTCTTTTGATGGACAGACATATGTGCGAAGGTCAGTTCAGCAGGGGCTTCAGGTCGGCCTCCGGCGTGGTGATGGGGGCGATGCCGAACTGCTCTACCAGGTCGTTGACGCCGCAGCCAAAGGCGTTGGCCAGGGCCGCCGCCACCTGGATGGCGCCGTAGGCGTAGCTGGGCTTGGGGGGCATCAGGCAGTTGGTGGTGAACAGGATGGGGGCGGGCAGGCCGGCAAATTCCTTCTGCTGGTTCTGCCACGCGGTGCTCAACATCGCGGTGGCCGAAGAGGCCCCCCTGTACCGTGCTGTTCCTGAACGTCCGGCGCATCCTGACCCTATGTCCCACCACCTGCGCCCACCACAGCCTTATGATCCGCAACCTGCTTTCCGACCTGGCCGGGAAGAACCTGCGCTTTACGGAGAAGCTTACCCGCATGGGGCAGCGGTTTCTCCCCTTCAGGCCGAGGCTTCCTCTCCGCTCAGTCAATCGTACAGAAAGAGCCTGCATCCGAAGCATTTGCTTCGGATGCAGGCTCTTTCTGTTTTTCCTCTGATGATAATTTCTTCTGCGGAATTGCGTTGACCAAAGAAATCCCACAGAGCGAGGGGAAGGCGATGGCGATTTACTTTTCTTCCGATTCCGGCGATACCGCCGCCAGCAGTTGCTGCAGCTGCTTGGTTATGCCCCGAAGCTCCTTTTCATTTCGGAGAGAGTCCAGAATTGCGTGAAGCAGATACCATCTGGGCTGTGCGCTCCCGATTTCGGTCTTAAAGAACTGTACCATCTGGAGAATTTCTTCGGATCTTTGCTTGTGCTTTATATTCGCCAATGCGCTTCGGACATTTTTTTCAAAGTTTTCCACATAGTGCAAGAGATCAACGTTTTGCCCCAAAGAAATGTCGAGATATGTCTCCGCAACAGACGGGGTAATGAACGGGTCCAGTTTTCTGCTTGCCATACCCTCCGCGAGGCAGTCGAGGACGTCGCAGATATATGCGGCAGCCTGATTGACGGTATATCCACCCAGATTTCCGTTTGCCAACAGGTTCGAGAACTCCCTCTGAATTCCGCGCTGGAGGATCGTCATATCCCACGCATAGGCCGCGAATTCCGGACCGTATATCTCTTCGATCATACTCTTGAACATACGGAGAATCCATCCGCCGAACTCAGCTTTTCTGGCGTTGATAATCGGAGGCTCAGGGGTAGATGAACTCCGCAGAATCCGGCCATTTTGGGAAAAGAGCTCGATAAGCAGGCTGCAGGCGTGCTGAAACTGCACTCGCGGTTCCAACTGGATATTGGAGAGCATAGCGATATTGCTTTTGAAGTGGTCCTGCAGCTCCATAAAGACCGCAATAAAAATATCCTCCTTGGAAGGAAAGAACGAATAAAAACTTGCCTTTGACATGCCGCATCGTTCTGCGATGTCCTGCACAGAGGTGTCCTGATACCTCTTTTCGCTGAATATCTCGATCCCAGTAGTCAAAATGTCTTCCTTTGATATTGCCATAAGTAAATCCCTCGTTTGTCTGATATTAAGAATCTATTATATCGAAATTTCCACTGTATGGCAAGAAAAAGAATTAAAAAGCGTTTTGCTCGCAAATGCTATCGTAAAACCCGAAGGATGAAACAGTCCTTCGGGCTTTATTTTT
>CABUJV010000026.1 GCA_902492005.1 uncultured Eubacteriales bacterium
GGGGGCGGGCCGGCCCTTCCGGCCGGCGTCCATGGGGGGCGGGCAGGGGGGGATCTGGTTGGTTTTGCTGGCCTGCATCACCTTTTCGATGGCTTTGGCGATGGCGTCGGGACAGGAGGTGACGGCCATGCCCTGCTGCCGGATGGTGGAGGGACAGCGGATGCCCTTGAGCTGCCGGATGAGCTCGTCGGAATCCACGCCGGCCCGGAGAGCCACCGACATGAGCCGGGCGGTGGCCTCCGACTGGGAGGGGCAGCCGCCGGCCCGCCCGGTGTTGGTAAACACCTCGCAGACCCCCTGCTCGTCGTAATTGACGGTGATGTACAGGTTGCCGCAGCCGATCTTCACCTTCTCCGTGTAGCCCATGGTCACGTCGGGCCGGGGACGGGGCTTGATGCTGCCGCTGCGCAGCAGACAGGCGGTGGAGTCGCAGCCCGACTCCAGCAGCTTTTCCACATGGTCGGGGAGGGCGGCCTCCTGCTTGGCCTTGTCCACGCCGATGTTGAGCACCTGCTCGTCCCGGGAGCCGTCCCGGTAGATGGTGGTGCCCTTGCAGCCCAGCTCATAGGCCAGGCGGTAGACCTCAGCCACCTCCTCCCGGGTAGCGGAGTGGGGGAAGTTCACCGTCTTGCTCACGGCGTTGTCGGTGAACTGCTGGAAGGCGGCCTGCATCTTAACATGCCAGATGGGCGAGACATCGTGGGCACAGACAAAGACCCGCTTGACCGCCTCGGGGATACCCTCTACGTGGGCCAGGCTGCCGTGCTCGATGATCTGGCGCATGAGCTCGTCGGAGTAGAGGCCCAGCTCGGTGAGCTTGTCCTTTAGGATCTGGTTGGTCTCGATGAGATGGGTGTTGTCCATCACGTTGCGGTAATAGGCGTAGGCAAAGACCGGCTCCACGCCGCTGGACACCCCGGCGATGATGGACAGGGTGCCGGTGGGGGCGATGGTGGTGACGGTGGCGTTGCGCAGGGGCGCGCCGTCCCGGTAGACACTCTCGGGAAACAGAGGGAAGGGGCCGCGGACCTGGGCCAGCCGCTGGCTCTCCTGGTGGCCGATGGTCTGCACCAGCTCCATGACCTGCGAGGCCATGGCCACGCCCTCGTCGGAGTCATAGGGGATGCCCAGACAGAGCAGCATGTCCGCAAAGCCCATGACGCCCAGGCCGATCTTCCGGGTCTTTTTGGTCATGGCGTCGATCTCGGGCAGGGGGTACTGGTTGACCTCAATGACGTTGTCCAGGAAATGGACGGCGGTGCGGATGGTCTGCTCCAGTTTGGACCGGTCCAGGACATAGCCCGTCTCCGTCCTGCGCAGGTGGCGGACCAGGTTGATGGAGCCCAGGTTGCACGCCTCGTAGGGCAGCAGGGGCTGCTCTCCGCAGGGGTTGGTGGACTCGATCTCGCCCTGCCCGGGACAGGGGTTGTCCTTGTTCAGGCGGTCCAGAAAGAGGATGCCCGGCTCGCCAGTCTGCCAGGCGGAACGGACGATGGCCTCAAAGACCTCCCGGGCGTTGAGCCTGCCGGTCACCCGGCCGGAGGCGGGGTCCACCAGTTCGTACTCGCTGTCCGACTCCGCCGCCTCCATAAAGGCCTCGGTGAGGCCCACGGAGATGTTGAAGTTGGTGATTTCCTTCGTGTCGTTCTTGCAGGTGATGAACTCCAGAATGTCCGGGTGGTCCACCCGCAGAATGCCCATGTTGGCCCCCCGGCGGGTGCCGCCCTGCTTCACCGCCTCGGTGGCTGCGTTGAAGACCTTCATGAAGGAGATGGGGCCGCTGGCCACGCCGCCGGTGGAGTTCACCGTGGAGCCCTTGGCCCGCAGCCGGGAGAAGGAAAAGCCGGTGCCGCCGCCGGACTTGTGGATGAGGGCGGCGTTCTTGATGGCGTCGAAGATGTCCTCCATGGAGTCGGCCACCGGCAGCACAAAGCAGGCGGAGAGCTGCCCAAGAGGCCGGCCTGCGTTCATCAGCGTGGGGGAGTTGGGCAGAAAGTCCAGCCCGGTCATCATATGGTAAAAGCTCCGGGCGGTGCCGGCCACGTCGGCTTGGGGATCAAAGCGGGCGTCGGCGGCGGCGACGGCATCGGCCACCCGGTGGAACAGCTCGTCCACCGTCTCCACGGCCTCGCCGTACTCGTCCCGGATCAGATAGCGGCGCTCCAGCACCGCGCGGGCATTTTCAGAAATGGGCATCTATCTCGTCTCCTCTGTAACTATGAGTAAATGGTTTATCGAACACCAGATATTGTATCACGGAATTTGAGCGTGTCAACATGTAGAGGAAAAAAGAGAACGTAGAAAATAAAAAGACCGGGCCGCGCAGATGCCGGGGAGACAGAACAGGGATTTTATGATACAATAGAGCCCGCTGAACAGATGGGAGGAGATGGGACATGTTTCAAGGCCTGAGTCAAACCCTGCGCTGGGAGGACCGCCAGGTGTTTTCCCGGGTGGGCTGGGCCATGACGCTGCTGGTGGTGCTCCAGCTTGCGGTGCAGGTGCTGGGCCTGCGTCTGGCGGCGGCCCTGGCCCCCGGCCTTCTGGAAGCCGCCTGGTTCGACTGGGTGCTGTCGGCGGCGGGCAGCTATCTGGTGGCCTTCCCGGCGGCCTATCGGACCCTGCGGGTCCTGCCCGCCGTCCGGGCCGGGCGGGAGAGCCCCTGGACCCCCGGCGGCCTGCTGCAGGGCTGGTTCATGGCCCTGGCGCTGATCTATTCGGCCAATCTGGTCACGATGGGGCTGGTCCGGCTCATCAACGATCTGCGGGACACCCCCCTGTCCAACCCGGTGGAGGCCCTGCTGGACCAGCCGGTCCTGTTTAATCTGCTGCTGGGCTGTGTTTTGGCGCCGCTGGCGGAGGAGCTGCTGTTTCGAAAGGCCCTGCTGGACCGGCTCAAGCCCTACGGCGAGGGGTTTGCCATCCTAGCCTCGGCGCTTCTGTTTGCCCTGGTCCACGGAAACCTCTTCCAGATGCTCTACGCCTTTGCGGTGGGCGGATTTTTCGGCTATGTGGCCCTGAGGACCGGCGGTGTACGCTGGACGATCCCCCTCCACGCGGGGGTGAACTTCGTCTCGGCGGGCCTGTCGCCTCTGCTGGAATACTTCGGGGACCAGGGCGAGAGCGTCCTGTCCTATTTTATCCTCTTTTCGCTGGTGTTCGGCTGGTATCTCCTGTCCGTCCGCTATCGGGACCGGGACCGGGACGGAAGGCTGGACCCGGGCGCCGCCGGCATGGAGGCCGGGGAGAAGTGGGGGCTGTTCCTGGTCAATCCGGGCATGACGGTTTTCTGCATGCTGATTCTCTTCGTAGTCCTGCTGGCCATGCGTATGTAAAAAGCGTTCGGGCTTGGCCCGAACGCTTCCCGAACGCTTTTTGATTACGGATAGGCGTCGGAGTAGGTCCGGCCTGCCTCCAGGGGCAGACAGCGGGCGGCGAAGAGCTGCTCCACGGTGACGAAGAGATACCCCTGCTGGTGGAGCCGGTCCACGATTTGGAACGCGGCGTCCACGCTCTCGGGAAAGATGTCGTGCATGAGGATGATGGCGCCGTCCCTGGCGCCGTTCACCACATGCTCCGTCACGCGGACGGTGTTTTGGTCCTTCCAGTCCTCCGGGTCGATGGACCAGAGGATGATGGGGCAGCCGGCGTGGCGGCGGATGCCGTCATCCATGAGGCCGTAGGGGGGGCGCAGCAGGAAGTCGTTGTGCCCCAGAATGTTTTTCAAAAGCTGCCGGGTCCGGTCCACCTGGGCGTCGAAGTCGGCCTTGTTCAGGCCGGTGAGCCGGACGTGGTCAAAGGTGTGGATGCCCACCTGGTGGCCCTCCTCGTCCATGCGGCGGACCACGTCCTCGTTGGTCTCCAACTGCTTCCCGATGAGAAAAAAGGTGGCCTTTACGCCCCGCTCCGCCAGGCCGTCCAGCAGAGCGGTGGTGGTGGAGCGCCGGGGCCCGTCGTCAAAGGTAAGGGCGATGAGCTTGGGCTGTCCGTCTCCGGACTGGACCTGGGGCGAGGGCGAGGGACCGTCCTCCTCGGTGAGGACCTGGGCGTCCGCCTGGACCGCCGGAGGCGGTATGGAGAGCACCAGGGCGAACCAAGGGGCGGCGGCGCCCAGCAGAAGCCCGAAGGCGGCCAGAACCGCCGCCCAGCCGGGATCGGATTTGCGTTTGAACATGATGCGCCCGCCTTTCCTGTTCGTTCTCGAATAGGATATACGGCGGGCGGCATTTTTCCTCATGTAAAATTTGTTATAATCAAAGCGGTTCAAACGGAGCGTTTGCTCCGTTTGAACCGTGCGGCGATTTTCGCCGCACAGGGCCGCTTTGCGGTCCTGCTTTGGATTTCATAGTCCAGAAGGCGCGTGTTACACGCTGGCGGGCAACGCCCGCCCATTGAAAAATAACTTGTTATTTTTCAACTGCTGTGGCGATATCAAACGATCAGGCCCTGGGGTCGGGATCGCCCTCCAGGGAGAGAAAATAGGCGTAGTAGGGGGCCAGAAAGTCGTAGCCCTCCGCCAGCGTTTGGACCAGATCCGGCGAGAAGAGCCGGTCATCGTGGGGCCGCTGGCAGATGAGGGAGAGATTTTTGCTGTTGTACCAGGGGGCGAGGAGCTTGCCCGGGTCCCCCTTTGGCTTTTTGTAGCACGTGTGCTCCAGCGTGAAGACGTCCTGGCGCTCCAGCGCCCGGGCCAGCTTTTCAAAGGGCTTGGGGTCCCGGTCCAGCCGGGCGCGGAACCGGGCCATGGTGGCCGGCTTGGCGGCGTAGTAGCCCATGCCGTAGGAGTAGCCCTCGGGGGCCAGCTCGAACCAGAACACCGGGTCGCAGGTCCAAGCCTCCGAGGGGCGCTCCATGGAGAACCACAGCCGGTCCTTATAGGGGCCGCGGCCCCGCAGCCGCCGGGCGTCCCGGTAGATGCGGGATACCCGGGTCATCAGCTCCAGGTCCCTGTGCCGGTCCTGAAAGGTCTCGTACATCTGGGCGGCCAGAGCCTTCATCGGTTCGTAGAAGTGGGCCTGGTAGGTCTGCTTATGCTGCTCGAACCAGCTTTTTTCATTGTTGAAGCGGATGCCCCACATAAAATCGATGGTCTCGTTGGAAAAGCCCTGAAACATGGCGCGTCACTCTTTTCTGTTTGGTGTTCCCAGTATACCACAATCGGGCGCAAACGCAAGCGGCACGGCTCGACAGGCCGCGGCATAGAATGAGCCGGAGGGATACAGTATGGACTTTTGCGACATTTGTCTGGACCCGCCCCGGCCGCTGGAGTGCCAGATCACCGGGGCGGTGCGCCTGAACGCCGTGGAGGGGAACCGCCGCCTGCTGGCGGAGCTCCCCCTGCGGGGAACGGTCCGGCTCCACTTCGTGGAGGTGACCGCCCGGGAGCGGCTGTGGGAGGCCGCCGAGCGGACGGTGCGGGTGGTGACGGTCTACAACCGCTCCTCACTGCCCCTGACCAGAGTGGAGGTGGCCTGCGGCGGGGCCATACCCGGCTCCGTCCGGATCAACGGTCTGGCCGAGCCGGAGGCCGACCCGGGTGCGGGCGTGGTTCTGCCCGGCCTAGGTGCGGGCTGCGCGGCCACTCTCACCTGGGAGGTGGAGGACGGCGGGGAGCGGGAGCCCGTTCGGGTGGGCTACCAGTACCTGTTTGAAGGCGAGGTCCTGACCGGCGAGGCCATCCCCGCCTGACAAAAGAAAAGAAGGGAGCTGCCGGCTGACAGCTCCCTTTCTGCCTGTGGGTCACAGCAGGGTCAGGTCCGGGCCGCCGGGGGTCTCCCGGACGGTGTCCAGCGCGGTGAGGAACAGCATGGAGGCCATGTGCTGGTAGGGCACCACATACAGGTCCAGCACCTGATAGAGCATCATAGAGACCAGGTGCCACACCAGGAAGGAGAGCTGGAGGAGGAAGAAGTCCCGGTAGCTGCTCTTCAGCAGCCGCCTGCTCCGGCGCAGGGCCTGCCCCACGTCCAGCTCCGGCGAGCGGGCGAGCAGGTACTGGGCGGGGAGCAGCCGTACATAGCAGAAGTAGCCGGCCAGGGACCCCAGCAGGGTGAGGGGCAGGGCCAGCAGCACCAGAAAACCCGGCGCGCCGGACTGGCTGCCCAGGATGGTGCAGGCCAGGCCGGGGATCAGGCACACAAAGGCGGTGACGGTGCGCCACACACTGAGCAGAAGCTGAAGCGCCACCGCCTTGCCGGTGAGGCGCAGGTCGAGGTACCAGGAGAAGAGACTGCGGAAGGGGCGCGGCTCCCCACGGAGGATGTGCCAATACTGCTGGAGGGCCCCGTAGAGGATGGGGGTGGACAGCAGCAGCACCACAAGCTGAATGAGCAGCGCCACGGGGATCTGCCGGAAGGGGATCAGCAGCAGGTAGACCAGCCCGGCGGCGTCCAGCCGCAGGGCGCCCAGAAGGGCGCCCGCCCCGCTGAATTCAGCGGGCAGGCCCACGGTGGTCATCAGGCGGGCGGCGGCCGCGGCGTCCAGCCGCCAGACGCCGGTCTGGAAGGGGTAGTCCTCCACGGCGGCGTAGAGAAAATAGGACAGGCTGGTGCCGGGGGTGACGGCCTGCACCACCTCCAGAAGAAGGGTAAACAGCAGAAGGGCGGCGGAGGCCAGCATGCAGGGCCTGGCCCAGCGGGCCAGCGTCTGCTTGGCCTGGGCCTTGAGCTCCCGGCGGGTGAGGGTAGAACCGCTCATGCCTCGCTCCCCCCTTCTGTGTGCTCCTCCGAGGCGGAGGGCGTATTGATGGGGATGCCGATGTCCGGGGCGGGGCTTATTTCCAGCTCCTGGGAGGGCTCGGAGGAGGGCGCCTCCGGGGATGGGGAGGCGGACGGGTCGGGACTCACGGCGGGGGATTCGCTCGCCGCCGGAGGCTCGCTCACCGCCGGGGGTTCGCTGGCGGCGGGCTGGCTGGGTGTGGGGGAAGGACTGGCGGAGGGCTGGCTGGGTGTGGGGGAAGGACTGGCGGAGGGCGCCGTGCCGGGGGTCAGGGGCGTGCCGTCGGCGTTCAGGCCGTACTGGGCGGCGTCGGCGGGGTTGACCAGCAGGATGCGCTCGCGGACCTTGTACTTGTTGGTGGCCTCCAGAGTGGAGCTGACCAGATTGCCCTCGGCGTCATAGAGGTTGCGGTAGGTGTCGGCATTGCGGCCCTTATAGCCATTCTGCCCCTCCTTGACCGTGCCCGCCGGGACGGTGGCGTCCACTTGGTAGACGGTCGCGTACTCCACCCAGTTGTAGACCTTGTTGGTCATCTTCACATGGAGGTTGTCGGTCTTGGTGCCGTAGATGGTGACGGTCAGGTAGGTGGAGCCGCTGCTCTTATAGCTCTTGGAGACCAGCTTGACGGGGTAGCCGGTGTCGTTTTCAAAGCGGAAGTCCAGACTGCCGTAGTAGACGGTGGCGTCCAGTCCGTCGGGGACATAGCCTACGGCAAACTGGTGCTGGTGCCGCTCCACGATCTTCAGGTTGGAGTTGAGCGCGGCCAAGTAGAGAGTGGAGGAGGGCTGGCAGATGCCGCCGCCCACCTCGTCCACCGATTTACCGCCCTTGTAGACCGGGGCCATCAGATAGCCCTTTTCGGCGGTGCGGCTGCCGGTGGTGTCGTTGTAGGAAAAGACGTCGCCGGGCAGCAGGATGCGTTCGTTGAAGGTGGAGGCGGCCAGGGCCACATTGGACTTCCGGTTGGCCGAGCCGGTGACCTTGCTGGTGGCCTCGCCCAGAACGTCCCGGAAGAGCAGCTCCCGGAGAGTTTCGGTGGGGATCTTGGGCTCGGTGATCTCCAGCGGCACGGCGCAGTCGCTGCCCCAGGCGGCCCCCTCCAGGAGCTGCCGGGCCTGGGCGATGTCGAAGGTCATGCCGGTGACGCTGGGGGTGATCTCAAAGGTGGCGGGGTCCAGGGCGGCGTCGGCTACCTCGGCGTAGAGCGCCCGGTGGATGGCCTCCAGGTCGGGGAAGGAGGGCTGGGTGGTGACCGGTTCCACCTCATAGGGCGAGCCGTCCAGGGCGGCCAGGCGGACCAGAATGGTCTGGCGCAGGGCCGCCTGGTCCACGCCGGTGCCCGGAGAGCCCATGTGGAAGACCAACTGGTCCCCCCGGACCTCCCAGGTGGTCTCTTCCAGATCGCCGCCCACGGCGTGGGAGATATCCTCCAGCATCTGGTCCACCTGGGCGCCACCCGCCTCGGAGTAGCGCAGGGGGGCCTCCACCTCGTGGCCGGCAATGAGGGCGGAGAGCAGGTATCCGCCCCGGGTGAGGAAGCCGCCGGTGCGGCCATAGTTCCAGGCGGACTGGGCCGCGCCCTCGGCGTCGGCCTCCACCAGCGCGCCGGTAAAGACGGCGGTCTGGCCGCTGTAAGTAAGGTTCACGGACGCGCCGGCATAGCGGTCGGCCACGCCGGTGTTCAGGCGCTCCACGGCCTGCGTCTGGGTCAGACCGCCCAGGTCCACCCCGGCGGCGGAGACCCGGGGCAGGATCGTGCCGCTGGCGCCCACCCAGGCGCACAGCCCCACATAGGCCAGCGCCAGGACGACCGCCGCGGCGGCCAGAAGCAGGGCCAGCGTCCGGCCCGCGCTTTTGCCGCCGCCCGGAGCCAGCCGCTTGCCCGGTTTATGTTCTTCCATAGCATATATCCTCCAAATCGTCGCTGTGGGCGACGCCCACAGCAAATCAGAGTATATTATATGATGCAGCCCGGGAAAAAGCAATTACAGAACGGTAACACCCCGGTAAAATGGGGCGCGACCACTTTACATCCCCTCAAATCCGTTGTATGATAAAGACGACCGAGACGCCGGACCCGCCCTGGGGACCGGCAATATGGAGGCCCGTTCATGGCTGATTACAACCACAATTACAATGGAGACCGGGGCGGCGATTTCGCCTCCTGGATTCCCACGCTGATTATGCTCTTCTGCTTCCCGCCGGCGGGGGTGGTCATGCTGGTGCTGAAGCTGATGGGTCTGGTGGGGAGCCAGCGCCCCCGCGCCAGCCGTCACCCCTATGACATCCAGCGGGAGCAGGGCGCGGCCCAGGGCCTGGGCGGGGCTGCACCCGCGGCCGGAAAGAAAAAATCCGCCAAGCCCAAAACCGGCGCCCGCTTCGCCCGGGGCCGGGAGGGCCGGGGCCTGACCATCGCCGGGGCCATCGTGGCCGGCGTGTTCGGCTTCGGAGGCCTCAGCGAGCTGCTGGACGCCCTCTCCTACGGATGGTTCTGGACCAGTCTGTCCGACATTTTTATCCCCCTGGGCATCGCCGGGGTGGGCCTCATCATGCTCTACATGGGCGTGGCCAAGGGGAAAAAGGCCAAGCGCTTCCGCAAATATCTGGCCCTCATCGGCCGGAGGGAATCCATCTCCGTGGCCTCCATGGCACAGGCGATGGGCCTTTCGGTGCGGAAGGTGTGCGACGATCTCCAGGATATGCTGGACGAGGGCGTCATCCCCACCGGCTATCTGGACGTGGGCAGCGGGCGGCTGGTGCTCAATGACGAGGGTCTGCGGGAGGAGCCGCCGGCGCCCGCACCGGAGAAACGGGCGGAAGAGCAAAAGCCCCCCGCCGGCATGGAGCGGGAGGACGCCGTGCTGATGGAGATCCGGGAGGTCAACGACGCCATCGCTGACGAGGCGATGAGCCGGAAGATCGACCGCATCGGAGAGATCACTGGAAAAATCTTTGCCTATCTGCGGGAGAAGCCGGACAAAGAGGGGCAGCTTCGCAGCTTTTTGAGCTACTATCTGCCCACCACGCTGAAGATCCTCCGGGCCTATGCCCAGATGGAGGCCCAGGGCATCGAGGGGGAGAACATCAAGTCCGCCAAGGTGCGCATCGAGGGTATGATGGACAAAGTGGTGGACGGCTTCGAAAAACAGCTCGACAAGCTGTTTCAGGACGACGCCATGGACATCCGCACGGATGTGGAGGTCTGGAGCGGATGCTGGAGAAGGATGGCCTGGGCGAGCAGGGAATGACCATGGGCGGCGCCTGACGCCGAACGAAAAAACGCGGCCCGGACAGCTTGGCTGTCCGGGCCGCGTTGCGTTATCACTCCATCGCGGTAATCAGCCCCACCCGCCGGGCGTGGCGGCCGCCCTCGAACTCGGTAGTGAGGAAGGTCTCGACGATAGCCTCCGCCAGGTTGGGTCCCACGACGCCCGCCCCCAGGGCCAGCATGTTGGCGTCGTTGTGGCGGCGGGCCATCTCAGCCATGAGCTGGCCGGTACACAGGGCGCAGCGCACGCCGTGGACCTTGTTGGCGGCGATGGAGATGCCGATGCCGGTGGTGCAGATGACGATGCCCCGCTCACACTCGCCGGAGGCCACTGCCTCCGCCGCAGCCTTGGCAAAGACGGGATAGTCGCAGCTCTCCGTGGAGTGGCAGCCGAAATCCCGGTAGTCCAGGCCGTGAGCGTCCAGATATTCGATGATGTGCTGCTTCAGGGCGTATCCGCCGTGGTCAGAACCGAGTGCGATCATAGTAATACCTCCAAATTGAAATAAAGGGATGGTGAAAGGGCATGGGGCGGATACGCCGGGGCCCCGCAGCGCGGGGCGGCGCTCACGCCGCACAAGTCCGGACGGACTTGCCGCAGGGGCAATTTAGTTGCCCCGAGGAAGTCAAAGGAAAAAGGGCACCCCGCCAAGGCCCGCCTTGGCGGGGAAAAATCCGCCGTGGTCGGAACCGAGTGCGATCATAGTAATACCTCCAAATTGAAATAAGCGGATGCTACAGTTTGACGAAGCGGGGCTTTCGCCCCTCGTAGACCGTAATGTACCGGAAGCCGGCGGCACGGATGAGGTCATAGGCGGCGTTCACGCCTGCGCCGATGGTTTCCGGCACATGGGCGTCGCTGCCCACGGTGAGGATTTCGCCGCCCAGCTCCCGGTAGAGGACCAGCCAGGGCCGCCACTCGGCCAGAGTGCGGCCGTTGTAGGTGTTGAGCTCCATGCCCCGGCCTGAGGCGATGGCGATGGCCAGCACCGCCCGGATGCGGTCCGTATAGCGGTCCATGGAGATCTCGGGGCAGCCGCAGGCCATATAGCGCAGCGGGTAGATGATGTGCCCCAGCACGTCGTAGGTACTGGTGGGGGCCAGCTGTTCCAGGGAGGAGACGTAGTCGTCCAGAGCCTGATAACAGGCCGCGGGGGAGTCGTAGTCCCCATGATAGAAATCGTCTCCCCCGGCGGCCGGACTGCGGTTGTGGACCGAGCCGATGACGAAGTCCAGCTCCGGCGGGGCGGCGGACAGGGCGCTGCCGTCCAGGTGGCCGCTGCCGAATTCCAGGCCCAGCCGAAGGGTCAGGCGTCCCTGAAACTGTGCCCGGACCCGCTGAAACTGTTCCACCGCCGGGGCCCAGTCATGGGGCTCCACAGGGCCGCCGTGGAGCCCCACGGTGTCGTAGTGGTCGGTGATGCACAGCTCGCTGAGGCCCGAGCGGACAGCGGCCTCGGCTTGCTGCTCCAGCGGGGTGCTGCTGTCGGGAGAGAGCTGGGAGTGGGTGTGGTAGTCGATGAAGTAGCTCATAGGATGCCTCCGGATGAATGGGATATACGCTCAGAAGGGCCAGGCGCCGCCGGGAATCCACCGCAGGAAGTGGGTGGGATACCAAGTGGGCACCATCAGCCCGATGAGGACGGGGTAGAAGGCGGCGAAGAGGACCACGGAGAAGACCGTCATGCCGTAGACCGCCCACTGCCAGCGGCCCACCTTCCGTTCCATCATGTCGTTCATGGCGTAGCTGATGGCCAGCACCAAAAACAGGGTGGAAGGGAAGTAGTGATAGGCGAAGGTGATGCGGCCGATGGCAAACCAGGGCAGAAGCTGGGACAGATAGCCCACCAGGAGGAACAGAGCCTTGCCGCAGCGGCGGCGGACGGTCTGGACCGCCAGAATGAACACGGACAGCAGGCCCGTCCAGGCCACCACCGGATTGTTGAAGCAGGCGAAGGCCGCCTTGGAGCCGGGCGCCGAGGTGGAGTCCAGGTAGTAGAGGATGGGGCGGCCGTCCACCAGCCACTGATACCAGCGGGACTCGTAGGGGTGGTGCTCGGTGACGCCCACGTGGTAGGTGAACATAAACTTTTGGTTCTCCAGCATGGCGTCCACCAGGCTGCTGGAGCCCTTGAGGATGAGTTCCCGCTCGCCCCGCAGGACCTGGGGAAGCTGGACGAAGGGCCAGGAGAACAGCTCGCCCAGCATGTCGAGAAGCCCGCCGTCGTTGCCCCGGACGGCGGCATAGGGCCAGTAGGACAGGGTGTAGATGATCACCGGGATGATCACCCAGCACAGCACGGAGAACAGCAGGGTCTTGACCAGCCAGGGGGCGAAGGAGAAGTTCGACGGGCGGTCCCGCCACTTGAACCACACGCCCAGGAAATAGAGCAGGGCCAGACCCGCCCCAGCATAGATCACCGTCCACTTGCTGGCCGCTCCGATGCCCCAGAACAGCCCGGAAAAGAAGAGGGGCAGGGCGCCGCCCCGGAACGAGGTCCCGGCGGGCAGGGTGAGGTAGCGGTACATGAAAAAGTAGGCCAGCAGGATGAAAAAGACCCCGTAGGTGTCGATGGTGGCGATGCGGGTCTGCACCAGGTGCATGAAATCGAAGGCAAACAGCGCGGTGCCGCAGAAGGCGATGGCGGTCCTGCCGAAGAGGTTTTTCAGGAAGACGTAAAGGATGGGGAGCATCAGCACGCCGAACAGGGTGCCCATGAACCGCCAGCCAAAGGGGGTAAAGCCGAACAGCCGGATGCCCAGGGAGAGGATGAGCTTGCCCAAGGGCGGGTGAGAGACCTCGTAGGGCTCAATGCCCCGGATGTGCTCGTAGGCGGTGCGGGGGTGATAGATCTCGTCAAAATAGGAGGAATTGTACCAGGTGGACTGGTCCGGGACGGTGTCCTGCTCGTCAAAGAGGGGCAGGTCATCGGAGGTGACGGCCTGCGCGGGCCGGGCAGCCGCCGCGGCGTCGGGGACGGCCCGGACCCCGTCCTGGTCGCAGAGGACCAGCTCGCCCAGCTCCAGGGGGGCCTTGCCCGGAAAGCCGGTGAGCCGCAGGTACCGGACCTGGACGGGGCCGCCCTCCGGCTCGATGAAATACCACTTGAACAGGGTGTTGTACTTCTGGTGGATGGAGCGGACCGAGCCGGCCTGGGCGTTCCGGTCCACCGGCGCCCAGGCATAGGTGGATTTGTTGTCCTCGTCCACGGTGACCTGAAGAGCGGTCCAGCTCATCCCATCGGCGGAGACCTCCAGGGAGTAGTCCCCGGTCCCCAGGCCAGTGTACCAGCCCAGCCGGGTCAGGGCGATGGTCCGGTCCAGGGAGAATTCCACGGTGGCGGTCCCGTCAAAGGACTGGAAGGATTGGGGATTGGTGAAGCTGCCCAGCCGGAAGAAAGCGGTGCAGGCATAAACCGCCGTCACCAGAAGCAGAGGCAGGGCGTCCTTTTTCACCATGGGATACCGTTTGGCGGAGAAGGTCATGGGTCGCCGCTCCCGCATGGCGATCCACTCCAGGCTGTCCCGGCGGGGGGCCTGGGCGTGCCAGTAGTAGAAGAAGAACAGCAGGACCAGAATCAGCGTGCCCAGGGGGAACACCAGGGTCCAGGACAGGTAGGGCAGGACGTATTGGCGCACAAGGTCCGCCGCGGACTGGAACAGGTCGGGCATGGTACACCTCCGAAGGGCGGTAGAAATAAAATAGAGGACAGTCCACATGGACTGTCCTCTATTTTATTTCTTTTTCCTTCTCTTGTCAAAAATATTCTTAAGCGGATCGCCGGATTCCGCTTTTTCCTCCCCCATGGACTCGGCAAAGGCGCGCAGGGCCTCCTTTTGGGCCCGGCTCAGGCCGGTGGGGACCTGGACCTTTACGGTGACGTACTGGTCGCCCCGGCCCCGGCCGTTGAGGCTGGGGATGCCCTTGCCGCGCAGGCGGAAGGTGGTGCCGGTCTGGGTGCCCTCGGGCACGGAGTATTTCACTGTGCCGTCGATGGTGGGGATCTGGAGCTCCGCGCCCAAGGCCGCCTGGGCGAAGGAGACCGGCTGTTCCATGTAGACCGACGTGCCGTCCCGGCGGAAGATGGGGTGGGGCTGGACGGTAACGCCGATGAGCAGGTCGCCCGCCGGACCGCCGTTTTTGCCCGCGCCGCCCTGTCCCCGCAGGGAGACGGCCTGGCCGTTGTCGATGCCCGCCGGGATGGTGACGGACAGCTTCTTCTGCCGCCGGACGCTTCCCGCGCCGCCGCAGGACTTGCAGGGCTGGTGGATGATCTTGCCGGTGCCGCGGCAGCGGGTGCAGGCCGCAGTGGTGGAGAAGGAGAAGCCGCCCCCACCCCGCTGGATCCGGACCACGCCGCTGCCGTGACAGTCGGGACAGACCTCCGCCGTGGTGCCGGGGGCACAGCCGGTGCCCTTGCACTCCTCGCAGGGCTCCGTGCGGGTGACGGTGATCTCCTTCTCGCAGCCGAAGGCCGCCTCTTCAAAGGTGATGGTCACCCCGGCCCGGATGGTCTCACCCTTCTGGGGGGCGTTGCGGCTGCGGCCTCCGCCGCCTCCTCCGCCGAAGCCTCCTCCGAAGAAGGAGCCGAACAGGTCGCCCAGGTCGATGTCCCCCATGTCGAAGCCGCCGAAGCCGCCTCCAAAGCCGCCGCCGGGTCCGCCGGCGCCGAAGTTGGGGTCCACGCCCGCGTGGCCGAACTGGTCGTAGCGGGCCCGTTTATCCTTGTCGGACAGGACCTCGTAGGCCTCGTTGACCTCCTTAAACTTGGCCTCGGCGGTCTTGTCGCCGGGGTTCAGGTCGGGGTGATACTGCTTGGCCAGCTTGCGGTAGGCCTTCTTCAGTTCGTCGTCCGAGACGCCTTTGGACACGCCCAGGACTTCATAATAATCTCGTTTTTGGTCAGCCATATCGTCGCCGCAAAGCCCGCGCCGCGTGGAACGGCCGCCGCCCTCCCGCGCTTTGCCGCTTTGCTCCTCCTCTCCGCCCAAAACCCGCCGCGCTGGGCTTCGGGCCTGGGATACAGGGTAGCAGAGCCGCTGCAAGCAGCGGCTCTGCACATGCAAATTTACTTATGGTCGTCGCCGTCCACTACGGTGTAGTCGGCGTCCACCACGTTGGGGTCGGTGTCTGCGCCGCCGGCGGAAGCGCCGCCAGTAAAGCCCGCGCCGCCCATATCCGGGCCTGCGCCGGCCTGAGGGCCGCCCGCCTGGTTATACAGCTTCTCGCTGATGGGGTAGAAGGCCTTGCTCAGCTCCTCGGTGGCCGCTTTGATGGCCTCCACGTCGGTGCCCTTCAGGGCGTCCTTCAGCTTGCCCAGGGCGGCGTCCAGGGTGGCCTTGTCGCCCGCGTCGATCTTGTCCTTTAGGTCCTCCATGACCTTCTCGGTCTGGTACACCATCTGATCGCCCTGGTTGCGCACGTCCACCTCTTCCTTGCGCTTGGCGTCTTCGGCGGCAAACTGCTCGGCCTCCTTGACGGCCTTGTCGATGTCCTCCTTGGACATGTTGGTGGAGGAGGTGATGGTGATGTGCTGCTCCTTGCCGGTGCCCAGATCCTTGGCGGAGACATTGACGATGCCGTTGGCGTCGATGTCGAAGGTCACCTCGATCTGGGGCACGCCGCGGCGGGCCGGGGCGATGCCGTCCAGGTTGAACCGGCCCAGGGTTTTGTTGTACTGGGCCATCTCACGCTCGCCCTGGAGCACATGGACCTCCACGGAGGTCTGGTTGTCGGCGGCGGTAGTGAAGATCTGGCTCTTCTTGGCGGGGATGGTGGTGTTGCGCTCAATGAGCTTGGTCATCACGCCGCCCATGGTCTCAATGCCCAGGGACAGGGGGGTGACGTCCAGCAGCAGCAGGCCCTTCACGTCGCCCACCAGCACGCCGCCCTGCAGCGCCGCGCCCATGGCCACGCACTCGTCGGGGTTGATGCCCTTGAAGCCCTCCTTGCCGGTGAGCTTCTTCACCATGTCCTGCACGGCGGGGATACGGCTGGAGCCGCCCACCAGCAGGACCTTGGACAGCTCGCCGGAGGAGAGGGCGGCGTCGCTCATGGCCTGCTTGACGGGGCCGGCGGTGGCCTCCACCAGGTGGGCGGTGAGCTGGTCAAACTTGGCCCGTGTCAGGGTCAGGTCCAGATGCTTGGGGCCGGTGGCGTCGGCGGTGATATAGGGCAGGTTGATGGCGGTGGAGGTGACGCCGGACAGCTCGATTTTGGCCTTCTCAGCGGCCTCCTTCAGACGCTGCATGGCCACCTTGTCGCCGCTGAGGTCGATGCCGGTATCCTTTTTGAACTCGGCGGCCATCCAGTCCATGACGCACTTGTCGAAGTCGTCGCCGCCCAGACGGTTGTTGCCGGCGGTGGCCAGCACCTCGATGACGCCGTCGCCGATTTCCAGGATGGAAACGTCGAAGGTGCCGCCGCCCAGGTCGTAGACCATGATCTTCTGGTCAGACTCCTTGTCGATGCCGTAGGCCAGGGCCGCGGCGGTGGGCTCGTTGATGATCCGCTTGACGTCCAGACCGGCAATGCGGCCGGCATCCTTGGTGGCCTGGCGCTGGGCGTCGGTGAAGTAGGCGGGGACGGTGATGACGGCCTCGGTGACGCTTTGGCCCAGATAGGCCTCGGCGTCCGCCTTCAGCTTCTGGAGCACCATAGCGGAGATCTCCTGGGGGGTGTAGTTCTTGCCGTCAATGGTCACCTTGTAATTGGTTCCCATCTCACGCTTGATGGAGCTGATGGTCCGGTCGGGGTTGGTGATGGCCTGGCGCTTGGCCACCTGGCCCACCATGCGCTCGCCGTCCTTGGAGAAGGCCACCACGGACGGGGTGGTGCGGTTTCCTTCCGCGTTGGGGATGACAACGGCGTCGCCGCCCTCCATGACGGCCACGCAGGAGTTGGTGGTACCCAGGTCAATGCCGATGATCTTAGACATAGTATATTCCTCCAATAATAAAGAAATTGGTTTTTTACAAAAGAAATACGGGGAAACCGAACGCCAGACGCTCGGGCATGGCGGCCTGTGTCAGTTGGCCACCTTCACCATGGCGAACCGGATGACCTTGTCGCCCAGCTTGAAGCCGGCCTGGAACACATCCACGATGGTGTTCTCGCCGGCCGTTTCGTCCTCCACATGCATGACGGCGTTGTGCAGATTGGGATCAAAGGGCGCGCCCAGGGCGGGGATTTCCGAGATGCCCAGCTTGGTCAGGATCTCCCGGAGCTGGGTCATGGTCATCTCCACGCCCTTTTTAAAGGCCTCGTCGGCGGTCTCCTGCTTCAGGGCACGCTCCAGATTGTCGTAGACGGGAAGGAAGGCGGTGAGGGCGTCGGCCTTGGCATCAGCGTAGATACCCTCCTTTTCCTTCTGGCTGCGCTTGCGGAAGTTGTCGTACTCGGCGGCCAGCCGGAGGTACTGCTCCTCCTTGGCGGACAGGGAATCCTTCAAATGCTCCAGCTCCTCCGGCAGGGGATCCGGGGTCTCGGCGGCGGGTTCTTCCGGAACGGCGTCCTCCTGGACCACGGCGCTCTCCGCGCTCTCTGCCGCGGCCTGAGCGGCCTTCTGCTCCTGATCTTTTTCCTTCTTGCTCATGATGGTTTTGCGGCCTCCTATCGGTCATCGTGCTCGGGGTCGCCCCCGGCGGGGGGAAGCCCGCCCTTGCCGAACATGCGGGAGAGACCCTCCGCAAAGTAGGAAAGACGGGCGGAAATCTTGGCGTAATCCATGCGGGTGGGACCCACGACGCCCACGACGCCGCGCATGCCGTCGCCGATGTCGTAGCTGGCCATTACTACGCTGGTGTCCTTCAGGGCGTCCACCACGTTCTCCGGCCCGATGAGGATCTCCATGGGGTCCTTGTCGGGCATGGGGAAGCGGGCGGCGTCCCGGTCCTCGGACAGATAGGTCATCAGCGGCGCCGCCCGGTCCAGACTGTGGTACTCCGGGTGGGCCAAAAGACTGGCAATGCCCGCCGTGTGGACGGTGCGCTGCTCCAGGCTTTCCAGTACCTCCATGGCAAAGGAGACCACCAGAGAGATGAGCCCGTAGGCCTCGCCCGCCGCGTGGGAGGCCACCCGCATCAGTTCGGGGGTGATCTCGTCCAGGGTCAGGCCGGTAAAGGTGGCGTTGAGAAGGGTGTTCAAAAGCTGGAGCTGAGCCTCGCTGAGATCGGAGGGCAGGCGCACCAGCCGGTTGCGCACCGCGTTGGTGTCGGTCATGACCACGATGATGAAGGCGTCCCGATCCACCATCAGCAGATCAAAGCGCCGGATGGTGATCCGGTCGCCCCCGGCGGCCAGGGCGAAGGCGGGGTAGCGGGTGAGCTGGGAGACGATGCGTCCGGCCTGGTCGATGACCTGATCCAGCTCCCGCATCTTCATATGCAGCGCCTCGTTGAGCCGTCTGGTCTCCTGCACCGACAGGCGATAGTCGTCCATCAACTCGTTGACGTAGATGCGGTAGCCCTTGGGAGAGGGGATGCGTCCGGCGGAGGTGTGGGGCTGCTCCAGCAGGCCCAGGGCCTCCAGATCGGCCATCTCGTTCCGGATGGTGGCCGACGAGACGTTCAGTCCCGGCAGGGAGGCGATGGCCTTGGAGCCCACCGGCTCCGCCGTCTCAATGTAATGTTCGATGATGGCGCGGAGGATTTTCTTCTTCCGGTCGCTCAGATCCATACCGCGCTCACCTTCTTTTTAAAATCGGAAGCGCCGCTGCGCTTCTTTTAGCACTCATTATCCCTGAGTGCTAATGTAAATCTACCACCGCCCCGGGAAAAAGTCAATAGGAAGGTTGTAAATTAAATGTGAACGCTGAAAATGTTTGCAAAAGTGGGGCTGGATTGCCAAAACGCCGCAGGGGCACAGGGAAATTTTCGCAGGCGTCCGCCCGCATAGAACAAGGGAGATTTTCACATCCTCTTCCATAGAAGATGAACATGGAGGGAGATCCCGATGAAAAAATGCGCCGCGGCCCTGGTGGCCGCCGTTGTGCTGATCCTGCCCGCCGCCGCCGTTTCCGGCGGTCCGGCGGTGGAAGCCGGTTCCGCCATCCTGATGGAGAAGGAGACCGGCACGGTGCTTTACGAAGAGAATGCCCACGACAAGCTGGAGCCTGCCAGCGTTACCAAGGTCATGACCCTGCTGCTGGTGATGGAGGCCATCGACGACGGGCGCCTCAAGATGGAGGATATGGTCACGGTTTCCACCCGGGCGTCCTCCATGGGCGGGTCTCAGGTCTACCTGAAGGAAGGGGAGCAGATGACCGTCCATGATATGCTCAAGGCGGTGGCGGTGGTGTCGGGCAACGACGCCGCCGTGGCCTTGGCCGAGCACATTGCCGGCAGCGAGGAGAGCTTCGTAGAGCGGATGAACCGCCGCGCGGCGGAGCTGGGCATGGCCGATACTACCTTTATTAACTGCACCGGACTGCCCGCCGCCGGTCACCTCACCTCCGCCTACGACATCGCCGTCATGTCTCGGGAGCTCCTTGCCCACCCCGGCATCCGGGAGTTCACCACCATTTGGATGGACTCCGTCCGGGACGGCCAGTTCCAGCTGGCCAACACCAACAAGCTCATCCGGTTCTATGAGGGTGCCACCGGCCTCAAGACCGGCTTCACCGACTCCGCCCTCTACTGCCTGTCGGCCACCGCCGAGCGGGACGGCATGGAGCTTATTGCCGTGGTGATGAAGTCCCCCACATCGGAAAAACGGTTTGAAAGCGCCAAGGCCCTTCTGAACTTCGGCTTCGCCAACTATACCCTGCTGGATGTCCGCCCCGACCAGGCGCTGCCCCCGGTGGAGGTGGCCCTGGGCGAGTGCTCCACCGTCCAGCCCGTGCTGGCCCAGTCCGGCCGCATTCTGACCGACAAGGCGGAGCTCAACAACGTCACCACCGAGGTGCGTCTCACCGACCGGGTGGAGGCTCCCGTGGAGGCCGGACAGAAGCTGGGAGAGATGGCGGTATTGGTGTCCGGCGTGGAGCAGCAGACCATCCCCATCGTGGCCGACCAGGCCGTGGAGCGCCTGACCATGCCCGGTATCTTTAAGCGGTTCCTGGACATCCTGTTTATGGCCGGATAGCCCCGGGGCCGTGTCCCCTGATACGCCGCCGGCCGCCCGTTCCCGTTTGCGGAATGGGCGGCCGGTTATTTTGTACGAATCCTTTTCTGCGACCTGACAGAAATTTTATGGGCCGAACAGGCGATGGACCTTGACGGCCATGAAAAGGTGTTGTATAATTTATACAAATACCTGGAGAAAAAAATTTCATGAATTAGCATCATTTACAACCAACAAGAGGAACTGTTTCGGGTGTTTGGATAATTATACCAAAGAAATGGGGAAGCTGTATGGAACAGGAACAGTGGGCGGGGTCCGCCCCGGAGCTGACACAACATATAAAGGAATACACCGGCGGCCAGGCCATCCGGGCCTGGGAATACATGGGCGCCCACACGGCGGAGCGCGAGGGGCGGGCGGGACATGTGTTCCGGGTCTGGGCGCCCCACGCGGCGGCCGTGTCGGTGGTGGGCGATTTCAACCAGTGGGTTCCCGGGAGCCACCCCATGGAACCGCTGGAGGGGGGCGTCTGGGAGGGCTTTGTCCCCGGGCTCCGGGAGTACGACCTCTACAAGTACGCCGTGGAGGCGCCGGACGGCCGGGTGCTGTTCAAAGCCGATCCCTATGCCTTCCACGCCGAGACCCGGCCCGGTACCGCCTCCAAGCTCTATGAGCTGGGCGGCTATGCATGGGGGGACGGGGGCTGGCTGGACTGGCGGAAGAAGAACCCGGTCTACCAAAAGCCCCTCAACATCTATGAGGTCCACTTGGGCTCCTGGCGCCGGACGGGGGAGGGGGAGTTCCTCTCTTACCGGGACATAGCCGAGTACCTGGTGCCCTACGTCAAGGAGATGGGCTTCACCCACGTGGAGCTGATGCCCGTCACCGAGCATCCCCTGGACGACTCCTGGGGCTACCAGTGTACCGGCTACTTCGCGACCACCAGCCGCTTCGGCACCCCAAAGGACTTCATGTACCTGGTGGACCAGCTCCACCAGGCCGGGGTGGGCGTCATTCTGGACTGGGTCCCGGCCCACTTTCCCAAGGACGCCTTCGGCCTGTACGAGTTCGACGGCCAGCCCTGCTACGAGTACACCGACATGCGCAAAGGGGAGCACGCCGACTGGGGTACGCGGGTCTTTGACTACGGCAAGAACGAGGTCCGATCCTTCCTGTACTCCTCCGCCCTGTTCTGGCTGGAGATGTTCCACATCGACGGCCTTCGGGTGGACGCGGTGGCCTCCATGCTCTATCTGGACTACGGCCGCCAGGGAGGGCAGTGGACCCCCAACATCCACGGCGGAAACGAGAATCTGGAGGCCGTGGATTTCATCCGGCAGCTCAACACCCGGATCTTCGGCCAGCACGACGACGTGCTGATGATCGCCGAGGAGTCCACCGCCTGGCCCCTGGTGTCCCACCCGGTCAGCGAGGGCGGCCTGGGCTTCAATCTGAAATGGAACATGGGCTGGATGAACGACATCACTCACTATATGAAGATGGACCCCTATTTCCGGCAGTTCAATCACAAGGACATCACCTTCTCGCTGGTGTATGCCTTTTCGGAGAACTTCATCTTACCGCTCTCCCACGACGAGGTGGTGCACATGAAGGGCTCTCTTCTCAACAAGATGCCGGGGACCCATGCCGAGCAGTTTGCCGGCGTCCGGGCATTTTACGCCTACATGCTCACCCACCCAGGGAAGAAGCTGCTCATGATGGGCAGCGAGTTCGGCCAGTGGAACGAGTGGCATTTTGAGCAGTCCCTGGACTGGCACCTGCTGGCCAACGAGGAGAACCGGAAGACCCAAGCCTTTTTCAAGGCGGCCAACGCCTTCTACCTGGAGCACAGGCAGCTGTGGGAGCTGGATTTCTCCTGGGAGGGCTTCGCGTGGATTCAGGCCGACGACAATCAGGCCGACACCGTGGCCTTTGTGCGCCGGGACAAAAAGGGCGGCGCCCTGGTGGTGGTGTGCAACTTCTCCCCGGTGGACCGGACGGGCTACCGCATCGGCGTGCCTGCCGCAGGGCAGTATACCTGCATCTTCAACACCGACGACGAGGCATACGGCGGACAGGGCCGGGGGGACAAGGCCCCGGTGAAGAGCGAGTACGTCCCCTGCCATGGCCGGGGCCAGTCCCTCGCGCTCACCCTGCCGCCGATGAGCGCGGTGGTGTACCGCTGTACCCGGAAGTTTCCGCCCCGCCGGAAGAAGGCGGAAAGCCTGCCGGCGCGGAAGAGCCCGGCAGACAAGCCGGCCATTCGGGAAAAGGCCTCCGTGCCGGCGGTGAAGAAACGGGCGGCCAGGCCCGCAGTGCGGAAGCCCCCGTCTGTCCCGGCCGTCAGGCCGGAGAAGGACTCCTGAACCCACCCCCAGGAAATGGGAGGAACGAGCTCCCCACTTCAACCAAGAGGTGATAGAATGAAAAAGACATGTGTGGCCATGCTCCTGGCGGGAGGCCAGGGCAGCCGGCTGAAGGCCCTTACCAGCAAGGTGGCCAAACCGGCCGTCCCCTTCGGGGGCAAGTTCCGGATCATCGATTTCCCCCTGTCCAACTGTGTGAATTCCGGCATCGACACCGTCGGCGTCCTCACCCAGTATCAGCCCCTGGAACTCAACAGCTACATTGGAAACGGCCAGCCCTGGGACCTGGACCGTTCCGACGGCGGCGTCCACATCCTGCCCCCCTACGTCAAGGAGGGGGACAAGGGCACCTGGTACAAGGGAACGGCCAACGCCATCTACCAGAACATCGGCTTCATTTCCCTGTACGACCCCGACTATGTCCTCGTCCTCTCCGGCGACCACGTCTACAAGATGGACTACGAGAAGATGCTGGAACGGCACAAGGCGGCGGGGGCGGCCTGCACCATCTCGGTGATGGAGGTCCCCATGGAGGAGGCCTCCCGTTTCGGCATCATGAACGTGGACGAGCACGACATGATCTATGAGTTTGAGGAGAAGCCCAAAAAGCCCAAGAGCAATCTGGCTTCCATGGGGATCTACATCTTTAACTGGAAGCAGCTGCGGGACTATCTGGTGGCCGACGAGGCCGACGAGAAGTCCTCCAACGACTTCGGTAAGAACATCATCCCCGCCATGCTGGCGGCGGGGGAGCGGATGGCCGCTTACCGCTTTTCCGGCTATTGGAAGGACGTGGGCACCATCGACTCCCTGTGGGACGCCAACATGGATATGCTGGCGGTGGACAGCGGCGTGCAGCTCTTTGACCCCTCCTGGCCGATCTACGCCCGCACGCCCACCAAGCCGCCCCACTTTATGGGCTCCAAGGCCGTGGTGTCCCACTCCATGGTCACCGGCGGCTGCGAGGTCTACGGCCAGGTGGAGAATTCGGTGCTGTTCCACTCGGTGCGGGTGGAGGAGGGCGCCCAGGTCAAATACTCCATCCTGATGCCCGGCTCGGTGGTCAAGGCCGGGGCGGTGGTGGAATACGCCATCGTGGCGGAGAACGCCGTCATCGGCGAGGGCGCCCGGGTGGGCGCGCCGCCGGAGAACGACAAGCCCGAGGAATGGGGCATCGCCGTGGTGGCCGAGGGCATCAAGGTGGGAGACGGGGCCAGAGTCCCCGCCAAGTCCATGGTCACCCGTAACGTGAAAAGCGGAGGTGTAAGATGATGAACAAGCTGCACGGGATCATTTTTGCCTACCGCTCCGACCCCCAGCTGCGTGAGCTCTCCCAGCACCGTAATACCTGCTCCATCCCCTACGGAGGCCGCTACCGCGTGGTGGATTTCATGCTCTCCAACATGGTCAACGCCGGCATCACCGACGTGGGACTGATCGTCCACGCCAACTATCAGTCCCTGCTGGACCATGTGGGCTCCGGCAAGGACTGGGACCTGAGCCGCAAGCACGGCGGCCTGCGCATCCTGCCCCCGTTCGGCTACGCCGACAAGCGCCGGGAGGGGGAGTACCGGGGCCGCATGGACGCCTTGGGCGGCGTATACTCCTACCTGGAAAAGATCCGGCAGGATTATGTGGTGCTGGCCGGCGGCGACGTGGCGGTCAACCTGCCTCTGGGCGAGATCTTTGAGGAGCATTTGAGGTGCGGGGCGGACGTCACGGCGGTGTGCACTCCCGTTCCCCGGGGCGACCCCCGGAAATCCGACTATTTCACTGTGGATGCCGACGGCTGGGTCACCGATGTGGCGGTGCAGCCGGTGTATCCAGCGGGGCTGGAGTCCATGGAGGTCTACATCATGTCCAAGGCCCTGCTGATCAGCCTGGTAGAGCACTGCACCGCCCACAACGTCCCCTCCTTCAGCCAGGGGGTGCTGCTGCCCATGGCGGATAAGCTGAAGATCCACGCCTACCGCTACAGCGGCTATGCCGCCCGGCTCCAGTCGGTGTCCGGCTACTACGCCCGGAGCATGGAGCTGCTGGACCCGGTGGTGCGCACCCAGCTTTTCGACCCGGTCCGGCCCATCAAGACCAAGGACCGCTCCGATCCCTCCACCTACTACGGCCCCAGCTCCCTGGCGGTCAACTCCCTGGTGGCCGACGGCTGCATCATCGAAGGCGAGGTGGTCAACTCCATCGTGTTCCGGGGCGTCCGCATCGGGAAGGGGGCCAAGATCCAGAACTGCATCCTGATGCAGGGCTCGGTCATCCACCAGGACGCCATCCTGAAGTATGCCATTACGGACAAAAATGTGCAGGTGAACCAGGGCAGAATGCTCATGGGTCACGAAACGTATCCCCTGGCCATTGCAAAGAATGCCGTGGTATAGTATAAAAAGCAGCGCGAGAGCAATGACGCCACGCGTATTGCAGCAGACCGGCCGCCCAAACCGGCCGGATGGAAAGGAGCGTTCCAAATGAATATACTGTTTGCTGCTTCCGAGGTAGCCCCCTTTATCAAGACAGGCGGACTGGCCGACGTGGCCGGCTCTCTCCCCAAGCATCTGGCCGCTCAGGGCCATGACGTGAAGGTCATCCTCCCCCTCTACGAGGGCATTGGTCCGGAGTGGCGGGAGCAGATGAAGTTCCTCATGCACTTCAACGTGCGGGTGGCCTGGCGGAATCCCTACTGCGGCCTGTTTGAGCTGCGGCGGGACAACGTGAGCTATCTGTTCGTGGACAACGAATACTACTTCAGTCGGGCCGCCATCTACGGCCATTACGACGACGGCGAGCGGTTCACCTACTTCTCCCGTGCCATTGTGGAGACCCCCGCCCGCCTGGGCTGGCACCCCGACGTGATCCACTGCAACGACTGGCAGACCGCACTGGTGCCCATCTACCTGCTGGAGGAGCGGGAGCGGGTCTGGGAGCTCCACGGCACCAAGAGCGTCTTTACCATCCACAACATCGAGTACCAGGGCCGTTACGGCGATCAGGTGCTGGAGGACCTGCTGGGCCTGAACAAGGGCTATATGAATGAGCATATGCTGGCCTATTACGGGGACGTGAACCTGATGAAAGGGGCCATCTTCGCCGCCGACTATGTGACCACGGTCTCCCCCACCTATGCCGGCGAGCTGCAGTACCCCTTCTACGCCCACGGGCTGGAGGGCGTGATCGCCCACAACGGCTATAAGCTGCGTGGCATTCTCAACGGCCTGGATACCGGCCTGTACGACCCCACCCGGGACAAGGGCCTGGCGAAGTGCTACTCCGCCGGGGATCTGGAGGGGAAAAAGGCCTGCAAGGCGGCCCTGCAGCAGGCGGTGGGCCTGCGGGAGGACCCCGGCGTGCCCATCATCGCCTGCATTTCCCGCCTGGTCAAGCACAAGGGTTTCGATCTGGTCACCGCCGCCATTCATGAGATCATGGGGATGGATGTGCAGATGGTGGTGCTGGGCACCGGCGAGTGGAACTATGAGGAGGCGTTCCGCCACGCTGAGAGTCAGTACCCCAGCCGCTTCGCCGCCCGCATCCAGTATTCCGCCGCCCTGTCCACTGCCATCTACGGCGGCGCGGACATTTTCCTCATGCCCTCTATCTCCGAGCCCTGCGGCCTGAGCCAGATGATCGCCATGCGCTACGGCACCGTGCCCGTGGTGCGGGAGACCGGGGGCCTGAAGGATACCGTGCCCCCCTACCGCTGGGACACCGGCGAAGGCCGTGGCTTCTCCTTCGCGGACATCAATGCCTACGACATGGTGTGGGTCATCCGGGAGGCCGTGGACCTGTACCATCAGAATAAGGAGGCCTGGAAAAAGCTCCAGATCGCGGGGATGACCGCCGATTTCAGCTGGGACGGTCCGGCCCGGGAGTATGAGGACATCTACTGCTCCATCACCGGCCTGTCCCGGCCGGAGCCGGTGGCCGCAGCGGCTCCGGAGCCCATTCCGGAGGAGCCGGCCGCTCCCGCCGAGCCCCAGGAGCCAGCGCCCGCTCCGGCGGAGGAGGCGCCTGCGGAAGCGCCCAGGCCCGCCGGGGCGCCAGCGCCCCAAAAGCCTGCGGAGAAAAAGCCCGCCGCCCGCAAGTCTGCCGCCCGCAAACCGGCAGCCAGAGCGGGAAAGACCGCGGAGAAAAAGCCGGCGGCCCGGAAGTCCGCGGCCAAAAAGCACACCGCAGGGCAGACGGAGCCGGATAAGCCGGAGGGCTGAGGCGTCCGGCCGGACGGTTGACAGCCAGCGTGTCCCTGTGGTACACTTGCCCCGAAAATAGGTAAGCCATCCATGGACGCAGAGCGGCCTGGGCGCCGCTCTGCGTCCAATCTGTCTGAATAGGAGACAACCGAACCATGCCAGAGTATACAAAGAAAGACTTGAAAGAGCTCATCATCGGCAAGCTGCACCGGAATTTCGGACGGGACGTGGACGAGGCCACCGCCATCCACATGTTCAAGGCCTGCGCCATGGTGCTGCGGGACATCATGTCCGTCCGGCAGCTCAAGACCGAGGACAGGGTGCAGCGCACCCACGCCCGCCAGGTCCACTACCTGTCCCTGGAGTTCCTCATGGGCCGTTCCCTGATGAAAAACGCCTACAACCTGGGCATTTTGGAGGAGCTGAAGGGGGCCATAGAGGACCTGGGCTTCTCTGCTCCCGACCTCTTTGAAATCGAGCCCGACGCCGGGCTGGGCAACGGCGGGCTGGGCCGCCTGGCCGCCTGCTATCTGGACTCCATGACTACCCTGGAGATCCCCGCCACCGGCTATACCATCTGCTATGAGCTGGGGATTTTTAAGCAGAAGATCATCGACGGCCAGCAGGTGGAGCTGGCCGACAACTGGCTGCCCGTAAGCGACGCCTGGCTCATCCCCAAGATGGATGAGACGGAAAAGGTCCACTTTGGAGGCCGGGTCAAGGACGTATGGGACGAGAACGGAGGCCACCGGGTGGCGTACGAGGGCGGCACCGATGTGCTGGCGATTCCCCGGGACATGGAAATCGCCGGTTACGGCACCGAGCACACCAACATCCTGCGGCTGTGGGACGCCAAGAGCCCCGACCCGGTGGATATGAAGCTCTTCTCCACCGGCCAGTATCTGAAGGCGGTGGAGCAGCAGGCCATGGCCGAGGTCATCGCCAAGGTGCTCTACCCCGAGGACAACCACTACGAGGGCAAGTCCCTGCGGCTCAAGCAGCAGTATTTCTTCGTCTCAGCCACCGTCCAGTCCATCTGCCGCAAACACAAGGCGGAGTACGGCACCCTGCGCAATTTTCATGAAAAGCATGTCATCCAGATCAACGACACCCACCCCACTCTGGTCATCCCTGAGCTCATGCGCATCCTGCTGGACCAGGAGGGCTACGGCTGGGACGAGGCGTGGCACATCGTCACCCACACCGTGGCCTACACCAACCACACCATCCTCTCTGAGGCCCTGGAGCGCTGGCCACAGCAGCTCATTGAGACCCTGCTGCCCCGCATCTGGCAGCTTCTGATCGAGATCAGCAACCGCTATCAGGCCCAGCTCAACGAGATGTTCCACGGCGACCAGGCAAAGGTGCGGGACATGGCGGTAATCTGGGACGGCGAAGTCCGCATGGCCAATCTGTGCATCTGCGCCTGCTTCGCCGTCAACGGTGTGTCCGCCCTTCACTCGGAGATCCTGAAAAGGGATGTTTTCCACGACGCCTATACCCGGAACCCCGGCAAATTCAAGAACGTCACCAACGGCATCGACCACCGGCGCTGGCTGTCCGAGATCAACCCCGAGCTGGACGCCCTGATCCGGGAGTGCTGCGGCGGGGACGACTACCTGCTCCACCCCGACGCCGCTCGGAAGCTGGAGAAATACCGGGACGACCCCATCGTGCTCAAGCGCCTGGCCGACATCAAGGCGGAGAACAAGCGCTCCTTTGCCAACTATGTGGCCCGGGAGACCGGCGTCATTCTCAATACCGACGCCATGTTCGACGTGCAGGTCAAGCGGCTGCACGAGTACAAGCGGCAGCTCCTGAACGTGCTGCACATCAACTATCTGTACCAGCGGCTCAAGGCCGACCCAAACTTCCAGTTTACCCCCCGGGTGTACCTCTTCGGGGCTAAGGCCGCCCCCGGCTATGCCGTGGCTAAGCAGATCATCCACCTGATCAACTCCCTGTCCGCCACCATTAACGCCGACCCGGTGTGCCGGGACCGGCTCCAGGTGGTGTTCCTGGAAAATTACCGGGTCTCCCTGGCGGAAAAGTTGATGCCCGCCTCCGAGCTCTCCGAGCAGATCTCCACCGCCGGCAAGGAGGCCAGCGGCACCGGCAACATGAAGTTCAT
>CABUJV010000027.1 GCA_902492005.1 uncultured Eubacteriales bacterium
CCTGGGCCGGGAGGGCTCCTCCATCATCGGCAGGGCAAGATCGACGAGATCCTGTCCGTCAAATCGGCCGACCGCCGGGAAGTCTTTGAGGAGGCCGCCGGCATCTCCCGCTACCGCCACCGCAAGGAGGAGGCCGAGCGGAAGCTGGAGCGCACCCAGGAGAACCTGGTGCGCATCAATGACAAGATCGACGAGCTGGAGCTCCAGGTGGAGCCCCTGCGGGCCCAGTCGGAGAAGGCCCGGAAGTATCTGGTCCTCCGGGACGAGCTGCGGGGGCTGGAAATCTCGGTCTGGCTGGACCAGCTCGACAGGCTGCGCTCCAGCGCCCGCAAGCTCCTGAGCGACTATGACAATGCCGTCCGCCAGAAGGGGGAGGCCCAGCAGGCGCTGGAGAGCCTCTACGCCGCCGCCGAGGGCTGCGCCGCCAAAATGCGCGAGAAGGACATGGAGGCGGAGGGCATCTGGTTCCAGATGCAGCAGCGGCAGGCCGACGCCAACGAGTGCGAGCGGGCCGTGGTGGTGCTGAAGGCCCAGATCCAGAGCAATCTGGAGAACGCCGGCCGGGTCCGGCGGGAGCTGGAGGCCCAGGAGGGCCGGGCCGGGTCCATCTCCGGCCAGATTGCCGAGCGGCAGGCCCGCCTGACCGAGATTGCCGGAAGGATGGAGGCGCTACGGGACGAGCTGGCTGCCGCCGAGGAGGCCGGCCGGCAGGTCCGTCAGAGCGCCGGGACCCTGCGGGACGAGCTGGAGACCCTGCGGCAGAAAGAGGCCGTAGAGACCGCCTCCGCCGCGGAGGCCAGAGCCCTGCTCTCCGCGCTGGCCGCCGCCGCCCAGGAGCTGCTGGACCGGGACGAGGCGGTGCGGCAGGAGCTGGCCGGGGGGGAGCAGAAGCTCTCCGCGACCCGGGAGGAGGCCTCCCGGGCCGGGAAGGAGCTGACTAAGGCCCGGGAGGACCGGGATTCCCTGCTGAACATCATCAGCGGCTACGCCATGCGCCTGGACAGCCGGGAGAAGAAGGCCAAAGCCGCTGAAGAGACCCACGTCAAGCTCCAGATGGAGGAGAACGCCGTTGCCTCCCGCATTCACATGCTCTCCGAAATGGAGAAGCTCTACGAGGGCTATTCCAAGGCGGTGAAGCTGGTGATGGGGGAGGCCGAGCGGGGAAACCTGAAGCATATCCACGGCCCGGTGGCCGGGCTCATCCATGTGCCCGACCGGTATGCCGTGGCGGTGGAGACCGCCCTGGGGGGCGCCATGCAGCATGTGGTGGTGGACAGCGAGGCCGACGGCAAGGCGGCCATCCAGTACCTCAAGCGCCGGGACGGCGGCCGCTGCACCTTCCTGCCCCTGAACACCATCCGCCCCTCCGACTTCCGGGACCGGGGCGTAGCCCGAGAGCCGGGCTTCGTGGGCCTGGGGGACGAGCTGGTGGAGTTCGATATCCGATACGCGAAGATCGTTTCCAACCTGCTGGGCCGGACGGTGATCGCGCAGGACATGGACGCCGCTATCTCCATGGCCCGGAAATACAGCCACCGCTTTAAGATCGTCACCCTGGACGGCCAGGTCCTGAACCCCGGCGGCTCCATGACCGGCGGCTCCGTGTCCCGCAGCGCGGGCATCCTGTCCCGGGCCAACGAGCTGGAACGGCTCCAGACCCAGAGCGAGGCCCTCCGGGCCCAGCGGGCAGAGGCCCAGCGGGCGGTGGAGGAGGCGCGGCGGGAACGCACCGCCGCAGCCTATGAGCTGGAGACCGCCCAGGCCCAGCGCCGGGAGCTGGAGGACAGCATTCTCAAGCTGGAGGAGCGGGGCGCCCACTTCGCCCAGGTGCTGGAGAGCCAGGAGACCCAGCGCCGGGAGCTGCGCACAGAGCTGGAGCAGATCGAGGCGCGCAGCCGCCGCACAGAGGAGGACACCCGGAATGCCCGGGCGCGCATCCAGGCCCTGGAGGGCTCCGCCGCCGCCCTGCGGACCGAGGCCGAGGGCAAGGCGGCCGGACAGGAAGACCTGAAGGCCCGGATGGAGCAGGTCAGCGAGAACGCGGCGCGGCTCAATCTGGAGCTGGCCGGCCTGGAGGCCGAACGGGCGGCGTCCCGGCAGGCTCTGAGCGAGCTGGAGGGCCTGCGGGCGGACATCACCGGCGACCGGGCGGAGCGGGAGACCATGCTGGCCCAGCTCCAGGAGAAAAACGAGACCCTCACCGCCCAGATTGGGGGGAGGGAGAGCGTCCTCCAGACCATCCGGGAGGAGAACCGGGAAAAGGAGGCGGCCATCCAGCGGCTGAACCAGGAGAAGCTGGCGCTGGAGGGCGAGCGCAACCGGGCGGACCGGGAAAGCCGGGACAAAAATGCCGAGCTCCTCTCCATGGAGCGGGAGGTCTCGGTGCTGGAGCAAAAAAAAGTGGCCGCCGAGCTGGAAGAAAAGCAGATTCTGGACAAACTGTGGGAGACCTATCAGCTCTCCCACGAGGCGGCCCGGGCCCAGCGGTTGGAGCTGGAGTCGGTGCCAAAGGCTCAGCGGCGCATCGGGGAACTGAAGCGCGCCATCACCGGCCTGGGCAACATCAACCTGGACGCCATTGAGGAGTTCCAGCGGGTCAACGAGCGGTACACCTACCTCACCGGCCAGCGGGACGACGTGCAGAAGTCCAAGACGGAGCTGGAGAGTGTCATCGCGGACCTCACCGGCGAGATGAAGACCATCTTCGCCCAGCAGTTCTCCATCATCAATCAGGCCTTTGGCGAGACGTTCCTGGAGCTCTTCGGCGGCGGCAAAGCCACCCTGGAGCTGGAGGACGAGGCGGACATCCTCAACTGCGGCATTGAGATCCGGGTCCAGCCCCCCGGCAAGGCCCTGAAGGTGCTCTCACTGCTGTCCGGCGGCGAGAAGGCCTTCGTGGCCATCGCCCTGTACTTCGCCATTCTGAAGGTCCGGCCCACCCCCTTCTGCGTCATGGATGAGATCGAGGCGGCGCTGGACGACGCCAACGTCACCCGGTTCGCCCGCTATCTGCGCCAAATGGCCGACCGGACCCAGTTCATCGTGATTACCCACCGCCGGGGCACCATGGAGGAGGCCGACGTGCTCTACGGCGTTACCATGCAGGAGCAGGGGATCAGCAGACTGCTGACCATCAACCTGAACGACGTAGAAGAGGAACTGAAGATCAAGTAAAGGAACAAGGACTATGGGATTTTTCGATAAGATCAAAAAGCTGAATCTTTTTTCCGGCTTTTCCGCCATCGACGAGGCGTTCTACGACGAGTTGGAGGAGGCTCTCATCCTCTCCGACATGGGGATGGACACCACCCTCAAGGCGGTGGAGGAGCTGCGGGAGCGGGTCCGGAGCGAGAAGTGCAGGGACCAGGAGGAGGTCCGCGCCTGCCTGCGCCGGGTGCTGCAGGACATGCTGAACGTGGGGGACACCGGCCTAGCGCTGGATACCAAACCGGCGGTGATCCTGTTCATTGGGGTCAACGGGGTGGGCAAGACCACCACCATCGGCAAGCTGGCCGCCGGGCTCAAGACCCAGGGGAAAAAGGTCCTGCTGTGCGCCGGAGACACCTTCCGGGCCGCCGCTGCCGACCAGCTCACCGTCTGGTCCCAGCGGGCAGGGGTGGACATTGTCAAGCAGCACGAGGGGGCCGACCCGGCCGCCGTAGTCTTTGACGCGGTCTCCGCGGCCAAGGCCCGGGGCACCGACGTGATTCTGGTGGACACCGCCGGGCGGCTGCACAACAAGCAGAACCTGATGAACGAGCTGAGCAAGATCTCCCGGGTCATCGACCGGGAGCTGCCCGGCGCCAGCCGGGAGACCCTGCTGGTGCTGGACGCCACCACCGGCCAGAACGGCCTCATCCAGGCCAGGCAGTTCCGGGAATCCGCCGGGGTCACCGGCATCGTCCTCACCAAGCTGGACGGCACCGCCAAGGGCGGGGTCACCGTGGCCATTGCGGACACGCTTCAGATCCCCGTCAAGTATGTCGGCCTGGGCGAGGGGATCGAGGACCTGCGGCCCTTCGACGCCGCGGCCTTCACCGAGGCGCTGGTGTAACAAGAAAAAAGGAGAATGGACATGGCGCGAATCGACGGACGGGCCAGCGACGAGCTGCGCTCCATTGAGATCATCCCCAACATCAACAAATTCGCGGAGGGCTCCTGCCTGATCCGCTGCGGCAATACCCAGGTGCTGTGCTGTGCCTCCGTGGAGGAGCGCACCCCGCCCCACGTCCCCGAGGGGGAGGGCTGGGTCACCGCCGAATACTCCATGCTGCCCCGGGCCAACCGGGAGCGCTCCAAGCGGGACATCGCCAAGCTGAAGCTCTCCCCCAGAAGCGCCGAGATCCAGCGGCTGGTGGGCCGGGCCCTCCGGGCGGCGGTGGACCTGGAGAAGCTGGGACCCCGCACCATCACCGTGGACTGCGACGTGCTTCAGGGGGACGGCGGCACCCGCACCGCCAGCGTCACCGGCGGCTTTGTGGCCCTCAGTTACGCCCTGCACAAGCTGGTGGAGGGCGGCGCTTTGAAGGAGATGCCCCTCAAGACCTGTGTGGCGGCCGTCTCGGCGGGCATCGTGGACGACGAGCTGCTGCTGGACCTGTGCTACGAGGAGGACTCGGCGGCCCAGGTGGACCTGAACTGCGTCATGACCGGGGAGGGGGAGCTGGTGGAGCTCCAGGGCACCGGCGAGGGCCGGGCCTTCACCATCGACGAGCAGCGCAGGCTGGTGGACCTGTGCGCCAAGGGCATCCGGGAGGTCCAGGCCATCCAGAAGGCCGCGCTGGGAGGTTGACGGAGATGAAAATCGTACTTGCCAGCAAAAACACCCATAAGCTCCAGGAGATGCAGGACATCCTCTCCGCCCAGGGAGTGGAGGTAATCCTGGAGTCCGCGGCAGGGGTGGACGTGGAGGTGGAGGAGACCGGGACCACCTTTGAAGAAAACTCCCTGCTCAAGGCCAGGGCCGTTATGAAGGCCTCCGGCCTGCCCGCCATCGCCGACGATTCGGGCCTGATGGTGGACGCCCTCAACGGGGCCCCGGGGGTCTACTCGGCCCGGTACGGCGGACCCGGCCTGGATGACGCGGGCCGGTACCGGCTCCTACTGGAGAACATGCGCGGAGTGCTGGACCGGAAGTGCCGCTTCGTCTCGGTTATCACGTTATGTATGCCCTCCGGCGACGTCATCACCGCCCGGGGGGAGTGCCCCGGCGCCCTGGCCTACGCCCCCCAGGGGGCGAATGGCTTCGGCTATGACCCCATCTTCTTCGTGCCGGAGAAAAAAAAGACCTTCGCCCAGCTCACGGCGGAGGAGAAAAACGCCATCTCCCACCGGGGACGGGCGCTCCGGCTCTTCCGGGAGAAGTTGGCGGCCTATCTGGCCGGGCAGAAAGAGCAATCAAACAGGATATAAGGGAGTATATATGGAACTGACAAGCAAGCAGAGAGCCCAGCTCCGGGGGATGGCCAATTCCCTGGACCCCATTGTCCACATCGGAAAGGACGGCATCGGGGATAATCTGGTCAAGCAGGCCGGCGACGCCCTGGAGGCCAGGGAGCTCATCAAGTGCCGGGTGCTGGAGAACTCCATGCTCACCGCCCGGGAGGCTGCCGACGCGCTGGCCCGGGCGGCCCGGGCCGAGGTGGTCCAGGTCATTGGGACGAAGTTCGTCCTGTACCGCGAGAGCCACAACAAGGAGAAAAAGGATAAAATCGTGCTGGTCAAGGACAAAAAGCGTCCGGAATAATGCCTCCGCTCAGGAGGACAGTGAGGAAGAGGGAGTATTCGCTATGAAGATCGGCGTCTATGGCGGAACATTTGACCCGCCCCACATGGGGCATCTGGAGGCGGCCCGGGCGGCCATGGATCTCCTGGGACTGGACCGGATGCTTTTTATCCCGGTGGCTGTGCCGCCCCACAAGGTCCTGCCGCCGGAGGCCGCCGCCGCCGGAGACCGGCTGGCCATGGCGGAACAGATGGCCGACGGCCTGACCCTCCTGACCAAGCGGCCCGGCTGCGCCCAGGCCGACTGCACGGAGCTGCACCGGCAGGGAAAAAGCTATACGGCGGATACCCTGGACCAGCTTCGGGAAAACTATCCGGACGATGAGCTGTGGCTGCTGATGGGCACCGATATGTTCCTGACCCTGCAGACCTGGCACCAGCCCGGGCGCATTCTGGCCCAGGCCCGAGTGGCCGCCTTTGCCCGGGCGGAGTCGGACAGCGTGAAGGCGATGGAGCGGCAGGCGGCCTTCCTGCGGGAGACCTACGGCGCTCAGGTGGCCCTCCTCCGCCTGCCCCGGATCACCGAGGTATCCTCCACCTTCCTGCGCTCCCGGCTGAGAGAGAACCGGGCGGAAGTCCGGGACCTGCTTTGGTGCCAGGTATACGGCTCCATTCTGCGCCGGGGTCTCTACGGGGTGGAGGCCGACCTCCGGCATCTGGACGACGAGGACCTGCGCCGCTGTTCCTGGTCGATGGTCAAGGCCAAGCGCATCCCCCACATCCGGGGCTGCGAGGAGGAGGCCGTCCGGCTGGCCCTGCGCTGGGGGGCGGACCCGGAGGCGGCCCGCCGGGCGGGCATCCTCCACGACTGCACCAAGTACCTGGATCTGGCGGAGCAGTTGAAATTGTGTGACGAGTATGGTATCGTATTGGATGATTTGGAACAGAAGGCGGTCAAGCTGCTGCATTCCAAGACCGGCGCGGCCATTGCCCGCCATGTCTACGGGGCGGCGGATGAGGTGTGCGACGCCATCTACTGGCACACCACCGGAAAGGCGGATATGACCCTGCTGGAAAAGGTGCTGTATCTGGCCGACTACATCGAACCCTCCCGCGAGGAGTTTCAGGGGCTGGAGGAGCTGCGCCGTCTGGCCTATGAGGATCTGGATCAGGCGCTGCTGCTGGGCTGCCAGCTCACCATTGAGGATATGGAGGAGCGGGGCGTGCCGGTACACACCAACACCCTCCAGGCGAGAGACTGGCTGAAAGGACGTAATCCATGAGCGACGAAAACGGCGCCAAGCCACAGAAAAGAAGGGGCGGGGACCGGCTGCTGAAGCCGGAAAAGCGGGAAAAGAGGCCCAAGGTCCAGCGGACTGGACGGGAGCTGATCCTCCACCGGGTCTATATTGCCCTGACGGCCGTCTCCGCCGTTATCGTAGCGCTGTTTGTGCTGTATAGTATTCTGGTGGTGAAGCCCACCGTGGGCGGCAAGACGGAAAAGGACCCGCCTGCGCCCGGCGCCACCGAAGACGTAACCCAGGCGCCCGACCACGTAAAGGGCGACGACGGCGACCGCAAGGAGGACTTCTTCACATTCCTGGTGATCGGCCGGGACACGGGCGGCGGCGGCAATACCGACACCATTATGCTGGTGTCCTACGATGTGCCCAACCAGAAGCTGTCCGTCATGAGCATTCCCCGGGACACCATGGTGAACATCCCCTATGACATCAAGCGGATCAACGCCGTCTATAACTATTACGGCGGCGGGGAGGACGGCATCGACGCCCTCTACAGGGAGGTCAGCCAGCTGGTGGGCTTCCGGCCCGACTTCGAAGTGGTCATCGAGTGGGCGGGCGTGGGCGAGCTGGTGGACGCGATTGACGGCGTGGACTTCGAGGTGCCCATGCGCATGCGCTACTATGACCCAACCCAGAATCTGAACATTGATCTGCAGAAGGGCTACCAACACCTGAACGGGGACAAGGCCATGCAGCTCATCCGCTTCCGCCACAACAACGACCTGTCCGTGGGCTATGCCGACGGCGACATCGGCCGCATCGCCACGCAGCAGGCCTTCCTGAAAACGGTCATCCAGAAGTGCCTGTCCAGCATCACCGACATCGGGACCATTACCCGCCTGGTGGGTGTGTTCCTGGACAATGTGCAGACCGACCTCACCGTCAGCAATCTGCTGTATTTCGGGGAAAAGGCCATTCTGGGCGGACTGAGCATGGACAACGTGACCTTCGTCACCATGCCCGGCGACTACAACGGCTATGCCTGGAGCCGCACCTACCAGAACAACCAGTCCTATGTGCTGCCCTACGCCGGCGAGGTCATCGAGGTGGTCAACGAGTATTTCAACCCCTTCCTGGAGGAGCTGACCACCGAGCACCTGGACATCATGTCGGTCAATTCCAACGGGAGCCTGTCCTCCACCACCGGCGTGGTAGAGGACACCAAGGCGGCCAGCGCCCCGGTCAGGACCTCCAAGCCCTCCTCCAGCCCCGCCGCGGAGCCGGCCGGGAGCGCGGAGCCCCAGGAGACCGGCGCTGCGGAGCCCGCCCCTGTCCCGCCGGAGAGCACCGCCCCCTCCCAGAGCCCGCCGGGCGGGACTGACGGTTCCGGCAGCGCTGTTTCGCCCGGCGTGAGCCCCTCGCAGCAGCCGCCGGAGAGCTCCAGCCCAGCGCCGTCTCCGACGCCGTCGGAGAGCACCGGCGTCCTGCCTCCCATCCCAACGCCGGTGGAGACCGGCTCCGCCGGAAGCGGCGGGGAGCAGCCGCCGGAGGGCATCCCCATCTACTGACCTGCGACACTGGAAAAGGATAAGGAGAGCTGTCTATGATGAATCCGAAGGATATGGCCCTGACCATTGCCAAGGCCCTGGACGACAAAAAGGGCCAGGACATCAAGGTTCTGGAGACCGGGGCCCTGACCACGCTGGCCGACTATTTCGTGCTTTGCACCGCCACCTCCAGCACCCAGATCAAGGCTCTGGGGGACGAGTGTGAGAAGGTGATGAAGGAGGCAGGAGAGCTTCCCCACCACATTGAGGGGCACCGGGGGGGCACCTGGGTCCTGCTGGACTTCTCCGCGGTGGTGGTCCACATTTTCAACGACGAGGCCCGTAAGTTCTACGATCTGGAGCGCCTGTGGCGGGACGCCGCCGAGGTGGACCTGAGCGGCGTCCTGAAGCCGAACTGACACAAAACACCATACCGCTGCCCGCTCTGCGGGCGGTATGGCCGTTTTGGGATAGGCTTGCACAGTAAAAGACCGCGGCGCCGCCGCGGTCTTTTTTGCGGGGGGCCCCCGCATCAGCCCTTGGTCAAGAGGAAAAGGACGATGGTGACCATGGCGGATGCCACGGCGGCCAGGCCCAGCAGGAAGTGAAACTCCATGTCCTGCTGCGGGTGCAGGCGTACCCACAGCCCACAGATCAGCATACAGGTCAATAGCAACAGGGATAGCCCGCTTAGAAACCGGAGGAAAATGGTCATCTACTCACCTCCCAGAAACAGATCGAGCTGAGCGTCCAGAAAGGCGGCTGCGCCAGCATCGCTGTAGATTTCAGGCCCGTAATACCGCTGAAATTCCTCTCCACGGTAAAAGGTGAGCTGCATCGTATAAACCAGGCCGAAGGCTGCCAGCCGGCAGGTCTCTTCCGACTTGGCAGGACCGAAATGGGCCCGGAGATCGGGCAGAATATCCAGGGGAAGCGAGATGGGTTCTTCCAGCAGCAGGTAAGGGATGGAGGCCTGGGTCAAAGCGCGGTATTTGAGCATGGCCAGGCAGACGGGCAGGAGGCGGGCGCGGAGCTGCTGCCGGGGGTGCTGCCTGGGGGAGCCTCTCCGGCGTGACGGCGGAACTCCGCCGCCACGATCTCATCCACAGCCGACTTGAGCAGGGCATCCTTGGACTTGAATCAGTAGTTGATCATGGATAGATTGACGCCCGCTTCAGCGGTCAGCCTCCGGGCGGTCAGCTCATCGGGCGGGACGCCCTCCTCCAGCAGCCGTCTGGCCGCCTGAAGAAGTTTTTCTCGGGTGCTCTGCTGTGCCATATTCTCACCTCATATAAAACATGTTTAATACATGTTTTATATGATACCCGACCAGCGGCGCTGTCAAGGGGAAAGTACGGCCTGTTCCGCCTTACTCCGGTGAAATGCTTGCAATATCAGCCCATTTCGAGTATAATAGCACGGAATGTGTTGCGAAGGCGGGAAGGTTCCCGCCGGATGCCGAACGATAAGGAAGTGCAGACGATGAAGTACGATTTTGCCAGCATCGAGCCCAAGTGGCAGAAAAAGTGGCAGGAGGAAAAGACCTTTGCCGCGGCTAACGGCGGGGACAGGCCCAAGTTTTACGGCCTGGTGGAGTTCCCCTATCCCTCTGGGCAGGGCCTGCACGTGGGCCACGCCCGGCCCTACACCGCCATGGACGTGGTGGCGCGGAAGAAGCGGATGGACGGCTATAACGTGCTGTTCCCCATGGGCTATGATGCGTTCGGATTGCCCACCGAGAACTACGCCATCAAAAACCATATCCATCCCGCCCAGGTGACCCGCGACAACATCGCCAACTTCACCAAGCAGCTCCAGATGCTGGGCTACTCCTTTGACTGGGATCGGGTCATCAACACCACTGACCCGGAGTATTACAAGTGGACCCAGTGGATCTTCCTCCAGCTCTATCAAAAGGGCTTGGCCTACAAGACCACCATGCCCGTGAACTGGTGCACCTCCTGCAAGTGCGTGCTGGCCAACGAAGAGGTGGTAGAGGGGGTCTGCGAGCGCTGCGGCGCCCCCGTGGTCCGCAAGGAGAAGAGCCAGTGGATGCTCAAGATCACCGAGTACGCCCAGCGGCTCATCGACGACCTGGACGATCTGGACTTCATCGAGCGGGTGAAGATCCAGCAGAAGAACTGGATTGGCCGCTCCACCGGCGCGGAGGTCACCTTCAAGGCCACTACCGGAGACGACATCGTGGTCTTTACCACCCGGCCGGATACCCTCTTCGGCGCCACCTATATGGTCATCTCACCCGAACACGCCTATGTGGCCAAGTGGGCCGGCCAACTCACCAATCTGGACGAGGTGCAGGCGTATGTGGCCGCCGCCGCCCGCAAATCCGACTTCGAGCGCACCGAGCTGGCCGCCGATAAGGAAAAGACCGGCGTGGAGCTCCGGGGCGTCCGGGCCGTCAACCCGGTCAACGGCAAGGAGATTCCCATCTTCATCTCCGACTATGTCCTGGCCTCCTACGGTACCGGCGCCATCATGGCCGTGCCCGCCCATGACACCCGTGACTGGGCGTTCGCCAAGAAGTTCGGCCTGCCCATTATCGAGGTGGTCCGGGGCGGCAACGTCGAGGAAGAGGCCTTCACCCTCAAGGATGACACCGGCATCATGGTCAACTCCGGCTTCCTGGACGGCCTGACCGTCAAGCAGGCCATCCCCACCATCACCAAGTGGCTCACCGAGCAGGGCATCGGCCACGAGCAGGTGAACTATAAGCTCCGCGACTGGGTATTCTCCCGCCAGCGCTACTGGGGCGAGCCCATCCCCATGGTGTGGTGCGGCAAGTGCGGCTGGGTACCCCTGCCGGAGGACCAGCTCCCCCTGCTGCTGCCCGACGTGAAGAGCTACGAGCCCACCGACAACGGCGAGTCCCCTCTGGCCCACATGACCGACTGGGTGGAGACCACCTGCCCTCACTGCGGCGGCCCCGCCCGGCGGGAGACCGACACCATGCCCCAGTGGGCGGGCTCCTCGTGGTACTTCCTGCGGTATATGGACCCCCACAATCAGGAGTCCCTGGCCTCCAAGGAGGCGCTGGATTACTGGTCCCCGGTGGACTGGTACAACGGCGGCATGGAGCATACCACCCTGCACCTGCTCTACAGCCGGTTCTGGCACAAATTCCTCTACGACCTCGGCGTGGTGCCCACCAAGGAGCCCTACAAGAAGCGGACCAGCCACGGCATGATCCTGGGCGAGGGCGGCGAGAAGATGTCCAAGTCCCGGGGCAACGTGGTCAACCCCAACGATGTGGTGGCCGAGTTCGGTGCCGACACGATGCGGCTGTATATCATGTTCATCGGCGATTTTGAGAAGGCCGCCGCCTGGTCCGCCAAGGCGGTGAAGGGCTGCAAGCGGTTTCTGGACCGGGTGTGGAACCTGTCCGAGCAGCTCGCCGGGGAAAAGGACTATTCCAAGGCCAACGAATCCGCCATCCACAAGGCCATCAAGAAGGTGTCCGAGGACATCGAGGCCATGAAATTCAACACCGCCATCGCCGCGCTGATGGCACTGGTCAATGATTTCTACGCCAACGGCTGCTCCCGCGGGGACTATCAGGCCCTGCTGCTGATGCTGTCTCCCTTCGCCCCCCACGCGGTGGAGGAGCTGTGGGAGAGGCTGGGTTTTGCCGGCGAGACCGGCGGCATGGCCTGCCAGCAGTCCTGGCCCGCCTACGACGCGAGCAAGACCGTGGACGCCGAGGTGCAGATGGCCGTTCAGGTGGGCGGCAAGCTCCGCGGCACCGTTACCGTGCCCCTGGACAGCGAGCAGGACGCCGTGGTGGCCGAGGCCCTGAAGGACCCCAAGGTCCAGAAGTTCACCGAGGGCATGGACATCATCAAGGTTATCCTGGTCAAGAATAAGCTGGTCAACCTGATCGTAAAGCCGAAGAAATAAAAGTCCTCTTGACAAGGCCTCTTGAATTGCATATAATAATACTGTTAAAGCCATAAGAATGGCCCTTTCGTGACGGGATTCCCCGCCACTTCGGAGGGAGGGGAAACAACAATGTCGGAAGTTCATGTCAGAGAGAACGAGTCTCTGGAGAGCGCGCTGAAGCGATTCAAGCGTAGCTGTGCCAAGTCCGGTGTTCTGGCTGAGGTGCGCAAGCGCGAGCACTATGAGAGTCCCAGTGTCAAGCGCCGCAAGAAGTCTGAGGCCGCCCGCAAGAACCGGAAGAAGTTCTATTGAGATTTAAAGCCCAGCGCCAGAAGGCGCTGGGCTTTTGTCATCCCCGAGCGGTTCCGCCGCAGGCGGGAGCGAGTGGGGACATTTTTGGAGCTTTGCAGGGCAAAGCATCCAGCACCGGAAGGCGCTGGGCTTTTGTCATCCAAGTGGCGAAACGGCCGGCTCATGCCTCGGGCACGGCTCCCATCAGGGAGGAGGTCCACCGGATCAGCGCCCGGTAACAGGCGTCGCAGTCCGAGGAATCCAGCGCGGTCTCGGGATAGAGGCGCTTGAGCTCGGCCATGGTGGCGGCGTAGCAGCCGGAGCGGCGGTAGTGGTCCAGCCGCAGCAGGAAAAAGGCGGACTTGGCCAGAGAGGCCAGACACCCGGCCGGGTTGTCTTCGTGGAGGTAGCAGTGGCAGGCGGCGTGGTAGAGATTGGCCGCGCCGATGCGCACCGCCGCCGCGGCATCGGCGGGGGAAAAAGCGGGAAGCAGATGCTCCAGCCCGCCGTACAGCGGCTTGGTGTCCAGCACGAGCTGCAGACAGTCGTACCGGGGCCAGTGGAGCAGCTCCTCCCGGCCGCAGAAAAAGCCGCAGGTCAGTCCACCGTGGGGCAGAGTCCGCAGGAGCCCCCGATAGGCCCGCAGGTCCTCCAGACCCACCTGGTCCAGTACCACCACCATGTCGATATCGCTGTCCGGTCTGCCCTCGCCCCGGCCGCGGCTGCCCTGAATGCCCAAAAAGATCACGCGGCCGGGAAAGGCGTCCAAAAGCCGGTGGGTGAACAGCTCCAGCCAGGCATCCAACTGAAATTCCATGGAATATTCCTCCTTCTCTCGGAGTGCTCAGTATAGCAGAGAGAAGGCAGAATGACAAGGGCAGATTATCTCAAAATTTCAGATAAAAGATCGGATACCTCCGGATAGGGCAGAAGCGCGTCGGCAATGTCCAGGCTCCGGGCCATGTGGAGCTTCTTCCGAATGGAGGCGGCATCGTCGAAGAGGATGAAGTGGGCGCCGTTCTGCCGGTTCATGTAGGTGAAGTAGTGGGCGCACAGCTCGTTGGAGAAAAAGACGACGGGCTCCCGCTCCTGGATGCGCCGTTGGAGCTCCTCCTGGGTGAGACGGATGCCCTGCCCGTTGGGGGAGGGGAGGAAGAAGTCCTCGGCGGACCGCTCCACCGCCAGGGCCACCCGCGCCGCGCCGTACTGCTGGACGGCCTCCTGGAGCCGCACCTGGAGGGAGCCGCCGGACAGGGCGGTGGGGATGAGCACCTTGGCCGTGGCGGAATAGCGGCTATAGGGTTCCGGGACGTAGAGGGGCCAGCCCCGCTTGGCCAGCAGGGGGGAGAGCCCAGCGACCACCTGCCCCAGCAGGGGCAGGTGCCGGTCAAAGTCGCAGATCACCCCGGTATAGCCCCGGGCGGCGCACTCTCGCACCACCTCCTGGCAGAAGGGCGCAGGGTCGCCCCGGCCGTCAAAGCCGGCGTCGTCGATGAGCATCACGCCGCCCCGGACCGGGACGGGCAGATTGGCCCGGAACAGGTGCGGGCCGCCTCCCACCCGGTAGGCCATGTGGGCCAGCGTGAGGCCAAAGCCCTGCGCCGCCATCATCTCAGTGGGCGGTACGGCCAGAAGCAGATTGGTTTTTGAAAGCATATGGGTCATCCCCCTTGTCCATTTTTCCTGAAACTGATATAATGCACTCTATGCGGACAAGATAGAAAACATGAGGTGTATCCATGGGATTTTCACTGATACCGGACCGGGTCTTTTCCTCTGTGACGGAGATCGGGCCGGAATGGCTGACGGCGCGGGGGATCACGCTGCTGCTGGCCGACCTGGACAACACGCTGGTCCGGTACGGGCCCGGGGACCCCGCGCCGGAGGTGCTGGCCTGGCGGGAAGAACTGCGGACGGCGGGGGTGGAGCTGTTTCTGCTGTCCAACAGCCGGAAGCCGGACCGCCCCGGGCACTATGCCGGACGACTGGACATCCCCTGCCTGGGACATGCGGGCAAGCCCAAGACCGCAGGGTTTGAGCAGGCCATGGCCCGCATGGGCCGGACCGCCGCCCAGACCGCCATGGTGGGGGACCAGATCTTTACCGATATCCTGGGGGCCAGGCGGATGGGAATCCTGGCCCTGCTGGTGGAGCCCATCCAGCTGGCGGGCAACCCGGGGCGCTACCTGCGCTACGCTGTGGAGCAGCCCTTCCGGGCTCTGGGGAAAAGGAGGAGCCGATGAGCGCATGGTTCGGCCCTGCGGGGCTGCCGGACGATTTCCCGGGCAAGGGCTCGGTCCAGGCCCCGGCCTGGCTGGCCTCCCTGGGCCTGGATGCCTTTGAGTACCAGTGCGGCAAGGGCGTCAACGTGGGGGAGCAGACCGCCCGGGCGGTGGGGGCGGCCGCGCGGGAGCACGGAATCCAGCTGTCGCTCCACGCCCCCTATTTCATCAACCTGGCCAACCCCGATCCGGACAGCCTGAAAAAGACCACCGGTTATATCCTGGCCGCCTGCCGGGCCGCCGACTGGATGGGAGCCGGGCGCATCACCGTTCACACCGGAGCCCTGATGAAGCGCACCCGGCGGGAGGCCCTGGACATCGCCATCCCCTCCCTGCGGGAGGTCCTCTGGGCCTGTGACGGGGAGGGCTACGGCCACCTCACCCTGTGCCCCGAGACCATGGGCAAGATCAACCAGTTGGGGGATCTGGATGAGGTGCTGGAACTATGTCAACTGGATGAGCGGCTGCTGCCCTGCGTGGACTTCGGCCATCTCTACGCCCGCTCCCTGGGGGCCGACGAGGGGGAGGAGGCCACGGAGCGCATCCTGGAGCGCCTCGCCTCCGCGCTGGGGGAGGACCGGGCGTCCCGGTTCCACAGCCACTTTTCCAAGATCGCCTATACCCCCAACGGCGGCGAGAAGGTCCACCTGACCTTTGACCAGGAGGACTTCGGTCCGGACCCGGAGCCCCTGATGCGGGCGCTGGCCCGCCGGGGCTGGAGTCCCACCATCATCTGTGAGAGCGCCGGAACCCAGGCCAGGGACGCGCTGCATATGAAAGAGCTTTATGAAGGTTTTCTAAAATCGAAAGGAGAGCACACGATATGAACCATTTGAAACAGATCGCGGCCAAGCTGCCCGAATACGGCGTCGATGCCATGATGCTCACCGGCGCCCCCGGCGAGTTCTACGCCGTAGGCTTCCACGGGGAGGGCATCGTCCTCGTCACCGCCGGCGAGGTGTATTACTTCACCGACTCCCGGTACATCGAGGCTGCAGAAAAGCAGATCACCGGCGCGGCCATCGCCATGACCGACCGCAGCCGGAACTACAAGACCATGGTGCAGGAGGTCGTGGACCGCTGCGGCATCCGGAAGCTGGGCTTTGAAGAGGAGTACATGTCCGTGGCGGCCTTCCGCGGCTGGGAGGAGAGCCTCAACGCCGGGCTGGTCCCGGCCCAGAAGCTGGTGAACGGGCTCCGGGCGGCCAAGGACCAGGAGGAGATCGCCCGGATGGTCCAGGCCCAGGAGATCACCGACCGGGCCTTTGATGAGATCCTGAAGTTCGTCCGGCCCGGTATGACGGAGAAGGAGATCGCCGCCAAGCTGGAGTACGACATGCTGCGCTTCGGCGCCCAGCGCATGTCCTTCGAGCCCATCGTGGTGACCGGCGCCAACGGCAGCCTGCCCCACGGCATCCCCGGCGACACCGTGGTGGAGCCGGGCAGCTTCCTCACCATGGACTTCGGCTGCGTCTACGGCGGGTACTGTTCCGACATGACCCGCACCATCGCCGTGGGCGAGCCCACCGAAGAGATGAAAAAGGTCTACCACATCGTGCTGGAGGCCCAGCTCGCCGGCATCGCCGCCGCCCGGGCCGGCGTGCCCGGCAAAAGCATCGACGCCGCCGCCCGGAGGGTCATTGAGGATGCGGGCTACGGAGACTATTTCGGTCACGGCTACGGCCACAGCGTGGGCATCGAGATCCACGAGTCCCCCAACGCCAATACCAGGGAGGAGACCATCATGCCGGTGGGGGCCGCCGTCTCCGCCGAGCCGGGCATCTACCTGCCGGGACGATTCGGCGTGCGCATCGAGGATGTGACCATTCTTACCGCCGACGGCTGCATCGACATCACGAAATCCCCGAAGGAACTGATAATTCTGTAAAAAGCCTTGCAAAATGGGAAAGAATAGGGTAAAATAGCTTAGTTAAATTTCAACTCTACTTTGGAGGATGGATACCAATGCCTACGATTACTGCCAGTGAGTTTCGTAACGGTGTGACGTTCGAGATGGACGGCCAGGTGATGCAGGTCGTCGAGTTTCAGCATGTAAAGCCCGGAAAAGGCGCCGCTTTCGTTCGTACCAAGATGAAGAACGTGATCACCGGCGGCGTGACCGAGACCTCTTTCAACCCCACCGCCAAGTTCGAAAGCGCCTATGTGGAGCGCAAGGACATGGAGTACAGCTACAACGACGGCGATCTGTACTACTTTATGGACCCTGAGACCTACGACCTGGTGCCCATCGCCAAGGAGACCCTGGACGATTCCTTCCGTTTCGTCAAGGAGAACATGTTCTGCAAGATCAACAGCTACAAGGGCAGTATCTTTTCCGTGGAGCCCCCCACCTTCGTGGAGCTGGAGGTCACCGAGACCGATCCCGGCTTCAAGGGCGACACCGCCACCAACGTGACCAAGCCCGCCACCGTGGAGACCGGCGCCGAGATCAAGGTGCCCCTGTTCATCAACCCCGGCGACCGGATCAAGATCGACACCCGCAGCGGCGAGTACCTGGAGCGCTGCAAAAAGTAAGCGCACCCCCACGGCCGCGATTGTATGGCCTTTGGCCAAAAAAGGAGAATTTTTGCCATGACTATTTCTGAGAAGGTTGCCTATCTGAAGGGCCTGTCCGACGGTCTGAACATCGACACCGAGAAGTCCAAGGAGGGCAAGCTGATTTCCGTGATCATCGACATCCTGGAGGAAGTCGGCATGTCCATCGAGGACCTGGAGGAGAACGCCACCGCCATGGGCGAGGAGATTGACGCCATTTCCGACGACCTGTCCGACGTGGAGGAGATCATCTACGACGAAGACGAAGATGACGACAACTGCTGCTGCGACGACGACGATTTCTTCGAGGTGGAGTGCCCCAACTGCAAGGAGGAGCTCTGCATCGACGAGGACGTGCTGGAGGCCGGCTTCATCGAGTGCCCCAACTGCCACGAGAAGTTTGCGCTGGAGATCAATGAGGATGAGTGCGGCTGCGGCTGTGGCTGCGAGGATGAGGATGGCGACGAGTAAGCCTGTCCCACCTGTTTCAAACGAAAAAGGCCCGGCGCTCTGCGGAGCGCCGGGCCCTTTTGGTGCAGGAAGGTGGTGCGTTCGGTTTTTCGGATGTAAAATGATGAGAAAGAGGAGGTGAGCTGCGTGGGAGAAGAAATCCGCGTAACTTTGTTGGCCAACGCCGGGGTCCTGCTGGAGGGACCGGAGGCGCGGCTGCTGATCGACGGCCTCTACAACCCGGAGGGAACGGAGTTCCAGGCAGTGCCGGAGCCGGTGAAGGCCCGGCTGATGGCGGGGGAACCGCCGGTGAACCTGCTGGCCTTTACCCACCTGCACCCCGACCACTTCAGCCGGCGGGAGACGGAGAACTATCTGGCGCGGAACCGGGTCGGGGGCGTCCTGCTGCCGGAGGGCGGCGGACCGCTGGCCGGGCCGGTGCGGCGTATGACCGGCGGGCGGGGCGTGTGGGAGCCGCTGCCCGGTGTACGGATCACGTGGGTTTCCGGTGGTCATATCGGACCTCAATATGCGCGAACGGCGCACTTCTGCCTGCTGGCGGAGCTGTCCGGCGTAGGGGTCTTGGCGACCGGAGACGCCGACCCGGAGCGGGGAGAACCTGCCTGGCAGGAGCTGGGACGGGCCCGGCCGGATGCGGTGCTGGTCAATCCGCTGTTTTACCAGAGTCCCCGGGGCCGGGCCCTGCTGCGGGAGGTGCTGCGGCCAGAGCGGGTGGTTTTATATCATATCCCCGGCGCGGACCACGACCCCTGGGGGCTGCGCCGGATGGTCCGGCGGCAGTTGGAGCGGAGCCGGGACGAGCCCTACCGCCTATCCGCCCTGTGGGAGCCTCTGGACCGGACGGTGGTTACCGGGCGGGGGGAGTAACGCCGCCCTGGGCGATCAGGGCCAGCTTTTCACGCCGGGAGAGCCGCTTGACGGCATATTCCCGGCGCAGGGCGGCGGACTTGTCGGGGCAGGCCTCCCGGTAGACCAGGACCACGGGGCCCCGGCCCCGGGTGTATTTGGCGCCCGTGCCGCTGTTGTGGGCCGCCAGGCGCCGCTCCAGGCAGCCGGTGATGCCGGTGTAGAGGGTACCGTCGGAGCAGCGGAGGATGTAGACCCAGTAAGACATGACGGAAAGCCTCCCTTATGCCCCCTCGGGCAGAATGTTGGAACAAGGAGAAACGTATGAAGAAACGGATCGTCTGTTTTGGAGATTCCAATACCTATGGCTACGACCCCCGCTCCGTTCTGGGCGGGCGGTATCCGGCAGAGGTCCGCTGGACCGGGCGGCTGGACGCCGACCCCCGGTGGGAGATCCTCAACTGCGGGGAAAACGGGCGGGAGATCCCGCACACGCAGCCGCAGTTCCAGGCGCTGGACCGGCTTTTGACCCGCTGCGGGCCGGTGGACGGCCTGGTGGTGATGCTGGGCACCAACGACCGGTTCCAGATGTACCGCCCCACGGCGGAGGCCGTCGCGGCCCGGATGGAGGAGCTGCTCCGCCGGACCCTGTGCCACCCTGCTCTGGAGGGGGCCGGAGTGCTGCTGGTGGCCCCGCCGGCAGTGGAGGCGGGGGCGTTTTCCCGCCGGCTGAGCGATGCATACCGGGCGCTGGCGGATCGCCGGCACATCTCCTTTGCCGATGCGGCCGCCTGGCCCCTGGAGATGGAGTTCGACGGTGTCCATCTCTCCGCCGCCGGGCACCGGGTCTTTGCGGAGCGGATGAGGGACATCCTAGAGAAGTGGGGACAGCCTGTGGACCACCGCGCCCCGGGGATGTAGGCCTTTTCCCAAAGCGCGACGGAGGCCGCGGCGTTGAGGCGTTTCGCTTACCCCAGCATGTAGGTCCAAGGGAGATTTTCCCAGGTGGCGGTGCTGTACTGCCGGATCAGCACGTCGGTGAGATATCGGATCTTCTCCCGCAGGGCCTCGGACCGGCCGGTGGCCAGCATGGCGTCCACCTGGTCGCGGCGATGCCACAGACAGGCCCAGGTTTCCGCAAAGTCCTCCGGGCGGCTGACCATGGCATAGCTGGAGACAAAGCCCTCGGACCCGGAGCCGGCGGTAAAGGAGACCCACTGGTCGCAGGAGGCGCTCCAGCCATTGGCGATCATGGCGGAGGAGACCACCATGTGTCCCATCTCGTGGCTGTACTCATAGGGAGAGCCGAAGCCGGTGCAGTAGATGCGGTCCACCTTGGCCGGGGAGTAGTCGTAGACGTGTTCGCCGTGGAAGCCGCCGCCCATGCCGCTGGGCTCGCCGCTGAAGAAGATCATATCGGTGGGGAAGAGAACGATCTCCGTGGTGCGGCCGCTCCCCTTTTTGGCCACCACTTCTTTGAGGAAGCCGTCGGGATAGAGGTCAAAAGCCTCCTTCATGGCGCTCAGCTCCTCATAAACCCGCTGAAAGTAGGTGCTGTTGAAGGCGACGCCGGAAAAGCTGTCGTAGGTGACCAGCGCCCCTTCGATTCCGTCGTTGAATTCCGGCAGGTAAAAAATTTGGATGCCGATGTCGTTTTCGATCTGCCGGCACAGGTCCCAGGCGATGTCGTTGGAGTAGCGGATGCGCTGCGCGCCTTTGAAGTCGGTGCCGGCGGCGGCGGAGACGGGGGCCACCGTGACGGTGCAGCGCATCTGGAAATCGCCGCTGCGGCAGATGACGGCGGCGGAGCCGCTGCCCACGGCGGTGAGGGTGGCGGTGGAACCGGCGCCGCTGACGGCGACCACGGCGGGGTCGCTGGAGCTCCAGACGGCGGTGGCGGAGCCGGTGGCGTAGAAGCACCCCAGCGCGAAGCTTTCACCGGGCTGGAGGGACACCGAGTAGGCGTCCAGCACCATGTAGACGCTGCTGAGCAGCCGGAACATGGTGACATAGGCCTGCTGGCGGGTGTAAGCGCCCAGGGGGGAGAAGCAGCCGCTCCCGGTGCCGTTCATCACCCCCCAGTCCACGATGGCGGCCACCTGGCCCGAGGCCCAGGCGGCAATGGCGCTCTGGTCGGAAAAGGACCGGCTGCCGGGTTGGATGGGCGCGCCCATGGCGGCCAGCGTGTTGTAAAGCATGACGGCGGCCTCCTGACGGGTGATGCCCTTGTCGGGCAGAAAGGCCCCCTGGTCGTTGCCCCTGACGATGCCGAAGCCTGCAGCGGTGAGGACGTCGGGGTCGCTGGTATCCGTGAAGGAGACGCCGGGAGCGGGGGTTAGGTTCCAGCCATTGACCCGGTCGGCCTCCTCCAGGCACAGCACCGCCAGACGGCAGAATTCCGCCCGGGTGATGTCGGCGCCGTAGTCGCGTTGCAGGTCCTCGGGAACCAGGCCGTGGCCGATGGCCAGCTCCACCTCCTCCTGGGCCCAGGCGTCGGGCACGCCGGCGGCTGCGGCGGGGAGGGCCAGGAGGCCCGCGGTCAGCGCCAGCGCCAGAACCGCCGGCAGGAGCCGGAAATGCTTGCGGGTAACTTGCATGTGTGTCATCCTCTCTCAGCGCCGGAGGGCGCGGAATTCTTGTGCTCTTATTTTAACGCATCGCCCCATAGAAAAGCAACCGCTGAAGGGCAGAGGCCAAAGTTACGGCCATGACCGCAGAGGAATGGGGCGCCTGCTGAAGAGAGCCCCAACTTTTCCTTGACAAGCGGAAAGAAAGTGACTATACTGACAGCAACAACTGAATATGGAAAGTAGAATTCTAGGGGGACTCCGTACGGAGTTGAGATAGATTGATCTGACCCTTTGAACCTGATGGTTAAGACCAGCGTAGGGAAGCAATTCTAACAGAACAACATCATTTGTTTGTGGCCAAAAGAGTGCTTTTCCACGTGGAAAAGCACTCTTTTTATGTTTGTCAGAGAAAAGAAAGGAAGATGCGCAATGCAACAGAAAGGCTGCGGCTGCCAGCGGGAGGACCTCCCCTGGTCCGGGCGGGGCACCGAGCTGGATATCTCCGGCTGCCGGTTTTCTCTCTATCCCATGGACAGCGATTTTGTCTCCATCATTTTGGGGGCGCTGGAAAAGACCGACACCTCGGCGGTGTGGAGCCAGTCCGACGCCCTGTCCACCGTCTACCGCGGGCGGCTGCCCTACGTGGCCGACGCGGTGAAGGGGCTGTTTATCAACGCCTGGCGGCCGGACGTCCACATGGCGCTGGAGGGTCAGTTCTCCAAGGGCTGCCCCGGCGACTGCGACGGGGACAGCCTGCTGGACCGTCAGGGTCCGGCCCCCAACCAGGCGCGGACGGCGGAGCGGCACTTTCCCGTGCTGTGCAAGCTGGCTCTGTACCCCATGGGGGTGGGGGACTACATCGACCAGATCGCCCAGGTCTGGCGCATGGCGGAGCAGGCCGGTCTGGCTCCCGCCACCATCCACTATGCCACCCGCATCTCCGGCGACGTTCATCAGGTGTTCGACTATCTGGAGGCGGTCTGCCGCCGGATGGAGGAGACCGTCCCCCACTATATCCTGCACTTCACCCTGTCCGTCAACAGCCCCACCCAGGAATAACGAGAGGAGAAGATCCATCATGAACGAGAAAAAGGAATACGGCTGGAAGCTCCAGGAGATCATCCTGGTGGCGATGCTCTGCATCGTTTTCGGCGTCGTCTATCTGGCGGGGGTCTATCTGGCCTCCTTCTTCAGCACCCTGCTCACCCCCGCCGGCCTGGCCCCCCTGGCCAACGAGATCGTCTTTGGCGTGTGGTTCATGGCCTCCACCCTGGCCGCCTACATCCTCCAGAAGCCCGGCGCGGCCATCGTGGCCGAGGTGCTGGCCGCCCTCATCGAGGTACTGCTGGGCAACATGTACGGCCCCATGGTCATCGTGGCCGGCATCATCCAGGGCGCCGGCGGCGAGATCGTCTTTGCCGCGGGCGGCTACAAGAAATTCGACCGCAAGATGGTCTATCTGGCCTCGGTCGGCTGCTGTATCACCAGCTTTTTGTGGAGCTTTGTCCGCTCCGGCTACGGCAAGCTGGCCGTCCCCCTGCTGGCGGTGATGTTCCTCATCCGGCTGGTCAGCTCGCTGATCTTCTCCGGCGTCGTCAGCAAGGCCATCGGCGACGGGCTGGCCCGCACCGGACTGCTCAAGGGCTATGCCCTGGGCCGGGCCCATGCCTGAGCCGCTGCTGGCCGGTCGGGAACTGACCTTCCGCTATGGGCGGCAGTCGGCCCCCGTTTTTTCCAATCTGTCCCTGACGGTGGAGGAGGGAGAGGCGGTGCTGCTGATGGGTCCCTCCGGCTGCGGCAAGTCCACCCTGGCCTACTGCCTGGCCGGGCTCTACCCCGAGTATGCCGGCGAACTGGCGGGGACGGTCCGGCTGGCGGGACGGCCGCTGGAGTCCTATGGACCGGCGGCCCGGGCCCGGACGGTCTCCATTCTCTTCCAGAATCCGGACAACCAGTTCTGCATGGACCGGGTGGACCATGAGGTGCTCTTCGCCCTGGAGAACATCAACTACCCCGGCGATCTGCGGGCCCGGATGGAGGAGCTGCTGGACCTGGCAGGCCTGGGGGAGCTGGCCCAAGCCCCCATTCACACCCTGTCTGGCGGCGCCAAGCAGAAGCTGGCCCTGTGTACCGCGCTGGCCACCGGCGCTAGGCTGCTCATCCTGGACGAGCCTTTCGCCAACCTGGACCCGGCCTCTTGCGCCCAGCTCTCCTCCCAGCTCCAGACGCTTACCCGCCGGGGCCTGACCTTGCTGGTGGTGGACCATCGGCTTGACTGGTGGCGGGGCTTTCTGACCCGCGTGGTGCTGATGGAAGAAAAAGGGGACCTGGATGCAGGGGCGTTTCCTCCGTCGGAGCTGGAGGCCCGCCGGGAGGAGCTCACCCGCCGGGGCCTGTTTCTGGACGACAGCTGGCTCAACGGGCGGAGACCGCCCGCGGTGCCCCAGCCGCCGGAGACGGCGGCGGAAGCCGAGGACCTGACGCTGTTTCACGCCCGGGAAAAGAAACCCTGTCTGGAGCATCTCTCCTTCCGGTTGGAGAAAGGGAGCGTCACCGCCCTCATCGGCCGCAACGGGGCGGGCAAGACCACTCTGCTCACCGCTCTGGCTGGGGTGGGCCGCCACAGAGGAAGGCTCCGGGTGGCCGGCCGGGCCGGGCTGGTCTTTCAGAATCCCCGTTTCCAGTTTCTCACCCTGTCGGTGGAGGAGGAGGTTCTCACCACCCTGCGCGCCGCCCGGCCCCAGGCGCCGGAGGAAGCACGGACGGCGGAGGCCGAGGCCCTGCTGGGGGAGTTCGGCCTGCTGCCCTGGCGGAAGCACTCCCCGTATGAACTGAGCCAGGGGCAGCAGCGGCGGCTGGCCCTGCTGTCCATGCTGGCGGGGGAGCAATCCCTGCTGCTGCTGGACGAGCCCACCTACGCCCAGGACGAGCGGTCCACCCGCTTTATCCTGGACCTGCTGGAGCGGCGGGTGGCGGAGGGCCTCACCGCCATGATGGCCACTCATGACCTGGCGCTGGCCCGGGCCTGCGCCAACCAGATCCTGCTGCTGGAGGACGGACACCTGACCGCCCTCACCCCTGCGGAACTGGACGCCTATGCCGCCGAGAGGAGGATGCCGTCATGCGGAGCCTGAATCCCGGCTATAAGCTGCTCACGCTCATTCTGGCCTCCCTGCTGCTGTCGGTGACCTTCCGCACCCGGCTGAACCTGCTGACGGCGGGGCTGGCTGTGCTGGTCACCTTCTGCACGCCCGGAGTCCGCCGGCGGAACCTGCTGCTGGCCCTCATCCCCTTTTTCCTGACGGCGGCGGGCATGTTTACCACCGGCCTGTTTTTCTCCAACGGCGGGCAGGAGGGGGTGGAAGTCACGCTGCTGGGCCAGCGGACCCTCTACGCCACCAACCTGACCACCGCCGCCCAGCTTGCCTCCCGGGTGCTGGCCTTCGGCGGCCTGGGGATGCTCTTCGCCTTTACCACCGACTCCATGGAGCTGATCATGAGCCTGATGCAGCAGTTCCGCCTGCCGCCCAAGTTCGCCTATGGCATCCTGGCGGCCTACCACTTCTTTCCGGTGGTAAAGGAGGAATATGCCGTCGTGGGGGCGGCCCTGCAGGTTCGGGGCGTCAAGGCAGGCCCCTGTTCCACCAGGCGGCTGTTCCCCATGCTGGTCCACGCTTTGGAGCGTTCGGAGAGCCTGGCCATGGCCATGGAGTCCCGTGGCTTTGAAAGCGGGAGCCCCCGGGCGGTGGCGTTCCGGGTGGATCTGCGCCCGGTGGATGTTCTGTTTCTCTTCGGCCTCAACGGCGCGCTGCTCGCCGGGCTCATTCTGCTGTGAGAAAGGAGATGCGTTCATGACAGCGACCAAACGGGGAGAGTGGGCCCAGGCCTGCGCCGACTATCCCGATCTGTCTCCCTTCACCCTGCTCAAGCTGAGTATGGTGCGCTACGGCGCGGAGCTGAGCCGGGGCGCGCTGGAGCGCCTTCAGGACCCCCGGTATTCCTTCGGGCAGGCGGAGCCCTTCGGCATCCGCTTCGAGGGCCGCGCCCCCGCCCTGGCCCTGCCCGGCCCCATCCTTTTGCGGGACGGCTCCTTTGTCTACATCAACTACGGGGAGCGCTTCGACGACCCCTACCGGATCGACTATGACCGGGACAGCGGCGTGTTCCTGCTGCGGGAGGGGGAGGAGGCCCTGGAGGAGGTGGACTTCGTGCCCCGGCCCGCCTTCTTTGGCAAAAAGACCAGCCGGGGCACCCCCATGGAGACGCTGGCCGACGTCCGGGCTCAAAAGCTGATCCTCACCGCCTTCCAGCGGTGCCGCCTGTGGGAGGGAGGCGACCAGTGCCATTTCTGCGCCTTCTTCACCGACGGCCGCGGCCAGGGGGAGGTGGACGGCCAGGACATCTACGAGACCGTGCGGGAGGCCATCCGGGAGCCCGGCCGCTTTTCGGAGATCTACCTCTCCGGCGGTACGGATTTCAGCGGGGACCCGCCCTTTGCAGCCGAGGCGGAGCGCTACATCCGGGTGCTCCAGGCCATCGGGCGGAATTTCTCCGGCCGGTTCTCCAGCCAGCTCATGGCTCCCGCCTATCCCAAGGAACTGCTCCGGCGCATCTACGACCAGACCGGGGTGACCTCTTACTGCCCCAATATCGAGGTGTGGGACGCGGACATTTTTCAGGAGCTATGCCCGGGAAAGGAGAAATGGGTGGGCCATACGGAGTGGGTCCGCCGGACCCTGGACGCAGTGGAGATTTTTGGAAAAGGGCAGGTGTGCACCCAGGTGGTGGGCGGAGTGGAGCTGGCCGCCCGAAACGGCTTTGCCACCGTGGACGAGGCCCTGAAATCCAATTTTGAGGCCTGCGAGTTCTTCGCCCGGCACGGGGTCAGCTACCTCAGCGTTCTCTGGCATCCCCACAAGGCCTCCCGGCTGGGCTTCCGGCCCCTGCCGCCGCTGGACTACTATATCCGGCTGGCCAAGGGGCTCCACGAGATCCGGCACGACTACGGACTGATCTCCACCAACGACGACTACAAGCACTGCGGGAACCACCCCGACAGCGATCTGGAAAGGTTGGATTGATATGCTGCGACTGCCCGGAAAGATCCCGCTCCCAGCCGCGCCGGCCGGCCGGCTGGAAAAGGCGGACTGCCGCAGGCTGCTCCAGGTCCCGGGAGCGGCGGCGGGGAAGCGGCACACCTTTTTGTGCCCCTCTCTCACCAGCCTGAACGGCGTGACGCTGGTTCTGAGCCTGGCCCGGGAGCGGACGGAGCTGGGCCGGGGGCTGGTCCGCGGGCTCTGGTTTGACCAGCCCCTCACGCTGTGGCTGTGCGGAGAGGGGGCCACCCTGCGGGCAAGCGCGTGGGCCTACCGCTGCCACATCGCCGGTCCGGTGTTTGCCCGCCTGCTGGCCCGGGCCAGGGAGGCGGACCCCGCCGGCGACATTGCCTGCGCCTGGGAGCTTCTTACAGAAGACTGGCGGGAGACGGCGGAACGCCCTCCAGACCCCGAACCGCTGCCGGACGGCCCGCCGGAGCTGCACCTGGATCATCCGCTGCTGCCCCTGGA
>CABUJV010000028.1 GCA_902492005.1 uncultured Eubacteriales bacterium
AGGCTTTTGTGGCGGAGGCGGTGGGATTCGAACCCACGAGCCCTTGCGGGCTACCTGATTTCGAGTCAGGCCCGTTATGACCACTTCGATACACCTCCGTGTAATAACTATTCAGTTTTGGACATGGATAACGTGATTTCGAGTCAGCCCCGTTATGACCACTTCGATACGTCTCCCCATCAAGCTTTCGGCCAGAAACCGTCAGCTTATATAAAATAACGTATTTCTTTCCGTTTGTCAATGCCATACCCTTGCAGTTCCATGGCTTTTCCGCTATAATACCGTTAATCATCAAAGGAGGAGATGCCGAACATGGAAACTCCGCGCATCCTGCTCTCCGGCTCCGCCTGCAGCCGTATCAACTATGAAAATGCCATCCGCCGTGCAGGCGGCATCCCCTGCTCCTTCTACTGTCCCCCGGTCAGCACCGACTACGACGGCCTCCTGCTCTGCGGCGGCGAGGATGTGGACCCATCCTATTTTCATCAGGGAAATCACGGCTCCCGCGACATCGACCTGCGCCGCGATCAGGCGGAGCTTCCTCTCGCAGCCGCCTGGCTGGCGGCGGGCAAACCCATTCTCGGCATCTGCCGCGGCCATCAGGTCCTCAACATCGCGCTGGGTGGGACGCTGGTTCAGGACATTGGCCCGGAGTCAGCTCTCTTTCACACCCATGACCCTCATTGCGCCAAAGACAAGGTCCACCCCGTCCGGGCCGCCGAGGGCTCCGTCCTGCACCGCTTCTACGGCCCCATCTTTGCCGTGAACAGCTCCCACCATCAGGTGGTAGACCGGCTGGGAACGGGCCTGCGGGCTACAGCCTGGTCGGAATCCGGCCTGGTGGAGGGCATGGAGCACGACACGCTGCCCCTGCTCTGCGTCCAATTTCATCCCGAGCGCATGTCGTATGACCGGCGCCGCCCGGACACGGCGGATGGCTCTTTCCTGTTTGAGCGTTTTATTCAGCTCTGCCGCGGGAACTGTGCCGGGTGGTAGCCCTGTACCGCCGGGAACACCAAGTGGAGATACAGAACGGAGGAACCTACCGCATATGGAGGAACTGAAAAAACGAATCCAAAAGGACGCCGCCGTAGGTGAGGGCGACATCGTCCGGGTGGACATGTTTCTCAATCACTGCATGGACATGGACCTGCTCCAGTCCGCCGGGAAGGCGTTGGCCAAGCGCTTCAAGGGCGAAAAAATTACCAAGGTGCTGACGGTGGAGGCCTCCGGCATCGCCATAGCCTGCTTTACTGCACTGACTCTCGGCGTTCCCGCCGTATATGCCAAAAAATTCCAAACCGGATACATCGATCCGGACGTCTACACCGCCGAAGTCCACTCCTTTTCTCTGGAGAAGTCCTATACCATGCGGGTCTCCCGCCGGTATCTGGAGGAGGATGACCGGGTCCTGCTGGTGGACGACATCCTCTCCAGCGGCCAGGCGATGCTGGGTCTGCTGGAGATCGTCTCCAAGGCCGGGGCGGAAGCTGCCGGCGTGGGCGTCGCCATCGAAAAGTCCACCCAGGAAGGCGGACAGGTTCTTCGGCGCATGGGCCTGCGGGTGGAGGCCCTGGCCACGATCCAGCGCATTGAGGACGGCCATATCATCCTGGCCGGCGACTGAAGCAGTTTCAAAGGGAGGGACCGGCTGCCGGTCCCTCCCTTTCTGTTATGCCTGTTCCTGCAGGAGCAACAGCGGCGCGCCGTTCCGGCTCTCGGACAGGGTGACCGTGTACGTTCTTCCCCCGGCAAAGGAGAGTGAGAGCTCCCGCTCCGCCAGCACCGTCCGCCCGTCGTCCTGGTAGACCCGCAGGATGACCCGCTCCCCGTCGTCCGGGTCCATCTGAACATCAAAGGTGTCCCCCCGTTCGATGGGGGAGCCGTCGGCGTAACAGCCGCCCTGGCTGTACCCCGGTCCGGTCAGCTCCACCAGCCCCACCGGAAAGCTGCTGTCGTTGATAAAAATCAGATTGCCGGAGCGCCCGGCGCAGCCCGTCAGCAGCAGCAAAAGCAGCGCGGATATCAGCCATTTCCGCATGACGCGTCCTCCCCCGGCACATATTCCAAAATGTCGCCGGGCTGGCAGTCCAGGGCCCGGCAGATGGCCTCCAGGGTGGTGAAGCGCACCGCCTTGGCGTGGTTGTTCTTCAGGATGGACAGGTTGGCCAGGGTGATGTCCACCCGCTGGGCCAGCTCGTTGAGGCTCATCTTCCGCCTGGCCATCATCACGTCCAGATTGACTATGATCGGCATCGCTCCGCCCTCCTATATGGTCAGGTCGTTTTCCGCCTTCAGCTCCGCTGCCTGGCGGAAGAGGGCGGACATGACCATGCACAGCAGTCCCGCCATCAGAAAGATGGGCACGAACAGCGCGTTATAGGTGAGCAGAGGCCCCAGGCTGCGATAAAAGCACAGCCCCCAAACCGTCCGGCCCAGAGCGGCGGCGGAGATGAGGAAGCAGCACATGGCCGCCCGCCTCATATTCGCGGCGTTTCCGAACGTGAACGTATCCCCGGCCAGAACGGTGTCCAGCACCCGGCGGCCCTGCCACAGGATGACGGCGGTACAGCCGCCGGAAACCAGCAGAAACACCGTCAGCACCGAGGCCGGCATCCAGTGCCATACCCAGAGCCAGGCGAGGGGAAGAAACATAACGCCGGCCATCACGATGTCGTCCTCCCCCGGGTGAAGCAGGCCCTCCAGATGGGCCGCCAGTCCCCCCGTCTCCTGAAGCAGGACTGCGCTTGGCACCAGAAACAGTGCGATCAAATTGCAGACATAGGTAATCGTCACCAGAATTTTTAACATTCCAGCCAGCTTTTGTACTCCGGTCTTTTCCATGGGAATCCCTCCCTTGTTCTGGGGTCAGCATAGCACATTCTATATTGAATGTCAATCGTTTTTTATCGTTTTTCAATAAAAATTGGCCTGCCAACCGCCCCGGCGCAGAACGCCGGGGCGGTTTCTTCAAACCTGGACCGCACCCAGGATCTCCCCGATGGAGCCGGGGACCACCAAATCAGCCTGCCAGTCCAGGGAGGTCACCCCCTTGTTGATGAGGGTCAGCTTATTCCCCCGGTAATCGTTCACCAGTCCGGCGGCCGGATAGACCACCAGCGAGGTGCCGCCGATGATGAGCATGTCGGCTTTGCGGATATAGTCCAGCGCCCTCCGCATCACCGTCCCATCCAGCGCCTCCTCGTAGAGCACCACGTCGGGCTTGATGACCCCCCCGCAGGTACAGCGGGGCACGCCCTCCGCCCCGGCCACCGCTTCCACCGGATAGAATTTGCCGCACGTCTGGCAGTAATTCCGGTGGACGGAACCGTGGAGCTCCAGCACCTCCCGGCTCCCGGCCATCTGGTGGAGGCCGTCGATGTTCTGGGTGATGACCGCCCGGAGCTTGCCCGCCTGCTCCAGCTCGGCCAGCTTCCGATGGGCGGCGTTGGGCTTAGCCCAAAGGGCCAGCAGCTTTTTTCGGTAAAAATCAAAAAATTCTTCGGTGTGGGACGCATAAAAGCTGTGGCTCAGCATGGTCTCCGGCGGGTACTGGAACTGCTGATGGTACAGCCCGTCCACGCTGCGGAAGTCGGGGATGCCGCTTTCGGTGGATACGCCGGCCCCGCCGAAAAAGACGATGTTGCCGCTTTCGCTGATCCACTGCTGCAGGGTTTCCTGTTCCTTTGTCATGGGTTCTCCTCCTTCTCTGAGACCCGGGTCAACCGGCAGATTAGCCGTTTTTCATTTTACCCGCTCTTTTCCAAAAACACAAGAGGGCATCCGGGCTCCGAGCTGCCCCCCCTGATTATTTGACGGATTTCATGTAAAAAGATTTTACCTTTTTGGCCGAAATGTAAAATTTGTGTCAGGCGCTTTACATGGGATTTACGCGGCGAAAAAAGACGTATATAATCTATACTGGTTTTATAAAGACCCAAAATTGAATCATGCGAATCCTGCCCGTTCAACTTTGACAACTTGTCAGATTTGGAGGAAACTTGTGAACGCAACTGATGTGATCACCCTGATCGGTGCAATCGCGACCTTTCTGTTCGGCATGTCCACCATGACCGACGGCCTGGAGAAGCTCTCCAGCGGTCGGCTGGAGGGCATTCTGGAACGACTGACCAGCAACGTGTTCAAGGGAGTCCTGCTTGGCGCTCTGGTCACCGGCCTGATTCAGAGCTCCGCCGCCACCACCGTAATGTGCGTGGGCTTCGTCAACGCCGGCATCATGAAACTGCCCCAGACCGTGGGAATCATCATGGGCGCCAATATCGGCACCACAGTCACCGCGCAGCTTCTCCGGCTGGGCGACATTTCATCCGACAACGTCTTTCTGGCCCTGCTCAAGCCTTCGATCCTGGGCCCCCTGCTGGCAGCGGCGGGCATCGTGCTTTTCATGTTCCTCAAGGGAAGCAGCCGGAGGCAGATCGTGGGCCAGATCATGCTGGGACTGGGCCTTCTGTTCATCGGCATGAAGACCATGGAAAGCGCCGTCTCCGGCCTCCAGGAGCTCCCCGCCTTCCGTGAGCTGTTTGTCGCCTTTTCCCACCCCTTGCTGGGCATCCTGGTGGGCGCCGCCGTCACCGCCCTGATTCAGAGCTCCTCCGCCTCCATGGGCATCCTGCAGGCCGTCAGCTCTACCGGCGTGGTCTCCTTCCATATCGCCATTCCTCTTATTATGGGCCAGAATATCGGCACCTGCATCACCGCCCTTCTCTCCGCCATCAGCGCCAGCAAAAACGCCAAGCGGACGGCCATGATCCATCTGCTGTTCAATATCATCGGCACGCTGTTCTTCCTCGTCGTGCTGTACGCGGGCAACGCCCTGTTCCACTTCCCCTTCTGGAGCAATGTGATGAACCGCGGCTCTATCGCCAATCTGCATCTGGGCTTCAACGTGGCCTGTACGCTCCTGCTGCTCCCCTTCAACCGTGTGCTGGTCAAGATCGTGGAAAAGCTGGTCCCCGGCGAGACCGGGACCCGCGAGATCAACCCCCTGGACGAGCGTTTTCTCTCCTCCCCCGCCGTGGCTCTGGAGCATGCCCGCGCTGCCGTCATCAATATGGGCGCCATGGCCCGGGACAATTACCGTCTGGCCGTGGAGCTGCTGTCCGGCTACGACGACAAAAAGCTGGAGCAGCTCCATGAGACCGAATCCGCCATTGACAAGCTGGAGAACATGCTGGACAGCTACCTGGTCAAGCTCACCGACCGCGCCCTCACCCAGTCGGAGAGCAATTTGGTCTCCGAGCTGCTCCACACCCTCACCAACTTCGAGCGAATCGGCGATTATTCGGTCAATCTGTCGGAGTCGGCCACCGCCCTCCACAGCCGGGACATCGCCTTCTCCCCCGTGGCCAGCCGGGAGCTGCAGTACCTTACCGACGCCGTGGGCAAGACCGTGGACACCACGCTGGCCTGCTATGCCGGTCGGGATCACGACCTGTCCATGCAGGTAGAACCCCTGGAAGAGGTGGTGGACCTGATGGAAGACACCCTGAAAAACCGGCATATCGAGCGTCTGAAATCCGGCTCCTGCACCATCGAGCTGGGCACGCAGTTCCTGGAGCTGCTCATTAATCTGGAGCGCATCTCCGACCACTGCTCCAACGTGGCTATGCTGATTCTTCGCTCTACCACCCCCGCCAAGGAAAACCTGCCGGACAACCACACCTACCTCAAGTATCTCCACTCCGGCGCCTCAGCCGAGTTTGAAAAGCTCTTCGCCCAGTATCGGGAGCAGTATTACGCCCCCATTCGCGAGGATGGGTGAAGACACACAAAAAAGCGGCGTCCGGCAATGAGCCGGACGCCGCTTTTTTCTTTTCCGGGAATCACATGAGCTTGACCGTGAAGTAAACGGCCAGCACGAAGATCCAGGCCACCAGTGCGAACATCAGGTAGTAGGCCGCCGCAGCGCCCAGGAGCAGAGCCGCCGCCAGGGCCGCCGCCACCACGGCACAGCTGACATAGAACAGGGCGTAATTGGCGCCGTGGCTCAGGACCCGGATGCGCTTTTCCCCGCGCTTGAGCGTTCCCTCCGCCTGCTGAAGCCGCCGGGCCAGAAGCACCGCCGCCACCAGTATCACCGCCACCACGGCAAGGTAGCCGTAGACCACCACTGCGTGGCCGCCGCCCGCCTTGCGGAAGATCCAAAGCCCGATCAGGCCCAGCGCCGACAAAACAGTGATGGCAAAAAATTCCCGCTGATAGAGGTAATACACCAGCGCCAGCACCGCCGCCGCCGGGACCAGGGTGCACATGAGCTGGATGCCGGGCCCCTTGAACCGGAACGCCGCCAGGCACCCCAGAGCCAAGGCTCCGAAAACGCCGGTCAGCAGACCGGGGATCAGGCCGCTCCGCTTCTTTTTCACCCCGGTATACAGCCAGACCGCGCAGACCACCGCCAGGGCCGCCAGCACTGCAATCATCACAGGCAGGGCCTTATGGATGTTGCCCATCAGCGTGATGCCGCTGACGTTATAATTGATATAATAACGGTTGAGCAGCAGCAGCAGGAATTCTACGACTACCGCCCCGCCAAACCAGATCAGGGTCCGGTTGAGGACGAGATCCTCCTTCTGGTTCCGCGCCGCTTGCTTCTGTTTCTCCATGGGTTCATCTCCTAGTCGCTTTCGTCCGGCGCATACCGCACCAGTCTAACAGGCAGTATTTTATCAGAATTTATCCTGTTTTGCAATAAGAAAAAACTTACCGCTCCCGGTGCCGGATTCTTCCTGCCGCCGGAGCTTTTCAAGCGGGCCGCTTCGTGATACAATAAAAAAGCCCATGAGCCCGGCTCTACCGGAGTCAAATTATGGATTTCAATGTGAGGCATACCGATGAAACACGCTGGAACTCTCCCTGCGGCGGCCCGTGTCCGCCCCACCCCCTGGGACGGACTTGTGGCGCTGGCCGTGGCGGCCGCCGCGCTCTTCCTGCTCTATCTTTTTCGTCCGGCCCCCGGAAACTTTTTGACAGCCACAGTCGTCTTAAAGAACGAGGTCATCGCCCAATACCCCCTCTCTTCCCTGTCTGAGCCGTTCACCCTGTACCTGGAGGAGCTGGACTATCCCCTTACCATCCAGGCGGAGCGGGGCCGCATCCGGATCTCGGAGAGCTCCTGCCCCGGCGAGGACTGCGTCCACACTGGCTGGGTGTCCGCCTCCGGCGGGCAGATTGTCTGCCTGCCCAACCACCTCATCATCTCCGTCACCAGCTCGGAGGCCCCGGCCGTGGACGGCGTGACCGGTTAGGAGGGCCTGTGATGTATCCTGCTTCCGCCCTTTCCGCGCGCCGCCTCACCCGCTGCGCGGTCCTGACCGCCCTGGCCCTGGCCCTTTCGGTGACCGAGGGGCTCTTCCCCCTCACCATGCTGGTGCCCCTGCCCGGCCTGCGGCTGGGTCTGGCCAATCTGGTCACCATCTACGCCCTGTGCGCCATGTCCGGCCGGGAGTCCCTGCTCATCCTGGTGGCCCGGTGCCTTCTGGGCGCGCTGGTGGGCGGCAATCTCTCCGCCCTGGCCTTTTCCCTGGGCGGCGGGCTGCTGGCCTTTGGAGTCATGTGGCTGCTGGTCCGCTGCCGCCGTCTGTCCCTCTTCGGCGTCTGCATTGCCGGCGCCGCCGCCCATAACACCGGCCAGGTCCTGGCCGCCATGGCCGTGCTGGCCTCTCCCGCCCTGCTGGTCTATCTGGCTCCCCTGCTGCTGGCCTCTCTGGTCACCGGGGCCGTCACCGGCGCAGCCTCCATCCTGCTGGTCCGGCGGGTGCCGCCCCCCGACGGAAAACCTTAACCCTTTTGTCACTTCTTTGTGATGCATGTTACCGCCCGTTTCCTGTAAGATAACAGGGATAGAGATAGAATGCTAGGAGGAACCCCACCCATGTGCACAAAAGCGAGCCTGAAACGACTGTTGGCCTTGACCCTGGCCCTGATGCTGTTCACGCCTCTGGCCGCCTGTAAGAAAAATGCGCCCGCCGGCAGCGGCGCATCCGACACCCCGCCCGTCTCCACCAGCCCGGAGCCCGCCGTCTCCGCCGAACCCTCACCGGCCCCCGCCGCGGACCCCTACGACGCCGTCAGGACCTACTGGACTGAGGACCAGCTCACCCAGTCCTGGAGTCCGGACCAGGTGGTGGAGCACCTGTTCTTCCACCCCATCATCGCCTATCCCCAGTACGCCTTCCATGAGAGCCCTCTGCCCGAATCCCAGCGCATCGGCCTGGACGACTGGATGGTGACGGTGGACGAGTACAACAAGATCCTGCAGAACGTCTACGACAAGGGCTATATCCTGGTGGCCATGGAGGACGTCTGGAGCGAGGTCACCGACGAGAGCGGCACCCACATGGTCCGCAACACCCTTATGCTCCCCGAGGGGAAAAAGCCCCTGATCATCTCCTTTGACGACGTGAACTACTATGAATATATGCTGGAGGGGGGCTTTACCTCCAAGCTGGTGGTGGGAGACGACGGCCAGATCTGGGCCGAGTGCACCGACCCCTACACCAAGGAGACCTTCCTCACCCAGGACCTGGACGCCACTACCCTTCTGGACCGGTTTATCCTGGAGCACCCCGACTTCTCCCTCAACGGGGCCAAGGCCATCTTCTCCCTCACCGGCTACCAGGGCATCCTGGGCTACCGGACCCAGAACGACCGGGACATCAAGGCCGATGACCCGCGCCGGGCGGAGTTCGAAACCTATCGCCAGAGCGAAATTGACGCAGTCATGCCGGTGATCCAGCGTCTGAAAGAGACTGGCTGGACCTTCGGCAGCCACACCTGGGGGCATATCAACCTATCCTCCAAATCCATGGAGGTGGTCAAGACCGACACCGAGCGCTGGGCCGAGGAGGTGGGCAGCCTGGTGGGCCCCACCAGCATCCTGTTCTATCCCCACGGGGCGCGGCCCGACGGGGACAACGACGTGAGCCAGACCGGCCCCATGTTCCAGTACCTCCAGAGCATGGGCTTCCGGGTGTTCGCCTCGGTGGGCGTCGAGTCCTACTCCAAGGTCAAGACCGACATCTCCGCCGTCATCTGTGACCGGCTCCACCCTGACGGCAAGACCCTGCGCAGCGGCCGTGAACGGGAGCGGTATCTCCAGTTCTACGACGCCAAGGACATCATCGACTTGGACGTGCGCCCCGACCTTGGGGTCACCTGGTAGGGTCCGTAATGCGAAAAGGGCCCGCGCTCCTGGTGGAGCGCGGGCCCTTCGTGGTTTCCGTACGGTTTACTTGCCCACGATCTCGGCGGTATCCATGGCGATCATGAGCTCCTCGTCCGTGGGGATGAGCAGCACCTTCACCTTGGAGTCGGCGGCAGAGACCACCGCTTCGTGGCCACGGGTGTTGTTGGCCTCGGCGTCCATCTTCACGCCCATGAACTCCAGGCCGGAGGCGATGGCCATCCGGGTGACGGCATCGTTCTCCCCCACGCCGGCGGTGAACACGATGGCGTCCACTCCGCCCATGGCGGCGGCGTAAGCGCCCACCAGCTTCTTCACGCTGTACTGGAAGGAGTCCAGAGCGAGCTGGGCGCGGGCGTTGCCGGCCTTGGCGGCCTCCTCCAGGTCGCGGAAGTCGGAGGACACGCCGGAGATGCCCAGCACACCGGACTTCTTGTTCAGGACGTTCAGCATCTCCTTGATGTCCAGGCCGTATTTGTTCATCAGATACTCCAGAATGCCGGCGTCCAGATCGCCGGAGCGGGTGCCCATGGGCACGCCGGCCAGGGGGGTGAAACCCATGGAGGTATCCACGCTCTTGCCGCCGTCGATGGCGCTGACGGAGGAGCCGTTGCCCAGGTGGCAGGTGATGATCTTCAGCTCCTCAATGGGCTTGCCCAGCATGGCGGCGGCCCGGCCGGAGACATAGCGGTGGGAGGTGCCGTGGAAGCCGTAGCGGCGAACCTTGTCCTTCTCATAATACTCGTAGGGCAGGGCATAGATATAGCTCTTGGCGGGCATCGTCTGATGGAAGGCGGTGTCGAACACAGCCACCATGGGAGTGGAGGGCATAACGGCCTGGCAGGCCTTGATGCCGGTGATATTGGCGGGGTTGTGCAGGGGGGCCAGGGGGATGCACTCCTCCAGGGCGGCCATCACGTCGGCGTCAATCCGGGCGGAGGCGGCAAACTTCTCGCCGCCGTGGACCACCCGGTGGCCCACCGCGTCGATTTCGGACATGCTCTGGATGACTCCGTGCTCGGCAGAGGTCAGGGCGTCCAGCACAGACTGGATGGCCTCGGCGTGAGTGGGCATGGCGATCTCAAACTCCAGTTTCAGGTCCTTGGCGGGGACCTTGTGGGTCAGGCGGCCGTCGATGCCGATGCGCTCACACAGGCCCTTGGCCAGCACCGCCTGGGTGTCGGTGTCCATGAGCTGGTACTTCAGAGAGGAACTGCCCGCATTGATGACGAGGACTTTCATGTTACTATCCGCTCCTTAATTTCTATAGTTTGGGCTTCGGCCCTTGCAGAATCGTTCCGGTTCCGCTAAAATTGCAAGTATATTCTAGACCTTTCCGCTGGAAAGAACAACCCACTTTTTCGATGAAATTCAAAAAAATCTTCACTTTTGGGGGGCCACATGAACATTTCCGGCATTATTGCTGAATACAATCCCTTCCATTCCGGCCATGCCCGGCAGATTGCCGAGACCCGCCGGCGGCTGGGTGAGGACGCCGCCGTGGTCTGCGCCATGAGCGGAAACTGGGTTCAGCGGGCCGACTGTGCGATCGCTGACAAGTGGACCCGGGCAGCCCTGGCCCTGAAGGGCGGCGCCGACCTGGTGCTGGAGCTGCCCACCCCCTGGGCCATCTCCTCCGCGGAGGGCTTTGCCCGGGGCGCGGTGGAGGTCCTCTCCGCCGCCGGAGTGGTGGACACGCTCTCCTTCGGCAGCGAATCCGGCTCCCTGGAGGCACTCCGGGCCGCCGCTGCCTGCCTGGACTCCCCCGACTACCCCGCCGCCCTGCGCCGCGCCCTCGACCAGGGGCTCCCCTTCCCCGCCGCCCGGCAGGCGGCCGTCCGCGCCCTCATCGGCCCGGCGGCCGACGTTCTCTCCGCTCCCAACAACAATCTGGCGGTGGAATACCTGCGGGCCCTGCCCGGCTCCATGGAGGCCGTCGCCATCCCCCGCGCCGGGGCGGGGCACGATCAGGCCCCGGCGGAGGGATTTGCCTCGGCAAGCTGGCTGCGGGACCGGCTCCGGGCCGGGAACCCGGATGCCGCCGCCCCCTATCTCACCGAGCCCTGGACCTGGGAGACCGCCGACCTGGGCCGCTGTGAGCGGGCCATTCTGGCCCGGCTCCGCTCCATGACTCTGGAACAGGCCGAGGCTCTGCCCGACAGCGGCGACGGTCTGGCCGCCCGGCTGCTGGCGGCCGGAAAGGCGGCCGGCAGTCTGGAGGAGGTCTACGCCCTGACCAAGACCCGGCGGTACACCCACGCCCGGGTCCGGCGGCTGGTGCTCTGGGCCTTCCTGGGCCTCACCGCCGCCGACCGCCCGGAGCATGTCCCCTATCTGCGGGTGCTGGGCTTCAACGACCGCGGCCGGGCGGTGCTGCGGGAGATGTGGAAATACGCCCGGCTGCCCATCCTCACCAAGCCCGCCCACGTCCGGACCCTCTCCCCCGCCGCCCGGCGGCTTTTCGAGTTGGAGGACCGCTGCACCGACCTCTACGGCCTGTGCCTGTCCGCTGTGACTCCCGGCGGCCGCGAGTGGAAGACAAATCCCGCCATTTTGCCCGTCAAATGAACGCTCCACCGTCCTTTGCTGCATTGGACATGGAACTCTTCCGTCATATGAGAAAAATTCTGCAAGTTTCCATTTTTTTGTTGCATTTTTACCCGGATAGGCGTATAATACCTCCAACAATTTTCCGTGTGGGGCGGAATGGACCGCACCCAGTGCAGCAGAGCATACGATTTATATTTTAAGGTAGGCGTGTCCACGGAAACGCGCCGCCGGGCAAAGGGGTTTGGCAAGATGACATTTACCAACAGCTATCTGCAGGAAGTGTACGCGGACGTAGTCCGCAAGGACCCGGATCAGAAGGAATTCCTTCAGGCCGTCCGGGAGGTGCTGGAATCTCTCCAGCCCGTGGTGGAGCAGCGCCCCGAACTGGTCAAGTCCGGCGTCATTCAGCGCATCGTGGAGCCGGAGCGCAGCCTGATCTTCCGCATCTCCTGGGTGGACGACAAGGGCAACGTACAGGTAAACCGCGGCTACCGCGTCCAATTCTCCACCGCCATCGGCCCTTCCAAGGGCGGCCTGCGCTTCCATCCCAGCGTCAACCTGAGCGTCATCAAGTTCCTGGGCTTTGAACAGATCTTCAAGAACAGCCTCACCGGCCTGCCCATGGGCGGCGGCAAGGGCGGCTCCGACTTCGACCCCAAGGGTAAGAGCAACAACGAGGTCATGCGTTTCTGCCAGTCCTTCATGACCGAGCTCCAGCGCCACATCGGCCCCGACACCGACGTGCCCGCCGGCGACATCGGCGTGGGCGCCCGGGAGATCGGCTACCTGTTCGGCCAGTACAAGCGCATCCGCAACGAGTTCAACGGCGTCCTCACCGGCAAGGGCATCAGCTACGGCGGCTCCCTGGCCCGGACCGAGGCCACCGGCTACGGCCTGTGCTACTTTACCGAGGAGATGCTCAAGGCCAACGGAAAGTCCTTCCAGGGACGGAGCGTGGTGATCTCCGGCTCCGGCAACGTGGCCATCTATGCCAATCAGAAGGCCACCCAGCTGGGCGCCAAGGTCATCGCTATGAGCGATTCCAACGGCTATATTGTGGACCAGAACGGCATTGACTATAAGGTCATGCAGGAGATCAAGGAGGTCAAGCGGGACCGCATCAAAACCTACCTGGACTATGTGCCCACCGCCCAGTACGTGGAGGGCTGCTCCGGCATCTGGAACGTGCCCTGCGACATCGCCCTGCCCTGCGCCACGCAGAACGAGCTGGACGGCGTAGCCGCCCAGCAGCTCGTGAAAAACGGCTGCTTCGCCGTGGCCGAGGGCGCCAACATGCCCTCCACTCCCGAGGCCATTGAGATCTTCCAGATCAACGACGTGCTGTTTGGGCCCGCCAAGGCGGCCAACGCCGGCGGCGTGGCCACCTCCGGCCTGGAGATGAGCCAGAATTCCATGCGTCTGTCCTGGTCCTTCGAGGAAGTGGACCAGAAGCTCCACGGCATTATGACCAACATCTACCACAACGCGGCCAAGGCCGCCGAGGAATACGGCATGCCCGGCAACCTGGTGGCCGGCGCCAACATCGCCGGCTTCATGAAGGTCGCCGACGCCATGATCTGGCAGGGCGTCAGCTACTAAACAGCCCGTCGGCGACCGGGGCCCCATCGCGGATGGGGCGGCGCGCAGCGCCGTCAAGCGTCCTGCACAGCAGGACCTTGGCGCAGGGCGAATTCATTTCGCCCGAGCAGGTCAGATCGGGTCCCCAAAGTGCCTATGCGCTTTGGGCCATGCCGACGCCATGATCTGGCAGGGCGTCAGCTACTAAACAGCCCGTCATGCCTGCTCCGTCCGGGTCGCAGCGGCCGGGAATTTCAACTGAATCTATATCTAATGGGTCTCCAGGCCGCTGCCGCGGCCTGGAGACCCATCTCGTTCTGCCGCCAAGGCAAACATGACGCCCTTTCTTTTCGGCATTTTTGCCCTTGCATTCCATTCGGGAATGGTCTAGAATGAGTCCCTCAACAAAGGGGGTAATCGCATGGATTCCTATCTGTTCCTGGTCCAGCTTTCGGCCATCCTCCTGTGCACAAAGCTGCTGGGCATCCTCACCAAACGGGTGTCCCTACCGCAGGTGGTAGGCGCCCTGATCGCCGGTCTTCTCCTTGGCCCCGCCTGCTTTGGCCTCATTCCCGACACCGCCTTCCTCGACGAGGTGGCGGAGCTGGGCGTGATCACTCTGATGTTCACCGCCGGGATGGAAACCGACCTGGACGGCCTAAAGCGTGCTGGAAAAGCCGCCTTTATCATTGCCCTCATCGGCGTTCTCCTCCCCTTGGTGATGGGGTTTGCCGCGGCCGCACTCTTTAATCGCGGTGAGTTCCTTCAGAATCTGTTCATCGGCGTGGTCCTGACCGCTACCTCGGTCAGCATCACGGTCGAAACCCTGAAGGAACTGGGCAAGCTCTCCACCCGTTCGGGCAACGCCATCCTGGGCGCGGCCCTGATCGACGACGTGCTGGGCATCGTGGCCCTCACCATTGTCACCTCCCTGTCCGGCAAAGGGGGTGGCTTGGGCCTGGTGCTACTGAAAATCGCGCTCTTTTTTGCCCTGAGCGTTCTGGTGGGCTTTGTGCTCCACCGTCTGATCAGTCTCTGGTTCTCCCGCTGGAACCGTGACAAACGCCGGTTCCTGATCGTGACTTTTGCCCTGTGCCTCCTCTATGCCTATCTGTCCGAGGTCTATTTCGGCGTGGCCGATATCACCGGGGCCTACATTATGGGGATCATCTTTGCTAACACGCCCAGAGTCACCTATCTACAGGACCGCTTCGACACGCTGTCCTGTATGCTGCTCTCCCCTGTCTTCTTCGCCAGCATCGGCTTGAAGGTGGCGCTGCCCGAGATGAGCGCTTCCATTGTCCTCTTCGCCCTACTTCTGGTCCTGGTGGCCCTGGTGAGCAAGGTGGTGGGCTGCGGCCTGGGCGCCCGGCTGTGCGGATACTCCGCCAAGGATTCCCTCCAGGTGGGCGTCGGCATGATTTCCCGGGGCGAGGTGGCTCTGATCGTGGCAAACAAAGGCATCTCCTCGGGACTGATGAAGGAGGACTTCTTCGGCCCGGTGGTACTGGTCGTCATCGCCACCACCGTCATCACGCCCATTCTTCTGAAGCTCGTCTACCGGGGCAGCAAAAACGACTACTCCGACCTGGAGGAGAGCGCGCTGCTCGACCGCTACGAGGACGCCTCGTCCTATGATAAGGCCTCGCAGATGCTGCTGGAGGACCACGTCAACCTGCTTCCTCCAAAGGAGAAAAAGTAATCCAAAGGCACGGGAGCCGCCGCAAGGCGGCTCCCACTCCTTTTTTATCCGGACGGACTGTTCCCCCGCCCATTTTTCTGGTATACTACCTCTCAGGTGATCACATGATACGAATCAGCAATCTTCCCCTCCCCGTGGACGGGGATTTGGAGCAGCTCCGGCGCAAGGCCGCCCGGCTTCTGGGGCTCCGCCCGGACCAGGTCCGGGACCTGACGCTGGCCCGCCAGTCCATCGATGCCCGGAAAAAGACCGGCGTCCACTACGTCTGCACCGTGGACCTGTCCGCCGACCAAGAAGAGGATCTGGTGCGCCGTGCCAACCGAAAAAATATCGTCCTGTTCCAGCGGCGGCCCTATGTCTTTCCCGCCGCCGCCCGGACCTCCCCCCTGCCTCCGGTGGTGGTGGGCATGGGCCCGGCGGGCCTGTTCGCCGCCCTGTTCCTGGCCCGGGCGGGACTGGCTCCCGTCATACTGGAGCGGGGCCGCCCGGTGGAGCGGCGCGCCGCCGACGTGGCTGCCTTCTGGTCCTCCGGGCAGCTGGACCCTCTCTCCAACGTCCAATTCGGGGAGGGGGGCGCGGGCACCTTTTCCGATGGCAAGCTGACCACCGGCACCCACGACGGCCGCATCTCCGCCGTGCTGGAGGCCCTGGTGGAACACGGCGCACCGGAGGACATCCTCTGGTCCCACAAGCCCCACATCGGCACCGACGTGCTCCGCCAGGTGGTGAAGAGCCTTCGGACCGAGCTGCTGGCCCGGGGCTGCGACATCCGGTTCGAGCACCGGCTCACCGGCCTGCGGCAAAAGGACGGCCGGCTGACCGGCCTCACCGTGGCCGCCCCCGGAGGAATCTATGCCCTGGAGGCCGACACCCTGGTGCTGGCCCCCGGCCACTCCGCCCGGGACACCTTCCGGATGCTCTTTGAGGCCGGGGTCCCCATGGAGCAGAAGCCCTTTGCCATCGGTGTGCGCATCGAGCACCGGCAATCCGACGTCAGCCTGGCCCAGTTCGGCCCCGCCTGGGAAAAGCTACCTCCGGCGGACTACAAGCTGGCCTGCCATCTGCCCAACGGCCGCTCGGCCTTTACCTTCTGCGTCTGCCCCGGCGGTGAGGTGGTGGCCGCCGCCTCCGAGCCCGGACGGCTGGTAACCAACGGCATGAGCGGCCGGGCCCGGGACGGGGAAAACATCAACGGCGGACTGCTGGTGGGGGTAGTCCCGGCCGATTTCGGCGGCGCCCATCCGCTGGCGGGCATGGAGTTCCAGGCAGTGTGGGAGGAAAAGGCCTTCGCCCTGGGCGGGGGCGGCTTCCGGGCCCCCGCCGAAAGCGTGGACCGCTTCCTCTCCGGAGCCGCCCCCGCCCTCTCTTCCGCCGTAAGCCCCACCTACCGCCCCGGTGTCATCCCGGCAGACCTGTCCCGGTGCCTGCCCGGCTTCGTCACCGACACCCTCCGTGGGGCTCTCCCCCTGCTGGGAAAAAAGCTCCGGGGCTTCGATGCTCCCGGCGCCCTTCTCACCGGCGTGGAGACCCGCTCCTCCTCCCCGGTGCGCATCCTCCGGGGGGAGGACCTCCAGTCCCCCGTCCGGGGCCTCTACCCCTGCGGCGAGGGCGGCGGCTGGGCCGGCGGTATCGTCAGCGCAGCCGTGGACGGCATCCGGGTGGCCGAGCAGATCGCCGCCGGCCCGGGACCATTGACAAGCCCACCCCATCCGGGTTAAGATGAAATCAGAACCGCCCGGGCCCGCGCCGCGCCTGGGACGCTGCAGGCAGGAGGCATACGCGATGCTGGACCTGAACCACATGGAGCAATACCGGGAAAACAACCGTCTGGAGGCTAAGCTGGCCACCGGCGGGCTGCCCCACAGCCTCTGGGAGACCTACTCCGCCTTTGCCAACAGCTACGGCGGGGTCATCCTGCTGGGTGTGGAGGAGCTGCCCGACCACTCCCTCCGGGTCCAGGGGCTGCTGGAGCCCCATGAGATGGCCGACGAGCTCTGGTCCATGCTCAACGACCCCAAGGTGGTCAGCGCCAACATCCTCCGCCGCGACCAGGTCTGGGTGGCGGGCACCGACCACGGCGCGGTGGTGGTCGTGGAGGTCCCGCCGGCAGAGCGGGACCAGCTTCCCGTCTATCTGGGCGGCGACCCCTTCACCGGCTCCTACCGCCGGGCCTGGGACGGCGACTACCACTGCACCCGGGCCGAGGTGGTGGCCATGCTGGGCGCCAAAGAGCACTGAAAGACGAACATCCGCCCGGAGCTGCGCAGGCAGCTCCGGGCGGATGGTTTTTGGGCTCTTTACAGGTTGGCGTCCAGCACCTGGGTGTAGGCCCCGGCGGGCATGACGCCCACCTTGCGGTCAATCTCCTTGCCGTCCTTGAAGAAGACCACCGTGGGAATGCTCATGACCCCATAGCGGGCGGCCAGGCCCTGGTTCTGGTCCACATCCACCTTGGCCACCACGGCCTTGCCGTCGTATTTGCCTCCCAGGTCCTCGATGACGGGGGCCAGCATCTTGCACGGGCCGCACCAGGTGGCCCAGAAGTCCACCATGGCCAGAGGGGCAGAGGCGATCTTGGCGTCGAATTCAGACTCGTTGAGATGTAAGACAGACATCATTTTTTCTCCTTTTCTTTGTTCAATTGGTTTGGTTGGCGTAAAGTGCGTCCACATATTCGGCGGCCTTTTGGCCGGCCACCAGCCCATCCCCAGCCGCCTTGGACAGTTGGAGGGGCTCCCCCGTACAGTCGCCGCAGGCAAAAATGCCGGGCAGGCTGGTCCGCATATTCCGGTCCACCGCCACATAGCCCCCCTCCAGGGTCAGGCCCGGCAGCAGATCGGTGGGCGCCACGGCGTGGCGCAGAAGAAACACCCCGTCGCAGGGAATCTCCCGTCCATCGGCCCGCAGGGCGGCGACGGCGCCGCCGCCGGTGATCTCCAGCCGCACGGCCTTCACATAGGGGATGGCGGGGTCCAGCCCCGCCGGGGTCTGCGGAGACACGTAGGTCACCCGGCAGCCCAGGCCGTGAAGGAAATTGGCCTCTTCCGGCGCGTCGGGGGCCAGGCCCACCACCGCCACCGGGCGGTTTCGGTAGAGCATTCCGTCGCAGGTGGCGCAGTAGCTCACCCCCCGCCCCAGGAATTCCGCCTCGCCGGGATATTTCCGGCCCCGGGAGACCCCGGTGGCCAGGATCACCGCCCGGGCCTCCTCCATGTCGCTGCCGATGCCGATATAGTTTGCGCCTTCCACCGGCATGATATTCAGAGCCCGTCCGGCCCGGAACACCGCCCCCATGGCCTCGGCGTGGCTGTGGTAGGCCTCCAGCAGCTCCGGGCCCGTCCGGCCCGGCATCCCCAGATAGTTGTCCACCCGCTCGGCCTTATACAGAGGGCTCTCCCGATAATCATTGGTAACCACCAGCACGGACTTGTTCCGCGCTCTGGCGTTGACGGCGGCGCTCAGCCCTGCCGGGCCGCCTCCGATGACGGCAATGTCGTACAATTGTAGTTCTCCCTTTCATCGCCGAACAGGGCCGCCACCAGATTGGCGGCATCCGGGTCGGACACCTCGTAGTACATCTCGTTGCCCGACCGTTCGCACCGGACCACTCCCGCCGCCTTCAGGCGCATCAAATGCTGGGAGATGGTGGACTGGGACTGCCCCGTGCCCGCCTCCATGCAGCGGACGTTGTGGCATCCCCCCACCAGCAGGCCCCGAACGATCTGCAGCCGCAGAGGATGGGCCAGCGCCTTGAGCAGCTCGCTTTTCGCTTCGTACAATTCCCGGCTCTCTTCCATGCCTCACGCTCCATTCTCTTGTTATAATATTATTATATTCTAATATTCTATTTTGTCAATACTCTTTGCAAAAAAATTTTGGTAGTCCGACATCCGCCGAAAACGTCCCGGGACGTTTTCGGCGGATGTCGGACTACTTTCCCAGCTTTTCCAGCGTATCCTGGCGCAGCGCGTCCCGCAGGGCCCGCAGCCAGGGAAATTCGGCGGCATTTTCGCCGCCATAGTCCAGTTGGAGCTGGTGCTCCAGCGGCGTCCAGGTGTCCAGAGGGGCCTCGTTATGCTGGATCACCGCCTCCAGCTTGTCCAGGGTCTTGTAGACCCTGGACTCGGGGGTCTCCAGGGCGTCCATCTCGGCAAAGAGGGCGGTCAGCTCTCCCCGGAGCGGCTCCGGCAGCGGCGCGAGCATCCCGGCCACGGCCTCGGTCTCGGCCGCTTCGTCGGCGCCGGTCTTTTCAAAAGAGGGGATGTCCCCGGTGACTGCCTCTCCAAAGTCGTGGATCAGGCACATGCGCAGCACCTTGTCCATATCCACCCCGGGCAGTTCGTCCCGCAGCAGCAGGGCCATCACCGCCAGCCGCCAGGTGTGGGCCGCCACCGTCTCGTGCCGCCCGGTGGAGGTCCAGGAGTGGCGGGTATTGCATTTCAGCTGTTCCAGTATGTGCAGAAAGTCCAAAAATACGCGCTGTGTCATGTTCCCCGCTCCTTGTACGCGCAAGGGCCGCGGTCAGCGGCCCCTGTGCTTCTGCTTTTTCTTCTCCCGGCGGAGCTGGAACTTCCGCTCCTTCTCCGCCTCGTCCCTGGCGCGCCGCGCCGCCTTTCGCTCCTGGCCGCCCTGCTCCCGCTGGAGCTGGAGGGCCTGCTGGGCCTTGGTGCCCACGCCCCGGTCTTCCAGGGCGGAGGCCGCCGCCCGCTGCCGCCGTTTGGGGCTGCCGCCGTCCGTCCGCATCCGGGCCGCCACGGCCGGGCTGAACGCCAGCCCCCGCCAGCGGGCCAGCAGGAGTTCGTACATCTGGCCGTCGGTGGGCTCTCCGCCCAGAGTCAGCTTGCAGGCTGACAGCCGCCCGTTCTCCTCCCGCTCCAGAACGCAGACCCAGAAGGGGTCCTCAAAAAAGACGGTCACCCGCGCTTGTGCCTGTTCCATATGCAGTTGTCCTCCCATAACAGTTACTCACGGAAAACGGACGACCCTGGGAGGGAAGGTTACTGACGGCGCGGAGGGCGGGACAGTTCCCCTGCGCCGCGGCCGGACTACCAACCGGCCCGTGTTTTCATCTCCGCCCCTTTATTCTACGGCGGGTTTCTTCCCCGGTCAAGGGATTTCGCATTGCTTTCCGGCCCGGCTTCTGTTATAGTAGTATTAGCCAAAATTGGTAGCACAAATCAGGAAAGGAGTGTACGATTTCATGAATACCAGGACAGTCGTGCTCAACGCAGCCAAGATGAACTACGATGGCAAGCTGGACTTTTCCATCCTCTCCGATGCGGTGACGGTCTACGGCGACACGGCCCAGGACCAGGTGCTGGAGCGGGTGGCGGGCTGTGGCATCGTGGTGACCAAGGAGATGCCGGTGGGGGCGCAGCTCCTCGCCCAATTCCCCGACTCCGTCCGTCTGCTGTGCGAGGCGGGCACTGGCTACAACAACATCGACCTGGCCGCCGCCCGGGCCAGGGGCATCACCGTGTGCAACATCCCCGCCTACTCCACCCAGCGGGTGGCCCACACCGCCGTCATGCTACTGCTCAATCTGGCCTCGTCCATGCGCCGGCAGCTTGACATGCTCTCCAGGGGGGACCGGAGCAACTTCACCGACCACCTCCAATGCCCCCATGCGGAGGTCAACGGCAAGACCCTGGGCGTCATCGGCGCGGGCCACATCGGCAAGGAGGTCATCCGGGTGGCCCGCGCCCTGGACATGGAGGTTCTGGCCTACAGCCGCACCCCCAAGGACGACGGACTGTGCTATGTGGGGCTGGATGAGCTGCTCTCCCGCAGCGACTTCGTCTCCCTCCACTGCCCCCTCAGCGACCAGACCCGCCACCTCATCAACGCTGATACCCTGGCCAAAATGAAACCCACCGCCTGCCTCATCAACACCTCCCGGGGCGCCCTGGTGGATGAGAGCGCCCTCATCGCCGCCCTGCAAAACGGCGTCATCGCCGGGGCCGGCCTGGACGTGCAGGAGACCGAACCTCCCGCCGCCGGCAATCCTCTCTATGATATGGACAACGTCATCCTCACCCCACACATGGGCTGGAAGGGCCTGGAGACCCGCCAGCGCCTGGTGGCTTTGCTGGCGGAAAATATCCGGGGCTATCTGGAGGGCCGGCCGGTCAACGTGGTGAGCTGACAAGCGAAAATCCTCACTCTTTCGAAGAAAGCATTGCTTTTTCCTATGGCAGAGGTTAAAATAGGAAGGCTATAAAGCAATTACGAAGGAGTGAAACGACATGCCAGAAGAACGGAACCCCACCATGACCCAGAACTTCATCCATGACTTCATCGACGAGGATATCGCCCAGGGTGGTCAGTTCCAAGGTATGACCGTCCACACCCGGTTTCCGCCCGAGCCCAACGGCTACCTGCACATCGGCCACGCCAAGGCCATTTTCGTGGATTTCGGCACCGCCGAGAAGTATCATGGACTGTGCAATCTCCGCATGGACGACACCAACCCCACCAAGGAGGACGTGGAGTATGTGGAGGCCATCCAGGAGGACATCCACTGGCTGGGCTATGACTGGGGCGACCGGTTCTATTTTGCCTCCGACTACTTTGACCAGATGTATGCCTACGCCGTGGAGCTCATCAAGCAGGGCCTGGCCTACGTCTGCGAGCTGACTCCCGAGGAGTTCAAGGCCTACCGGGGCGACGTGGGCACCCCCGCCACCTCCCCCTGGCGGGACCGGAGCGTGGAGGAGTCCCTGGACCTGTTCGCCCGGATGAAGGCCGGGGAGTTCCCCAACGGCAAGTATACCCTGCGGGCCAAGATCGACCTGGCCTCCGGCAACTTCAACATGCGCGACCCGGTCCTCTACCGCATCAACCACATGCGCCACCACCGGCAGGGAGACAAGTGGTGCATCTACCCCATGTACGACTTCGCCCACCCCATTGAGGACGCCCTGGAGGGGATTACCCATTCCCTGTGCTCTCTGGAATTCGAGGATCACCGGCCCCTCTACGACTGGGTCATCGCCAACTGCCCGGTGCCCTCCAAGCCCCGGCAGATCGAGTTTGCCCGGCTGGGCATCAATTACACCGTCATGTCCAAGCGCAAGCTCCGCCAGCTGGTGGAGGAGGGCAAGGTCTCCGGCTGGGACGACCCCCGGATGCCCACCCTGTGCGGTCTGCGCCGCCGGGGCTATACCCCCCGCTCCATCCGGAACTTCTCCGAGCGCAACGGCGTGAGCAAGGCCGCCTCCACCGTGGAGTTTGCCTTTCTGGAGCACTGCCTGCGGGAGGACCTGAACCGTACCGCCAACCGGGTCATGGCAGTCCTGCGTCCGGTGAAGCTGGTCATCACCAACTATCCGGCCGGCCGGTCCGAGACCTTTGAGGTGGAGAACATCCCCGGAGATCCCGAGGCGGGCACCCGCACCGTCACCTTCTCCCGGGAGCTTTGGGTGGAGGCGGAAGACTTCCTCCCCGCGCCCATCCCCAAGTATAAGCGGCTTTTCCCCAACGGCCCCGAGTGCCGCCTGAAGGGGGCCTACCTCATCAAGTGCGTGGGCTATGAGACCGACGAGGCGGGCCGCGTGGTGGAGATCGCCGCCGAGTATGACCCGGACTCTCGCGGCGGCGACCCCGCCGACGGCCGCAAGGTGAAGGGAGCTACCCTCCACTGGGTGGACGCCGCCACCGCGCTGGACGCCGAGGTGCGTCTCTATGACAACCTCTTTGCCGACGAGGCCCCCGACGCCGGGGACAAAAACTTCCTGGACTGCCTCAACCCAGCCTCCCTGGAGGTGCTCTCCGGCGCCAAGGTGGAGGCCAGCCTCGAAGGCGCCTCCGCCCCCGCCTCCTTCCAGTTCCTGCGCCAGGGCTACTTCTGCGTGGACAACAAGGACTCCCGGCCCGGGCACCTGGTCTTCAACCGCTCGGTCAGCCTGAAGGACTCCTTCAAATTCTGAGGGCGGCCACCGGCGGGGCATGGCTCCGCCGGCGGTCTTTCCGCTCAAACAACAGACAGAAGGGAATCGGACATGAAGTATCTCTTTCGCAACGACTACTCCTTCGGGGCGCACCCCAAGGTGCTCTCCGCCCTGGCGGAGACCAGCATGGAGGGCAACGTGGGCTACGGAGAGGACGGCTACTGCAGGCGGTGCGCCGGCCTGATCCGGGACCTGTGCCGCTGCCCCCAGGCCGACGTACAATTCCTCATCGGAGGCACCCAGACCAACTTCACCGCCATCGCCGCTTTTCTGCGGCCCTGGGAGGGGGTCATCGCCGCCGGCTCCTCCCACATCAACGGCCATGAGGTGGGTGCGGTGGAGGCCACCGGCCACAAGATTCTCCCCATCCCCACCGGACCGGACGGCAAGATTACGCCCGAACAGATCGCCCCCATCCTGGAGCGGCACAGAGACCCCCATCTGGTCAAGCCCCGGCTGGTGGAGATCGCCGACGCCACCGAGAGCGGCATGGTATACACCAAGGCGGAGCTCACCGCCCTGTCCCGGTTCTGCCGGGAGCACGACCTGCTTCTCTTCCTGGACGGCGCCCGGCTGGGCTCCGCCCTGGCCTCTCCGGCCAACGACCTGGCCCTGCCCGATCTGGCCGAACTCACCGACGCCTTCTACATCGGCGGCACCAAAAACGGCGCGCTCATGGGCGAGGCGCTGGTCATCGCCAATTCCGCCCTCCAGCCCGACTTCTTCCGCATCAAAAAGCAGCTGGGCGCGGTGCTGGCCAAGGGCTGGCTGCTGGGCGTCCAATTTGAGGCCCTGCTGCAGGACGGCCTCTATTTCGAGATGGCCCGCCACGCCAACGCCATGGCCGCCCGGCTCCAGACCGGTCTGAAGTCCCTGGGCTGGACCCTGATGGTGGACTCCCCCACCAACCAGATCTTCCCCATCGTCCCCAATGCGCTCAAGCCCGCGCTGGACCGGCTCTGCGTCTATGAGGAATGGTGCCCCGGCCCCACGCCTGATACCACTGTCATCCGTTTCGTCACCTGCTTTGCCACCACGTCCGAGGACGTGGACGGCTTTCTGGCCGCCGCGGCCAAACTCTGAACAGACAGGGAGGACCCCATATGAACGCCCTCTGCCGCCTGAGACAATCGCTCCCCGATATCGTCTACCGCGTCGCGCAGATTCTGGAGATCATCGTCAGCATCATCGTCGCCCTGGCCATCATCCTGTCCTTCTACACCGTCTTTGTGGAGCTGGACCTGATGGTCAACGACCCCGCCGTAGGGCTCCACGACTTCCTGGGCACCGCCTTCAACGTGGTCATCGGCATCGAGTTTTTGAAAATGCTCTGCCGCCACAGTGTCGGCTCGGTGGTGGAGGTGCTCCTCTTCGCCCTGGCCCGCGGCCTGGTGGTGGACCACGGCACGCCGGTGTCCAATCTCATCACCGTGGGCACCATCGCCCTGCTGTTCGTGGTCCGCAAATTTCTTTTCATCCCCGGCCTGGACGACAAGCACCACCATGAACATCACCATGAGCGCCAGGACGGCTGTCCGCCCGAGGAGCCTGCGGGCGCGGGCCGGCACTGAGCCGCATGGAAAACGGCGCACCGCTATGCGGTGCGCCGTCTGTCTTTTCGTCAGAACAGGTCTTTGATCTTCAGCACGATGCCGACCACCACGATGGCCACG
>CABUJV010000029.1 GCA_902492005.1 uncultured Eubacteriales bacterium
AACTTTACTCCCCTGTCCGCGTATAAAATCTGTCCTTGACAAGGGGTACACTTTAAGGCCAACTTTGCGTATTTCATGGATGAATCGGTCGCCGCGATCTTTGCCGCCGAGTTGGCCTGCGTCGATCACGTGGAGGCGGTGGACGACTACACCGTACAGGTCAAGCTGACCCAGCCCTCCTCCGCCTGCCTCACCGACCTGACCAACTATTCCGGCTTGATGATTTCTCCGGAGGCCCTGAAGCAGGGGGCGGACTATCTGGCCTCCCACGCCTGCGGCACCGGCCCCTTCCAGGTGGCCGATTATGTAGAGGGCGTCAGCATCGCGCTGACCGCCAATCCGGTCTACTACCAGACCGGTGCCGACGGCAAGCCTCTGCCTTATTTGGAAAAGGTGGAGATCACCATGATGACCGATCAGACGACCAAGGTCAACAGCCTGATGGCGGGCGATATTGATTTGACGGACTATCTGGCCACGACCGGCATTGAGACGCTGGAAACCGCCTCCGGCTTTTCGCTGGCCCGGATCACCACGTCCGACATCTACTGCCTGTTCTGCAACGTGGAGGACGGCGCGCTGAGCAACCAGAAGGTACGCCAGGCGCTGGCCTACGGCGTGGACCGCGATGCGCTGGCGACTGCCATTACGCGCGGCTACGGATTTGCCAGCAACTGGGCCTGTGACCCCGAGCAGTGGTTCTACAGTGCCGAGACGCCCTACCGCTATGACCCGGAGAAGGCCAAGGCCCTGCTGGCGGAGGCAGGCTATGCCGGCGGCCTGACCCTGACGATGCAGTGCATTTCCCGCGAACCGGACAACACGGTCATGCAGGTGTTGCAGGCGCAGCTGGCGGAAATCAACGTTACCCTTGAGCTGGAGTCCATGGAGCGCACAGAGTGGGTCTCCATCTGGACCACCGAACACACTGGCCAGCTCGGCTTGGCCAAGATGACCATACCGCGGGTAGACCCCTATGTGCAGCTCAACACCAATATGGGAGCCGGCTCGGCCAATAACTACTCCACTTATAAGGGCGAGCGCTTCAATGAGCTGCTGAACAGCCTGAGCAGCATCTACGATACGGATCAGCAAAAGGCTGCGCTGGCGGAGGCGCAGGAGGTGTACCTGGAGGATTGCGCTTCGATCTTCCTGTACCAGATGCCGCGCTATGACGCATACTCCAGCAAGGTACAGAACTTCACCACGCTGGCGCTGGGCCCGTGGGACCTGTCCCAGATCTGGCTGGCTGCATAAGTCTATGCTCGGGGCTCCGGCGCCCTCCCGATTGAACTGAATCCAATGCGAAGCGGGCAAGAGGCGGTTGGGTAAAACCGCTTCTCGCCCGCTTTTTATCGGAAAAAGGAGACGCTATGGTAAGTAACATCATCAAAAAACTGCTGTCCATCATCCCGCTGCTGCTGATCATCAGTATCGTCCTGTTTATCCTGATCAATAAGCTTCCAGGCGACGCCACCATGAGCCTGATCGGTGAGACTGCCAGCGAAGAGTATGTCGCGCAGCTTCGGGAGACGATGGGGCTGGATAAGCCGCTGTTCCAGCGGTATCTCTCCTGGCTGTGGGATGTGCTGCACGGCAATCTGGGCAATTCCCTGACAACCTCCGAGACCGTGGCGCAGAAAATCGTCATGCGTTTCCCCATCACCATGGAGATCACGCTGATTTCCATGCTGATTTCCGTGCTGATCGCGCTCCCGCTGGGCGTATTGTCCGCCATCAAGCGCAACACCGCCGGAGACGTGGTGGGCAGTATCCTTTCCATGCTGGGCGTGGCTATGCCCTCGTTTTGGCTGGGGCTGCTGCTGGTCATGTTTTTTGCAGTGCGTCTGGGGTGGCTTCCGGCCTCTGGATTTACGGCCTTCTCGGCCGATCCGGCCGCCAATCTCCGCGGGATCCTTCTGCCCTGTATTTCCATTGGATTCGGGTTTGCGGCCACGATCATGCGCCAGACCCGCTCCTCCCTGCTCGAGGTTCTGGGGCAAGATTACATCCTGACGGCCCGGGCCAAGGGGCTGCGGGAGAAGGCGGTCATCTGGAAGCATGGCATGCGCAACGCGCTCATCCCGGTGCTGACCGTCACCGCCATGCAGATCGGGCGCCTGATCGGCGGGGCCGTGGTGACGGAGACGGTATTCGCCATTCCGGGTATGGGAAGCGCCATCGTCTCCGCCGTCCTCAATCGGGACTATCCGGTGGCCATGGGCATGATTATGGTCGTAGCCACGGTGGTCATTCTCATCAACACGTTTGTGGACGTGCTGTATCTGTTGGTCGATCCGCGCATCAGCACGCAGGCAAAGAAAGGTTAAATAGGGTGTGTACATATGAGCAATGGAAAAAGAGCCCTGCGCAAGCTGCTGAAGAATAAGCTGGCAGTCCTGGGGCTTATCGTGCTGGTACTCCTCGTCATCGTAGCCGTGTTTGCGCCGTTCTTTGCCGGGACCGACAACCCCAACGCCATGGATTATGCCAATATTCTGCAAAAGCCCTCGCTGGAGCACCCCTTTGGGACCGACGACCTGGGCCGCGATCTGTGGGCCCGGGTGGCCTATGGCGCGCGCTATACGATTTATGTCGGAATCTTCACCGTAGCCATCTCCATGATACTCGGTACCGCTCTGGGCCTGATTTCGGGCTATTACGGCGGGGCCATTGACCGGATCATCACCTCGGCGACCGACGCCATATGGTCCCTGCCCACCATCATTTTGGCACTGGCGATCACCGCCGCTCTGGGCAGCGGCCTTCGCAACTGCATCATCGCCATCGGAATCTGCTTTACCCCGGCCTTTGCCCGGGTGGTCCGCTCCATGGTTCTTACCGTTCATGAGCTGGAGTATGTCCAGGCCGCCAAGGCAATTGGACTCAATGATTTTGAGATCATTACCCGCTATGTTCTGCCCAACGTTACCCCCGTCATTATCGTACAGGCATCCCTCAACGCAGCTCAGGCCATCATATCAGAGGCGTCCTTGAGCTACCTTGGCCTGGGCATACAGCCTCCCGATGCCAGCTGGGGCTACCTGCTCAAGACCGCTCAGCAGTATATGGGCCGTGCGCCCTGGCTGAGTATTTTGCCGGGCTTGATGATCCTGCTGATCGTGCTGGCGCTGAACTTTCTGGGCGACGGTCTGCGGGATGCGCTGGACGTACGTCTAAAATCTGAGTAGGGGGCGGCACGTATGAAGGAAAAGCTGTTGGAGGTCCGGGAACTGAGTGTGGCCTTCAAATACGACGGAAAATTTCTCCCACAGACCCGGGATGTAAGCTTTGACATCTACAAGGGAGAGATTCTGGGCCTGGTGGGGGAATCCGGCTCAGGAAAGAGCGTCACCTCAAAGGTCCTGCTCCAGCTTCTGCCCCCTACGGAGAGCCGGATCCTCAGCGGCTCCGCCCTGTTTGAGGGAGAGGACCTGCTCCTCCGGCCGAGGGACCAGATGTATGATATCCGCGGCAATAAAATTTCCATGATTTTTCAAGAGCCGATGACCAGCCTGAACCCGGTCTATACCTGCGGCGACCAGATCATGGAGGCGGTGATGCTCCACCAGCATCTGGACAAGAAGGCAGCGCTGCAGAAGGCCATTGAAATGATGGCCTTCGTGGGTATTCCGCTGCCGGAGGTGCGGGTAAACAATTATCCCCATGAGATGAGCGGGGGCATGCGCCAGCGGGTGATGATTGCCATGGCGCTTTCCTGCAACCCCACCCTGCTGATTGCGGACGAGCCCACCACAGCCCTGGACCCCACCATTCAGGCCCAGATCATGGAGCTGCTGGTCCGGCTTCAAAAGGAGACGGGGATGTCGGTGCTCTACATCTCCCACGACCTGGGCGTCATCGCCGAGATCTGCGACCGGGTAGCCGTCATGTATGCTGGCACGATCATGGAGATCGCCAGTGTGCACGACCTGTTCTATGACCCGTGGCACCCTTATACAATTGGCCTTTTGCGCTCCATGCCCCGGATGGACAGCAGCAAGGAGAAGCTGGATACCATCGAGGGAACGGTGCCCCATTTCTCGGAGATGCCGGAGGGATGTCCCTTCGCGCCGCGCTGCAAATATGCCTCTGAGCCGTGCAGAACGGGCGAGATGCCGCCCATGACGGCATATGGCGGTCACTCCGTGCGCTGTTGGCATAAGGACGCTGTGAAGGAGGCGGTAAAGAATGGGTGAGCTGCTTCGGGTCACCGGACTGAAGAAGTATTTTCCCGTGACCAAGGGATTTTTCAAACGGCAGGTGGCCAGCGTCAAGGCGGTGGATGGCGTGGACTTCTCCATTCAGGAGGGGGAAACCTTCGGACTGGTGGGGGAATCCGGCTGCGGAAAGACCACCGTAGGCAAAATGGTTCTGCGGCTTCTGGACGCCACAGACGGTGAGATCGAGTTTGACGGACGCGATATCCGGCAGCTGGACAAAAAGCAGATGTGCGAGATGCGCAAGCAGATGCAGATCGTTTTTCAGGACCCATACGGTTCGCTCAATCCGCGCATGACGGTTCATGACATTCTCGCCGAGCCCATCCGCAAGCACAAACTGGCCTCCGGCGAGGCTTTGGAGCAGAGGGTGGTGGAGCTGCTGCGGCGAGTCGAACTGAATGAGCGTGAAATGAAGAAATTTCCCCATGAATTTTCCGGCGGACAGCGGCAGCGGATCTGCATCGCCCGGGCTCTGGCAGTCAATCCGCGCCTGATCGTCTGCGACGAGCCGGTCTCCGCACTGGACGTCTCGGTACAGTCCCAAATACTCAACCTGTTCAAGGAGCTGCAACGGGATCTGGGCGTGGCCTATCTTTTCATCGCGCACGGGATGCCGGTGGTCCGCTATATGTCCGACCGGGTAGGCGTTATGTATCTGGGCCGCCTGGTGGAGGTGGCAGAGTGCGAGGAGCTCTTTACCAACCAGCTGCATCCGTACAGTCAGGCGCTGATGTCCGCAATCCCAGTGGCCGACCCGGACCATGTGCCGAACCGCATTGTCCTGGAAGGGGACGTTCCCAATCCCATCCACCTGAACCCGGGCTGCCGGTTCTATTCCCGCTGCCCAAGGGCCGGCAGCCGCTGCCAGAGTGAATTGCCCGAACTGCGCGAAGTGCGCCCGGGCCACTATGTGGCCTGCCACCTCTGCCAGGGGTGAGCCCGTACCCAGGTCCTTCCATAGCCAAGCGGCAGGCTCCTGTGCTATAGTTTTCCTGGGCGTGTGGACAGAGCTTTCGCCTGAGACGGCTGCCGTAAGGAGAGGGAAGATGTGAAGAGACTTGGCATCCAGCAGAAGATCGTCATCCTGTTCCTGGTTTTTTTCATCCCTGTGGTCGCATTGTGCATCTGGCAGCAGGTGCGCTACTACGCTCTGATGCGGCAGAACGTCAGCGAGTACACCACGCAGCTCATTGACAAGATCAGCTACGACATTGAACGGGGCATGAAGGAGCTGGACAGCGCGCTGATGGACGTGCTCTATGATGCAAGCACGGCGGAGCTGCTTCTGACTCCGGAGGACAGCGAGGCGTCTGACACGGTGGCCCTTGCCCTGGGAAACGCAAGGTCCAGGCTGCGTATGAACACCATGGCGGACTGTAATATCGTACTGCTTTCCAACAATCGCAAAGTCATCCAATCCACTTATGACGAGTGGACGGGCAGTGACCGCACTCTGAGCGCGGAATGGCTGGACAAAATCATCCGGGCGGAAGGCGGCCGTGTGGTAGTCAGTGCCTACAGCATTCGCCGGGAGAGCGGCAGCACGGTCAAGGTCGTGGGGATTGCCCGCTCGGTGCGGAGCGGGAGACAGCGCTGTGGCATCCTGCTTCTGGAAATACCGCTGGACTATTTTTATTCCCTGTGCAATGGGATCGAGTATGGTGCCGGCGGCTCTCTGATGCTGGTGGACAACGATGATTTCGTCATATACAGCACAGACGCCGCCAAAATTGGCAGCCGCTTTACCCTGGCCGGAGAGGTGGAGCGATCCACAGCCAGCATCCTTGAAGGGCCGAACGAATTGGTGTATTCCGTTCCGATGGCGGGCCTCGGCGGCAGCATACGTACGGTAGCGGTTGTTTCACGGGCGCAGATGGAAGCCTCGATTGACCAGATGTTCCGCCAGATGCTTTTGCTCATCGGAGCATTGGGCGTTTGTCTGCTGCTGGTCTTTGTCCTGACGGCCCGCTCCTTCTGCCACCCCATTATCTCCATCTGCGGTGCGATGCGGCAGTTGGAGTCCGGAAATTTTCAGATGCGTGTGCAGCCGACCGCCAAGGATGAGGTAGGCGACCTGCAAAGAGGCTTCAACCACATGGCGGAGCAGCTGGGCGAGCTGGTAGAGCGGGAATACGTCGCCCGGGTCCGGGAACGCGAGGCTCAGCTGAAGGATCTGATCCGCATGATGGACCCCCATTTTATGTACAATACCCTGGAGGCCATCAGTATGACCGCCTATCTCAGCGACGATCAAAAAACAGTCCAGATGCTGGACCACCTGGCGGACATGTACCGCTTTTCCAGCGGGCAGGGAGAGCGGACCACCCTGCGGGAAGAACTGAAAAACGCGGAGGACTATCTGTATCTCATCAACATCCGCTGTGACGGGAAGATACGCTTCCATAAACACATAGCTGAACGTCTTCTGGACTGCGAGTGCCTGAAATTTGTACTGCAGCCGCTGCTTGAGAACAGCATCGTGCACGGCTTCGGCGAAGCGCAGAGCGCCGGGGATATCTGGCTGGACGTGCATGAGGCGCAGGCAGGGACCATCGAATTGACGGTGCAGGACAACGGCGCGGGGCTGCAGGAGGATACGCTTCAGAGCCTGCGCACGATCCTTGCGGACGATAAGATCGAGATGGAAAACTATCCGAGCATGGCGGTGAAGAATATCCATGACCGCCTGCGCTTGTCCTACGGGGCCTGCTGCGGCGTGGACGTCAGCCAAGCTCCGCAGGGCGGGGCACAGATCCGGCTGACATATCCCCTGATCCAACGAGAAGGTGGCGAGCATGATCACTGCGATTTTGGTGGACGATGAAAAGATCATACGGCTTGGCCTGCGCAAAATGATTACGGACCACTGTCCGCAGATCACGAAAATCCGTGAGGCAGAAAACGGGGAAGAGGCCCTGGCCCTGACACTCCAAGAGCCCCCGGATATCTGCATCGTGGATATGCGCATGCCCCGCATGAGCGGACTGGAGTACATCGCCCGCGTACGGAAGCTGGGATTGGAGACCAAAATGATTGTCCTCAGCGGCTATGCAGACTTCTCCTATGCCCAGCAGGCCATAGCGGAGGGGTGCTGCGGCTACCTGCTCAAACCTGTAAAGATTGAAGCCTTGACGGAACTTCTCCAGAAGACGGTCAAAGGTATTCTGCGTGAGCGGGAAGAGCGCCGGTTGGCGGAGCGGGGGCACCATTCCCAGCGGCGGGAGCTGCAGGCCCAGTTCTACCGTGCCGTTGCCTTTGGAGAAGCGGAGGTTCCCGCTCTGAAAGAGGCGCTGGACGGCAGGCACTATTATGCTGCGCTGTTCAGCCTGAATGTTTCCGGCGCGCTGTACTGGCCCTGCAGGCGGGCGGAGCAGCAGGCCGAACGGCCCCTGGACCAGGCAGATGCCTGCCTGCGCCGGGCGGGGGGAGAGGCGTCCTGGAAAATCTATAGCGCAGTTCTGGATGAGCGCACGCTCTATCTCCTGCTCCTGCCGCCGGAGGAGGGAATGGCCTGCGCTTCTGAAGCGCCTGCCTGGCTGGCCAGCGCCCATGCGGCGCTGGCGGAGGAGGGCATTGCGGGGACGATGGGTTTCTGCGGCCCGTTCTGCGGCGCGTCTCAGCTCCACCACAGCTGCCTCGCCGGTGCGGAGGCGGTGGAACGGCGCTTCTACGAGGGGACAGGGGGGCTTTTCCTTCCGGCTGCGGAGGACTTGTCGGATACAGAGCCTGCCTTGTACAGCGAGGAGAGACGGTTTCTCACCGCCATGCGGGTGAATAAGACGGACGAGGCGAAAGAGGCGCTGCATAAGGTCTTTGCGTGTCTAAAGGCGAACCGGGTAAAAAAAGAGGTCTGCGTGCTGGTGTGCAGCCATCTCCATCTCAATTTGCTGGAGCTGCTGCGCGGGCAATCTGCCATGCCCATATCCAAAAGCGCCCAGGATACCATGAGCTTTCGCGAACAGCTGGAGATCATCGATACCTTCGAGGAGCTGTGCAGCTATGTGGAAGCGCTGTTTCTCCAGACCGCCCATGCTTCGCGGGAGGGGAGCGGCGCGGCGCGCAGCTTGGTGCGCAACGCGGTCCGCTATGTGGAAAAGCATGTGGACTGCCCGATCAGCGTCAACGAGGTAGCCGACTACCTGGGCGTCAGCGTCAGCTATTTCAGTACGCTGTTTCGGAAAGAGACCGGAGAAAAATTCATCAGCTTTATCATTCGTTATAAGATCGACAGGGCGTGCGAGAGGCTGGAGCAGACCAACGATAAAATTTATGAGATCAGTGAGGCGCTGGGGTACACCGACGTTAAATATTTCTGCAAGATCTTTCGCAAATACACCGGCTGTACCCCAAGCGAGTATCGGGAGAGCGCGGGTTCCGCGCCATAGGGGGGATTACCATGATTTTAACCGATTACTTCCGGGCGGAACCGGACCTGCAGTGGGACTACGCCAGGCAGGCCGGCGTGGAGCACGCCGTGCTCCGCCTGCCCGAAGACGAGCAGTTTGAATACACGGATATCCGCTGCTGGCGCATGGTAATCGACCGGATGTCCGCACGTGGAATCAAGCCGGTGGTAATTGAGCCGCTTCCCAACTGTCTGCACGATCCCATCAAGATGGGAGACCCCCGGCGGGATGAGAGCATCGAGCGGTTGATCGGCATGTTTTCCGTCATGGAACAATTGGAGATCTCCACGCTCTGCTTTAACTTCATGGCCCATGTCGGGTGGTGCAGGACTTCGTCCTGCATCCCGGAACGGGGCGGGGCGCTCGTGACGGGCTTTTCCATCGAGGACTACCAGGGCGATGACTGCATCGTCACCCATGAGGAGCTTTGGGAGCGGCTGACCTATTTTCTCCATGCGGTTGTTCCGGAGGCGGAGCGGCACGGGATCAAGCTGGCGCTGCATCCGGATGACCCACCCGTGCCCTGCCTGGGCCAGGTGGGCCGGATCCTGACCAGCCTGGAGGCGGTGGATCGGGCCGTCCATCTGGTGGACAGCCCGATCCTGGGGGTGACCCTGTGTCAGGGGACCTATTCAGCTATGGGGGAGGACATCTGCGCCTGCATCCGGCATTTCTGCCGTCAGGACAAGCTGTTTTTTGTCCATTTCCGGGATGTTGCGGGGGAACGATATCATTTTCACGAGACCTTTCATGACAACGGCCAGACCGACATGAATCAGGCCATCCGCACTTACCTGGCAGAGGGGTTTCAAGGGCCGGTCCGGGTGGACCATGTGCCCACCATGGCCGGGGAGGAAAACGGTCTGCCTGGATATGCCAATGTGGGAAGGCTCCTTGCGCTTGGCTATCTGAGGGGGCTGTTGGAGGCCAACGGGGCGGAAATCCGGTAGCGCTGGGCAGTAGGGCAGGAGGTCACCACACATGGTCACTGGGACAGTATTCTCCATTTGCGCCGAACAGAGCGGCACGCCTCTTTTGCGCCTGTTCCACTCTGTCGTGCCACCTTTTCGGCGGCCTTATGAGGAGCATCGACACACCGCGTTTGAGCTCGCCCTGATCCGTACGGGCGGAGGAGTTTACCGGGCGGGCAAAAGCGTCTACCGCTTCCAGGCCGGCGACGTTTTCCTGTTTAGCAGCAACGAGCCGCACTGCATCGTCGAGGTCTTTGACGGCAGTGCGCTGGATATTATGAATCTCCAGTTCGAGCCCCGTTTTCTGTGGTCTCCGGAAAACCTGCTGTTTCAGGTGCAGTACCCCGACATCTTTTTTCGGAGAAACGGACGGTTTTCCCATCGGCTGTCGGCCCTGCCCAGCCCGGCTGAAGAGGTTCGGCGTCAGCTTCTAGGGGTGGAGCAGGAGTTTGTGATGCAGCGGACGGACTATAAGTTGATGGTTAAGCTCCAAGTGTTGGCACTGCTGGTCTTTATCCGGCGGAGCTATGCCGACTTTTTTGATCAGCCCTGCCGCCGCGTCAAGCCCATGTATCTGGCACAGATGGAGCGGGCGCTGGACTATATCGACCAGCATCTGACCGGCGAACTCCATCTGGACATGGTGGCACGGCAGGCTGCCATGAGCCCCTCCTACTTCTCCACGCTGTTCAAAAAGCTGAACGGCCTTACCCTGTGGGAGTATGTGCAGTCCCGGCGCATTGAGCTTGCGGCGGACCAGCTCACCTCCAGCGACCGGAACATCGCCGAGATCGCGCTCGCGTGCGGCTATAACAGCCTGTCGAATTTTAATCGCAGTTTTAAGGCCGTCACCGGCCAAACGCCCGGCGCTTACCGAAAGCTCTCTTTGGAGGTGGGCGGGGAGTGACGGCGCATTGCCGCCCTCCTTACGCGGATGGGCAGGGACAAGCGTGCCGGATTCCTTGCCGCACGCAGCAGTTTCCTGTATGGAAGAGCGCATTTGGCCCCCGAATTCCGGTTTGAAGGAGGGAAATGGCTTAAAGACGTAAAAAAGCCCAGGAAACCATATGGTTCCTGGGCTCCTTCCTGGTGGACGATACAGGACTTGAACCTGTGACCTCCCGCACGTCAAGCGGATGCTCATACCAGCTGAGCTAATCGTCCGAAGCGCAAAAATTATTATAGCGGATTGGGGAGGGCTTGTCAAGGCTTTTTTCATAAGAGGGTGGTCAAAGAGGGTGGTCAACCGGCGTGAAAGCTGGTATACTGGGAAAAATGACATAAAAGCGGGGGATGACTGTGAAGAACCGCATCTGGAGCCGTCGGGAACCGGATACACGCCTGCCGGAGGCCGCCACGGAGCTGCGCCTGACCGAATTTCCGGCGGCGGGGGAAGAGAGCGGCTGGAGTGTGCTCTTGCTGCCCGGTGGCGCCTATCGGATGACGGCCCCTCGAGAGGGGGCGCCGGTGGCTGCCGCCTTTGCGGAGGCCGGGGTCCATGCCTGGGTGCTGGACTACAGCGTGGCGCCCGACCGCTGGCCTCAGCCCTTCCTGGAGGCTGCGGCGGCTTTGGCGCGCATCCGGAGAGAACGGGGCGGCCGGGTGGCGGTGTGCGGCTTTTCCGCCGGAGGCCATCTGGCGGGCTGCCTAGCCAACCTCTGGGGCAGTCCCGTGCTGGAGGAGCGCCTGGGCCTGCGCCCGGCAGCGGCCCGGCCGGACGCGGCCATCCTCGGCTACCCGGTCGTCACCGCCGGGGCGTTCGGGGCCGCCGACTGCTTCCGCACGCTGACGGGAGTGGACGACATGGCGGAGATACCGCCGGAGCTCTCCCTGGAAAAAAGCGTTACCGCCGGAAATCCCCCCGCATTTCTCTGGTGCACCGGGAGCGACGACCGGGTCCCGGCGGAAAATACCCTGCTCTATGCGGGGGCGCTGCGGCGGGCGGGGGTCCCCTTCGAGCTGCATCTCTACCCCGACGGCCCCCACGCCATGGCCCTGGCCGACCGGAGGACCCAGGGGCGGCCGGAGCAGCAGAACCCCCATGTGGCCACCTGGTTCCCCCTGTGCCTGGAGTGGCTGAAAGGACTGTGAACGAAATGAAGACGGCATTGATCACCGGCGGAAGCCGGGGCATAGGTGCCGCCACGGCCCGGACGCTTGCCCGGGCGGGCTGTGCGGTGGCCATCAACTATCACCACTCCCGGCGGGAGGCGGAGGCTCTGGCGGCGGAGCTGGAGGCGGAGGGCCATCCCGCACTGGCAGTGCAGGCGGACGTCTCCGACCCGGAGCAGGTCCGGCGCATGGTTGACAATGTGTTGGATAAATTTTGTCAACTTGACATTTTGATATGCAACGCAGGGGTGGCCGCCCAGGGACTTTTGTGTGAAACAAGTGATGCAGATTGGCGCAGGCTGATGGGAGTGGACCTGGACGGGGTGTTCTACTGCTGCCGGGCGGTCTACCGCCATATGGTGGCGCGCAAGACAGGACGCATCATCACCGTCTCTTCCATGTGGGGGCGCTCCGGGGCCTCCTGCGAGGCGGCCTATTCCGCCGCCAAGGCGGGCGTCATCGGCCTGACCAAGGCCCTGGCCCGGGAGTTGGGGCCCTCCGGCATCACGGTGAACTGCGTGGCGCCGGGGGTCATTGCCACCGCCATGAACGCCCATCTGGCCCCGGGGGACCTGGCCGTTCTGGCGGAGGAGACCCCCTTGGGCCGCCTCGGCACCCCGGAGGAGGTGGCGCGGGCGGTGCTGTTTTTGGCCTCCGAGGGGGCGGATTTTATCACCGGACAGGTGTTGAGCGTGGACGGCGGCTTTCTGATCTGACCCGAAATGAAGGATGGAAGGGAAACTTTGTCATTTCTGCTTGAAATATTCTGCGCGGAAAAGGGCTTTTGGCAGAAACGACGGTTGACAATTTTTGAAGTGGAGCTTATAATTGTCAACAATCCCAAAGGAGGTAGTATGAAATGAAGAAGTCCCGTGTTTTGTCTCTTGCTCTCGCGGCGGCCATGTGCTTCTCCCTGCTGGCCGGCTGCGGCGGCGGCTCCGCCAGCCCCTCTCCGTCCGCCTCGGCTCCCGCGGCGTCCCAGCCCGCTGAGACCGGCTCCGCCGGCGAAGGCGGCGAGATCACCATCGCCCTGATTACCAACACCACCGGCGACTATGCCCAGTACGGCATCCCCGTCCATAACGGCGCCAAGCTGTACATCGACCAGCTCAACGCCAACGGCGGCGTCAACGGCAAGACCATCAAGGTCCTGGAGTATGACGACAAGGCCGACGGCATCGAGACCGTCAACGCCTTCAACCTGGCCATGGACAACGGCATTACCGCCGTCATCGGCTCCGTGCTCACCGGCGCCACCATCGCCCTGTCTGACGCCACCTACGAGGTCAACATGCCCCAGATCACCGCCTCCGCCACCGCGGCCGGCGTGACCATGATCGACCCCGAGGATGAAAACAGCGAGATCCGCACCAACGTGTTCCGCTCCTGCTTCATCGATCCCTTCCAGGGCGAGAAGATGGCCGACTACGCCTACAACAAGCTGGGCGCCCAGACCGCCGGCATCCTCTTCGAGACCGGCAACGACTACTCCGAAGGCCTGAAGGACGCCTTCGTGGAGAAAGCCGCCGAGCTGGGCCTGGAGGTCGTGGCCACCGAGGCCTTCGCCACCGGCGACAAGGACTACAAGGCTCAGATGACCAATATCGCCTCCAAGAACCCCGACGTGGTGTTCTGCCCCATTTACTACGGTGAGGCCGGCCTGGCCATCACCCAGGGCCGTCAGGCCGGGATTACCGGCACCTTCCTGGGCGGCGACGGCTTCGGCGGCATCAAGGATTACGCCTCCGCCGAGGACCTGGAGGGCACCGTCTACTGCTCCGGCTACGCCCCCGGCACCGAGTCCGTGGCCCAGTTTGAGGCCGACTACCAGGCCACCTATGGCGAGCCTGTGCCCAACATGTTTGCCCCTCTGGCCTATGACGCCGCCATGCTGATGTGCAACGCCCTGAAGTCCGCCGAGGACGCCGGCCTCACCGCCGGTACCGACGAGTACAAGCAGGCCGTCATCGACGCTCTAGCCGCCAACGACGGCACCGAGGGCATCACTGGATCCTACACCTTCGATCAGTATAACAATCCCATCAAGTCCGCCGCCATGATCCAGCTCCAGGGCGGCGAGGAGAAGTTTACCGAGCTGTACTAAGCCCGACGCGAGCCACTGCGGTGCGGGGGGAAGTGCTCCTTCCCCCCGCATTGTCCTTGCATACGGGACCGGCAACACGGACGTCCAATGGGCGTCTCCACGGCGTCCGGACCGTGGAGGCGGCCACTGGCCGTCCGTATCAAAGGTTTCAGCCGGGGCCGGACCAGGCCCCGCCGTCTGAAGAGAAAGAAAGGACGTGACGCACGGATGTCCCTCGTGATCGCCCAAATCATCAACGGGCTCCAGACCGGTTCCATCTTTGCGCTGGTGGCCCTGGGCTACAGCATGGTGTACGGCATCATCCTGCTGCTCAACTTTGCCCACGGCGACATCATTATGGTGGGCGCCTACATGACCTTCTACGCCATCACCACCTTCCACCTCCACCCGCTGCTGTCGGTGGTGCTGGCGGTGGTGGTGAGCACCCTGCTGGGCGTAGTCATCGAGAAGGTGGCCTACACCCCCCTGCGCTCCGCCCCCCGGCTCAGCCTGCTCATCACCGCCATCGGCATCTCCTTCCTGCTGGAGAACGGGGCCCAGCTCATTTTCGGTGCCGACTCCAAGAGCATGGACCCCATGGTCACCGGCAACCTGAGCGTAGGCGGCGTCAGCATCAGCTACGCGGCCCTCATCACCATCCTGGTCTCGGTGGGGGCCATGCTCCTGCTCACCTTCCTGGTCCAGGGCACCAAGCTGGGCAAGGCCATGCGGGCCGTGTCCGAGGATATGGGCGCCGCCCAGCTCATGGGCATCAACATCAATAAGACCATTTCCTTCACCTTTGCCGTGGGCTCCGCGCTGGCGGGCATCGGCTCGGTGCTGTACATGTGCGCCTACCCCCAGGCCAGCCCCACCATGGGCTCCATGCTGGGCCTGAAGGCCTTCGTGGCCGCCGTGCTGGGCGGCATCGGCTCCATCCCCGGGGCGGTGATCGGCGGCTTCGCCATCGGCATGGCCGAGGCGCTGGTCTCCGCCGCGGGGCTGTCCGTATGGAAGGACGGCGTGGTCTTCGCCATCCTGATTGTGGTCCTGCTGGTCAAGCCCACGGGTATCCTGGGCCGGCCCATCACGGAAAAGGTTTGAGGAGGTGGGCGACATGAAACAAAAACGTATCCCCATGCCCGTCCGCTATGGAATCAACCTGGCGCTGACCATCGCCCTGTGGGCGGTGCTCTTCGGCCTGATCCAGCGCGGGACCATCACCAATTACTGGTCCGGCATCCTCATTACCGTGGGCATCAACATCATCCTGGCCGTGTCCCTGAACGTGGCCACCGGCTACCTGGGCCAGCTTCCCCTGGGCCACGCCGGCTTTATGGCGGTGGGCGCCTACACCGGCGGCATCTTTCTCAAGTCCACTCCGGTGGACGAGCTGCTCAAGGCGGGCAATACCGCCGGCTGCCTGCCTTACATCGCCGCCGCCCTGTTGCTGTCGGGCATCATGGCGGGCATCTTCGGCCTCATCATCGGCATCCCCGCCCTGCGGCTGAAGGGCGACTATCTGGCCATCATTACCCTGGGCTTCGGCGAGATCATCCGGGTGATCCTGACCAACATTGACTCGGTGCTGGGCTTCAAGTTTACCTACGGTGCCGCCGGCCTCAAGCGCATCCCCAAGATCTCCAGCTTCACGCTGGTGTTCCTCTGCGTGGCCCTCACCTGCCTGATCATCCACATGGTGATGAAATCCCGCCACGGCCGGGCCATCCTCTCCATCCGGGAGAATGAGATCGCCGCCGAGTCCTGCGGCGTCAACACCACCTATTACAAGGTCATGGCCTTCGTCCTGTCCGCCTTCTTCGCGGGCATCGCCGGCTGCCTGTACGCCGGGTATCTGGGCTCCCTGTACCCCTCCACCTTCAAATTCATGAAGTCCATCGAGATTCTGGTCATGGTGGTGCTGGGCGGCATGGGCTCCATGTTGGGCTCCGTCCTGTCGGCCACGGTGCTCACCATCCTGCCCGAGCTGCTGCGCTCGGTGGCGGACTACCGCATGGTGGCCTACTCCCTGCTGCTGGTGCTGATGATGATCTTCCGCCCCAAGGGCCTGATGGGCACCTACGACTTCTCCCTGTCCCGCGTCCTGGAGAAGCTGATGAACGGCGGGACCAGAACGGAAAAGGAGGGGGCCCAGAAATGAGTGCAGCCGCCAATCGACGCATACCAGAGGCCAAGCTGGTGCCGGTGCCCAACCCCAACATTATTCCCGAGCGGGACGCGGATAAGAGCCCCATCCTGGAGTGCCGCCATCTGGGCATTGACTTCGGCGGCCTGACCGCCGTCAACGATTTCAATATGGCCATCGGCCGCACCGAGATCGCCGGCCTGATCGGCCCCAACGGCGCGGGCAAGACCACGGTATTCAACCTGCTGACCAAGGTGTACCACCCCACCCGGGGCACCATCCTGCTGGACGGCCACGACACCGCCGGTTTGAACACCGTCCAGGTCAATAGGCTGGGCATTGCCCGCACCTTCCAGAATATCCGCCTGTTCAAGAGCCTGAGCGTGCTGGACAACGTGCTCATCGGCCTGCACAACGAGATGGACTACCGCCTGCCGGCTGCCATTCTCCGCCTGCCGGGCTACTGGAGGGGGGAGAAGATCGCCCGGGAGCGGGCCATGGAGCTGCTGAGCATCTTCGATATGCAGGACTTGGCCGGCCACGAGGCGGGCAGCCTGCCCTACGGCGCCCAGCGGCGGTTGGAGATTGTCCGGGCCCTGGGCACCAACCCGTCCCTGCTGCTGCTGGACGAGCCGGCGGCGGGCATGAATCCCTCCGAGACCAGCGAGCTGATGGACAACATCGTCAAGATCCGGGATACCTTCCAGATCGCCATCATGCTCATCGAGCACGACATGAGCCTGGTTATGGGCATCTGCGAGGGCATCTGCGTGCTCAACTTCGGCCAGGTCATCGCCAAGGGCACCGCCGAGGACATCCAGAACAACCCGGAGGTCATCAAGGCCTACCTGGGCAGCAACAAGGAGGGATGACGCCATGATGCTCAATGTGGAAAACATCAACGTGTACTACGGCGCCATCCACGCCATCAAGGACGTGTCCTTCCACGTGGAGGAGGGGGAGATCGTCACCCTCATCGGCGCCAACGGCGCAGGCAAGTCCACCATCTTGAAGACCATCTCCGGCCTGCTCCACACCAAGACCGGCGGAATGGAATTTCTGGGAAAGCCTCTGGCGGGGATCAAGCCCCACAAGATCGTGGAGATGGGTCTGGCCCATGTGCCCGAGGGGCGCCGGGTGTTCACCCAGATGTCGGTGGAGGAGAACCTGGAGATGGGCGGCTACACCCGGCCCAAGAGCGAGCTGGACGAGAGCATGGAAGTGGTGTACCAGCGCTTTCCCCGCCTGAAGGAGCGGCGCAGGCAGGTGGCGGGCACCCTGTCCGGCGGCGAGCAGCAGATGCTGGCCATGGGCCGGGCCATCATGTCCAGGCCCAAGCTGCTGATGCTGGACGAGCCCTCCATGGGTCTGGCCCCCATCCTGGTGGACGAGATCTTCGACATTGTCAAGACCCTCCACGCGGGCGGCACCACCATCCTGCTGGTGGAGCAGAACGCACAGATGGCTCTGTCGGTGGCTGACCGGGGCTACGTGCTGGAGACAGGGCGTATCGTCACCTCCGGCACCGGCGCCGAGCTTCTGGCCGACGAGGCGGTCAAAAAAGCATATCTGGGCGGCTGACGCCCGTTCGACAGTCCGGCGGGCCGCAGGCCGCCGGACTGTTTGTCTTTGGAGAGGAAGATAATCCCATGCCTAATTACTTTGCACATCTGACCTTTGGCACCAGGGTTCTGGAGCGGCTCCCGGAGAGCCTCCGGACCCCGCTGGAGGGGGAGCGGGCGGCCTTCGACCTGGGCTGTCTGGGCCCCGACCCTCTGTTCTTCTACCATCCCGCCACCGGCAACCCGGCCCGGCGGGAGGGATTGAAGATGCACAAGCGCTCCGCCCTGCCCGCCTTCCGGCGGCTGCGGGCGGCGGTAGAGGAGCGCGTGCCCATGAGCCGGGGCTACGCCGCCGGGTTTTTGTGCCATCTGGCGCTGGACAGCGCCTGCCATCCCTATGTGGAGGCCCAGGCCGCCCGGGGGGAGATAGGCCACCTGGCCATGGAGGCGGAGTTCGACCGGCTGCTGATGGAGCGCTCCGGACTGGACACACGGCGGGCCCATCTGCCGCCCCCCGCCGGGGAGGCGGTCTGCCGGGCCGCGGCGCTGGCCTATGGTACGGCGGGGCCGGAGGAGTTCCGAAAGGGCTATCTGGCCATGCGGCGGGACACGGCGCTGCTGGCCCGGGTGAGCGGCACTCAGGCCGGCCGGGCGGCCGACCGGCTGTGCGGGCGCCTCCAGGTCCTGGCAGGGGCCAGAGGGGTGATCCTGGGGACCGTCCCCGCCCCGGTCAGCGCCGAGAGCAGCCGGACCCTGGGGACGCTGCTGGAGCGTGCGGTCCCGGTGGCGGCGGAGCAGATCGGCCGTTTTTTTGCCTCGGTGGAGCGGGGCGCCCCCCTGGACCCCTGGCTGGACCGGGACTTTGGCGGCACGGCCTACCAGGAGACGGAGCCGGTCCCCCGGTCGGCCCCCGCCTGGTAAAGAGAGGGGAGGAGATGACATTCCGGTCTGCAGCGGCCGCTGACCGCGCGGCCCCGCCAGCCATCTGCGGCCAGTACATAGACACCCCCAACCACCTTTGCGTGTGAGCGCCCTGCCGCGGAGGCGTTCGCGGCGCGGATCGCCGGCATTGCCGGAGAACACCCCTACCTGGTGTGTGAGGAGGACGGGCGCACAGTTTTCTACCCGGGAAGCCCTTCCAGGGCCTCCAGCAGGAAGGTAACGGGCCGGATGCCGTCGGTGCAGCACACCACGCTCACTCCGTCCCGCTTCTGCCAGGGGGCGCAGGTAGCCCCGGCGGAGAGGGCCGAGACGCTGGGGTAGACGTCGATCCAGGCCCAGGGGCAGAAACCTGCCGGCATCTCCGCCCCGCCGGTGTAGAGGAAGGCGTCGCCCACCTGATAGAAATCGCATTCCACGTTCTTCCCGTCGGTGAGATATCGTTCCGCCAGATCTTCGTAGAGCTGTTTGCGGAGCACAGTAATTTTCACATGCTTCATTCCATCCGTTCCTTTCTCCCGGCGGGGGCCGGGTCCGTCTGAAATTCCGTCATGGTGTTCCAGTAGCGCTTGGGCATGTGGGTCATGCGGCACTTGGGGTTGTAGCGCTCCTCGATGGCGACGGCATCGTAGAACCGCCGCCACAGCCGCCGGTAGTCCAGCTCCTCCCGACCGGGGGCGGAGACCTGGAACTGGTCCAGGGGGACGATGGCCCACCGCCCGGGCTGGTAGAAGAGAGCCTCCCGGTGGGTGCGGTCGTAGATGACGAAGCGCTCCCCGGAGTACCGGGCGCAGAAGTGGGGCCGCAGCAGGGGGAGGACCCGGTTTTTGGGCTCGATTTCGGCCACCAGGGCCCCCTCCTGCTGGGAGAAGCGGACAAAGCCGCGCAGAAGGTGGACCTCCCCATTCAGATGGAGCAGGGCGGTGCGCAGGGCGGCCACCCGGGGATCGGTCAGGTCACGTACCGCCGCCGGGCCCACGCTGTAGCCCAGCCGGATGAAGTCGTAAAGCCGCCGTTCCTTCTCCGGCATGCAGGTGAGAAAGCCGCGGACCACCCAGCGCTGGGCCTCCAGGCAGATGCGCCGGGCCAGGGAGCGGTAGACCCGCCCGGCGTGCTCCCGGCAGGTCTCCACCGCCCGGTCCGGCCACAGGGTGAGGCGCGGGTCCTCCGCCATGGCGAAGCAGACAGGCAGCTCCCTGCGGACGTAGCTTTCGTAGACGCAGCAGAGAAATCCGGCAAAGCTGCCGTCGTAGGTATACTGAAACTGGGGCCATTGGGACATGGGGCACCTCCTAGCCGGTGGGGTCGAACAGGGACAACTGCTCCGGGACGGGGCCCGCCAGGGCGGGCCTCTCCAGCGCTACCAGACGGCGCAGGACGCCGTCCGGGCGCACCTGGCTGAGGCCGGGGAGCATCCGGCCGGAGCAGGTGAGGAAATACTGGGCCCGCTTGAGAACCACGCCCAGCCGCTTCAGTCCCTCGAAGGTGAGGGGCCCCACCCGCCGGGCGGTGAGGATGCGCCGGGCCGAGCGGACGCCGATGCCGGGGACCCGGAGCAGAATCTCATAGTCCGCCCGGTTGACCTCCACCGGAAACTGCTCCAGGTGGTTGAGGGCCCAGGAGCATTTGGGGTCCACCCGGGGGTCGAAGTCGGGGTGAGCCTCGTCCAGCAGCTCGGCGGCGGTGAAGCGGTAGTAGCGCAGGAGCCAGTCCGCCTGGTAGAGACGGTGCTCCCGCAGCAGGGGCGGCTGGAAGTCCCGCCGGGCGGGGAGAAGGGCGCTGTCCGACACCGGCAGGTAGGCCGAGTAAAAGACCCGCTTGAGCCGGTACTTCCGGTAGAGGGCCTCGGTGAGGCGGAGGATGTGCAGGTCGGTCTCCGGGGTGGCGCCGATGATCATCTGGGTGGACTGGCCCGCCGGGGCGAACCGGGGGGCGCCCCGGTACCGCTTGAGCTCCTGCTTCGACTGGACCACCCCGTCCCGGATCTGCCGCATGGGGGACAGGATGGCCTCCCTCTTCTTGTCCGGGGCCAGCAGGGTTAGGCTCTGCTCCGAGGGCAGCTCGATGTTGACGGAGAGCCGGTCGGCCAGCAGGCCCAGCCGCCAGGTCAGCAGCGGGTCCGCCCCCGGGATGGCCTTGGCGTGGATGTACCCGGCAAAGCCGTAGTCCTCCCGGACGATGCGCAGAGTCTCGATCATGCGCTCGGTGGTGTAGTCCGGGCTTTTCAGCACGGCGGAGGAGAGAAACAGTCCCTCGATGTAGTTGCGGCGGTAGAACTGGATGGTGAGCTCGGCCAGCTCCCGGGGGGTGAAGGCCGCCCGTGGCACGTCGTTGGACCGGCGATTGACGCAGTATTGGCAGTCGTAGACGCACACGTTGGTCATCAGGACCTTCAAAAGGGTGACGCAGCGGCCGTCGGCGGAGAAGGAGTGGCAGCACCCTGCCAGCACCGTGGAGCCCAACTGCCCCGGCCGTCCGGCCCGGTCCAGACCGCTGGAGGTGCAGGCGGCGTCGTACTTGGCCGCGTCGGTGAGAATGGTCAGCTTGTCCAGCAGCTCCACGGGCCGCTCCCTCCTCCGAATTAGAACGTTTGTACCATTATTATAACTCGAACGAATGTTTTGTCAAGAGGAAAAGAATAGAACGCCGGAGGGCGGCCCTGCAGCGCGCGGGGCCGCCCTCCGGCCTGTGGGAAAATGCGGCATGGAGAAGGAAAGGAGGAAGCAGGGTCAAAGGGAAATGACGGTGCCGGTTTTGCCGGCAATGCCGTCCTTGGCCTTTTCCAGCAGTGTGATGAGCGCGGTGCGGCCGGGCTTGGACTCGGCAAACTGGACGGCGGCCTGCACTTTTGGGAGCATGGAGCCGGGGGCGAAGTGCCCCTCGTCCATATAGATCCGGGCCTGGTCGGGGGTCAGGCGGTCCAGCCACTTCTGCTCCGGCTTGCCGAAGTGCACCGCCACCTTTTCCACGGCGGTGAGGATGACGAGACAGTCGGCGCCCAGCTGCTGGGCCAGGGTGCAGGAGGCGAAATCCTTGTCGATGACGGCGGCCGCCCCCTTCAGATGGTGTCCCTCGGGCTTGAAGACGGGGATGCCGCCGCCGCCGCAGGCCACCACCACCAGGCCGGCGTCCACCATGTCGCGGATGGACTCGATCTCCACGATGGCCTGGGGCCGGGGAGAGGCCACCACCCGCCGGTAGCCCCGGCCGGCGTCCTCGATGACGTCGTAGCCCCGCTCGGCCACCATGCGCTCGGCCTCCTCCCGGGTCATAAAGGCCCCAATGGGCTTGGTGGGACGCCGGAAGGCGGGGTCGTCCGGGTCCACCTCCACCTGGGTCAGCACCGTGGCCACCCCCTTGGAGATGCCACGGTCCAGCATCTCCTCCCGCAGGCCGTTTTGCAGATCATAGCCGATGTAACCCTGGCTCATGGCTACGCAAACAGACAGAGGACAGGGGATGTACTTGTCAGGATCGGAGCGGGTCAGCTCGGTCATAGCCTTCTGGATCATCCCCACCTGAGGCCCGTTGCCGTGGGCGATGACCACCTGGTGCCCCTCCTGGATGAGGTCCACGATGGCCCGGGCCGTCTGCTTTACGGCGGCCATCTGCTCTGGCAGGCTGCTGCCCAGCGCATTGCCGCCCAAAGCGATAACGATTCGTTTACCCATGTTTCAATAATACCTCCTGTATTGTGACGAAAACGGACATAACCCGCCCCGGCGCAGTGGAGGGAGGGGGCGGGTTATGGATGGGGCAAAACGGAATTACTTCTGGAGCCAGCGGGCGGCGCCCCGCGCTTCCAGGGCCTTCAGGGTGGCCTGGGGGTCCTTTACCTTGGCCAGGAAGATCATGGCCGCGATGACGTAGGGCTTGAAGCTGGCCTCCTTGTACAGGGAAGTGCGGTAGCGGTCGAAGACGCTTGCCTCCACCTCGCCGTTCACGCAGGACACGCCGCTGATGTCGGCGGGCAGGCAGTGCAGGTACAGGGCCTTTCCGTCCTTGGTGGTCTTCATCCGCTCCTCGGTGCAGCACCAGTCCTTGTGCTGGGCGTTCTGAGCCAGCAGCTCCTGCTCCAGGGCCTTGATGCCGGCGCTGTCGCCCTGGGCATACAATTCGGTGCGCTTCTCCATGGCGGCGAAGGGGGCCCAGCTCTTGGGATAGACGATGTCGGCGCCGGCAAAGGCCTCGGCCATGGAGTTGGTCTTGGTGAAGGCGCCGCCGGTCTTGGCGGCGTTGGCCCGGGCCACCTCTTCCACCTCGGGCATGACCTCATACCCCTCGGGATGGGCCAGCACCACGTCCATGCCGAAGCGGGTCATCAGGCCGATGACGCCCTGGGGCACGCTGAGGGGCTTGCCGTAGCTGGGGGAGTAAGCCCAGGTCATGGCCACCTTCTTGCCTTTCAGGTTCTCCGCGCCGCCGAACGCATGGATGATGTGCAGCATGTCGGCCATGCACTGGGTGGGGTGGTCAATGTCGCACTGGAGGTTCACCAGGGTAGGCTTCTGCTCCAGGACCCCGTCCCGGTAGCCCTCGGTGACGGCGTTCACCACGTCGTGCATGTACTGGTTGCCCTTGCCGATGTACATGTCGTCCCGGATGCCGATGACGTCGGCCATAAAGGAGATCATGTTGGCCGTCTCGCGGACGGTCTCGCCGTGGGCGATCTGGCTTTTGCCCTCGTCCAGGTCCTGGACCTCCAGGCCCAGCAGGTTGCAGGCGCTGGCGAAGGAGAAGCGGGTGCGGGTGGAGTTGTCCCGGAACAGGGAGATGCCCAGGCCGGACTCGAACACCTTGGTGGAGATGTTATGCTCCCGCATGTAGCGCAGGGCGTCGGCCACGGTGAACACCGCTTCCAGCTCGTCGTCGGACTTCTCCCAGGTTAGGAAGAAGTCGCCCTCGTACATCTCCTGGAAGCTGAGCTGGTTGAGCTTGTCGATATACATCTGAAGGGTCTGATCCATAATGGCAATCTCCTTTTTTCTTTGTTTAACGGATGTCATTGTCGGTGAGGGCGGCGCGGAACTGGGTCACGTCGCCGGTCTTGTTCTCCTCCCTGTAGAGACCGGGCACGGCGGCGTACAGGGCGGCGCAGGTGACCAGGTCCTGCTTCCAGGTGATCTCGTTGGGGGCGTGGGCCTGGCTCTCGGCGCCGGGGCCGAAGCCCACGCAGG
>CABUJV010000030.1 GCA_902492005.1 uncultured Eubacteriales bacterium
CAGCCATGGCGGCGGCTGCTTCTCCGGCAAGGACCCCACCAAGGTGGACCGCTCGGCCGCTTATATGGCCCGGTACGCGGCCAAGAACCTGGTGGCCGCCGGGCTGGCCCGGAAGTGCCAGATCGAGCTGGCCTACGCCATCGGCGTGGCCCATCCGGTGTCCGTGCTGGTGGACACCTTCGGCACCGGACGGCTGGACGACGAGACGCTGGCGCAGATTGTGGACAAGCACTTCGACCTGCGCCCCGCGGCCATCATCCGGGACCTGGACCTGCGCCGTCCCATCTATGAGCAGACCGCCGCCTACGGCCACTTCGGCCGCACGGACGTCGACCTGCCCTGGGAGCGGACCGACCGGGCTGAGACGCTGAAACAGTATCTGAAGTAAGGATCGGAGGGCTGCGCATGCCCAAAATTTCCATCATTGTGCCGGTGTACCGGGCGGAGACCGTGCTCCCCACGTGCGTGGAGTCGGTCTTTGCCCAGACCTTCCAGGACTGGGAGCTGCTGCTGGTGGACGACGGGTCCCCGGACAAGAGCGGGCGGCTCTGCGACGAATACGCTGCCTGGGACCCCCGGGTGCGGGTGTTCCACAAGGGCAACGGCGGGGTCTCCTCCGCCCGGAACCTGGGGATGCGGGAGGCCCGGGGGGAGTATCTCTTCTTCATTGACGCCGACGACTGGATCGATGCCCAGGCCTTTGAGCGCCTGTGGACGGCGCTGGAGGAGGCGGAAGCCGACTCCGCCGGATGCGCCCACTGGAATGTGGAGCCGGGCGGGCTCCGGTGGGCGGAGCCCGCCGCCATGCCCGCCGGGGTGTACGGCCGGGAGGAGTTCCGGCGCGGCATTGTGGACCGGCTGCTGGGGCAGCGGCTGGGCCGGCCCGGCGAGGTGCTCAACGGCTTTATCTGGCGGTTTTTGTTCCGCCGGGACATCATTGCCGCCCATGACATCCGTTTTGCCGGGGCCTATCTGGAGGACGAACTCTTCCTGATGGAGTATTTCTGCCTGGCGGAGAGGCTGGTGGTGCTGGACGAGCCGCTGTATTACTACCTGCACAACCCGGCCTCGGTGACCCGGAACTACCTGCCTGACTATATGGACACGTTTCGGAAGTTTCTGGAGGCCAAACGGGCTCTGGTCCAGCGGTACGGTCTGGAGAAGGACGACCCCCAGTGGGCGGACAGCACCTGCTGGGCGGGGCTGCTCATCGCCATCGGCAACGAGTATGCCCCTGGAAACCCCGCCGTCTCCCGGGACAAGCGCCGCCGGGTGGAGGCTTTCACCAGGGAGCCCGATATGGCTCACGCCATCCGCTCGATCCGGCCCCAGGGTCTGGGCCGGAACAAACAGATGGTGGCGGACCTGGTCTGTAAGCGGCAGTTTTGGCTGCTGACCGTACTGTATGCCGTCAAAAATCGAGGAAAGTGAGGCCCGCTTGTGATGATTTTAGAAAACAGTCTCGCCGGCGGTCTGCTGCTGCGCCTGTGGTATGTGCTCTGCCGCTGGTATGAGGGCAGCGCCGTCCACCGGGGGCTGACCGCCCTGTCCTGCGGATGGACCCGCCTTTTTCACGGCAGCGCGATTATGACCTTCCTCACCCGGGACGGGACCCTGCCGAGAGCTTGGCGAAGCAGCCTGGCCTGCACGGTGGCGGAGACGGTGGTCAACCTGCCCGCCGCCCTGCTCCACTGGATCTACCGAAAGGCAAAGCCGGTCTTTGACAACAGCTTTTTCGCCCTGCTGGCCTTCTCCATGGGCGAGCAGGTCCCCGCGGCCATCGGCTGGCTGATGGCCGGCATCCTCATCATCCCCTATGAGCACTGGGACAACCGCTACAGCCTGATGGGGTATGTCCTGATGCTCCTCCTCTTCCTGGCGGGAGGGATGCGGCGCCGGAACCTCCGGCTGGACTTCAAGAGCGTGGGGCCCTACGCCCTGTGCTTTGCCTTCGCCGTCTGTCTGGCCTGGCCGGCGTCCTACTCCTCGGCTCTGTCCATGCGCTTTTTGTTTTTTCACCTCACGTGCATGCTGTGCGTCGTCGTGACGGTCAGCGCCGTGGAGCGGACCGAGCAGCTCCTGCGTCTGGCCGGTATGGCCAGCCTGGCCATGGCCGGCACCGGACTTTATGCGGTCTATCAGCGCATCCAGGGCGTGGAGGTCAACTACTCCTATGTGGACGCCCTCCTCAATGAGGGGATGCCCGGCCGGGTGTACGCCATGTTTGACAATCCCAACGCCTTCGCGCAGGTGCTGGTGCTGCTCATCCCCCTTGGTGTGGCCCTGCTGCTGGGTAGCCGCACCGGCTGGGGGCGTTTTGGGGCCCTGATTGCCCTGGGGCTGGGAGCCGTGGCCATAGGCATGACCTACGCCCGGGCCAGCTGGATCGGCTTGGCCGTGGCTGCCGCCGTATTTGTATTCCTGTGGAACCGCAGGCTGATTCCGGCCTTTCTCCTGCTGGGCCTGCTGGCCCTGCCCCTGCTGCCGGACACCATTTTCAACCGCATCCTGACCATCTTCAACCTCAAGGACACCTCCACCTCCAGCCGTTTCCCCCTGTATGAGGCCGCCCTGCGGCTCATCCGGGCGCGGCCCATCCGAGGCGCCGGGCTGGGCACCGATGTGGTCCGCAAGGCGGTGGCCGACCTGAACCTGTACCACGGTACCGCCCCCTTTGTCCACGCCCACGATATCTATCTGCAGGTGTGGCTGGAGACGGGCCTGCTGGGGATTGTCTCCTTTGCTGCCGCCATGCTGGCGGGAGTCAAGTCCGCCGCCAAGTCCGTCAAAACGCCCAACTGTCCCGCCCCCGTGCGGATGGTCACCATTGGCGGCGCGGCCTCCATGGCGGGCATCCTGGTGTGCGGCATCGCCGACTACATCTGGAATTACCCCAGAGTCATGGTGGTGTTCTGGTTCGTATTTGCCACAATGCTCTCCGGCGTCAAGCTGGCGAAGAAATCCAAATAACGGAGGATCTGACCGTGCAAGCTGTCCCTAGGCTCCTGATTACCGACATGGATCATACTCTGCTCCGGGAGGACTCCTCCATCAGCAGAGCCAATCTGGAGGCCATCGCCCGCCATGTGGCGGGCGGCGGCCTCTTTGCGGTGGCCTCCGGGCGGGCTCCGGCGGCCATTCGGGCGCTCCCGGAGCTGCTGCCCTGTCTCAACACGCCGGTGATTGCGGGCAACGGCGGCATGGTCTGCGACCTGCACACCGGAGAAGTCTTCTACCGCTGTTCCCTGCCCGAGGGACTGGAGGACTTGATGGCCGAGCTGATGGAGCGCTTTCCCGAAATGGGGGTGGCGGTCTACAGCGGCCTGGACGGCTTTTATGCCCTGCGGACCAACGCCAACATCGAGGATCTGGCGGTGCGGGAGAAGCGCCCCGCCCTGCCCGCTACGGTGGAGACGGCGGAGCTGCCGTGGAACAAGGCGCTGCTCACCCAGACCCACGCCTATATGCTGGAGGTGGAGGCATTCCTGCGCCCACGGGTGGAGGGACTGGCCCGCATTGTCTTTTCCGAGGACACCTACCTGGAGATCCTGCCGCTGGAGGTCTCCAAGGGTGCGGCGCTGAAGCTGCTGCTGGAGCGCATCGGCGTGCCGCGGGAGCAGGTGGTGGCTATGGGCGACGCCATGAATGACCTGGAGATGCTCCAATACGCCGGTACCGGCGTGGCGGTGTCCAACGCTGACCCGGCGCTCCGGGCTGCGGCCGATTTCGTCACCTGCAGCAATGAGGAAGACGCCGTCCGCGCCTGTCTGGAGCGGTTCTTCGGCCTATGAAAGAGGCATCCCCGGCTCCGATGGAGCCGGGGATACTTTTTTCTCACAGCGGAAAGCGGTTCTTCCCGGCTCTGTGGGCCGGAAGGAACCGCCGGCGGCCAGCAGCAGGCCGGTAAGCAGGCCAATCAATACCAGGACCGCCCAAAAAACGGTGAGCCGGTGTCTCACAGCGACGCCTCCTCCGCGTATAGGATGCTCTTACCATAACGCGGGAGAGACGAAAAATCCGTCGAAAAAGGTCGAGGCTTAGTCCTGCGTCCGGCGCGCCTCGGTCAGATAGCGGTACACGCTGGCAGGGGAGGCCCCCATGAGCCGCGCCACCTCGGCCGCGGAGCCCTTGAGCCGGAAGACGCCCTCCTGGTTCAGCAGCCGGACGAGGGCGCGCTTCTGGGACTGTGTCAGACGGGCGGGACGGCCGGAGCCGCCGAAGAGCCGGTCCGACACCCGTTCAAAGACCTGCTCCACCGAGGCGGAGAAAAACTCCACCGGCGCTTCGGGGTCGGCGGGGGAGAGGCGGCCGGCCTCCTCCAGAAAGGCGGTGACCGAGCGGGCAAAGGAATCGTACCGGCCGGAGGCAAAGTTGATGCACAGCATCCCCCGCAGCGCATCCCCGTCGTCCTTGATGAAAAAGGTGGAGCAGCGCAGCGCCTCGCCGGAGGCGGACACGCCCCGGTAGCCGGTCCGGCCGTCAGAGCCCTCAAAGGTCCGGCCGTGCCAGAAGTCCAGGGCCAGGTTGCTTGGGGGAGCGTTCTGGGCCCGGCCGCTGACCTGGGGATTGACCAGGGCCAGAAGCCGGGGCTCCTCCCCGGTAAAATCATGCACTGCGATCTCGTAATCAGGCCCCAGCGCCTGGCCCAGAAACTCCGCCAGCGCGGTCCAGCGCTTTTTCCAATCCATCGTGACACCTCGTCCTTTCCTTTGTAATTATAATAAAACTTTCTCACATAAAAAGCAAGCAAAAAGAAAAAGGTTGACATCATAAGAAAAACGGTTTATGCTACGGGTAGTAAAACTGAGAAAAAATTATTATATGGAAGGAGATCATCACCATGCGTGAGATCATCAGCACTACGGACGCCCCCGGTGCCATCGGTCCTTATTCCCAGGGCATAAAGGTCAACGGTATGCTCTTTGTTTCCGGCCAGCTCCCCCTGGACCCCGCCACCGGCGCGTTCCCCGGCAGTGACATCGCCAGCCAGACCCGCCAATCTCTGACCAACGTGAAGCACATTGTGGAGGCCGCAGGCATGACGCTGGCCGACGTGGTGCGCGTGGGCGTGTTCCTGAAGGACATGAACGACTTCGCGGCCATGAACGAGGTGTACGGCCAGTTCTTTCCCTCCGACTGCCCCGCCCGGGCCGCCGTAGAGGTGGCCCGTCTCCCCAAGGACGCCCTGGTGGAGATCGAGTGCGTCGCCTGCAAGTAAAATACGTAAAAAAGCCGCCTGCGGAACTTCCGCAGGCGGCTTTTTACGCTCAGGGAATGCCCAGCCGGTCCATCAGTGCGGCTAAGTTGCGCAGGGTGGTCTCGTTGACGTAGTGCTCCACCTGCTCCACCTGCTCCAACTCGTCGGTGGTGCCGTTGACCCAGCAGAAAAAACGGTGCAGCTGGTCGTGGCGGCGGAGCAGGTAGTCCCCCAGGGCGGCCCCCTCCTCCGTGGGACGGATCAGGCCGTACTTTTCAAATGAGACCAGCCCCAGCTCCCGGAGCTGGTAGACCATCTTGGAGGCGGAGGAGGGCCGCACGTTGAGACGGTGGGCCAGAAAGTTGATGCGGGCATAGCCCTCCATCCTGGCCTGGCGGCAGATCATCTCCAGATAGTCCTCCATGGCGCTGGTTACGGGCTTGCCGCTGCGCATCTGGTAACCCTTCTGTGTGTAAAAATCCGGTTCCTCGTCCATAGGCACCTCTCGACTCCTTCCGCATAAGATAGGGTGCGGAAACAAAGTTTCCCTCACTCAACCATCTTATGATCGGAGCTGGAAGTTATGTTTGAACAGCTTTCTATGAGCGCGCTGAGCGACGGCCAGAGCGCATATGTGACCCACGTGGACGGGGACCCGGCCATGCGGCGGCGGCTGCTGGACCTGGGGCTGATCCCGGGGACCCGGGTGGTCTGTCAGGGACACAGCCCGGCAGGAGACCCGGCGGCCTACCTGATCCGCGGAGCGGTCATCGCCCTGCGGGCCCGGGACGCGGCGGGAATCACCCTGGAGTGTGATTCGGCGGCCCTGCCGGCAGGCCGGGCGGTGTTGGCCGGATGGGGCTGACGCACACCTCCACCGGCGCGGGGGCCATGGACGCCGGAATGGTCATGGAGAAATACAGCCCCGACGACAAGGTGATCGCCCTGGCGGGCAACCCCAACGTGGGCAAGTCTACCGTGTTCAACGCCCTGACCGGCATGCGCCAGCATACAGGGAACTGGCCGGGAAAGACGGTGACCAACGCCCAAGGCCGCCACACCCGCCATGGCCGCGACTACATTCTGGTGGACCTGCCCGGTACTTACTCCCTGATGGCTCACTCTGCGGAGGAGGAGGTGGCCCGGGATTTCCTCTGCTTCGGCGAGGCGGACGCCTCCATCGTTGTCTGCGACGCCACCTGTCTGGAACGGAACCTGAATCTGGTGCTCCAGACCCTGGAGATCACACCCTGGACGGTAGTGTGCGTTAACCTGATGGACGAGGCCGGGAGCAAGGGGATCGAGGTAGACCTGAAGGCCCTGTCCCGCCGGCTGGGCGTTCCGGTGGTGGGGACGTCGGCGGGCCGGGGGGAGGGGCTGGAGCGGCTGATGGACGCGGTGGAGGCCATGACGGGACGGCAGGAGCCGCCTGAGGCCGGCCGGGTGTCCTACCCCGCCCCCATTGAGGCGGCGGCGGCCCGGCTGGCGGACGCACTGGAGCCCGCCCTGGGCGGACGGCTGCCGTCCCGGTGGGTAGCCCTCCGGCTGTTGGATGGGGACCCCTCCCTGATGGCCAGTCTGACGGAGTGCCTGGGGCGGGACCTCACGGCCGACCGGCTGGCAGGCGGAGCATTGGAAGAGACGCTGGAGGGATTGCAGGCCGCGGGCTGGAGCCGGGAACAGGTCCGGGAGGCCATCGTGGCGGCGCTGGTCCGCACCGGGGCAGAGATCGCCGGGAGCGTGGTCGCCTGCCGCCGGGCGGATGCTGCCCGCCGAGACCGGCGGCTGGACCGGCTCCTGACCAGCCGGGCCACCGGCATCCCTGTTATGCTGTGCCTGCTGGCCCTGGTTTTTTGGATCACCATCGCCGGGGCCAACGCGCCCTCGGCTTTGCTGGCCGACGGCCTGTTCTGGGTCCAGGATCGGCTGACCGACCTGTTCTGGTACTTACAAGCCCCGGATTGGCTCCATGGTGCGCTGGTGCTGGGGGTCTACCGGGTGCTGGCGTGGGTGGTGAGCGTGATGCTGCCCCCCATGGCCATCTTTTTCCCTCTCTTCACGCTTCTAGAGGATTTTGGATATCTGCCCCGGGTGGCCTTTGTTCTGGATCATGCCTTCCAAAAGGCCAGGGCCTGCGGCAAGCAGGCGCTGACTATGGCCATGGGATTCGGCTGCAATGCGGCGGGGATCGTGGGCTGCCGGATCATCGACTCCCCGCGGGAACGGCTCATCGCCATCATTACCAACAATTTTGTCCCCTGCAACGGGCGGTTCCCAACCCTCATTGCCATTATCACCATGTTTTTTGTGGGCACTCAGGCGGGGCCTGGGCAGTCCCTGGTCTCCGCAATACTGCTGACGGGAGTCATCCTGCTGGGCGTGTTCATGACCTTCTGGGTGTCCCGGCTGCTGTCCGGCACCATCCTCCGGGGCGTGCCCTCCTCTTTTACGCTGGAGCTGCCCCCGTACCGCCGTCCCCAGATCGGCAAGGTCATAGCCCGCTCTGTGCTGGACCGCACGCTGTTCGTGCTGGGCCGGGCGGTGGCGGTGGCCGCGCCGGCGGGCCTGCTTATCTGGCTCTGCGCCAATGTGACGGTGGGGGGAGTGAGCATCCTGAACCACTGCACCGGCTTCCTGGACCCCTTCGCCCGGCTGCTGGGTCTGGACGGTGTAATCCTGATGGCCTTCATCCTGGGCTTTCCGGCCAACGAGATCGTGGTGCCCATCATCATCATGAGCTACCTCTCCACCGGCACGCTGCTGGAGCTGGATGACCTGGGTGCCCTCCATGCCCTGCTGGTGGAGCACGGCTGGACCTGGCTGACGGCGGTGTGTACCATGCTCTTCTCCCTGATGCACTGGCCCTGCTCTACTACCTGCATGACCATCGGCAAGGAGACTCGAAGCCTGAAGTGGACGCTGATCTCCTTTGCCGTACCCACGGCGGTGGGCATGGCGGTGTGTTTCCTGACGGCCTCTGCGGCCCGGCTGTGCGGCCTGGCCTGAACGCCAAACGGTCCCCGCCGGAATCGGCGGGGACCGTTTGGAAGGGTTGATCACATGTATTTGGATTCAAAGTAGGAGCGCAGCACGGGGTTGGCCCGCAGCTCACTGAGGGCGATCTCGGCGTGGCCGGAGGTGTAGCCGTTGCCCATCATGATGTCCACGTCCTTGCCGCAGCCCTCGGCGCCCAGAGTGGCCTTGGTGAAGCTGGTGGCCATGGAGAAGAAATAGCAGGTGCCGCCGTCTTTTACAGGGAGGATGCAGCTCATCTCGCAGTTTTCGATGTTGACGCAGCAGATGGAGATGTCGTACTCATGGCCGTGATTGACCTCCAGGGCCTTTTCCAGCACTTCGATGGGCTCGGTGGCGCTGGCCACGATGGCGTGGGTGCACAGCTTCATGGACTTGAGCAGGTCGGCGTCCTCCTGGGTGAGGACCACGGCCACCACGTGGCCCAGGGGGCCCACCCGCTTCATGGCCTCGGTGCAGACCAGCATGCCGGATTTGCCGGCGGCGCCCAGCACCAGCACGTCGTTGTTGACCTGGACCAGCTTGGCAGTCTGGGCGGGAGCGCCGGCCACATCCAGGGCGGCCAGCGCCAGCTTTTCGCTCAGATCATCGGGCAGCCGGGCGTACAGGCCGCTTTCGAACAGGATGGCCTGGCCCACGATGTCCACCCGGTCGATGTCCTTGTGGACGGACAGGATCTTGTCGATGCGCAGGGGGGTGAGGGACAGGGAGACCAGGGAGGCGATCTTGTCGCCGGGCTTCAGGTCGATCTCATCCTTCAGATCGTCGCCGATGGTGTTTACGATGCCGATGAACATACCGCCGGAGCCGGTGACCGGATTCTGCTGCTTGCCGCGCTCGGCCACGATGGACATGATCATCTCGCCGATCTTCTTCTCGTCGCCGCCGCAGGCCTCGGAGATCTGGGTAAAGGAGGCGGAGTCGATGTTCAGGGCAGTGACGTCCACCAGGATTTCGTTGGAGTAGATCTCGTCCATATTGTTGTCGATCCGGTAAGCGGCCTGAGTCAGGACTCCCTTGGGTTCGATGACGCGGTGGGTGCCGTACTTGTTGCCTTTCTTCTGCATGGTAAACACACTCCTATCTGTTCACGGTGAGATGGAGGCGGATCGAGACGTCCGCCGGAACGAAAAAGCGCCATTCATGCCCCGGCGCAGGGGGCATAAATAGCGCTTCATGGCTTACCATGACAAGCCGCGGACACTGAGACCGCAACTCAGGGAGCGGGACCGGACGCGGCAGGCTCTCTTCGGCGGGGCAACTATTCACGGGCCGCCTCGGATGCGTCCATCCTTCTCATCGGCCCCCTACCGGATGCCCCGCGCCTCTATTTATGCTCTTATTATAAAAAAAATTCCAGAGGCGGTCAAGGGGGGCGCGGCGCTTTTTTTCGAATTTGTGAAACTTGTCAGGTCCATGTTCCGCCGCAGCCCTTGCAATTTGAATCAAAATCGGGCAAGATAGGGGGAGAGAAAACGGAGGTGGGAATATGCGGGAACCGATTTGCTATGTGGTAGGGGCCGGAGAGCTGTATCCGGCGGGGCTGGAGCCCGAGGCGGGGGATTGGGTCATCGCCGCCGACGGCGGTTACCGGGCCCTGACGGCGCTGGGGCTGCGGGCCGACCTGGTGGTGGGGGACTTCGACTCCCTGGAGGGGCGGCCGGACCACCCGAATGTGGTGACACTGCCCAAGGAAAAGGACGACACCGACATGGCGGTGGCCCTGGAGATGGGGGTGGAGCGGGGCTACCGGACCTTTCGGCTCTACGGCGGCGTCGGGGGCCGGATGGACCACACTCTGGCCAATCTGCAGTGCCTGACCTGGCTGTCCAGGCGGGGCTGCCGGGGAGAACTGTACGGAGAGAACTGGACGGCCTCTGCGGTGACCGACGGAGTGCTGACCTTCGACGCCTCGCACCGGGGCTATGTGTCGGTATTCTGCCAGGGGGACCGGGCGGAGGGGGTGACCCTCCGGGGGCTCAAGTACCCGCTGGAGGGCGCGGCGCTCACCTCCGACGTGACCCTGGGCGTGAGCAACGAGTTCACCGGAGTGGAGAGCAGCATCGAGGTCCGAACGGGCACGCTGCTGGTGGTGTGGTATCGCTGAAACAGGAGAAGGGCTGCCGGCGCAGTGCAGAAGTACGGGCCGTCCCCCTGCTCTCCCCCGAGAAGGTGCCGGATGACGCCCTGTGCGTCCCCATCGCCGGGGACCTGGCATAGCGAAACAAAAGCGGAGGCCGCCGACCTCCGCTTTTTTGTGGTGCAAAGCTCCGGCGGGCGTGGTACAATATCCAAAACGAAAGGGGGGAGCGGGAGCATGCTGAAACGACCGAACTTTTTGGTGGTGGGCAGCTTTATGATGGACCTGATCGCCCCACGGGTATCGCCCACATCCGGGTGAAGACCACGCCGCGGGCGGGGGATTCCTTTGCGGGGGCCTACTGTACCGGCCTGTGCGCCGGGCTGGACCGGGAAGCGGCCCTGGCCTTCGCCAGCCATACCACGGCCCTTACTGTCTCCCGCATGGGGGCCAAGCCCAGCCTGCCCACTCTGGGGGAGGTCCAGGCCCTGCTGCGGGGGCGGGGCTGCCGCAGCGTGGACCCGGCGGCGCTGGACCCCCTGGAGGAGTAGAGAACGCTGCCCCATTTTAGTTGCAATCGGCGGCGGAATGTGGTATAATCTCTTCCGTCCAATTCGACAGATTGATATAGGCCCGTGATCGGACGGGCGTTTCTACCGGCTGCCGTAAAGAGCCGCGCTATCAGTCTCCCGCGGGCGCGGGGGACCGGCAGCCGTCTCCCGCGGCAGCCCTTTGCGTCTCCAGCCGCGGCCCGAGAAAGGAGCAGCCATGAAAACCGAATCCTTCCTCCTCCGGGGGGATCTCTGCTACAGCAGGGACAGCACCCACCTGGAGACCGTGGCCGGCGGCGTCCTGCTCTGTCTGGAGGGCAGGTGCGCCGGGGTGTTTCCCCAGGTCCCGGAGCAGTACCGGGGCCTGCCCTGGTATGATTTCAGCGGGAAGCTGGTGGTCCCCGGCCTGGCGGACCTCCACGTCCACGCCTCCCAGTACGCCTACCGGGGGCTGGGCATGGATATGGAGCTGCTGGACTGGCTGAACACCAACGCCTTCCCCGAGGAGGCCAAATTTGCCGACCTGGATTACGCCAAGAGGGCCTATGGCCTGTTTGTGGAGGACCTGCGGCGGGGCGCCACCACCCGGGCGGCGGTCTTTGCCACCCTTCACGGCCCGGCGACCCGGGTGCTGATGGAGCTGCTGGAGGCCAGCGGCCTGTGCGCTTTTGTGGGCAAGGTGAACATGGACCGCAACAGCCCGGACATCCTCCGGGAGGAGAACGCCGCGGCCTCCGCCCGGGCCACGGTGGAGTGGCTGGAGCAGACGGCGGGGAAGTATAGGCATGTCAAGCCCATTCTGACGCCCCGTTTCATCCCCTCCTGCTCCGACGAGCTGATGGAGCGGCTCGCCGTGATCCAACAGACCTACGGACTGCCCGTGCAGTCCCACCTGTCGGAGAACCAGGGAGAGGTGGAATGGGTGCGGGAGCTGTGCCCGTCCGCCTCCTGCTACGGGGATGCCTACGCCTCCTTCGGCCTGTTCGGCGGCGGCGTACCCACCATTATGGCCCACTGCGTCCTCTCCGGCGAGGAGGAGATCGCCATGATGCGGGAGCGGGGGGTATGGGTGGCCCACTGTCCGGCCTCCAACACAAACATCGCCTCCGGCATCGCCCCGGTGCGCCGGTTTTTGGACGAGGGGCTCCGGGTGGGCCTGGGCAGCGATGTGGCCGGAGGCCACAGCACCTCCCTCTTCCGGGCCATGGCCGACGCCATCCAGGTGTCCAAGCTGCGCTGGCGGCTCCAGGACCAGAGCCTTAAGCCCCTTACTGTGGAGGAGGCCTTCTGGCTGGGTACCGCCGGCGGCGGGGCCTTTTTCGGGCCGGTGGGCAGCTTCCTGCCGGGCTGCGAGCTGGACGCCGTGGTGGTGGACGACCGCCGCCTGGCCACCACCCGGGCGCTGACGGTCCGGGAGCGGCTGGAGCGGGTCATCTATCTGTCCGAGGACCGGGACGTGGCGGCCAAGTTCGTCCAGGGGCGGCAGGTGCTCCCCGGCGAGAAACCGGTATACATTTCCTCCCAAGTGTGATAGAATGAAGAGGATCTAAAGCTGAACAGCCAAAGGGCGGCCCGCTTTGGGCCGCCCTCTTTTTGAAAAGGGAGGAGCCGACATGGTCAACGAGTATTGCCGGGTGCCCCAGTGGGAGGCCACCAGAACTTTGGCTGCTGTGGCCCAGGGCCTGGAGAAGGCCGAGCTGGTGGTCCGGGACGCCAAACTGGTCAACGTCTGTACGGGAGAAGTCCTGCCCCACACCGATGTGGCGGTGGCGGCAGGGCGTATCGCCTATGTGGGGGAGAGGGCGGAGCACTGCATCGGGCCGGACACCCAGGTCATCGAGGCTGACGGGGCCTATCTGGCCCCCGGCCTGCTGGACGGGCACATCCACGTGGAGTCCTCCATGATGACACTCCGGGCGTTTGCCGGTGCAGTGGTGCCCCACGGCACGGTGGGGATCTATATGGATCCCCACGAGATCTGCAACGTGCTGGGTACCCGGGGGGTGGATCTGATGCTGGCTGAGGCCGCCTGTACCCCCCTGAAGGCCATGCTGACCATGCCCTCCTGCGTGCCGGCGGTCACCGGCTTTGAGGACACCGGGGCCTCCATCGATGCCCGGGACATCGCCCGGTATATGCAGGACGGCCGGGTGGTAGCCCTGGGGGAGATGATGAACTACCCCGGCATTCTGTCCGGCCAGGAGGGGCCCCACGCCATTGTGGCCGAGACGCTGAAGGCGGGGCGGACGGTCACTGGCCACTATTCCCTCCCCGAGACCGACCGGGGCCTCAACGGTTACATTGCCGCCGGAGCCCGCTGCTGTCACGAGTCCACCCGGGAGGCCGACGCCCTGGCCAAGATGCGCCTGGGCATGTACGCCATGCTGCGGGAGGGCTCCGCCTGGAAAGACCTGGGGGAGGTGGCCCGGGCGGTGACCCGCCATGAGGTGGACAGCCGCTTTGCCGTGCTGGTTACCGACGATGCCCACCCCCACACTTTACTGTCCGAGGGCCATGTGGACCGGCTGCTGCGCCGGGCGGTGGAAGAGGGCATCCCTCCGGTGGCCGCCGTCCAGATGGTCACGCTCAACTGCGCCCAGTGCTTCCAGATGGACCAGGATTTGGGCTCCGTCACCCCTGGCAAGTGCGCCGATCTGGTGTTCTTCGAGGATCTGAAGGACTTCCGGGTCTTGCGGACAGTCATCGACGGCCGGGTCGTGGCCGAAAACGGCAGGCTGCTGGCCGGGCTGTCTCCCTATGCCTACCCGGAAGAGGCCCTGCGCTCCATGCATGTGAAGGCCCCCATCACCGCGGCCTCCTTCGCTGTGGCCGCCCCCCGGGACGGGGCGGTGAAGGTCCGGGCCATCCAGGTGATCGGCGGCAGCGCGGCTAACCGGGAGAGCCTCATCACCCTGACCGCCAGAGACGGCTGGGTGGAGGCCGACGTGGAGCAGGACGTGCTGAAGATGGCGGTGTTTGAGCGGCACCACGCTACCGGGCATAAGGCCCTGGGTTTCGTTCAGGGCTTCGGCATCCGGCATGGGGCCATGGCCTCCACCGTGGCCCACGACGCCCACAACCTGATGGCGGTGGGCTCCAACGACGCCGATATGGCCCTGGCGGCCAACACCCTGCTCCAGTCCGAGGGGGGCATGTGCGTGGTGCGGGATGGGCAGGTGCTGGGCCATGTGGCTCTGCCGGTGGCCGGGCTGATGAGTGAACGGCCGGCGGAGGAGATGGCGGCGCTGGTGGACGGCCTGGGCCGGGCCTGGGCGGAAATCGGTTGCACCCTGCCGTCTCCCTTTATGACCATGGCCCTCAGCTCTCTGGCCTGTATCCCCGAACTGCGTCTCACCGACCGAGGGCTGGTGGACTGCCGCAGCTTCCAGTTTGTCGGCCTGTTTCATGAATAAAACCAGAGAAAACCCCCGCTGCCGTAATGGCGGCGGGGGTTTCCTTTATACAATAAAATCCCTAGAGCCCCTAAGGCTCTAGGGATTGCTCTTGGAGCAGGTGAGGGGAATCGAACCCCCGTGTTCAGCTTGGGAAGCTGACATTCTACCATTGAACTACACCTGCAGATCAAACTGCCTAAATAATATATCATATGTGGCGAAATTTTGCAAGAGTGATTTTGATACTTTTTCTAGCATGCACCAAACGGGGGCCTGAATCTTATACTGGATTGAATCTATGATAGGTTTTCGGGCCTGAAAGGGTGTTACTGTGTATATTGTTTCTGCATTCCTGTTTGCAGCGGCCGCAAATCTGGACAGCTTTGTGGTGGGGCTGTCCTACGGTGTGCGCCGCGTACATATCCAGTTCCGCGCAAATCTGCTGATCGCGGGGGTCGTCATGCTGGGAACGCTTTTGTCCATGGTGCTGGGGGCGGGGCTGAAGGGACTCATTCCGGCGGAGTGGGGAGGGCGCCTGGGAAGCGGCATGATCCTGCTGCTGGGCGCGTATTGCCTGATTGGCTTCTTTGCACGGCGTGGGGAGGGTGAGGAAGAGCCGGAGGTAAAACTTCAGTATATGGGACTGAGGGAGACCGCCGCGCTGGGCTGTGCGCTGACGGTCAACAACGTGGGACTGGGGGTGGGAGCCAGTATCGCGGGACTGGGGTTGTGGCTGACCGTGCTGGCCTCCGCCGCATGCAGTTTTCTGTTTCTCTATGTGGGGAACCGCCTGGGGAAGAGCTGGTTGTCTGAGGTAATCGGGGGATATGCAGAGCCCATTTCCGGAGTCATGATGATCACCCTGGGGCTGTTTGAGCTTTTGGGATAAAAAGGACTCCTCCGGTTTTCCGGAGGAGTCCCAGCAGTTATGAGAATTAGAACAGCGCGGCCCACAGGAGGAAGCCGCCGCAGGCCACCAGACCGGTAAAGATCAGCACGATGACCAGGTAGCCCATGATGTCCTTGGCGGACAGACCGGCTACGCCCAGAGCAGGCAGGGCCCAGAAGGGCTGAATCATATTGGTCCACTGATCGCCCCAGGCGATGGCCATGCAGGCACGACCGGCCTCGATGCCCATTTTCTCGGCAGCGGGCATGACGATGGGGCCCTGAACGGCCCACTGGCCGCCGCCGGAGGGGACGAAAAAGTTCACGATGCCGGCGGACAGGAAGGTGAACAGGGGGAAGGTGACGTTGTTGGAGACGCTGACAAAGAAGTCGGAGATGATGGAGGCCAGGGATACGCCGTTGGCGTTGGCGGCGACCATCATGCCCATGATGCCGGCATAGAAGGGGAACTGGAGGAGGATGCCGGCGGCACCGGAGGCGGCCTCACCGATGGCGTCCACATACTTGCGCAGATCGCCGTGGAGCAGCACGCCCACAAACAGGAAGATAAAGTTGACGATGTTCAGGTTCAGGCTGTTGGGAATCCCGGCAGGGCCGCTCTTCTGGACTACGTCGATGAAATAGAAGACGATGTAAGCGAAACCGGCCACAATGGTGATGACCCACAGAATTTTGCTGTGCTCCATCTTCTCGGCGGGGGTGTTGACGGAGTACTCCTTCTCGGCCTCGTCCAACAGCAGCGCCGGGTCCACGGTAATGGTGTGCTCCGTATCGGGATGCATGGCGTAGTTGACGAAGGGCATCACGATCAGGATGACCGCGCACATGAGCAGGTTCATGGGGTGGAAGATGGTCAGATTGGTGCCGGCCTGGTAGGTGGCCTCGCCGATGGTGTAGCCACCCGAGATGGTCAGCGGGATAGAGCCCGACAGACCGGCGTGCCAGATGACAAAGCCGGAATAGGCCGAGGCGATGAGCAGACGGTAGTCCACATCGCGGACACGGCGGGCCACTTCCTTGGCCAGCAGGGCGCCGGCGATGAGGCCGAAGCCCCAGTTCAGCCAGCAGCAGATGACGGACACAAAGGTGGTGATGAGAATGGCGCTCTTCTTGTTCTTGGCGGTAGAGGCGATAGCGCCCAAGAACCGCTTAAAGACCTTCGCGGAGGCCATGGCGGAGCCCAGCACCAGAACCAAGGCCATCTGCATCGAGAAGGCCAGCAGATTCCAGAAACCGCTGGTGTTGCCCCACGCCTTGATCATGGCGACAGGGCCCTGCTGTGTACCGAGCATTGCGGCGACATACACAACGATGCTCAGGATGATGGCGAACAGGAACGGGTCCGGCAGCCACCGGTTGACTACGCGCACGCAGCCATTGGTAAATTTTTTGAACATGCATTTCCCTCCTTGCAATATTCCATCGTGAACAAACCCCAACACAATTTGTTCACAATTCCAGACCTCATTATAAACCAAAAACCTTTTTTGTCAACATAAATCGGCAGGGTTTCCGTCAGTGAGACCGGGAGCCGTTGGGGCGCAAGGGATTCAACAAACTGGTCAAAAACTAAAAAATGAATGGACTATTTCATAAAGTCCTCATCTGCTGAGGGATCATTCCAATGTGACAGGTGAAAAAAAGAAAAAAACATCACTTTTTATGCAAAAAGAAAGCAAATTACTGGTGCTACCAATCGACGATTGGGTACGCAAAAAGCCGCAGGCGACTGCCTGCGGCTTTTTGCGTGTGGGTGTTGGGGTTTCCTCTATGAATGGAAGGGAAATGGGTGTTGATCGGAAAGATGTAAAGATTAGAAGCTGGATAGTGCTTAGAAGAAGATGGCCCAGCCCAGGAAGCCGAGGCAGGCGACGATACCGGTGAAGATGGTGACGATGACCAGGTAGCCCATGATGTTGCGGGCGGAGAGTCCGGCGATGCCGAGTGCGGGCAGGGCCCAGAAGGGCTGGATCATATTGGTCCACTGGTCGCCCCAGGCGATGGCCATGGCGGCTCGTCCGGCCTCGATGCCCATCGTGGTGGAGGCGGGCATGACGATGGGGGCCTGTACCGCCCACTGGCCGCCGCCGGAGGGGACGAAGAAGTTGATGAGGCCGGCAGACAGGAACGTCAGCATGGGGAAGGTGACTTCATTGGAGACGCTGACGAAGAAGTCGGCAATGATAGAGGCCAGGGATACGCCGTCGGCGTTGGGCGCCACCATCAGGCCCATGATACCGGCATAGAAGGGGAATTGAAGAAGGATGCCGGCGGCGCCGGAGGCGGCATCACCGATGGCGTCCACATATTTACGCAGGTCGCCGTGGAGCAGAATGCCCAGGAACATGAAAATCATATTGACGATGTTCAGACCCAGGTTGAAGCCGCTGGTGAAAAAATAATAGATGATGTAAGCGAAGCCCAACACCAGAGTGATGATCCAGAGAACTTTGCTGTGCTCCAATTTTTCGGCGGGGGAGCTGATGGTGTAGGTCCGCTCCTCCTCATCGACCAGCCGGGCGGGGTCCACGGTAACGGTGTGCTGTACATCAGGGTGCATAGCATAGTTGACGAAGGGCATCAGGACCAGAATCACGCCGACCATGAGCAGGTTCATGGGATGGAAAATGGTCTGGCTGGTGGGCACCTGATAGACGACTCCCAGAATCTCGCTTCCCGTGGAGATCTGGAGGGGAATGGAACCGGAGATGCCGGCGTGCCAGATGACGAAGCCGGAATAGGCGGAGGCAATCAGCAGGGCGTAGTCCACGTCGCGGACCCGACGGGCCACTTCCTTGGCCAGCAGAGCGCCGGCGATCAAGCCAAAGCCCCAGTTCAGCCAGCAGCAAATGGTAGAGACGAAGGTAGTGACAATAATGGCGCTTTTCTTGTCCTTGGCCAGACTTGCAATGGAGCCCAGCGCCTTTTTGCAGACCTTGGCGGAGGCCATGGCAGAGCCCAGAACGAGGACCAGGGCCATCTGCATGGAGAAGGACAGCAGGCCCCACATGCCCTTATCATTGCCCCAAGCATTGACCAGTTCAATGGGGGACTGCTGGGTGCCGATCATGGAGCCAACAAAGGTAACGATGGTCAAAATGATCGCAAACAGGAATGCATCCGGCAGCCAGCGGTTGACCACGCGTACGCAGCCATTGGTAAATTTCTTGAACATAGAACTCCTCCCAAACTTCTTTGTTCCGATTGCATTGAGTCAGGGCCCTGGCTCCAACCTACAATATACATCATACCGAGAAAGTTTACAAAGTCAATGCGAAAAATGGTAATTTTGCCCATTCTTTACCTATGATTTACCTGTAGTTTACAATTTGAAATGTATTTTTACGATTTACATACAATGTAAAATGACGAAAAGACGAAATGTAAAGAAAAGTGGCCCGGACGACCGTCCGGACCACTTTTCTTTACATTGAAAAACGGAGAGGGAAGAGCCTCAGCGCCGGGTAATCTCATGGCGCTTGGGGCCGGTGGAGACGATAGAGATGGGGACTCCAATCTGATTTTCCAGGAAATCGACATACGTCCTGGCCGCCTCGGGGAGCTTCTGGTAGTCGGTCTCTCCCCGGATGTCGCACTTCCAACCGGGCAGCGTCTCGTAGACGGGCTTGGCCCTTGCCAGGAGGGGCGGGACGGGAAAGTCGCGGGTGACCTTGCCGTCGATCTCATAGCCGGTGCAAACCTTGATTTCGTCCAGGTAGCCCAGGCAGTCGATGGCAGTGAGCACCACCTCGGTGGCGCCCTGGACCATGCAGCCGTACCGGGTGGCTACGGCGTCAAACCAGCCCACCCGGCGGGGGCGGCCTGTGGTAGCGCCGTATTCGCCGGCGTCACCGCCCCTGCGGCGCAGCTCCTCGGCCTCCTCGCCGAAGAGCTCCGAGACGAAGACGCCGGCGCCCACGGCGCTGGAGTAGGCCTTGGTGACGACCACGATATCCCGGATGTCCCGGGGGGAGATGCCTACGCCGATACAGCCGAAGGCGGCCAGCGTATGGGAGGAGGTGGTATAGGGGTAGATACCGAAGTCGGGGTCCTTCATGGAGCCCAACTGGCCCTCCAGCAGGACCTGTTTTCCGCCGGCCAGCGCGCTGCGGACGAAGGAGAGCGCGTCGCCCACAAAGGGGGATATCTGTTCCCGGTAGCCCATGAGGAGCTGGAACAGCTCCTTGGGGTCGAGCAGAGGCTTGTGGTACAGATGCTCAAAGAGCACATTCTTGATGGTGCAGACGTGCTCCAGCCGGTCCATCAGGAGCGTTTCATCGTACAGCTCGCAAACCTGAATGCCGACCTTGGCATACTTATCGGAATAGAAGGGAGCGATGCCCGACTTGGTGGAGCCAAACGCTTTGCCGGCCAGGCGCTCCTCCTCATAGGTATCCTGGAGCACATGATAGGGCATAAGAAGCTGCGTGCGCTCGGAGATGATGAGATGGGGAGCAGGCACGCCGCCGGCCTCCAATTGCCCCAGTTCCTCCATGAATTTGGGGACATCCAGCGCCACGCCGTTGCCGATGATGTTGGTGGTGTGGGGATAGAAGACTCCGGAGGGGAGCTGGTGCAGGGCGAATTTACCGTAATCGCAGATGATGGTGTGCCCGGCGTTGGCCCCACCTTGGAAGCGGACGACTACGTCGGATGCTTCTGCGAACATGTCGGTGATCTTGCCCTTGCCCTCGTCGCCCCAGTTGGCGCCGACGATCGCTTTGACCATAAAAACTCCTCCTGTATATTCGGTTTGCGGTCCTCATTTCAGGACATGTTATTATATCCTAAGGTGCCCCGATACACAAGAAAGAATTTACCATTTTCAGTATTTTTGTGGAGTTTTATGGCGGAAGGACGGGAGATTTCAGGAGGCTTGTGGATTCTGTTCTCCCACTGAATCCGGACGGGGCAGGAGGAAGACCGGGATGCCCTCGGCGGCGGGTGCCAGCGAGAGCATGGGGAAGAAAACGGCCAAAGAGTCCCCGGTTAGATAAAAGCGCTGCGGGGAAAAGAAGCGGCGCACACGGGCCGGGGCATCTGCGTAGAAGAAGGATTCCCCACTTTGCAGACGGGCTTCCGCCTGTGCAGCCAGCTCCGCCAGCAGGGCCCGGCGCCACAAACGGGCTTGGGGGAGAAAGTCGGTGAGGAGATAAGGGATCCCGCTGGTCAGGTCCCAGGTGTCGGCGGTGCGGACGGTGAGCGGCCGGCCCGCGGCGCGCTCGACGGCATCCACGTAAAGACTCAGAAGGCCGGCCTCTTCCTGCGTCACCCGATAGTCCAGCGTGACGCTCCAGGGCTCGAACGGACGGGAGGCCGCGCGGGCGTCCGCCAGCGCGGCGCAGGCGGCTGGGAACAGGGAAGTCTCCCAGCGCGCTTTCCAGATCTGTGCCAGCTTGCCGTAATAACGATTGATGCGCCGGGCGCTCCGGCCCTCCGCGTCCAGCTCGGGGGTGCGCAGGGACAGGATCAGCACCGGCTCGCCCTCCCGCTTCAGGGTCTGCTTCCACAGGCAGTCCTTGACCATGTCATCAGCTCCTCTCTCTTTATGCTATGAAGAGGCGTGAAAAACGTGAAAGCGGCGGATTCCCTCTTTACTTTCATACTTCACAGTGGTAAAATAACAAGAAGCAAGGTTCTGATTATAGGAAAGCGGGGTCCCAACATGACCAAAAAGCAGAAGAAGGAGCGCAGCGACCTGCTGTATGAAAGCATTCTGACGTTACAGGACCTGGATGAGTGCCGCAAGTTTTTTGAAGACCTCTGCACAGTGGCGGAGCTGCGGGCCATGGAGCAGCGGTTCGAGGTGGCGCTCCTCCTCAGCGACGGGATGATCTACAACGATATTTTGGAGCGTACCGGGGCCAGCAGCGCCACCATCAGCCGGGTGAACCGCTCGCTGAACTATGGCGCGGACGGCTACAAGAATGTGTTGCCCCGGGCCAAGGACATCCGAAAGAAGTACGAGCAGGACGAATGAGCAGCTACGAAGCGCTAGCGGGGCGGTATGACGCGCTGACCGCCGATGTGTCTTACGAGGTATGGGCGGATTACGCCGAAAAGCACTTTCGGAGGGCCGGGCTCCCGGTCCACACGGTGCTGGACCTGGCCTGCGGGACCGGAAGCCTGACCTGCCGGCTGGCGGAGCGGGGCTATGAGATGATCGGCGTGGACCAGTCGGAGGAGATGCTGGCCGTGGCGGCGGAAAAGGGCCGGGCCGTCCAGGGTGAAAAGCCCATCTTCCTCCACCAGTCCATGCAGGAGCTGGATCTTTACGGGACCATCGACGCCTGCGTCTGTTGTCTGGACAGCGTCAACTATGTCACGCGCCCGGCGGACCTGCGCCGGGCGTTCCAGCGCGTCCATCTGTTTCTCATGCCGGGCGGGGTTTTCCTGTTCGACGTGAACACCCCGGAGAAGCTGAGAAATCTGGACGGACAGATGTTTATGGATGAGACCGACGACACATACTGTATCTGGCGGGCGGAATACTCGGCCCGCCGCCGGATCTGCACCTACGGTATGGACCTGTTTTTCCGCGAGGGCGCACTGTGGCGCCGGGAGGAAGAGGTCCATGAGGAATATGCCTACGAGCCGCGGGAGCTGATGGAGTATCTCCATGCGGCCGGCTTCCGGGACGTGAAGCAGTACGGCGAATTAAAGCTCCGCGCGCCGAAGCCGGAGGAGGGGCGCATCTTTTTTGCTGCGCGAAAGGATTTATGAACCATGGATGAGATCGTAAGGATGATGACCGGGGACGGCATGGTCAAGGCTGTGGCCGTCACCGGCAAAGATATGGTCGAGCGCGCCCGGCAGATTCACAAGACGCTGCCGGTGGCCACCGCCGCCCTGGGCCGGACTCTGATGGCGGCCGCCATGATGGGGGACATGCTCAAGGAGGAGGACGGCTCCGTGACCCTCCGGATCAAGGGAGGCGGGCCGCTGGGCGCCATCACGGCGGTGTCGGACAGCCGGGGCAATCCCAGAGGGTACCTGCAGAACGGCCAGGTAGATCTCCCCCGCAAATACCAGGGCAAGCTGGACGTGGGGGCCGCCGTGGGAAACAGCGGATCTCTGACGGTCATCAAGGACATGGGGCTCAAGGAGCCCTATATTGGCAGCGTGCAGCTGGTCAGCGGGGAGATTGCCGAGGACATCACGTCCTACTTTGCGGAGAGCGAGCAGATCCCCACCGCCTGTGCGCTGGGGGTGCTGGTGGACAAAGATCAGAGCGTGGCCGCGGCGGGAGGCTATCTGGTCCAGCTTTTGCCAGGAGCGGACGAGAACGTGATCCGGCGGTTGGAGGAGTCTATTGCACGGCTGGGACCCGTCACAGACGCCCTGCATGGCGGCGCCGACGCGGAGCAGCTTTTGGAGCGGGTGCTGGAGGGGCAGGAGCCGGAGCTCCTGGAGCGCAGACCGGTGTCCTACAAGTGCGATTGCAGCCGGGAACGGGTGTCCCGCGCCATCATCAGCATGGGCAGAGAGGAGATGCACAGCCTCATCGAGGAGCAGGGCGGGGCGGAGCTGACCTGTCAGTTTTGCGACAAGGTATATTGCTTTACTAAAGAGGATTTACAGAAACTTTTGGAGGAAGCGACGCGGTAAAAGACAAAAAATCTCCAGGAAAGGGAAATTTGGTGTTGACATCTCAGCCGGGCTTTAGTATAATAACTTTCGCCGTCTGAAAGAAACAGATGCGGCACCAGGGGAGCATAGCTCAGCTGGTAGAGCGCATGCCTTACAAGCATGATGTCACAGGTTCGAGTCCTGTTGTTCCCACCACAGGTCTTTGACCTGACACCATCTGGCGCGGTAGTTCAGTTGGTTAGAACGCCGGCCTGTCACGCCGGAGGTCGAGGGTTCAAGTCCCTTCCGCGTCGCCATGGGCGGTAACGCCCGCATTTGCCTCTGTAGCTCAGTTGGTAGAGCAGAGGACTGAAAATCCTCGTGTCGTTGGT
>CABUJV010000031.1 GCA_902492005.1 uncultured Eubacteriales bacterium
CCCCATCGCCATCGAGAATGGCCTGCGCTTCGCTATCCGCGAGGGCGGCCGTACCGTGGGTTCCGGCGTCGTCATTGAGATCAACGAGTAATCAAGCTGCTCGGAAACGCCCGCCGCTTCATGCGGCGGGCGTTTTTTAACCGGCGGCGTAACACAAAAGAGAGGAGCACGGCGATGCCTGAAACAATCACGGATCTGGAGACCGCAGCTCCGGAGATCGCGGAGACCTTTGGCAGCGTTATGGAGGGCTTTACGCTGAGCAAGGCCCTGTATACGGCGCTGCTGCTGATGGCCTGTATCGTGGTGGTCAAGATTCTGCTGCGGCTGCTGGAGCGGACCATCCTGCGGCTGAAGGTGGAGCGGAGCCTCCACACCTTTATCCGCTCCACGGTGAAGATCCTCCTGTGGTTTATCACGATCCTGATCGTGGGAGACTACATCGGACTGCCGGTCAGCGCCCTGCTGGGTGTGCTGGGGGTGGCCGGACTGGCCCTGTCCCTGGCGCTTCAGGGGACTCTGTCCAACCTGGCGGGCGGCATCATGGTACTGATTTCCAAGCCCTTTGCCGTGGGAGACTTCGTGGAGGCCGGAGGGCTGTCCGGTACGGTGTCCGACATCGGACTGGTCTATACCAAGTTGACGACCATCGACAACAAGGTCATCTATGTGCCCAACGGGGAGATCTCCAGTGAGAAGATCGTTAATTACAACGGCCAGACCCAGCGCCGGGTGGACCTGAGATTCGACATCTCCTATGACAGCGATCCGGAAAAGGCCAAGCAGGTCATCCAGGAGGTGGTGGGCGCCCATCCCAAGGCGCTGTTCACCCCGGCGCCCTTTGCACGGGTCTCCTCCTACAACGACAGCAGCGTCAGCGTTACGGTGCGGGTATGGTGCGCCACAGAGGACTACTGGGACTTGTACTTCGATCTGCTGGAGCAGATCCGTGTGTCCTTTGACCGGAACGGGATCGAACTGACCTATAACCACCTCAATGTGCATATCGTGGACACAGGCCGATAAAAAGGGGCGGCGCTCAGATGAGCGCCGCCCCCGGCTTCATTCCGGCATGGGCAGCCCATGGATGAAGCCGTCCAGCTGGCTGGAGAGTACCTCACCCCCTACCACCGTGTTCTTATAGATCAGAATGCCCGCCTGGACGCCGGTCTCCCCCGTGGGATAGTTGGTGATCTCATAGGTATAGCGCTTGACCCGTTTGCCCTGGTACTTGGTCAGATCAAAGCCCTGTTCCGACTGGAGCGCCAGGTACTGGTTGTAGGTCTCGTCGAACTCGTCGGGGATGAGCAGCTCCTCCACGGCGATGGGGTCGGCGGACACCTGCCAGCCGTAGCTCTCCAGATAGGCCACCCGGTCCTCGTTGGTTTTGATGCCCTTGGGGCTGGCCGGAGTGGTGGAGACCGCGTCCACCCCCCGGGCGGACAGGGCTCCTCCCACCAGGGCCGCGGCTCCGCAGAGCACCACCAGGGCCACGGCGCCTGCCAGCAGCCTGCCCCGGTGCAGCTTGGCGGTCCAAATAAACAAAGTGCAACGCTCCTCTCGTTTCATATCGTGATAATTTCTATGTGCAAGCTGGAGTGGATATGATAAAATAGGCGAAAAAGGACAAGGGGAGGACGGCATGGACCGACTGGACAAGATATTGGCCGGCACCGGACGCTGGTCCCGCCGGGAGGTCAGACTTCTGGTGCGGGCGGGGCGGGTGACGGCCAACGGGTCCGTGGCAAGGAGCCCGGAGCAGAAGTTCGACCGCCAGGGCCTGGATCTGCGGGTGGATGGGGAGCCCATTGGGGCGGAAAAGTTTGTCTATCTGATGCTCCACAAGCCGGGGGACGTTCTCTCCGCCACCGAGGACCCGAAGCAGGCCACTGTGGTGGACCTGCTGCCGGAGCACCTGCGGAGGGTGGGGCTCTTTCCCGTGGGCCGGCTGGACAAGGATACCGAGGGGCTGCTGTTGCTCACCAACGACGGCCCGCTGGGCCACCGGCTGCTGGCGCCGGGCCGGCATGTGGACAAGGTGTACTTCGTCCGGGTGGAGGGAACGCTGACCGCGGAGGACGCCGCCGCCTTCGAAGCGGGCATGACTCTGGGCGGCGGTTTGCGCTGTATGCCCGCCGGTTTGGAGCGCCTGCCGGAGCCGGACACCGCCCTGGTGACCCTGCGGGAGGGCAAGTATCACCAGATCAAGCGGATGCTCGCCTGCCGGGGAAAGCCGGTGCGCTACCTCAAGCGGCTTTCCATGGGTCCGCTGCGGTTGGATGCGGACCTGAGACCGGGAGAGTGGCGGGAGCTAACCGCGGAGGAGATCCGGGCCTTGAGGGTGCCTGAAGGGAGCATTGGCTGGCGGAATGCTCCGTTGCTTTGAGGACCTGAACTTTGTTTCGGCATTTTCCACAAAAAAATACGGATACCCTATTGAAAAGGGAGAAAAAACTCGGTATAATAAGATTTGTGATTGAATGTTATGGCGCCTAGGCGCCGAGGAGGAGGCAGAACGATGTCCAGCAGGATTTTTCAGAGCGTTGTGCTCCAGATGAAGGACAGCACAGACCGGGCCGTGGGCGTCATCGACTCGGAGGGCACCGTGGTCGCCTGCAACGAGCTCACCTGTATCGGGGAAAAATGGGCCGGTGCGGTGGAAGTCATCCATGGCTCCGATACAGAGACGGTGAAGTATTCCGGCAATACCTTCAAGCCCCTGGCGGGCTGGAGCTCCCAGTTCGACTACGCCGCCTTTGCGCGGGGTGAGGACGAGTTGGCGCAGATGGTGTGTTCCATGGCGGCGGTGGCCCTCAACGGCGCCAAGGCCTACTACGAGGAAAAGCACGATAAGGCGACCTTTGTCAAAAACATTATTTCGGACAACATCCTGCTGGGCGATATCTACGTCCGCGCCAAAGAACTGCACTTTGTGTCCGAAGTCCCCCGCGCTGTGCTTCTGGTCCGTCAGGTGGGGAGCACCGATATGGCGGCCATCGACGTGGTGCAGAGCCTGTTCCCGGACAAGCAGGTGGATTTTGTCCTCTCCACCAGCGAGACCGACATCACCCTCATCAAGCAGCTCCCCGACGGCACCGACGGCAAGGAAATCTATAAGATTGCCAAGCAAGTGGAGGAGGCCCTGGTGGGCGAGCTCAACCTGAAGGTGGTCATCGGCATCGGCACCGTGGTGGGCCACATCCGGGAGCTGGCCCGGGCCTATAAGGAGGCCCAGGTGGCCATTGAGGTGGGCAAGGTGTTCGACACCGAGAAGTCCATCATCAATTATGAGAACCTGGGCATCGGCCGCCTCATTTACCAGCTTCCCACCACCCTGTGCGAGATGTTCCTCCAGGAGGTCTTTAAGAAGAACCCCATCGACTCTTTGGACCAGGAGACCCTGTTTACCATCAACAAGTTCTTTGAGAACAACCTGAACGTCTCCGAGACCGCCCGGAAGCTCTTTGTCCACCGCAACACCCTGGTCTACCGCTTGGAGAAGATCAAGAAGCTCACCGGGCTGGATTTGCGGGAGTTCGACGACGCCATCACCTTCAAGGTGGCCCTGATGGTGAAAAAGTACCTGGTTTCCCGTGGCATCGAATCCTGAATCCTGTGACACGCCTGCCGTCTCTGGGACGCCGGTTTACCGGCGTCCCTTATGGCGATTCATGGAAAGTGCCCGCCAGACCTTGACAGATCCTGCCGAACCGGGTAAAATGTCTCTACAAGAACTTCTGCAAATGCAAAAGGGGTAGCTATGATACGGCTCATTGACATACAAAAGACCTACGACAACGGCACCCGGGCCCTGAAAGGCGTCTCCATGCGCATCGACGATGGGGAGTTCGTCTTTTTGGTGGGACCCTCCGGCTCCGGCAAGTCCACCATCATCAAGCTGATCACCGGGGAGATCGCCCCCAGCGAGGGGCGGCTGATGGTGAACGGCTACAACATGAACACCATCCGGCCCAAGCAGGTGCCCGGTATGCGCCGGACCCTGGGGGTCATTTTTCAGGATTTCCGGCTCATTGAGAAGAAGACGGTGGAGGAGAACCTCACCTTCGTCATGCGGGTGGTGGGAGCCTCGCCCCGGGAGATCAAGAAGCGCATCCCCTATGTGCTGCAGCTGGTGGGCCTGGACCATAAGGGGGACCGGCTCCCCTCGGAGCTCTCCGGCGGCGAGCAGCAGCGTGTGGCCATCGCCCGGGCGCTGGTGAACAACCCCAGCGTCATCATCGCCGACGAGCCCACCGGCAACCTGGATCCCCAGCGGTCCCTGGAGATCATGATGCTGTTGGAGAAGATCAACGAGCTGGGCACCACCATGCTGGTGGTCACCCACGAGAAGGAACTGGTCAACCGCTTTGCCAAGCGGGTGGTGGCCATTGAGAGCGGCCGGGTCATCAGCGACGGAATGGGTGGGTACTACAACAATGAGACAGTTTAACATGGGTTACCACCTGCGGGAGGGATTCCGCAGCATTTTTACCCACGGCCTCATGTCCTTTGCCGCCGTGTGTATGATTCTGGCCTGCCTCATCATCATGGGCTCCTTCTCCCTGGTGGCCATCAATATCGACAATACCCTCGGCCGGTATGAGGCGGAGAACGAATTCATCGCCTACATAGACGAGACCCTCACCGAGGACGAGGCCCGGGCCCTCCAGAGCAAGCTGGAGGCCATCCCCAACGTGTCCTCCGTCACCTTCATGACGGCCGGGGAGGCGCTGGAGCGCTACGCCGAGCGCTACACCGACAGCGAGACCCGGGAGCTCTTCGACAGCCTGAACGACTCGGTGCTCCGCCACCGCTACCGCATCCATGTGGACGACCTGGAGCAGATGGGGGAGACGGTCAAGCAGGCGGAGGCCGTCTCCGGCGTGGCCAAGGTCCAGTGGGAGCAGGCCATCTCCGACGGCTTCGTGGCCCTGCGCAACGTGGCCAGCGCCGTGGCCTTCATCCTCATCGCCATGCTGCTGGTCATCTCCCTGTTCATCATCGCCAACACCATTAAGCTGGCCACCTTCCACCGGCGGGAGGAGATCGCCATCATGAAGATGTGCGGCGCCACTAACTGGTTTGTCCGCTGGCCCTTTATCTTTGAGGGCATGCTGCTGGGCCTGATGGGGGCCATCCTGGCCTTTTTCCTCCAGTGGGGGATCTACGCCGTCATCGTGCAGGCCATCGACGGCTTCGGCGGGCTCCAGCTCGTGGCCATCATTCCCTTCCGGGCTTTGTGGACCCGCGTGGCGGGGGCCTTTGCCGTCACCGGACTGGTCATCGGAGCCGGCGGTTCTCTGCTGGCCATCCGCAAATTCCTGCAGGTTTAGAACGCTTTCGCATCCATTCCGCCGCCTGTACATCCGTAAAGGAGGATCGCCGTGGCAAATCCCAAGCAGAACCGGCAAAAAAAGCCCCGCAAGGACTGGCGCAGGGTCGTGGTGGCCGCTCTGGCGGCTTTTCTGGCCCTGATTATGCTCCTGCCCATGTTCACTATGGTACTGGAGGCCGCCCAGGCGGCCGACACCTCTGCACTGGAGCAGCAGATCAAGGAATACCAGCAGCGGCAGGCTGAACTGGCCGCTCAAATCAAAGATCTGGATCAGCAGCTCAAGGCTATCGCCGGGGACAAGGCCCAGGCCCTGGAGCAGAAGCGCCTGCTGGACCAGCAGATTTCCGCCAAGGTCCAGGAGATTCAGAGCACCGAGTCCATCATTGCCCAGTACGACGCCCTCATCGCGGATGAGCAGGCCAAGCTGGAGGATACCCAAGCCAAGGAAGAGATCCAGTACGAGCTGTTCTGCAAGCGGGTGAGGGCCATGGAGGAGGCGGGCACCGTCTCCTATTGGTCCATCCTCTTCGATTCGGCCGACTTTGCCGACCTGCTGGACCGGGCCACCTTTGTCAGTGAGATCATGGAGGCCGACAACAAGATCATGGACGATCTGGCCGCCCTGCGCAGGAGCATCGAGGCGCAGAAGGCCGAGCTGGAGACCAGCCGGGCCGATCAGCAGACCCAGCGGGATGCGCTGGTGGCCCAGAAGAAGGAGCTGGACGCCAAGGAGGCGGACGCCGCCGCGCTGGTCCAGAAGATTCAGAGCCAGGAGTCGGAGTACCAGTCCAGCCGGGACGCCCTGAAGCGGGAAGAGGAAGAGGTCGAAGCCCAGATCATCAAAAAGCAGAAGGAGATCCAGGCCAAGATCGCCGCGGGGCAGATCAGCTTCGACCCCGGCACCGGCTGGCAGTGGCCGGCCCCCGGACACTATAAGATCACCTCCACCTTCGGTCCCCGCATCCACCCCATCACCGGCCTGCCGGGCAACCACACCGGCACCGACATCGCCGCGCCCAAGGGCACGGCCATCCTCTCCGCCCGGGGGGGTGTGGTGACCATCTCCACCTATAATAACTCCTATGGCAACTACGTAGTGGTCCAGCATGACAACGGCATCGCCACGCTGTACGCCCATATGAGTTCCCGCGCCGTCAGCGAGGGCCAGGTGGTCACCCAGGGCCAGACCCTGGGGTACGTGGGCTCCACCGGAAGCTCCACCGGCAATCATCTGCATCTGGAGTTCCGGGTCAACGGCAAGCGCCAGGATGCGCTGAACTACTATCCCAACCTCAGCTTTACCTACAGTTAAAGAAGTTTGGTCAGGGGGCGGGGGATTTTCCCCGCCCCCTGTTTTCCTGCCCATAGAAAGGAAGCCTGCCCCATGAAAACGAAACGTTTTTCCGGCTGGTCCCTCCTGGTGACCGCCCTGCTGTCCCTGCTGCTCACCTTGGCGCTGGCCTTTGGGGCCCTGTGGGTGCTCATTGGACCGGAGGGCCTCAGCATGGCCGAGGCCATGGTCCTCATCAACGCCCGGTTCGTGGGAGACCACGACATTGGGAAGGCGGCCGACGCCGCCATGGACGGGCTCATCACCGGCCTGGGGGACCGCTGGTCCTACTATGTGGATGCCGAGGGCTATGAGAACCTGAAAAACAGCAAGGACAACTCCTATGTGGGCATCGGCGTCACGGTGTCCTACCCGGAGGGGGAGGAGGGGCTGTATGTGGAGGCGGTGGCTGAGAACGGGCCCGCGGCGGCGGCGGGCCTTCAGCACGGGGACACCATCCTGGCCGTGGGGGAGGTCCGCCTGTCCGGCGAGGACCGGAACCGGGGCACGGAGCTCATCCAGGGGGAGGCCGGCACGCAGGTGGAGCTGCTGCTCCGGGGGGCCGGCGGGGAAGAGCGGACGGTGTCGGTCACCCGGGGCCGGGTGGAGGAGCACCCGGTGAGCTGCGAGCTCCTGACGGACGGCGCCGGGCTCATCACCATCAAGAACTTCAACAGCCGCTGCGCCGACGAGGCCATCGCCGCAGTGGAGGACCTGCGGGAACGGGGGGCGGAACGGCTGGTGTTCGATGTACGCAACAATGGCGGCGGGTTTTTGGACGAGCTGACCAAGCTGCTGGACTACCTGCTGCCCGCGGGCCCCATCTTCCGCAGCCAGACCAAGGCTGGGCGGGAGACGGTGGTGAGCTCCGACGCCGACTGCGTGGAGATGCCCATGGCCGTGCTCGTCAACGAGAACACCTACAGCGCCGCCGAGCTTTTTGCCGCCGAGCTCCAGGAGTGGAACTGGGGCGAGGTGGTGGGGGTGCAGACCTTCGGCAAGGGCTTCTCCCAGCAGACGTTCCCTCTCCTCAACGGTGGGGCGGTCAACCTTTCCACGGCCAAGTATTTCACCGGCCAGGGCAACTGCCTCATCGGGGTGGGGCTTACCCCGGACCGGGTGGTGGAGCTGGACGGGGACCAGGCGGAAAAGCTGCGGGCCCGCACTCTGGACCCGGCGGAGGACCCCCAGCTCCAGGCGGCCATCGCAGCCGCCCCCAGGTAAAAAAGTCAAATCCCGGTGAAGGCAGGAAAAAAACATGCAAAGCGCCGTTTGGTCTCATATTCTGCCCGGAAGCGCATATCCTCTTTCGAGGTGAGACCATGTTTGGACGGATCTGTTGTCAGGAAAAGCGGGGCTGGCGGGTGCGCCTGGTCCGGGAGGAGATACTGGGACTAACTCTGCTGCGGGCGGAGGTGCCCGCGCCGGTCCGGCCCCGGCGCCTGAAAAAAGCGGCCAGGCTGCTGGCCGGACAGGGAATACGGCGGGTGGTGACGCCGCCGGACTTCGGGGACTGGCCCCTGCTGCGCGCACAGGGACTGGAACCGGTGGAGACCGCCGGCCTGTGCCAGGCCATGGGAGCCAGACTGGCGCAGGCAGCACTGCGGGAGCGGGGGCTTCGGGCCTCGGAGTCCACCGTGGCGCTGCGGGCCCAACGGGTCACCCGGGCCCTGCGCCTGACCGCCCTGGAGCTGTGCCCGGTGGTGCGCCGCGTAGTGGTCACCGCGCCGGGCGGCGGCGACGCCCTGCGCGCCGAGCTGCGCCGGGAGTTCGGGGTCCCCGCTGTGGAGGAGAGCCGAAGCCTGCGTCCGGACGTGGCCCTCCACTTCGGGGAGGCCGGCGGCAGCGGACAGACGGTGTTTCGGCTTTACGGGGCCGAGCCGGACCTGGCCGGCTTTACGCTGACCCCGGCGGGACCTGAGCTCCCGGCGGACTGTGACCGGCTGCCCATGCTGGCCGCGCTGTGGGAAACGGGACGTCTGAGCTGCGACCGGCTGGATGTGATTTCCTGTTCTGGGACTTGACAGACCGGCTCAAACTACATATAATACTGGATAATGCAAAATAGACGGGATCTATACCTTTATATATAAAAGATAAGACAGCCCTTGCAGAGAGCCATTTAGATGGCTCCTTCTTTATTCCAGTTGAGAAACAGAAAGGATGCAGCGGTCATGGCAAAGGAATATAAACTCAGCGCAGAGCGTTTGAAGGAGCTCCAGGACGAGCTCACATATCTCAAGACCGTCCGCGAAAAAGAGGTAGCCGACCAGATCAAGGAGGCCCGCTCCTTTGGCGATCTGAGCGAGAACAGCGAATATGACGAGGCCAAAAACGAACAGGGCAAGCTCTACTCCCGGATTGCCGAGGTGGAGGAGATCCTGGCCAACTGTGTGGTGATCGAGGAGGACGAGGACGACCACAATACCATCCGGCTGGGCTCCAGGATCACCGTGCTGGACCTGGAGTTCGACGAGCAGGAGACCTATGAGGTGGTGGGTTCCCAGGAGGCCGACCCCATGAACGGCCGGATTTCGGAGGACTCTCCCTTCGGCCGGGCCCTGCTGGGCAAAGAGGTGGGGGAAGAGGTCCTGGTGGAGGCCCCTGCCGGCAACCTGCGTTATAAGGTGCTGGACATTCAGAAGGCGTAAAAGACCCGGCCCTGCCGGGATTTGAACCCCTTACAAAGGAGAAATCGAATATGGCTGAACAGAAGAACGCCCCCGCCCCCCAGGAAGAGCAGTCCCTTTCCGAGCTGCTGCAGATCCGCCGTGCCAAGCTCAAGGAGCTGCAGGACGCCGGTCAGGACCCCTTCCAGATCACCAAGTACCACGTCACCGCCCACAGCGCCGACATCAAAGCGGACTTTGAGGCCATGGAGGGCAAAACGGTCTCCGTGGCCGGCCGTCTCATGTCCAAGCGCGGCATGGGCAAGGCGGTATTCTGCGACGTGCAGGACGGCAAGGGCCGCATCCAGCTCTACGTCCGTATCGACGAGCTGGGCGAGGAGGCCTTCGCCAAGTTCAAAAGGCTGGACATCGGCGATATCGTGGGTGTGGAAGGCGAGGTCTTTCAGACCAAGCGGGGCGAGATCTCTGTCAAGGCCCATACCGTTACCCTCCTATCCAAGTCCCTGCGCCCCCTGCCTGAGAAGTTCCACGGCCTGACCGACAAGGAGACCCGCTACCGCCAGCGGTACGTGGACCTTATCATGAACGAGGATGTGCGCCGGGCCTTTGAGATCCGCACCAAGTTCATCAAGCACGTCCGGTCTTATCTGGATGCCCGGGACTATCTGGAGGTGGAGACCCCGGTCCTCAACACCATCTCCGGCGGCGCGACCGCCCGGCCCTTCATCACCCACCACAACACCCTGAACATCGAAATGTATATGCGCATCGCCACTGAGCTGCACCTGAAGCGGCTGGTGGTGGGCGGCTTTGAGCGCGTGTACGAGATCGGCCGCATCTTCCGCAACGAGGGCATGGACCCCAAGCACAACCCCGAGTTCACTACGATTGAGCTCTACGAGGCCTACGCCGACTTCCACGACATGATGGACATCGCCGAGGGTATTTTGTCCTCGGCGGCCAAGGAGATTCTGGGCACTTATGAGGTGGAGTGGCTGGGCACCAAGATCGACCTGACCCCCGGCTGGCCCCGGCTGACCATGGCCGAGGCGGTCCAGAAATACGTGGGGATCGACTTTATGGCGATCTCGGACGATGCGCAGGCCGTGGCCGCCGCCCGGGCCAAGGGCATCGACATGGACGGCGTGGAGCAGACCTGGGGCCGGGCGCTGTACGAGTGCTTTGACCAGCGGGTGGAAGAGAACCTCATCCAGCCCACCTTCATCACGATGTATCCGGTGGAGGTCTCGCCCCTGACTAAACGGTCTCCCGGCGATCCCCGCCTCACCGAGCGGTTCGAGTTTTTCATCAACCACTCCGAGTTCGGCAACGCCTTCTCCGAGCTGAACGACCCCATCGACCAGAAGGGCCGCTTTGAGCATGAGATCGCCCTGCGGGAAGCGGGAGACGACGAGGCCGGCATGATGGACGACGACTATATCAACGCCCTGGAGTACGGTCTGCCCCCCACGGGCGGCATGGGCATCGGCATTGACCGCTGCGTCATGCTGCTGACCAATTCCGACTCCATCCGGGACGTGATTCTCTTCCCCACCATGAAGCCCCTGGACTGAACACCATTCGACAGCATACCGTGGCAGCATGGACCACGGTATGCTGTTGTGCATAAAAGAGGATTTCACGGGCGCAGCCTGCCGTGTCCGTCGCCCTCATCCCTCAAGGAGGCTTTCCTGCCTTGCTGAATCGAATGCGAAACCACTTCCGGGATTTTCTCTGGAACCGGCGGAACTTCAACCCCACCCGGATCGTGGCCGGGTCCTTCGGCGTAATAATTCTGCTGGGAACCCTGCTGCTGATGCTGCCTGCGGCCTCCCGCGACGGCCAGAGCGCCGGGCTGTTCGCCAGCCTGTTTACCGCCACCTCGGCCTCCTGCGTCACCGGCCTCATCGTGGCGGATACCTGGCTCCAGTGGAGCCTGTTCGGCCAAGTGATCATCCTGGTGATGATCCAGCTGGGCGGCCTGGGCTTCATGACGGTTATCACCCTGTTCTCCCTGGCCCTGCATCGGCGCATCGGGCTGTCGGAGCGGCTGGTGATGGTGTCCACCCTGAACCTGAACGACATGGACGGCGTGGTCCGGATGGTGCAGCACGCCCTGATGGGCACCTTCTGCATGGAGGCGGCGGGGGCGCTGCTGCTGTCCCTGCGCTTCGTTCCAAAGTTCGGCCTGGCGGGCGGCCTGTGGCGGGGCGTCTTCCACGGCGTCTCCTCCTTCTGCAACGCGGGCTTCGACCTGCTGGGCGGCTACAGCGGCGCCTATTCCAGCCTAGCCGGCTTTAACGACGACCCGGTGGTGCTGCTGACCACCGCCGCCCTCATCACCGTGGGCGGGCTGGGCTTTTTCGTGTGGGAGGATGTGCTCCAGCACCGGCGCTGGAAGAAGCTGTCTCTTTACAGCCGCCTGGTTCTGAGCCTCACCGCGGCGCTCATCTTGTTCGGCGCGCTGTTTTTCTTCGCCGTGGAGTACCGCAACCCGGCCACCCTGGGGCCCATGCCCCTGTGGCAGAAGGGACTCAACGCCCTGTTCCAATCCGTCACCCTGCGCACCGCCGGCTTCGACGCCCTTGGGCAGGGCGGGCTGACTGACAGCTCCCTGGCCCTGTCGGTGATCTTCATGCTCATCGGAGGCTCCAGCGGCTCCACCGCCGGTGGTCTCAAGACCGTCACCGTGGCCGTGCTGCTGCTGGCCTTCCGGGCGGGTGTGCGGGGCCGGGAGGAGGTCACCCTCCGTGGCCGGGCCATCTCCCACCGTAGGGTCATGAACGCCATGACCCTGACGCTGATGGTGGTGTTCCTGTTTATGGTGAGTTCCATGCTCCTGTCCACGGTGGACGGACTGCCCTTCCTCTCCGCCGCCTTCGAGGTGGCCTCCGCCATGGGGACCGTGGGCCTCACCGTGGGCATCACGCCCGGACTGAGCCTGTTTTCCCGGGGGGTGCTGGTCTTTCTGATGTATGTGGGCCGGGTAGGCATTCTCTCCTTCTCCATTGCCTTCCTCACCCGGAGCAAGTACCCCGCGAAGATCAAATACCCCACCTTTGATATCATGATCGGTTAAGGAGTCTGCACCATGAAAACGTTCGTTGTGATCGGCCTGGGCCGTTTTGGCACGGCGGTGGCCACAGAGCTGTGTACCCTGGGCCATGAGGTGCTGGCCGTGGATGGCCGGGAGGAAAACGTCCAGGCGGCGGCCGACAAGGTCACCCATGCCGTCATGGGCGACGCCCGGGACCCCGCCGTGCTCAAGGCGCTGGGGGTGCGCAACTACGACTGTGCCATCGTGGCCGTGGGGGACGACGTGGGCAACAGCGCCCTCATCACCCTGAATCTCAAAGAGATCGGAGTGAAGGAGGTCATCGCCAAGGCCCAGAGCCACGTCCACCGCAAGGTGCTGGAGAAGATCGGGGCCGACCGGGTGGTCTTTCCCGAGCATGAGATGGGAGTCAAGCTGGCCCAGGGATTGTCCAGCTCCAACGTCCTGAATTTTATTGAGCTGTCCGACGACTACGGCATCGTGGAGCTGGCGGCGCCCAGGAGCTGGATGGGGCACACCCTGAAAGAGCTGGACGTCCGGGCCAAGTACGGCGTCAACATCATCGCCGTCCGGGACGGCGCATCCCGGCGGCTGGAGGTGGCTCCCGGGGCGGATTACGCCCTGTGCTCCGGCGACGTTGTGGTCACGCTGGGGCGCAACGAGGACATCAACCGGCTCCATGACCTCTGAGGGGGACGGCCATGGAACGGATCACGAGCCGAAAAAATGAACTGGCCGCCCGCATCCGCAGGCTCAACGGCTCCCGCTCCGCCCGCCGGGCGGCGGGGGAGTTCGTCTGCGACGGGCCAAAGCTGCTCGCCGAGGCCCTGAGGTGGGGGGCGGCCGTCACGACCGTGGTGGCGGAGGAGGGGGTAAGCCTGCCGGAGCTGCCCTCCGCGGTTCGGCGGGTGGAGGTCCCCGCCGACCTGCTCCGGAGCCTGTCCACCACCGAGACGCCCCAGGGGGTGCTGTTTCTCTGCCGGGCCCCCGGCCTGGCCCTGCCGGACCGGCTGACCGGCGGGCGGTATATGGTGCTGGACGGGGTGCAGGACCCTGGGAATCTGGGCACGGTGTGGCGGACGGCCGACGCCTTTGGGGCGGACGGCCTGATATTACTCCACAATTGTGCTGACCCATGGTCGCCCAAGACCGTCCGGGCCACCATGGGGGCCTGCTTCCGCCTGCCTGTGTGGGAGGCGGATCCGTCCTCTGTGCAGGCCCGGCTGGACGAGGGCGGGATCCCTCTGTACGCCACCGCCCTGCGGGAGGACACGGAGGACCTGCGCGCCCAGGACCTGCGCCGCTGCGCTGTGGTGATCGGCAGCGAGGGGCGGGGCGTCTCGGAGGAGACGCTGGCCTTGTGCGGCAAGACCCTGAAGATTCCCATGCGGGCGCGCTGTGAGTCCCTTAACGCCGCCGTGGCGGCGGCGGTGGTCCTGTGGGAGATGGCCCGATAGAGAAAAGAGGAGGTGTCCCGGTGTCCAGCCTGAAATACTGGATTTGGCTTGCCACCCGGCAGGGGGCGTCCCCGGTCCGGACCCTCCGGGTACTGGAGCAGTTCGGCAGTCCCGAGGGGGCCTACTTCGCCGATCCGGAGGAATACGGCCTGCTGACCGGCGTACCGGACAAGCTCCGCGCCGCCCTGGCGGACAAGTCTCTGTCGGAGGCCGAGGGCATCCTGGGCGAGTGTGAACGGCTGGGGCTGCGGGTGCTGACGCTGCAGGATGCGGAATACCCGGAGCGTCTGCGGCAGATTCCCGACCCGCCGGCGGTGCTCTACCTGCGGGGCCGGACCTTTGCCTTCGACGAAGAGGCGGCCATCGCCGTGGTGGGCGCCCGGAAGCCCACCCCCTATGGGGTGAAGATGGCGGGCAAGCTGGGTTTGGAGCTGGCCCGGCAGGGGGCGCTGTTGGTCTCCGGCATCGCCCAGGGCCTGGACACCGCCGCCATCCACGGCGCGCTCAAGGGGGGCGGGCCGGTGGTCTCGGTGCTGGGCGGCGGTGTGGATGTGGTTTACCCCAGGGAAAACCGCTTCCTTTACGAGGATGTGGCCGCCGCCGGAGCCCTTATCAGCGAGTATCCGCCGGGAACCGGCATCCAGGCCGGTCACTTTCCCGTGCGCAACCGCATCATCAGCGGCCTGAGCCTGGCGGTGGTGGCGGTGGAGTGCCGATGGAAGAGCGGCACCATGCGCACGGTGGAGCGGGCCCTGGACCAGGACCGGGACGTTTTTGCCGTGCCCGGTCCAGCGGACGGCCCGATGAGCGAGGGGCCCAACCGGCTCATTCAGCAGGGGGCCGGTCTGGTGCGGTGCGGCTGGGATGTGCTCCGGGAGTATGCCGGGCGCTTTCCCGGCAAGCTCCGCAGTCCGGAGCCCCTGAGCCCCGCGGCCGAGGCGGCCCGGCTGGAGCCGCCGGAAGAGAAAAAAACGGAGATAAAAATCGCTGAAACTGACAAAAAAGCGGTTGACAAGGTCCCCGAGAGGGCATATATTGACCTAAGTGCGCACCCCGAGGCGCTGACCGACGATCAGCGCGACGTGCTGGCGGCTCTGGAGGAGCGGCCGCTCCTGGCCGACGATCTGGTGGAGCGGACCCAGATTCCGGCCAGACGGGTGCTCTCCGCGCTGACGCTGCTGCAGGTGCAGGGCTATGTGGCGGAGCGGCCGGGCAGGCGGTTTGAGGCGCTGGCCCGGGTGAAGATCCCGGAAGTGCGTTCCGGACGAAAGCCGTCCGTGTGAAAATAAAACCATGGAGGTAAACTGTGGCGAAATCGAACTTAGTCATTGTAGAATCTCCGGCCAAGGCCAAGACCATCGGCAAATACCTTGGACCGGATTATCAGGTCAAGGCGTCCATGGGCCACGTCCGGGACCTGCCCAAAAGCAAGATCGGCGTGGATGTAGAGCACGGCTTTGTACCGGACTACCAGCCCATCAAAGGGAAGGAGGAGGTCATCTCCGACCTGAAAAAGGCGGCCAAGCAGAGTGACAAGGTCTTTCTGGCCACCGACCCGGACCGGGAGGGGGAGGCCATCTCCTGGCATCTCAAGGAGCTTTTGAAGCTGCCCGACGAGCGCACTTACCGGGTTACCTTCAATGAGATCACCAAAAAAGTGGTCAACGAGTCCATCGCCGCCCCACGGGCCATTGACCAGGACCTGGTGGACGCCCAGCAGGCCCGCCGCATCCTAGACCGCATCGTAGGCTACCAGCTCTCGCCGCTGCTATGGAAAAAAATCCGCCGCGGTCTGTCCGCCGGGCGGGTGCAGTCGGTGGCCACCCGGCTGGTGTGCGAGCGGGAGGAGGGGATTCGGGCCTTTCAGCCCCAGGAATACTGGTCCCTGGATGCCGGCCTCAGCCGCATTTCCCCCAATCTTGGGGCCTTTTCCGCCGCCTTCTACGGCGCGGAGAAGAAGCAGGAGCTCCACAGCCAGGAGGAGGTCCGGACCGTCAGCGACGCCGTGAAGGCGGTTCCCTTTGTCGTGAAGAGCGTCAAGCGCCAGGACAAGACCCGCAATCCCGCGCCGCCCTTCATCACCTCCACCCTCCAGCAGGAGGCCAGCCGTAAGCTGGGTATGACGCCCCGGCGGACCATGGCGGTGGCCCAGCAGCTCTACGAGGGCGTGGACATTCAGGGCGAGGGCACCGTGGGCCTCATTACCTATATGCGTACCGACTCCCTGCGCCTGTCTGAGGAGGCACTGGCGGCCGCCCGGGAGCTGATCGTCAGCCGCTACGGCAAGGACTATTACCCGGACAAGACCCGGCATTACAAGACCAAATCCGGGGCCCAGGACGCCCACGAGGCCATCCGGCCCTCCGACGTGCGCCTGACTCCCGAGGACATCAAGAAGGACCTGACCAGCGAACAATACCGGCTCTACAAGCTGATCTGGAGCCGTTTTTTGGCCTGCCAGATGGCCTCCGCGGTCTATGACAGCGTGGCCATCGAGGTGGAGTCTGCGGGCTACCGCTTCCGGGCCAACCACTCTTCCCTGAAGTTTTCCGGCTTCACCGCCGTGTATGTGGAGGGCAGGGACGAGGACGAGGAGAAGGTCCAGTCCCCCCTGCCCGACCTGAAGGAAGGGGAGGCGCTGGCGCTGAAGGAGCTCAAGCCCGAGCAGCACTTCACGCAGCCCCCCGCCCGGTACACCGAGGCCACCCTCATCAAGGCGCTGGAGGAGAAGGGCATCGGCCGCCCGTCCACCTACGCCCCCACCATCTCCACCATCCTGGACCGGGAGTATGTGGTGAAGGAGGGCAAATACCTGCGCACCACCCCGCTGGGGGAGGTGGTTACCGGCCTGATGAAGGACAAATTCCCCGACATCGTGGACACCGCCTTCACCGCCCAGATGGAGGAGCAGCTTGACCAGGTGGAGGAGGGCAGGGAGAAGTGGAAGGACCTGCTCGCCGGGTTCTACGGCGGCTTTCAGGAGGAGCTGGCCCGGGCGGAGCAGGACCTGGACGGGGAGCGCATCAAGGTCCCCGACGAGGTCTCCGACGTGATTTGCCCCCTGTGCGGGCGCAATTTGGTCTATAAGTCTGGCCGGTTCGGACGTTTCCTGGCCTGCCCCGGCTGGCCCGAGTGCTCTCACACCCAGCCCATCGTGGTGGAGATGCCGGGCAAATGCCCCAAGTGCGGCGGCCGCATCCTGAAAAAGACCTCCCGGAAGGGGTACGCCTACTACGGCTGCGAGTTCAACTCCAGCAAGGACGAGAGCAAAAGGTGCGACTTCATGACCTGGGACGTGCCGGTGAAGGACAACTGTCCTGAGTGCGGCTGGACGATGTTCAAGAAGTCGGGCCGTGGGTTCAAGAAGCCCTTCTGTATCAATCCGGACTGCGGCAACTTCACGCCGGAGGACAAGAGGGGCGGCTATAAGAAAAAGCCCGCCGCCGAGCCCGCGGCGGAGGCCGGGGCGGGCGGCGAGAGCGCTGCCGGGACGGCGGAGGAGCCCAAGACCGCGAAAAAGGCCCCGGCCAAGAAAGCTGCAGCCAAGAAGCCCGCCGCAGCCAAGAAGCCCGCCGCAGCCAAGAAGCCCGCCGCAGCCAAGAAGACTACCGCCGCAAAGAAGACGGCGGCCAAAAAGGCCGCCGAAGAGGCATGAGTATGGAGCCTGTGGTCGTGATCGGCGCGGGACTGGCGGGCTGCGAGGCGGCCTGGCAGCTTGCCGGCCGGGGCATCCCCGTGGTCCTGCATGAGATGAAACCGGAGAAGAGGACCCCCGCCCACCACGCGCCGGAGTTTGCCGAGCTGGTGTGCTCCAATTCCCTGCGTTCCGACCAGCTAGAGAACGCGGTGGGGCTTTTGAAGGAGGAACTGCGCCGCGGCGGCTCCCTGATCTTGGCCTGCGCCGACGCCCACCGGGTGGAGGCGGGAGGAGCTCTGGCGGTGGACCGCCACGCCTTTTCCAGGGCGGTCACCGAGCAAGTCCGCAGCCACCCCCTTATCACCGTGGAAGAGGGGGAGGTGAAGCGGATCCCCGACCGCGGCCCGGTTATTGTAGCCTCCGGCCCTCTGACCTCCGAGGCCCTCAGCGCGGAGATCGGGCGGCTGTTTCCCGGGAGCCGCTATTTGAATTTTTACGACGCGGCGGCCCCTCTGGTGACCTTTGAGAGCGTGGACATGGACCAGGCCTGGTTTGCCTCCCGCTACGACAAGGGGACGGCGGATTATATCAACTGCGCCCTCAGCGAGGAGGAGTACGCCGCCTTCTGGCGGGAGCTGTGCGCCGCCCAGGAGGCGGAGGTCCACGGCTTTGAGGACAAGAGCGTGTTTGAGGGCTGCATGCCCGTGGAGGTCATGGCCCGGCGGGGGACGGACACGCTGCGCTACGGCCCCTTGAAGCCCAAGGGCCTGCGGGACCCCAGGACGGGACAGACCCCTTACGCGGTAGTGCAGCTGCGCAAGGACAACGCGGACGGTACCATTTACAACCTGGTGGGTTTTCAGACTCACCTGAAGTGGCCGGAGCAGAGGCGGGTGTTCTCCATGATCCCCGCCCTGAAAAATGCCGAGTTCGTCCGCTACGGGGTCATGCACCGCAACACCTACCTGGATTCCCCCCGGCTGCTGGACCGCTATTACCGGGTGAGGGGCAACGAGCGGGTGATGTTCGCCGGGCAGATCACCGGAGTGGAGGGCTATGTGGAGTCCACCGCTTCCGGCTTCCTGTGCGCCGTGGAGCTGGCCCGCAGGCTGCGGGACAAGCCCCCGGTGGATTTCCCCAAGGAGACCGCCCTCGGGGCTCTGGCCCTCTATGTGAGCAACGAGAGCGTGGCGGACTTTCAGCCCATGAACGTGAATTTCGGCATCATTCCGCCCCTGGACCACCGGGTCAAGGGCAAGCGGAACAAAAATGCCGCGCTGTCCCAGCGTTCGCTGGGGCTTTTGGAGACTCTGGACTGGGCCTGAGGAACGAGAAATAGATGGAACAGAGAGAAGGTATGCTATGAAGATCATCGTGGACGCCATGGGCGGCGACAATGCCCCTGCCTGCAACGTCAAGGGCGCGCTGGACGCGGTGAAGGAGCTGGGCGTGGAGGTGGTCCTGGTGGGCCGCGGGGAGGACATCCTCCAGTGCCTCAGGGACAACGGCGTGGCCGACCTGCCCGCCGGGGTGGAGATCGCCCACGCCGACCAGGTGGTGGAGATGTGCGACAACCCCGCCACCGCCTTCAAGGAGAAGAAGAATTCCTCCCTCACCGTGGGCCTCAATATGCTCAAGGAGGGCAGAGGGGACGCCTTCGTCTCTGCCGGCAGCACCGGGGCCCTGCTCTCCGCCGCCACGCTGCTGGTCAAGCGCATCAAGGGCGTCCGCCGGGCCGCCATGGCCCCCGTGGTCCCCACCGGCAAGGGGGGGGCTGTCCTCGTCGACTGCGGCGCCACGGCCGAGTGCACTCCGGAGTATCTGCTCCAGTTTGCCTTCATGGGCTCCTACTACGCCGAGCACGTGCTGGGCCGCCCCGAGCCCCGGGTGGGTCTGCTGAACATCGGGGCCGAGCCCACCAAGGGCACCGGCCTGCAGCGGGAGGCCCACCGGCTCCTGAAGGAGGCGGGGGATGCCGGCCGCATCCATTTCGTGGGCAATGTGGAGGCCCGGGAGGCGGTCTACGGCGAGGTGGACGTTATCGTGTCCGACGGATACTCCGGAAATATTTTTCTCAAGACCATGGAGGGCACCGGCGGCTTTCTGGCCGGGGAGCTCAAGGGCATGTTTAAGAAGAACCTGATCACCAAGCTGGGGGCCCTGTGCGTCAAGGACGGCATCGACCACTTCAAAAAGCTGTTGGATTCCGGCGAGGTGGGGGGCACACCGCTGGTGGGGATCTGCAAGCCGGTCATCAAGGCCCACGGCTCCTCCGACGCCTTTGCCATCAAGAACGCCATCCGTCAGGCGGCGGGCTTCGCCTCCTCCGGACTCATCGAAGACATCGCGGAGAACATCGCGTACATGCGCCTGCCGGCGGGGGACAAGAGCGGGGCGGCAGCGGATTGAACCGTTATAAAAACTGTTTTTGTGGTCTTTTAGGCAAAAAATCTGCACCCGGAAGAGAAAAACGGCGTCCCGCGCCGCATTTTTTCTGAATTGTCCATAGAAAGCTGGAAAATATCTATTGACACTTGGGAAAAATCTCCCTATTATGTGAGTGTAAAAACATCCCATGAAGGAGTCGAGTCAATATGATTTTCGAGAAACTGTGCGAGCTCATTTCCGAGCAGTTCGGCGTGGAAGCGGATACGATCACGATGGATACCACTTTCGAGGATGACCTGGGCGCCGATTCCCTGGACATTGTGGAGCTGTCCATGGCTCTGGAGGAGGAGTTCGGCGTCTCTGAGATGGGCGAGGACGAGATTTCCGCCATTACCACGGTGGGAGACTTGGTGAATTACCTGCAGAACAAGCTGGACGCCTGATTGGAAAGCAGTATTGGACGACACATGAAGGCCCCGCGGAAGCGGGGCCTCTCTTTATGACATGGAGGAAAACATGAAAAAGCTGGAGGAAAAGCTGGGCTATTCCTTCGGGAACCCGGCCCTGCTGGAAAACGCCCTGACCCATAGCTCCTATGCCAACGAGAACCGGGCGAAGGGGGAGACCAGCAATGAGCGGCTGGAGTTCCTGGGGGACTCGGTGCTGGGCATGGTGGTGGCCGACTACCTGTTTCGCAGCCATCCGGACATGCCCGAGGGGGAGCTGACCCGCACCCGGGCCGCCCTGGTGTGTGAGGACAGTCTGGTGGAGGTGGCCGCCCAGTTGGAGCTGGGAAGTTATCTGAAGCTGGGCAGGGGCGAGGACGCGGGGGGCGGCCGCAGGCGGCCGTCCATCCAGGCCGACGCGGTGGAGGCCGTCATCGCGGCGGTCTACCTGGACGGAGGCATCGGCTCGGCCCGGAAGCTCATCACCAAGTTTATCCTGACGGACAACCGGCGGGAGCAGGGCGGCACCCGTGACTATAAGACGGCGCTCCAGGAGCTGGTCCAGCGGGAGAGCGGTCAGGTGCTCAGCTACCGGCTCACCGGCGAGAGCGGGCCTGACCACGCCAAGGTCTTTGCCGTGGCGGTGGACCTGAACGGCGCACCGGTGGGCGCCGGCGAGGGCAGGAGCAAGAAGGAAGCGGAGCAGATGGCGGCCAAGGCCGCGATCCAGAAGCTGACCAGATAGCCGGAGAGGGGGCCGCCAAAGGCGGCGGCCCGGAGAGAGATCCCCCCCGCGCAGATCCAAAAACAAGGAAGTTGGAGGACACAACGTGGAGAGAGAGAAATTCGCGTCCCGGCTGGGCTTTATTTTGATCTCGGCCGGCTGCGCCATTGGTCTGGGGAACGTGTGGCGCTTCCCTTTCATCACCGGAAAATACGGCGGAGCGGCCTTTGTGCTGGTCTATCTGGCCTTCCTGATCATCCTGGGCCTGCCCATCATGGTGATGGAGTTCGCCGTGGGCCGGGCCAGCCAGAAGTCGGCCGCCCTCAGCTTCAACGTGCTGGAGCCCAGGGGGACCAAATGGCACCTGTACCGCTACGGCGCCATGGCGGGCAACTACCTGCTGATGATGTTCTACACCACCGTGGGCGGCTGGATGCTGGCCTACGTCTGCAAGATGTTTCTGGGCGAGTTCCAGGGGATGGACTCCGGCGCCGTCACCGGCGTCTTTTTCGACATGCTGGCCCAGCCCGGCCCCATGATCGGCTGGATGCTGGCGGTCACCCTGCTGGGATTCGGCATCTGTTCCCTGGGACTGCAAAAGGGCGTGGAGCGGATCACCAAGGGGATGATGACCTGCCTGCTTCTGCTTATGCTGGCGCTGGTGGTCCGCAGCGTCACGCTGGACGGGGCGATGGAGGGCCTGCGGTTCTATCTGGTGCCGGACTTCCACAATCTGCTTTACAACGCCGAGGGCAGCTTCATTTTGGGCGCGGCCATCTACGACGCCATGAGCCAGGCCTTCTTCACCCTGAGCCTGGGCATCGGCGCCCTGGCAATTTTCGGAAGCTACATCGGCCGGGAGCGCTCCCTCACCGGCGAGGCCATCAGCGTCGGGGTGCTGGACACCTTTGTGGCCCTCATCGCTGGGCTCATCATCTTTCCCGCCTGCTTTGCCTTCGGGGTGCAGCCCGACCAGGGAGTGGGCCTGGTGTTCATGACCCTGCCCAACGTGTTCAACCAGATGCCGCTGGGTAATGTGTGGGGCGGGCTGTTCTTCCTGTTCCTGTCCTTTGCCGCCCTGTCCACCATCATCGCCGTGTTTGAAAACATCGTGGCTTTCGCCATGGACCTGGGCTGGAGCCGGAAAAAGGCCATCGTGGTCAACGGCGCGGCGCTGGTCCTGCTGTCCCTGCCCTGCGTACTGGGCTTTAACGTCTGGAGCGGCGTTACCACCCCGGTGGGCAACATCCAGGACCTGGAGGACTTCATCGTCTCCAACAACCTGCTGCCCCTGGGCTCGCTGGTGTATCTGCTGTTCTGCACCTCCCGCCGGGGCTGGGGCTGGAAGAGCTTCATCGAAGAGGCCGACGCCGGGCAGGGCGTGAAGTTTCCCAAGTGGGCCCGGGTATATGTCAGCCGCATCCTGCCCATCATCGTGCTGGTCATCTTTATCACGGGCTACTATCAGAAGTTTTTTGCAAAATAAGGGATGTGCGCCCGGGGGCGGACTGCTTCGGCGGTCCGTCCCCTTTCTGCGGGCAAAAGATTTGCAAACCCCTGTAAAACTTGGTATAATACAGTATTCATAGCCTTACAGACAGGCAGGTGTAGCATTTGTACTTAAAGGCGCTGGAAATCCAGGGATTCAAATCCTTTCCCGATAAGACAGTTCTCACCTTCGACCAGGATATCACCGCCATCGTGGGTCCCAACGGCAGCGGAAAATCCAACATTTCCGACGCCATCCGCTGGGTCATGGGGGAGCAGTCCACCAAGGCCCTCCGGGGCGGCAAGATGGAGGACGTCATCTTCGGCGGCACCCAGCGGCGCAAGCAGTTGGGCTTTGCGGAGGTCTCCCTGGTGCTGGACAACTCGGGCCGCCTCTTCGACATGGAGGAGAGCGAGGTCATGGTCACCCGGCGGTACTACCGCTCGGGGGAGAGCGAATACTTCATCAACCGCCACGCCGTCCGGCTCCGGGACGTCAACGAGCTGTTCATGGACACCGGCCTGGGCCGGGAGGGCTACTCCATCATCGGCCAGGGCAAGATCGACGAGATCCTGTCCGTCAAGAGCGCCGACCGCCGGGAGGTCTTTGAGGAG
>CABUJV010000032.1 GCA_902492005.1 uncultured Eubacteriales bacterium
GGCGGAGACCTTCGGCGTCTTTCTGGCCGAGCGGCTGGTGATGGCGGTGGCGGTGTCCGGCCTCACCGGCTGCGACTCGGCCTGGCTTTTCGCCTGTGTCGGGGAGGAAAACAGCCAGCGGGCCTACGGCGTACAGGAGGCCTGCCAGACGGCGGGAGTATTGCTGGCCGCCGCGGTCTCCTCCCTGCTGCTGGGTGACAACTACCGGCTGGCCGGGCTGCTCACCGTGGTCAGCTACAGCGGGGCCGCTCTGCTGGCCCTGGGCCTGCCGGAGGCTCCCCCGGTCCCGGCCGCCGCCGGGCGGCCGGCGGGGGTGGGCGGGGCCCTGCGGCAGAGCCTGGAGCTGGCCCCCTTTCTGATGGGCGCGGCTCTGCTGGAGGAGACGGCGCAGTTTGTCACCGTTTTCCTCAACCAACTCCAGTACCGCCGGGCCGGCATTCCCACCCGGTGGTTCGGCCTTCTCTATGGCCTGGTGACGGTGTGCGCCCTGCTGGGCTCCCGCTCCCACCGCCTCTCCCGGGCATTGGGAGAGCGCCGGAGCGGCGGGGCGCTCTTCGCGGCCAGCGCCCTGGCCTGCCTGCTGCTGGCGCTGTACCCCCGTCCGGCGCTTTCGGTGGGGTGCGTGGCGGTGCTGCGGGTGTGCCGGGCCCTGTTCACGCCGCTGTCCCTGACCCTCCAGAACCGGAGGGTCAGAGGCGGCGCGGCGGCCACACAGCTGTCCAGCAACGCCATGGTAATGGACCTGTGTGCGCTGGCGATGAATCCGGTTTTGGGCGCCCTGGCCGACCGGGGGATCGAGGGGTGTCTGGGCTTCTGCGCCTGCGCCTGTCTGGCCGGGCTGGGGCTGTTTTCGTGGGGATACCGGAGCCTTGCCCGGGGGGACGGGTAAAAAAGGGAGGACCGCAAAGGCGGCCCTCCCTTCCTTTTGGGGTTCATGCCGCGGCGTGGAAGTCCTCCTCCAGTTCCCGGCGCGCCTCGCTCTCGCTGTCGGCGGAGAACAAAAACCGCCCCGTTCGGTCGTAGACCTCCACATGCTCCCGGACCCATCTCATGCTGTACTCCATGACTGCGCGCTCCCTTCTGTATCGTATGGCTACAGTATAGGGCAGCACATGTCCCATAAAACGGACTATTCCTGCACATCCAGAAGAAATTGTTCCCAGGCCTCCGGGTGCTGGACGTAATAGCGGGGGCACTCCTTGCCGGTCACGTCGTAATGCCGGATGATCTGGCCGGCGTCCAGCCCGTAGTACTCCCGCAGCCAGCGGACCAGCCGGACCAGGGCGTCGTAGGTGGCCTGGGTGAACTGGCCGGAATCGTCGGGGTGGCAGCACTCGATGGACAGGGTGTCGTGGTTGCGCTGGTTGGAGCAGTAGGCCACCTCATCCAGCGGGACGCACTGGAGAATCTCCCCGTCCAGGCCGATGAGAAAGTGGCTGCTGGCGTAAGTCTCGCCGGAGCGGGCCAGACCGGCGAAGTAGCTGCGGTTCTGCCCGGCGGTGGTGCCGGGGTTGCCCACATAGTGGACCACCACGCCGTCCACCGCGTCCAGGGGCGTGCCCGGCCGGGAGTAGTCGTTGCGGGGCAAAAAGTCCTGGGTGATCCAGTCAGGATTCTCCGGGGGCGCTTTGCAGGCCGGGCCGCCGCCCAGCAGCCGCGCGGCCAGGACCAGCCCGCCGCCCACCGCCAGAGCGCACAGCAGCAGGAGCAGCGCCGGCAGGCGGCGTCTGCGCCTGCGCCGCCTGCGGCTGCGGACCGTCCGCTCCAGAAGTTGTTCCATCTTGCCCATCTCCCGTGTCGTTTTTCCCCATTCTAGCAGAGAATTTGCCGCAATGTCTGACTTTTTTATAAAAATGGGCCCCCGGCTGTACGCCGGGGGCCCAGGAAAAGAAGAAAGCGGTCAGGGGACGTCCAGTGCCCCGTCGTAGGCGGCCTTGGTCCGGGCGTCGAAGCAGACGAAGGTGACCCGGTCCAGCGCGCCCGGATGCTCCGTGCAGAAGGTCCGAACCGCCCGGACGGCGAGGGGGGCGGCCTTCTCCAGCGGAAAGGCGTACACCCCGGTGGAGATGGAGGGAAAGGCCACGGTCCGGCAGCCGTGCTCGGCCGCCAGCGCGAGGCTGTTGCGGTAGCAGGCGCACAGCAACTCGGCCTCCCGCCGGTTTCCGCCCCGCCAGATGGGGCCGGGGGTATGGATTACGAAGCGGGCGGGCAGGCCGTAGCCGCCGGTGAGCTTGGCCTGGCCGGTGAGGCAGCCGTGCAGGGCGCGGCACTCCGCCAGCAGTTTAGGCCCTGCCGCCCGGTGGATGGCGCCGTCCACGCCGCCGCCGCCCAGCAGGGAGGTGTTGGCGGCGTTGACGATGGCGTCATAGTCCACCGTGGTAATGTCGCCCAGCAGGGTGTCAATCGCGGTCGTCATAGTGCTCCTCCTTGGCGGGGGATGCGGGGAGATCCGGGGCTGCCGGGGCCTCCGCCGGAGCGGGGGCGCGGTCCCACTGGTCAGTAAAGACCTTCTCAAAGGTCCCCGCGTCCATGGTCTCGTGCTCCAGCAGGTATTCCGCCGTCCGGTGCAGCTCGGTCATCCGGTTTTTCAGGATGATCTCGCACTGGGCGTAGGCGTTGTCGATGATGGCCTTGATCTCCTCGTCGATGCGGCCCGCCACCTCCTCGGAGTAGGTCCGGGCCTGGGCCATGGACCGGCCGATGAACACCTCGTCGTGGCCGGTGTCGTAGACCACGGTGCCCAGCCGCTCGCTCATGCCGTACTTGGTGACCATCTCCCGGGCGATGCGGGAGGCCCGCTCCAGGTCGTTGGAGGCGCCGGTGGAGATGTCGCCCAGCACCATCTGCTCGGCCACCCGGCCGCCCAGGCACACGGAGATGGACTCCTCCAGCTCCTTCTTGGAGCGGTAGGCCCGGTCCTCCTGGGGCAGTGAGATGGTCATGCCGCCGGCGGGGCCCCGGGGAATAATGGTGATCTGGTGGACCGGATCGGGGGTCTCCAGCTCGTGGATGACGATGGCGTGGCCCGCCTCGTGGAAGGCGGTGAGCTTCCGGGCCCGGGGGGTGACCACCCGGCTCTTCTTCTCCGGTCCGGCGATGACCTTGAGCATGGCCTCGTGCAGGTCGGACATGGTGAGGAACCGCTCCCCCCGGCGGGCGGCCAGGAGGGAGGCCTCGTTCATCAGATTCTCCAGGTCGGCGCCGGTGAAGCCGCCGGTGGCCTTGGCGACGACCGACAGGTCCACATCCTCGCCCAGGGGCTTGTTCCGGCTGTGGACCTTCAGGATGGCCTCCCGGCCCCGGATGTCGGGCAGGCCCACGTACACCTGACGGTCGAACCGGCCGGGGCGCAGCAGGGCGGGGTCCAGGATGTCCACCCGGTTGGTGGCGGCCATGACGATGACCCCCTCGTTGGCGGCAAAGCCGTCCATCTCCACCAGGAGCTGGTTCAGGGTCTGCTCCCGCTCGTCGTGGCCGCCGCCCAGGCCGGCGCCTCTCTGGCGGCCCACGGCGTCGATCTCGTCGATGAAGACGATGGCGGGGCAGTCCTTCTTGGCCTGGTCGAACAGGTCCCGGACCCGGCTGGCGCCCACGCCCACATAGAGCTCCACAAAGTCAGAGCCGGAGATGGAGAGGAAATGGACTCCGGCCTCGCCGGCCACGGCCCGGGCCAGCAGAGTCTTGCCGGTGCCCGGCGGGCCCACCAGCAGCACGCCCTTGGGGATGCGGGCCCCCAGGGAGACGAAGCGCTTGGGGTCCTTGAGGAACTCCACGATCTCCCGGAGTTCCTCCTTTTCCTCGTCGGAGCCGGCCACGTCGCCAAAGGTGACCTTTTTATTGCCCTGGTCGGTCAGGGTGCGGGTGCGCGCCCGGCCAAACCGGGCGGTTTTGTCCCCGCCGCCGCCACCGCCGCCCTGGCGGAGGAACATAAAGTACCACATCAGGGCGAACAGGGCGAAGATGGCCAGATAGGGTACAAAGGACATCCACACCGGGGGCGTGGGGTCCTCGGGGTAGTCGTAATCGTCCAGAACGCCCAGCCGGTACTGCTGCACCAGCAGGTCGTTGAACTCGTCGTAGAACAGCTCGAAGGAGTAGAGCTTCCGGGTGACTACGTCGGAGCCGTTCACCGGCTCCCGCAGCGTGAGCACCAGATTGTTGTGGGCGTCCACCGTCACCTTGGAAACCTTTTGCTGCTCCAGCAGGACCCGGATGTCGGCGTAGCTGGGCTCCGGGCCGTTTTTCATGTTTTGCAGCGTCCACAGGACGCTGACCAGCACAAAGATGATGAGGCAGTACAGCACCACATCGCGCAGACTGATCTTCTTCAAGGGTGGACCACGCTCCCACGGGGGCCCCCGACGGCGGGGGCCCTCCAGATTTTATCCAGCAGCCGCCGCCTCAGTCGGCGATCAGCTCGTCCTCATAGACGCAGGGCTTGAGCACGCCTATGTAGGGCAGGTTGCGGTATTTTTCGGCAAAGTCCAGGCCATAGCCCACCACAAACTCGTCGGGGATGGAGAAGCCGCTGTAGTCCACATGGACGGGCTTGATCCGGCGGTCCGGCTTATCCAGCAGCGTACACAGCTTCATGGAGGCGGGGTGCCGGGCCTGGAGGATCCGGAGCAGATAGCTCAGGGTGTTGCCGCTGTCCAGGATGTCCTCCACCACGATGATATCCCGGCCCTCGATGCTCTCGGACAGATCCTTGGTAATCTTTACCTGACCGGAGGAGGTGGTGCCCGCCCCATAGGAGGACACGGCCATGAAGTCCACCGTGCAGGGCAGCGTGATGGAGCGCATCAGGTCCGCCATAAAAATGAAGGAGCCCCGCAGGACGCTGATGAGCATGGGTTCCTTGCCCGCGAAGTCCCGGTCGATCTGACCGGCGATCTCCCGCACCCGGGCCTTGAGCTGTTCCTCGCTGAACAGAATATGGTCGATGTCCTTTTCCAGCATGGTGGTCTCTCCCTTTCAGTCTGACTTTTCCGTCCAAATTTCAACCGCCTTCTCCCCCGGGGCGGCCAGGCGGGCCGCGTCGGGGCCGAAGCCGGGAATATACACAAGGCCGCCTGCGTCGGCCAGCACCGGCCAGGTCTCCCGCTCCAGCCGGGGCACACGGGCGTCGATAAAGAGCTTTTTCAGGGTTTTGCGGGACCGCCGGGGCAGAGTGACGGCATCCCCGGTCTGCCGGGGGCGGATCACCAGGGGGCCGGACAGGGCGTCCCGGGCCAGAAAGACGTGGTTCAGGTCCTCCGGGTGGACCGCCGGCGCGGCGGCCGGACGGCAGGTAATCCGCCATTCCCCCGCCTCCACCGTCTGCGCCGCGTCCGGGTCCAGCGGAAGGACAGGCAGGACGGCGGGCGCCCGCCGGGGGCCCAGCACCAGATCCCCGTAGACCCGCCGGGCCGTCAGCCCGTGAGGCAGGTCCACCGAAGCCGAGGGGCCGGCGCTACGGCACAGTGCGGTCACCGCCGTCAGATGGGCGGCGGAGAACTGATAGACGTCCAGCTCGGCCAGCAGGGCGCGGACCATGCGCACGGCGATGGGGCCGGGCTGTCCGGCGATGCGCCCCGCGGGCAGGACCAGCTCGCCGCCCCGGCGGACGGCGCATTGGACCTCCCGGCCGGCAATGGCCTGGAGATAGGCGTCGTCCTCCCGCAGAGAGCCGATGGCCTCGGCGGTGCGGGGGATGAGCCAGGGGTTGATCTCCTTCAAAACGGGGAGCACCTGATGCCGCACCTTGTTGCGGCTGTAAGCGTCGTCGCGGTTGGTGCTGTCCTCCACGTGGGGGACGCGGTGCAGGCGCAGATAGTCCTCAATGACGGCGCGGCTGGTGGTAAGCAGGGGCCGGATGAGCTTGCCCCGCACCGGCGGGATGCCGGTCAGGCCATGAAGCCCAGCCCCCCGGGTCAGGTGGAGCAGCAGGGTCTCGGCATTGTCGTCGGCGTTGTGGGCGGTGGCGATGCGGGTGCAGTCCAGGGCGGCGGCGGTCTTATCCAGAAAGGCGTACCGCATGGCCCGGGCGGTCTCCTCCACCCCGGCCCCCAGCCGCCTGGCCTCCTCCGCCACGGGGCCGGAGCCCACCACGAGGGTCACCGGCGGCAGGGCGGGCCCGCTGGAGGGGCGCTCCTCCCCGCACCAGTCCCGGACGAAGGCGCGGACAAACGCCTCGTCCCGGTCGGACTCGGCGCCCCGCAGATTGTGGTTGTAGTGGGCGACCGCCAGCTCAAAGCCCATGGCGCGCCGCAGGAGGTACAGCCGGTGGAGCAGATAGATGGAATCGGCCCCGCCGGAGACGGCGCAGAGCACCCTGCTGCCGGGGGGGATCATATGGAACCGGGCCAGAAGCTCGTTCATGGCCGAATCAGGCGGCTGGTACATCTCAATACTCCGAATGGGTGCGGTCGATGGAGGAGAAGGCGGTGTACTCGGGCAGCCACTGGAGCTCCACCTTGCCGGTCTCGCCGTGGCGGTTTTTGGCGATGATGCACTCGGCCAGGTTGTGCATCTCGGAATCCCCGTTGTAGTAGTCGTCCCGGTAGAGGAACAAAACGATGTCGGCGTCCTGCTCGATGGCGCCGGACTCCCGCAGGTCGGAAAGCATGGGCCGCTTGTCGGTGCGGCTCTCCGGGCCGCGGGAGAGCTGGGACAGGCAGACCACGGGCACGTTGAGCTCCTTGGCCATGATCTTCAGGGCCCGGGAGATGTCGGACACCACCTGCTGGCGGTTCTCGCCGGAGTAGCGCTGCCTGCCGCCGGCGGACTGCATGAGCTGCAGATAGTCTATGACGACCAGCCCCAGGTTATCCACCCGGCGGCACTTGGCGTTCATGTCGGCCACCGACAGGGAGGGGTTGTCGTCGATGAGGATCTTGGACCGGCCCAAAGCGGCAGAGGCCAGGGCGATCTTGTCCCAGTCCTCGTCGTCCAGCCGGCCGGTGATCAGCTTTTTGTTGTCCACAAAGGCCTCGTTGGAGATCAGGCGCATGGCCAGCTGCTCCCGGCTCATCTCCAGGGAAAAGAAGACCGCCGTCTTGCCCGAAAACTTGCCCGCGTGGAGCAGCACGTTCAGAGCAAAGGAGGTCTTGCCCATGCCGGGGCGGGCGGCCAGCAGGATGAGGTCGGAGTCGTTGAGGCCGGAGATGGCCCGGTCCACATCGGACAGGCCGGTGGACAGGCCGGGGATGGCCGAGTCCCGCTTGGACAGCTCCTCCAGCCGGTCCAGCACGTCCAGCACCACCGCGGAGATGGGGGTCAGCCCCTGGCCGGCCCGCCCCTGCCGGATGGCGTAGATGCGCTGTTCGGCGGCGTCCAGGACCTCCTGGGCGGTGCCGGCGCCCTCCTGGATCATGCCGGTCAGGTCGGCCGCCGTCTCGGCGATGCGCCGCAGCAGGGCCTTGTCCTTTACGATGGACACGTATTCCGCCACGTTGGCGGCGGTGGGGGTGACCTCCATGAGCTGGAGGAGATAGGAGCGGGAGGCGTTCTCCTCAAAGACCCCGTTCCGGCGCATGCGCTCCAGCACGGTGACCGGGTCGATGGTCTCCGAGTAGCTGAACATGCCGTAGATGGTCTCATAGATGTCCCGGTTCTGCTGGAGGTAAAAGTCCTCGGGGCGGAGCTTCTCGATGACCTCGGGCACGCACCGGGCGTCGATGAGCATGGACCCCAGCACCGCCTGCTCGGCCTCCACCGAGTGGGGCATCTGGCGCAGCAGCAGCTCTTCGTCCATGTGCATCACCCAGCTTTCCTGTAAAATAGGGAGGGCTTACGCCTCCGCCACCACGACCTTGATGGCCCCGCTGACCTCGTAGCCCAGCTTGCACTTGAGCTCATAGGCGCCGTAGGCCTTGATGGGCTCGTCCTGGACGATCTTGGTCTTGGCCACGTCCAGGCCGTACTGGGCCTTGAGCCCCTCGGAGATCTCCTTGGAGGTGACGGCGCCGAACAGCCGCCCGCCCGCGCCGGCCTTGGCGGTGAGCTTGACCACACAGTCCTTGAGCTTGGCGGCGACGGCCTCGGCCTCAGCCTTCTCGGCGGCCTCCTGGGCCTTCCTGGCCTTCTCCTGCATCTTCATGGTGTTGACGTTCTCGGCGGTGGCCGGCACGGCCAGCTTCCGAGGCAGAAGGAAGTTGCGGGCGTAGCCGTCGCTGGCCTCGATGAGCTGGCCCTTCTTGCCCTGGCCCTTCACGTCCTGCTGTAAGATCACTTTCATGGTAAAAACCTCCTCAATCTTCATCAAAATACTGGTCGATGGCCCGCAGCAGCTGCTGGAGGACCGCCTCCACGCTGCCGGAGGGCACCTGGGCCCCCGCCGTGGCGGCATTGCCGCCGCCCCCCAGCTTCTCCAGCACCACCTGCACGTTGGTGTTGCCCATGCTCCGGGCCGAGATAATGACCCGCTCCCCGCCGGCATCGGGGAAGAGCACAAAGGAGGCGTCGATGCCGGAGATGTTCAGCAGCTCGTCGGCGGCCTGGGCGGCGGTCACCCGGCCCACCGTGTGGTCCACGGCGGCCACGGCGATGTCGTTGTGGTACATCCGGGCGGTCTGGATGATGTCGTAGCGGGCGATGGTGCCCGCCAAATCGTTCTGGAACAGCTTGCGCACGTCGCCGGTGTCGGCGCCGGAACGGCGCAGGAAGGCCGCCGCCTCGAAGGTGCGGCTGCCGGTGCGCATGGTGAAATTCTTGGTGTCCAGCACCATGCCGGCCAGCAGGGCCTCCGCCTCGATGCGCAGCAGGTCCGAGGGCTCCATGATGTACTGGATGAGCTCGGTGACCAGTTCGCTGGCCGAGGAGGCATAGGGCTCGTGAAAGTTCAGCGCCGCGTTGCCGATGTAGGAGGCCGCCCGGCGGTGGTGGTCGATGACGGCCACCCGGGTGCAGCACTCCAGCAGATCCTCCGACTGGACCTGCTCCGGCCGGTTGGTGTCCACCACCACCAGCAGGGTCCGGGGGTCGGCCAGGATGATGGCGTCCTGGGCGGAGAGGAAGGAATCCTTGTACTCCGGAGTCTGGGCCAGCTTGTCGGCCATCCCGGCGGCGGGGTTGTTGCCCGGCTCCCGGATGATGCGGGCCTGCACTCCCCGCTTGCGGGCGATGGCGCACACGCCGGTAATGGCGCCGATGCAGTCCAGGTCGGGGAACTTGTGCCCCATGACGAACACCCGGGAGGAGTCGGCGATGAGCTCGCCCAAGGCGTTGGCCATGACCCGGCTTTTGACCTTGGTGCGCTTCTCCATCTCCTTATTGTGCCCGCCGTAGAACTCAAAGTTGAACTTGTTTTTAACGACGGCCTGGTCGCCGCCCCGGGACAGGGCCATCTCAATGGAGAGGGAGGCATACTCCAGCAGCTCCTTGAGACTGGGAGCGTCCCGCCCCACGCCGATGGAGAGGGTGGGGGACACGCCGTTGGGGCCGGGGATCTCCCGCACCTTGTCCAACAGGTCGAATTTGGCGTCCACAAAGCCCTCGAGGTACTGCTCCTCAAAGACGAAGAGGTAACGGTCCCGGTCGTACCGGGAGAACAGCCCGCCGGTGGGGGCCACCCAGGCGGCCAGACGCTTGTTGATCTCGCTGAGCATGGCGGTGCGGGCGGACTCGTCGGTGTTTTTCACCACGTCCTCGTAGTTGTCCAGCAGCAGCAGTGCCACCACGGGCCGGCTGCTGCGCAGGGTCTGCCGGTCGGCGGAGTAGCCGGTGACCTCCACCCAGTAGGTGGTGGCCATGCTGGACGCGCGGCCCCGCCGCTCCTCGGAGCGCACCAGGTTGCCGAAGACCAGAAACTTCCGCTGGCCCACCGTCACCTCACCGGGGCACTCGGTCTTGCCCTCCAGCAGCCAGCGGGTATGGAAGCCGGGTACGGCGGCGGAGAGCTTGGTGTCAAACAGGTGGTCCCGGCCGTCGGTGAGCTGGAGGAACCGCTCGTTGGACCAGACGACCTCGTCGGTGTCCGGGTGGAAGATGACCATGGGCAGCGGGGAGTTGAGCATGGTATCCCGGGTGGCCATGTCCATATTGGCGGATACGCTCTCCAGATAGCGGAGCATCTCTTTCTTCCGGCGGCTGCTGTTGCGGCGGAGGTAAAAGAAGAGGACGACCACCACCACCCCCTCCGCGGCGGCCACGGGCAGGCTGAAAAGAGCGGAGGCCGCGGCAAAACAGACCAGACAAAACAGATAGAGGCCCAGACTGGGCTCCAAAAGCCGGGAGAGCCGCTTGTTCATTCCTACACCTCCTGGACGCCCCCTCTCCGGGGGACGGGCATAACTCAGATAGTCTATTTTATCAGAAAAGTTTTGAAATTACAAGAGCGGGGGCCAACCTTCGCCGCCCTGGCCTTGAAATATGCTCACCGGTTTTACGGCGTACTTGTACGCCGCCAGACCGGATGGTATAATCTTCTCAACAGAATGGGGGGGAAAACGCGGGATGCAAGTTGTGATTGTCGGCCGGTTTCCGGAAAATGCAAAGAGGAGGATCATGAGCTGCTTTCCACACGACTGGAAGATTCACATCCTTCCACCGGAGGAGACCGGTCGCTGCCTGGAGGACGCAGACGTGGTTATCCCGGAGCACATCCGGGTGGACGACGCGTTTCTGGACCGGGCTCCGAAGCTGCTTCTTGTACAGACGGGCGCCGGATTTGACAACGTGGACATAGATGCGTGTACAAGGCGTGGAATCCGGGTCTGCAGCGCCGCGGGCATCAACGCGGCAGCCGTGGCGGAGCACGTGATGGCGCTGATCTTCTGCTGGTACAAAAACATCCATGTGCTGGACCGGACCATGAAAGCGGGGGGAGGCGAGTGGGATCTGGATTACACGGGAGCCGAGCTCTCCGGCAAGACCATCGGCATCCTTGGGCTTGGCGCGATCGGGCGGAGGGTGGCGAAGTATTCCGGCGCATTTGATATGCGGGTGCTGGGGTACAGCCGAAGGCCGGCTGCTTTGCCGGGGGTGGAGCCGGCAGAGCTGGACAGTCTTTATGCGCAGAGCGATATCATCACGCTGCACGTGCCGCTGAACGATTCCACCCGGCACATGATTGGCCGCGACGCATTCGCGAAGATGAAAAGCACCGCGCTTCTTGTCAACACGGCGCGGGGCGCTCTCGTGGATGAAAATCAGCTCATAGAGGCACTGAAGCAGCGCAGGATCGGCGGCGCATGCCTGGATGTGTACGAGGACGAGCCGCTTGCCCGCAGCAGTCCCCTGCGCGATCTTCCAAATGTGATTTTGACGCCGCACACTGCGGGACTGCCGGACGGTGTGCGGTTTCATGAAAAACGGTATGCGTTTTTTGCCGGCAATATTTCCAAGGTGCTCCATGGGGAACGGCCGGAAAACGCCCTCAATGCGTTTTAAGGGCGGCGGGTGGCCTTTTGCTCCGCGCCGGACAGACTCATCCCCATTGAATCGGAACATCCTGCGCAAGACGGCTTTGGCTTTTTGCAAAGGCGACGGCATGGAAAAGCGGGTCAGCCTGCCCGCCTTCGGCGGCGGAAATAATGACAGGAGCCCCGCGGCGGAACGAGACGTTTTCCGTCACTTTCTCTATTGCAGTAAAGTGGTGAGGCTGATATAATAACTTCTAATCTACAATGTTGCAGGGAGGCCATCCACCATGGAGGAGATCAAGATCCAGCGCGCCACCACTCTCAAGCCCAAGCCGGACTTCAATACCCTGGGCTTCGGCAAGGTTTTTTCCGACCACATGTTCCTGATGAACTACACCGCAGGCCAGGGATGGCACGATCCCCGTATCGTACCCTACGGCCCCTTCGCCCTGGAGCCCTCCGCCATGGTATTCCACTATGCCCAGGAGGTCTTTGAGGGCCTGAAGGCCTATCGGACTGCCGACGGTCGCATCCAGCTCTTCCGGCCCATCGACAACGCCAGAAGACTCAACGACTCCTGTGAGCGGCTGTGCATCCCCGCCATCGACGAGAATCTGTTCGTGGAGGCCGTCAAGACGCTGGTCACTGTGGACAAGGAGTGGGTGCCCGATCAGCCCGGCACCTCCCTGTATATCCGCCCCTTCGTCATCGCCACCGACGCCAGCCTGGGAGTCCATGCCTCCCACACCTACCTTTTCTGCATCATCACCGGACCCGTGGGAGCCTACTACGCCGAGGGCATCAACCCGGTGAAGATCTACGTGGAGGATGACGACGTCCGGGCGGTCAAGGGCGGCACCGGCTACACCAAGTGCGGCGGCAACTACGCCGCCTCCATCCGGGCCGGCGAGCGGGCCGAGGGGCAGGGCTACGCCCAGGTGCTGTGGCTGGACGGCGTCCACCGCAAGTACATCGAGGAAGTGGGCTCCATGAACGTTATGTTCAAGGTGGACGGCAAGATCATCACCCCCCAGCTCACCGGCTCCGTGCTGCCCGGCATCACCCGCCGCTCCTGCCTGGAGCTGCTGCGGGACTGGGGCTACACCGTGGAAGAGCGCCTCATCACCGCCCAGGAGCTCTTTGACGCCGCCGGCAGCGGCAAGCTGGAGGAGGCCTGGGGCACCGGCACCGCCGCCGTCGTCTCTCCCATCGGCGAGATGGGCTGGGAGGGCCGCCATGTGGTGGTCAACGGCGGGGAGATCGGCTCTCTGACCCACAGATTGTACGACACTCTGGTGGGCATCCAGTGGGGCACCGAGCCGGATCCCTACGGCTGGACCGTCCAGCTCTGAGAACGCCGGCACAAGGCCGCGGACACCCAGTGTCCGCGGCCTTGTTTTGTCCACCGGGGATCCCAGTTCGGAGAAGGGGCAGACCGGCCGTGAGGACATCTGTTATTTGCCCCAGATCAGGGTCAGGGCCTTCTGCCGGTTTTGAATTTCCACCGTTTCCGGCGCGCCGCCGTACTCCCCGTCCAGAGTCCAGGTCAGCTCCTCCTGGGTGACGACCCGAAGACGGCTGGTGTGGAACGCCACGATCATGTCGCTCTCCACGGTGTTCTGGCGGGTCAGGGAGCGCAGGGCGCTCTGGAACTCCGCCGGGTTCCGGGGCAGGCGGATCAGCACCACCTCGAACAGTCCGTCGTCCAGAGCCACCCGCTCCGGCGGGAAGAGCTGAAAGCCCCCCACCGAGATGGTGTTGGACACCATGCCGTAGATGAAGTCCCCCTCCACGGCGCCTCCGTCGTGCTCGACGGTCAGGTGGTAGCCCTTGAGCAGAGAGCCCAGCTTGGTGGCCCCCTCCAACAGATAGGCCAGGTGGCCGAAGGTGTTCTTGAAGGGCTGGGGGGTGTCGTAGGACACGTCGGTAAAGGCGCCGAAGGCGGCCACGTAGACGAAAAAACGGTCGTTGAACACCCCGATGTCGCAGGGGCGGGCCACGCCGGACACGGCGGACTCGGCGGCCTTGTCCATGCCCTTGGGCAGGTCCAGGTTCCGAGAGAAGTCGTTGGTGGTGCCGGCGGGGATGTAGCCCACCAGGGGGGGCGCCTCCAGTCCCATCAGGCCGGTGACCACCTCGTTGAGGGTACCGTCGCCGCCGCAGCACACCACCCGGTCGTACCGGCGGCCGATGGCGGCGGCCAGCCGGGTGGCGTCCCCGGGCCCCTGGGTGGGCCAGGCGCTGGTCAGATACCCCGCCTTGGAGAAGGCGTCCAGAATGGCGGCGAGCTGGGGGCGCACCTGGCCCTTGCCCGCCTGCGGATTGTAGATAAAGAGCAGTTTTTTCATGTCGTTCCTCCGGGCGTCTGCAGTTGGCTGTCGATAGTATTGTGTATTATACAAGTTTTTTCCCAAAAGCGCCACCCTTTTTCACGAGGGGGAGAAATTCCGGCCGCCCGCTTGCTTTTTGGCGGTAAAGCGCTTACAATGTTTTTACTTTTCACAATGGGGTGATGTCGCGTGAACCGCCGCGCCTTTGCCGCCGCCTTCCCGGCCACCGTGCCGGTGCTGATGGGGTATCTGTCCATCGGCATCGCCTTCGGGCTGATGCTGGAGGCCATCGGGTACAATTTTATCTGGGCCTTTTTCATGTCCCTGACCATCTACGCCGGGTCGGGGCAGTACATGGGGGTGGAGCTCCTGGCCACCGGGGCGGCCCTGGTCAACGTGGCCGTTCTGACCTTGATCCTCAACTTCCGGCATCTGGTCTACGGCCTGAGCCTGCTGGAGAAGTTCCGGGGCATGGGGGTGCGGAAGCTGTATATGATCTTCTCCCTCACCGATGAAACCTATGCCCTGCTCTCCTCCGCCCGGGTGCCCGAGCGGGTGGACCCCCACGACTACTATTTCGCCGTGGCGGTGCTGGATCACTGCTACTGGATCCTAGGCTCGGTCATCGGCAGCGTGGCGGGCGCCCTGATCCAGTTTGACACCACCGGCATCGACTTTGCCATGACGGCCCTCTTCCTCGTCATCGCGGTGGACCAGTGGAGCACCTACCGCTCTCATCTGCCCGCCCTGCTGGGGGCCGGCATCACGGTGACCTCCCTGGTGGTCATGGGGGCGGCGAACATGCTGATTCCGGCCCTGTGCGTCATCATCGCGGCCCTGCTGGCTCTCCGCGTCCGGCTGGACCGGGATGCGGACGCGGAAAAGGAGGCGGTCTGAATGGTCCTCTCCACCGGACAGGCGGCAGCCTCCATCGCCGTCATGGCGGCGGTGACCTTCCTCACCCGGGCTCTGCCCTTTCTCCTCTTTGACCGGGGCGGACATCCTCCCAAGCTGATCCTCTACCTGGGCCGGGTCCTGCCGCCGGCGGTCATCGCCATGCTCATCGTCTACTGCCTGCGCACGGTGAGCTTCGCCGCCGTGCCCCAGTGGGCCCCTCAGCTCATCGCCGCCGCCGCGGTGGTGAGCCTCCACCTGTGGAAGCACAACAACCTGCTGTCCATCTTCGGCGGCACGGTGCTGTATATGGTGCTGGTGCAGGCGGTATTTGTGTGATAAAAAGGCGCCGGACCTGGCAGGGCCCGGCGCCTCTCGGCTATTGGTACGCTAGCAGCACCGCGCCGGCGGCCCGGGCGAAGCATCGGGCGGCGGCCAGAGCCTCCTGGAGCGTGTTGCCGTGGGCCCCGATCTCCACCAGAAGGGAGCCGGTGGTGGTCTGCTGATTGTAGCGGTTCTCCCGTAGGCCGATGGGCCGGGCCAGAGTGGGCCACAGAGTGTTCATCTCCCCCTGGACCTTGACCGCCAGAGACAGGTTCTCCTGCCAGTTGGGGTGGTCGTACTTGGCGTTGGACCCCATGACCAGCATGACCTGGGCGGTCTTGACCCCGTCGATGGTGGTGATGGGCTTGTAGACGGTGCCGTCCTCCCCGATGAGGGCGTCCCGGTGGACGTCCAGCACCACCCGGATGGAGGGGTAGTCCCGCAGATACTGTTCCACGGCGGCCAGAGAGCGGTCGTAGGAGCCGCTGTAGTTGGGGTAGTCGTAGAGCGCCTTATCGTGGAGGACCGTAAGGCCCATGGAGGTGAGGACGCCGGCGATCTCCTCTCCCACCCGGATCATGTTGTAGGCTTCGTCGGTGGTGCGGCAGTCCCCGCTGGGGGTGTAGACGTCCGCCCCGTCGGGGGTGTAGGCCTCGGTGCCGTGGGTGTGCATGATGAGGACCTGAGGGCCGTCGGCGGGCAGCTCCAGGGTCAGGGCGGCAGAGGCCAGGGCGGCCACGTCCAGGGGCAGGCCGGGTCGGTTTTCGATGTAGACCCCGCCGGCGCTGGCATAGCCGTCGCCGCTGACCGGAGCCAGGGTCCGGCCCACGATGTCGTCGGGGGCGGTGGTGGAGGCCGGAAGCTGGTGGGGGTCCTCCGGGTCGTCGGGCTCCTGGACGGCGGAGGGCCGGGGGGGCTCGGGGTCCGCGCCGCCCTGGTCGGAGGCGCCGGCCAGGGACTGGGAGACCTGCTCCCGCCCGGCCATCAGGGTGGGGGACTGGCTCAGCACCAGCCGCTGCCAGCTCTCCAGAGCGTCCAGGGCGTCCGTCCCGGTCTCCACATGGCCCAGCTCGGCCTGGAGGGCCGCCGCCACGAAGGCGGGGCTCTCGGCCAGGGTGCGGAAGGTCTCCGCCGCGGCCCCCATATCGGCGGTAAGGGAGAGCACCCACACCGTCACAGTGGCCAGAAACAGGGCGGCCCCCCGGCGGAGGAGCTTTGTCCACTGACCGGGGCCTTGTCCTCTTTTCATGGGTCATCCCCGTCCTTTCCGTGCAGTCATAAGAAACGATATGCCGGGCCGGAGGGGAATATGACTCCAGGTTTGGGGTTTGTGAAAGGAGGCATACTGTGGTATACTACCAGGCGAAACCATCCAAAAAGCAGGTGAAGCCATGAAGGCGCTGTGGGAATCCTCCCCCGTGCGGTTCATCCGGGAGATCGCCGACGTCTATTTTTCCCGCCGGGTGTCCCGGTCGGCCGCCGAGCTGGCCTATTTCCTCATCCTCTCCTTTTTCCCCATTCTGATCTGTGTCAACGCCTTTGTGGGGCTGCTCCACATCGACGTCAACGCCCTGGTGGACGCCGCCTCCGGGATCATCCCCCGGGAGAGCCTGTCCATCCTCACCGACTATATCACCTATCTCTCTCAGCCGGGCAGCCAGTCCAACGCCATGCTGGCGGCGGGCATCACCATGACGCTGTTCTCCGCCTCCGCCGCCTTCCGGGCCCTGATGAACATCATGGCGGACATTTACCGGCGCAGGACCTATACCGGCGTGGTACAGATCGCAGCCAGCGTGCTCAACTCCATCCTCTTTCTCATCACCATCTACCTCTCTCTGGGGGTGCTGCTCACCGGAAGCTGGTTCTTCCGCCTGGTGGAGCAGCATTTCCCCTGGATCGCCCAGCTGGTGGGGAGCTGGCAGTCCCTGCGCTTCCTTATCCTGTTCTGCCTGGTCTTCCTGTTTATCCTGCTGGCCTACCGCATGTCCGCACCCAGGGGCCGCCCCCGGCCCCCCATCCTCACCGGCGGCTTTCTGGCCTCGGTGGCCCTGGTGTGCGCCTCCATGCTCTTCTCCTGGTTCATCGGTATGTCCTCCCGGTACTCCCTGGTGTACGGGTCCCTGGCCTCGGTCATCATCCTGCTGGTGTGGCTCTACCTGTGCGGCAACATCCTGATCCTGGGAAACGTGTTCAACTATGTCTGGTACCGGCGCAGGCAGGCGCGGTATCAGCGGGACCACCCGGAAGAGCGCCCATAAAAACAACGCCCGGACAGCTTTGCTGTCCGGGCGTTGTCCAAGCTCGACTTAGTTGAGATAGGCCGACGGGTTGACCTGGGTGCCGTTGACCCGAATCTCGAAATGGCAGTGGCTGCCGGTGGAGCGGCCGGTGGAGCCGGCCTTGGCGATGGTCTGCCCCTGATAGACCTTGTCTCCCGCGCTAACCAGCAGGCTGGAGTTGTGGCCATAGTAGGTCTGCTCGCCGTTGCCGTGGTCGATGATGACCAGATAGCCGTAGCTGCCCTTGTAGCCGGCAAAGGTGACGGTGCCGCCGTCGGCCGCCTTGACGGAGGTGCCGTAGGGGACGGCGATGTCGATGCCGGAGTGGTAGCTGTAGGAGCCGAAGATATAGCGGTAGCCGAAGCGGGAGGTAATCCGGCCGTAGCAGGGCCAGACGTAGTAGCCGTTGGGGAGCCAGGAGGGGCGGGGCACGGTGCCCACGGCCACCACCTTCTCGGTGGCCTCCCGCACGGTGGTAGAGCTGAGGATGTCACGCTCCCGCTCATGGCCGTTGACATAGGTCACGTTGGCGGAGACCAGGGCCTCGCCGGGGACGCCGGGGTCCAGGACCTTGGACTGGCCCTGATACATGGTGTCGTCCTCCACCTCCCGGACGGTGCTGGGAATCTCCTCGGTGTAGGTGATGGAATCCACAGTCTGCACGGACAGGTAGGGGACCTCCTCCTTGATGTTGAGGAGCTGGCCGATCTGGAGCTTATTGATGTCCACGCCGGGATTGAGGGCCTCCATCTCGGCCATGGTCATGCCGTTGGAGAAGGCCAGGGCCATGAAGGTGTCGCCCTTCTGGACCTCGTAGGTGGTCTGGCCGCTGGTGTTGGCGGTGAGGGCGGCCTTCATCTCGGAGATATCCTTGATGGACTCGGAGGGGGTGTACTCCAGGGAGACGCCCACGGCCCTGTCATAGGAGACGGAGATGGTGTTCTCGTTGACATAGGGAGCGGCGATCTCGTCCAGCATCTGGTCGATCTGGGCCCGGTCGGTGACGGCGCCCAGGGACTGGCCGTCTACGGTGAGGACATAGCTCTTCATCACCTCGCCCACCTGACTGAACAGATAGGTCTCGAAGCCGGAGATGGGGGACAGGTCCTCCCGCTCCGCCAGCACACGCTCGTAGCCGACCTGGTTCTGGAGGGTGTAGTCATAGCCCAGAATGCCGGAGGCGCGGGCCTCCACCCGGTCCATGACCTGCTCGAAGACCTGGGGCTCCTGTACCAGGCCCAGGTCCACGCCGTCCACGCTGACCACATAGGCGGGGGTGTAAACCACGCCCACCACGGAGGCCAGCCCGATGACCAGGGACAGGGCCAGGAAAGTCAGAGGCCCCAGCTTCGGCTTTCCCGCCGTGGCGGAGTGGACCCGGTGATAGACCCGGGCGCTCTGCAGCTTCAGGCGGCGGGAGCGGGCGGCGGCGGCGGCGGCAAAGCGGTGGAGCCGGCTGCTCCCGCCGGTATCCTTCCGCTCCCGGCCGGACCGGCGGGCGGAGCGGGAAGCCGGCCGGACCGGCACATGATTTGGCGTCCGCAGGATCTCATCCATAAAGACGGACCTCCCTGTTCTTTGATATCAGAAAAAGACGGCCCAAAGGGGCCGAAGCATGATTGCTGAATTATAACAAAGGGGTAAGAAAGGATTACAAATAGTTACAAAAGTATGATACACGCTTTCCCGGGCAACGTCAAGTCTTTTTTGGCGGAAAGGCGTCGAGAGCGGGACAGGACCTTTGAAATCGGAAAAACAACAAGATATAGTGGTTTTTGGCGGCCTTCCGGGAAAAAACCACGCCGGATTGGGCAAGAGCAATAACTTTTGATGCATAAAATTTTGGTAATTTCGTGGATTCCACAAAAAAGTCGGGGCCTGACAGACCCCGATTTTTCGGTAACCAAGTTAGAAAACGAAACCGGCGGCCGCCCCGGCCAGAGGGGACAGGGCGATCATTACCAGGCTGAAGCACATGGAGGATACGGAGATGAGGGTGGCCCGCTGGTCGGATGGGAAACGGTCGTTAAGGCAGGCGTCGGTGAGGGTCTGGAAGGCGTCGTCACAGACCACGGCCAGAAAGCCGCCCGCCGCCATCCGGGGGACGGAGCCGGACAGGGGAAGCAGCACCCCGGCCAACGTACCCAGGCCGCACAGCACCCCCGCGGCCCGGTAAGGCAGCCGGGACAGGAGCAGGGCCAGCCGGGCTCCGGCCACGCCGCCCAGCTCGATGGCCAGCAGCAGGGGACCCAGCAGAGCGGGCGCGGCTCCCGCCCGGATCAGCCCGTCCTGGAGAAAGAAGCGCAGAAGCGTGGCCAGCGCGCCCACAAAGGCGTTGCAGAGCATCAGGGCCGACACCCGGGGATGGGCGGTCAGAAAGCCCGCGGCCGCCCGGGCGCAGTTCCCCGCCAGCCGGGGCAGGTCCCGGAGCCGCCGGCCTGCCCGCTGCGCCTGGGCGGCGGTGACCACCGGCTCGGCCAGGCTGCCGGCCAGCAGGAGCCCCGCCAGAGCCAGCAGCGTGTCGGCGGCGTAGCCCGCCCGGTAGCCGATGGACACAGCCAGGCCGGCGCAGAGGGTGGACAGGCCGCTGGCGAGCCGCCAGAGACTGTTTTGCAGGGAGGACACCCGCAGATAGGAGCCCTCGGCCCCGCCCTGGACCAGGGAATCGTAGGTGAGGGCCTCCCGGGTGCCGGAGGCCAGATTGTAGGCCAAGGCGCTGAGGGCCATGGCGGCGCAGACGCCGGCCATGGTGCGGGACAGGAGCATCGCCAGGGAGGACAGGATAAACATGGCCTGACTGGCCATCATGGTCTTTTTCCGGCCCAGCACGTCGGCCGCCATGCCGGAGGGAATCTCGCCGCACAGGCTGACCGCGTGAAAGAAGGCCTCGGCCAGTCCCACCTGGACCAGGGAGAAGCCCCGGCCCACCAGCAGCAGGACCCATACGCCACCTGCCACCCGGAAATTGCCGGCCAGCTCCAGCGCCAGGAGCCGGCAGATTTGTTGATTCAGGTTCATATCGCTTCCCTCTTATAGATATTATAGATGTGGTGCCGGGGAAGAGATAAGCCGCCCAAGGGACAAAAAAGCCGCGGCGAACGCCGCGGCCGGAAAGAGCACAGAAGTCTTTACCGCCGTAAGGTCCGCAAAAAGGGCGCACTTATCCCATCGGCGGCATATTTGTTTCCAAAATATCCCATTATAAGGCCGAATGCCCAGCCCATGGCGCACACTCCTTTCCCAGACGGTCTGCGGTCAGTATAGCACAGCCGGGAGCGCCGGTCAATGGAAAAGCCGCGCCGCCCCAACGGGGCGGCGCGGCTTTGATGTAGGCGGGGCTTTGGGCGCTCAGGCCAGAGCGGCCGTGATGATGGCCATGGAGTAGACCTCCTGGGCGTTGCAGCCGCGGGACAGGTCATTGATGGGGGCGTTCAGGCCCAGCAGGATGGGGCCGTAGGCATCGAAGCTGCCCAAGCGCTGGGCAATCTTGTAGCCGATGTTGCCGGCGTTGATGTCGGGGAAGATGAAGGTGTTCGCATGACCGGCCACGGGCAGGCCCTGGCACTTGGTCTCGGCCACCTTGGGGGAGACGGCGGCGTCGAACTGGAGCTCGCCCTCAATAGCCAGGTCGGGGCGGGCAGCCTTGGCCTTTTTGGCGGCCTCCCGCATCTTGTCCACGTCCTCGCCCTTGCCGGAGCCCTTGGTGGAGTAGGACAGGAAGGCCACCTGGGGATCAATGCCGAAGATCTTGGCGCACTCGGCGGTGCCGATGGCGATCTCCACCAGCTCGTCCTCGGTGGGTTTGATGTTGATGGCGCAGTCGCCCATGGCCAGTACGGTGTTGCCGCCCACGCCCTCGCGGACCAGGATGAAGCAGGAGCCCACGATGGAGTGGCCGGGCTTGGTCTTGATGAGCTGGAGGGCGGGGCGCACGGTGTCGGCGGTGGAGTAGGTGGCGCCGCCCAGCAGAGCGTCGGCCTCGCCCATCTTCACCAGCATGGTGCCGAAGTAGTTGGCCTTGGACAGGGCGGCGCGGCACTCCTCGGGGCTCATCTTGCCCTTGCGCAGGTCCACCATGGCGCTGACCATCTCGTCCATGCGGGGGTAGCTTTCGGGGTCGACGATGATGGCGCCGCGGATGTTGAAGCCAGCCTCTTCGGCGGCGGCGTGGACGGCATCCGGGTTGCCCACCAGCACGGGGGTCAGCCAGGTACCGGCCAGCAGCCGGGCGCTGGCCTCCAGGATGCGGGGATCGGTGCCCTCGGTAAAGACGATTTTCTTGGGATTTTTCTTCAGGATGTCGATGAGGGTCTGGAACATATGCATGGCCATGGGAAACGCCTCCATAAAATAAAATTGGGTCGTTTGACGGGCAGAACGTCACTGGAAATCATTATACACAACTCAACGCCACTTCTCAAGGTCTAAAACGCATAAAAAGCGCCGGAATCCGCAAATGCTATCGTAAAACCCGAAGGATGAAACAGTCCTTCGGGCTTTATTTTT
>CABUJV010000033.1 GCA_902492005.1 uncultured Eubacteriales bacterium
CGGTCATCCAGCCCCGCCGTCCAAACAGCCGCCTGGACAAGGTGCGCCATATGTTCAGTAAGATCACTTGATACACCACAGCGAGGAAGGTTATTGCATTTCCCTGTCTTTCGTGGTAAAATGTAGTTGTAAACCACCAGAGAAACCAATCTAATTTTACCGTTGATAGCCATTTCCTTGATAGCCAAATGATAGCAAAAGTTCGGCAAGCCCATAGGATAAGGATAATAGGTATCAGGAAAAATCAAATGGTATCAAATCCCCCAAACAAAAGCGTTTAGAATTAAGTTTCATTTTGCGAGTGGGAATAAGGAGCCCGGATCAGGCCCCGTCTTTATGACGGGGCCTGCAGCGTTTGAACCGCAGAAAAGGAGAAGAGAGCCGTATGGGATCAATCAGAAGGAATGGGCCGGGTATCCTGACCTGCCTGTGCATCGCCGTCCCCGCATGGTGTTTGGGGAGAACCCTTGAGGTGGTGGGAGGGCCGGTGTTCGCCATCCTCTTCGGTATGGTCATCGCCCTGTTCTGGAAGGAGCAGGGGTGGGCCCGGGCCGGCGTCACATTCACCTCGAAAAAGATCCTCCAGCTGGCCGTGGTTCTGCTGGGTTTTGGCATGAACCTGTCCAGTGTCGCCAAGGTGGGGGCCCAGTCCCTGCCGATCATCCTGTCCACCATTACCACCTCCCTGGTGGCGGCCTTTGTTTTACATAAGTTGCTGCATATGGATGCCAAGATATCCACCCTGATCGGCGTGGGCTCCTCCATCTGCGGCGGCTCCGCCATTGCCGCCACCGCCCCCGTCATCGGCGCGGACGATGAAGAGATCGCCCAGTCCATCTCGGTCATCTTTCTGTTCAACGTCCTGGCGGCGCTGGCTTTTCCGACCCTGGGCGGGATGCTGGGGCTGTCCAACGAGGGCTTCGGGCTTTTCGCCGGCACCGCCATCAACGACACCTCCTCCGTTACTGCGGCGGCGGCGGCCTGGGACGGTATTCATGGCAGCAACACGCTGGATACCGCTGCCATCGTCAAGATGACCCGCACCTTGGCCATCATCCCCATCACGCTGGTGCTGGCTCTCCTCCGCACCAGGCAGGAGGAGAAAAGCGCCCAGGGCACCGGCGTGACGGTGAGTCTGAAAAAGATCTTTCCCTGGTTCGTCCTCTTTTTCGTACTGGCCTCGGTGGTGACGACCCTGCTGCCCCTTCCAGCCGCCGTCATCGGCTTTTTGAAGAGCGCCAGCAAATTCTTCATCGTCATGGCTATGGCTGCCATCGGCCTGAACACCGACGTGGTCAAGCTGGTCCGGACCGGAGGCAAGCCCATCTTTATGGGCTTTTGCTGCTGGGTGGCCATCGCCTGCGTCAGCCTGGGCGTGCAGCACCTGCTTCACATCTGGTGAGACGAATTCGCCCCATGAGCTATCCTGTGGGGTGGCAGGCTTCCTCTCCCGGCGTGAAAATGCAAATTCCAACACGGAAAAGGGAAGAAAATGCATGGAATTGACAATTGCAATGGGAAATTTGATGTGGTAGGATTGCCTTATTCCATAGGAAATGGGGGAAGCCCATGTCCATTCATGAAGAATGCGGCGTTTTTGGCATCTATGACCCCGCCGGAGACTGCGCCCGTACCACCTATTACGGGCTTTACTCCCTCCAGCACCGCGGGCAGGAGGCCTGCGGCATCGCCACCATCAACGACCGGGAGTTGTCCTATCACAAAGATCTGGGGCTGGTGGGGGACGTGTTCCACCAGGACGTCCTGGACAGACTGGGCGGGACCATGGCGGTGGGCCATGTGCGCTACTCCACCACCGGCGGCGTCCGACGGGAGAACGCCCAGCCCCTGACGCTGAAATATGTCAAGGGGACCCTGGCGGTGGCCCACAACGGCAATCTGGTCAATACGCCGGAGCTGCGTACCAGCTTTGAGTACCGGGGTGCCATCTTCCAGACCACCACCGATTCAGAGCTCATTGCCTATGCCATTGCCCAGGAGCGGCTGCGCTGCGGCTCAGCGGAGGAGGCGGTGTGCCAGGCGGTCAAGGGCCTGCGTGGGGCGTTTTCCCTCATCGTCATGTCGGCCCGGAAGCTGATCGCCGCCCGGGACCCCTGGGGCTTCCGGCCCCTTTGCATGGGCAGAAGGGGGCAGGCGGTGGTATTTGCCTCGGAATCCTGCGCTCTGGACGCGGTGGGAGCCTCCTTTGAGCGGGAGATCGACCCCGGCGAGATTGTGGTGGTAGAGGACGGACAGATCCATTCCATCCGGGAGAACTGCGCCGGTGCCACCTCCCATATGTGCATCTTTGAATACATCTACTTTGCCCGGCCCGACTCGGTGATCTGCGGACAATCCGTCCACGAGGCCCGCCTGGAGGCCGGCCGCATCCTGGCCCGGAAGCACCCGGTGGACGCTGACGTGGTCATCGGCGTGCCTGACTCCGGCCTGGATGCCGCCATGGGCTATGCCGAGGAGTCCGGCATCCCGTATGGCCAGGGCTTTGTGAAGAACCGCTACATCGGCCGCACCTTCATCACCCCCGGCCAGCAGAGCCGGGAGCAGGCCGTCCGCATCAAGCTGGGCGCCCTCCGGAGCACGGTGGAGGGCCGGCGGGTGGTTATGATCGACGACTCCATCGTCCGGGGCACCACCTCCCGGCAGATCATCGGCCTGCTGCGGGAGGCGGGAGCAAGAGAGGTCCACTTCCGGGTCTCTGCCCCGCCCTTCATCGCCCCCTGCTACTTCGGCACCGACATCCCGGACAAGAAATATCTCATCGCCTGCCGCCACACGGTGGAGGAGATCCGCCAGCTTGTGGGGGCGGACAGCCTGGGATTCCTCAGCGTGGATGCCCTGGAGCGCATCGCGCCCAACGCCGCCTGCGGTTTCTGCAAGGGCTGTTTTACCGAGGAATATCCCGTGGCCACCTCCGGTATGTGATGTGCTTCCGTCTTTTGCAGCATGTCAGTGAAAATATTGCATAAAAGCCGAAACGAAACCGGGCTTGGTCCCTGATAGTTGCAACAAAGTTGATTTTACTTTCAAAAAGACCCTTGACAGGCGCCGAAAAAATCCTTATACTCAGAGCATCAGTTGCGAACGAAGGCGTTCCGGTCCATGTGGGCGGAGCGCCTTCTTCCCTTATCAGCAACCTTTAGAATGTGTATTTCAATGATGAAAGGGGATACCCACCATGGCGTACACCAAGGAAGACATCATCCGTATCGTAAAGGAAGAGGACATCGAGTTCATCCGCATGCAGTTTACCGACATTTTCGGCCAGCTCAAGAACGTGGCCATCACCGCCTCCCAGATCGAGAAGGCTGTCAACAACCAGATCATGCTGGATGGCTCCTCCATTGAAGGCTTTGTCCGAATCAATGAGTCTGACCAGTACCTCTATCCCGACCTGGACTCCTTCATTGTGTTCCCATGGCGGCCGCAGCACGGCAAGGTGGCCCGCCTCATCTGCGACATCTACAATCCCGACGGCACTCCCTTTGTGGGCGATCCGCGCGGCGTGCTCAAGCGGGTGCTGAAGAAGGCCGCCGGCATGGGCTATGACGCCTTCAACGTGGGCCCCGAGGCCGAGTTCTTCCTGTTCCAGACAGACGAGGAGGGCAAGCCCACCACCAAGACCAACGACGAGGCCGGCTATTTTGATCTGGGCCCTCTGGACCACGGCGAGGGCACCCGCCGCGAGATCTGCATGGCACTGGAGCAGATGGGCTTTGAGATTGAGGCAAGCCACCATGAGGTGGCCCAGGGCCAGCATGAGATCGACTTCAAGTATGCCGAAGCCCTGAAGACCGCCGACAACATCATGACCTTCAAGCTGGCCGTCAAGACACTGGCCCAGAAAAACGGCCTCCACGCCACCTTCATGCCCAAGCCCATCTACGGCATCAATGGCTCCGGTATGCACACCAACATGTCGCTGTTCAAGAACGGCAAGAACGTGTTCTACGATCCCAACGGGGAGAAAGGCCTGTCCAAGGAGGCGTACAGCTTCATCGCCGGCCTGCTGGCCCATGTCAAGGGCATGTGCGCCGTAACGAACCCCCTGGTCAACTCCTACAAGCGCCTGGTGCCCGGCTACGAGGCCCCCTGCTATCTGGCCTGGTCCGCCTCCAACCGCTCCGCCCTGATCCGTATCCCCGCCGCCCGCGGCCAGTCCACTCGTGTGGAGCTGCGCTCGCCCGATCCCACCTGCAACCCCTATCTGGAACTGGCCGTCCTGCTGGCCGCCGGCCTGGACGGCATCGAGAAGGGCATGGTTCCCCCGGCTGAGATCACCGAGAACATCTTTAAGATGGACGACGAAGCCCGCGCCGCTGCCGGCATCGACAGCCTGCCCGGCTCCCTGGAGGAGGCCATCAAGGCCATGCAGGCCGACCCGATGGTGCTGGAGACTCTGGGCGAGCACGTGTCCGAGAACTACATCGAGGGCAAGACCAAGGAATGGGACGAGTACCGCACCCGTGTCAGTTCCTGGGAGCGCGAGAAGTACATCATCAACTATTGATGGCCGGCGGTTGCCGGAATACCTTTGGAAAGGTTGATGGAGTGCTGACCTTGTGAGTGACTCCTTGACGCAAAGGAGTGTTTGAAAATGGTAATTGAAAAAGTCATCGTGGCTTTTGAAAGTCCCAAAAGCTGCGACCGGGTCCGGGAGATTGTGGAGAACAGCGGAACGGCCTCCTGCATCGTCTGCCACTCGGCGGCGGAGGTGAAGCGCACCGTGAACAAGCGGCACATCAGCACCGTGGTCTGCGGCTTCAAGTTTCCGGACGAGAGCGCAGAGGACCTGTTCGCGGACCTGCCCTCCTCCTGCGCCATGCTGATGGTGGCCGTTCAGAATCTGCTGGATATGTGCCAGACCGACGACATCTTCAAGCTGGCCTCCCCGGTGAGCCGGGGCGACCTGACCGCCTCCGTGCGGATGCTGCTGCAGATGGGGCACCGGCTGGAGAAGTTCACCCGGCCCCAGCGGAGCGGAGAAGAGCAGGCCATCATCAAGGAAGCCAAGGGGCTTCTCATGGAGCGGCACGGCATGAGCGAGGAGCAGGCCCACCGCTTCCTGCAGAAAAAGAGCATGAACTCCGGGGCCAAGATGGTCCAAACCGCCAAGCTGGTACTAGGCGGCCAATAAACAACATACGATAGATGGGGATTTCCATCGGTCGAAGGACGAGGTTGTCTTTTTGGCGGCAGTCTGGTGATTACTGGCTGCCGCCAATCTGTATATACGTTGAGTATCGGCATACGGATCAAGGAGGCAGCCATGCGATTCACAAAAATGCAGGGTCTGGGAAACGACTACATCTATCTGGACTGTACCAAAGAACGGCCGGAGAACGCGCACGAGCTGGCGCGCAGGATATCGGACCGGCATTTCGGCGTAGGCTCGGACGGGCTGATTTGTGTCTGTCCCTCCCGTTCGGCGGATTTCCGCATGGAGATGTATAACGCCGACGGCACTCAGGGGGAGATGTGCGGCAACGGAATCCGCTGCATGGGCAAGTACGTCTACGACCGCGGGATGACGAACAAGACCGATCTGACCATCGAGACGCCGGGGGGCGTCAGGACCCTGCGGCTCCAGGTGGGGAAGGGGCAGGTGGTCTCGGCCACCGTGGATATGGGTGCCCCGGTCCTGGAGCCCGGCCGGATTCCCGTGGTGGCCCGGGGCAGCCGCTTCATCGGCAAGCAGCTTCACGTGCGGGGCAGGAGCTATGAGGTGACCTGCGTCTCCATGGGCAATCCCCACGCGGTGGTCTTCGTGCCGGATGTGGAGCGGCTGAATCTGGCGGAGATCGGTCCGGCCTTTGAGCGGCACGCCATCTTTCCCCACCGGGTCAACACGGAGTTTGTGCAGGTGGAGGGCCGCAGCAGCCTGCGTATGCGGGTCTGGGAACGGGGCAGCGGCGAGACGCTGGCCTGCGGTACCGGGGCCTGCGCCAGCGTGGTGGCTGGCAGTCTGACCGGCCGTTCCGAACGAACTGCCACGGTCCGGCTGCGAGGCGGAGAGTTGGATGTCCGCTGGGATCAGGAGGACGGCCACGTCTATATGACCGGGCCCGCCGTCACAGTATTTGAGGGCGAGTGGCCCGAGAAAATGTAAGGAGAGAGGAAGGGACCTATGACAGCCATCAACGAGAATTTTCAAAAGCTGCCCGGCAGCTATCTCTTTTCTGAGATCGCCCGACGGGTGGCAGCCTATGAACAGGAGCACCCCGACAAAAAGCTGATCCGCTTAGGCATCGGAGACGTGACCCGCCCCCTTCCGGAAGCGGTGACCGCCGCCATGCACAGGGCGGTGGACGACATGGCCACCGCCGGGGGCTTCCACGGCTACGGCCCGGAGCAGGGCTACGACTTTCTGCGGGAGGCCATCGCCCGGTGCGACTATCAGGCCCGGAACGTGGATATCCAGCCCGGTGAGATCTTCGTCTCCGACGGGGCCAAGAGCGACTGCGGCAACATCGTGGACCTGTTTGCACGGGAAAACAGGGTAGCGGTCTGCGACCCGGTGTACCCGGTGTATGTGGACACCAACGCCATGGCCGGCCGGGCTGGGGACTACGACGAGGCCACCGGCCGCTGGACCAACCTGATCTACATGCCATGTATAGCGGAAAACGGCTTTATACCCGCCATCCCGGAGGGAAAGGCCGACATGATCTACCTCTGTTTCCCCAACAACCCCACCGGCGCGGTGGCCACCCGGGCACAGCTTCAGGCCTGGGTGGATTACGCCAACGCCAACGGCTCGGTGATCCTGTTCGACGCGGCCTACGAGGCGTTTATCACCACCCCCGGCATTCCCCACAGCATTTTTGAGATTCCGGGCGCGGAGACCTGCGCCATTGAGTTCCGCTCCTTCTCCAAGACCGCTGGCTTCACCGGCACCCGCTGTGCCTATACGGTGGTGCCCAAGGCGCTGGAGCGGGGCGGGGCCGGCCTCAACAGCCTGTGGAACCGCAGACAGTGCACCAAGTTCAACGGCGTGCCCTATGTGGTCCAGCGGGGCGCTGAGGCGGTCTACTCCGACGAGGGCCGGGCGCAGGTCCGGGAGACCCTGGACTACTACTTGAATAACGCCCGGGTCATCCGGGAGGGCCTGACGGCTGCCGGGCTCACCGTCTCGGGCGGGGTGGATTCCCCCTATGTGTGGGCCAGAACGCCCGCCGGAATGCCATCCTGGGACTTTTTCGACCGGCTGCTCCGGCGGGCCAATGTGGTCACTACTCCGGGTGCCGGCTTCGGCCCCAGCGGTGAGGGCTACATCCGCCTCACCGGCTTCGGCGAGGCAACCGCCACCCAGGAGGCGGTCCGGCGCATTAAGAGCGCGCTTTAATCGGATAGCAAAACGTACAACGGGGTACGGGCGTTGGGTGGCAGAAGGTGGCCGCCCGGCGCGCGTGCCCCTATTTTTTGATTCTGACCCGGAAAGGGGCTTTGTACATGCAAGAGAACAGACAAGAAGGCTATCGACAGCGGGGCTTGTACGATCCTGCCTTTGAACATGACGCCTGCGGCATCGGAGCCGTGGTGGACATCAAGGGCCGCAAGAGCCATCAGACCGTGGACGACGCCCTGAAGATCGTGGAAAAGCTGGAGCACCGGGCCGGAAAGGACGCCGAAGGCAAGACCGGCGACGGCGTAGGTATCCTGCTCCAAATTTCGCACAGGTTTTTCTCTAAGGCTGTGAAGGAATGGAATTTTACCCTTGGAGAAGAGCGGGATTACGGGGTCGGCATGTTTTTCTTCCCACAGGACAGCCTGAAGCGCAGCCAGGCCAAGAAGATGTTTGAAGTCATCGTGGAGAAGGAGGGCATGGAGTTTCTGGGCTGGCGGGCGGTCCCGGTCGAACCCGGCATCCTGGGCACGAAGGCGCTGAATAAAATGCCATGCATTGAGCAGGGCTTCGTGAAGCGGCCGGAGGGCGTGGCGCAGGGCCTGGAGTTTGACCGGAAGCTCTACGTGGCCCGGAGGGTCTTTGAGCAATCGGGTGGGGACGGCACCTATGTCTGCTCGCTGTCCAGCCGTACCATCGTCTATAAGGGCATGTTCCTGGTCCATCAGCTCCGGCGGTTTTACCCGGACCTTCAGGACCAGGATTACCAGTCGGCCATTGCCCTGGTCCACTCCCGGTTTTCCACCAATACCAACCCCTCCTGGGAGCGGGCCCACCCCAACCGGCTCCTCCTTCACAATGGAGAGATCAACACCATCCGGGGCAATGCCGACCGGATGCTGGCCCGGGAGGAGACCATGTCCTCCCCTCTGCTGGACAGCGACATGGACAAGATCCTGCCCGTCATTAACGAGGCGGGCTCCGACTCCGCCATGCTGGACAACACTCTGGAGTTCATGATGATGGCCGGCATGGACCTGCCCCTGGCGGTCATGGTGGCTATCCCCGAACCCTGGAGCAACGATAAGACCATTTCCCGGGCCAAGCGGGATCTGTACCAATATTACGCCATCCTGATGGAGGCGTGGGACGGCCCGGCCTCCATCCTGTTCTCCGACGGCGACGTGGTGGGCGCGGTGCTGGACCGCAACGGTCTGCGCCCCTCCCGGTACTATGTCACCGCCGACGACAAGCTGATTCTGTCCTCTGAGGTGGGGGTGCTGGATCTCCCCGCCGAGCGCATCGTCACCAAGTCCCGGTTGCAGCCCGGCAGGATGCTGCTGGTGGATACCCGGCAGGGCCGCATCATAGGGGACGAGGAGCTGAAGGCCTCCTACGCCGCCCGGCAGCCCTACGGCGAGTGGTTGGACAAAAACCTGGTTCATCTGTCCGACCTCAGCATTCCCAACCACCGGGTGGAGATGAGCTCCAAGGAGCAGCTCGCTCGGCTGCAGAAGGCCTTTGGCTATACCTACGAGGACGTGCGCAACACCATCCTCCCCATGGCCCGCACTGGCGCCGAACCCACCGCCGCTATGGGCATCGACATTCCCCTGGCCGTCCTGGATCAGGAGGGGCAGCCTCTGTTCAACTACTTCAAGCAGCTCTTTGCTCAGGTGACCAACCCGCCCATCGACGCCATCCGGGAGGAGGTGGTCACCGATACCACCGTCTACATCGGGGATGACGGCAACCTGCTGCAGGAGAAGGCAGAAAACTGCAAAGTGCTTCAGGTCCGCAATCCCATCCTCACCTCCACCGACCTGATGAAGATCCGCCATATGAAAAAGCCCGGCTTCCATGTGGAGACGGTTTCCATCCTGTATTATAAGAACACCCCCCTCAAGCGGGCGCTGGACCACCTGTTTGTGGCGGTGGACCGGGCCTACCGCAACGGGGCCAACATCGTCATCCTCTCCGACCGGGGGGTGGACGAGAACCATGTGGCCATCCCGTCCCTGCTGGCGGTGTCCGCCATCGAGCAGTATCTGATCCGCACCAAAAAGCGCACGGCGGTGTCCATTCTCCTGGAGTCTGCCGAGCCCCGGGACGTCCACCACTTTGCCACCCTGCTGGGCTACGGCGCCCGGGCCATCAACCCCTATCTGGCCCAGGAGACCATCGTGGAGCTCATCGAGGAGGGCCTGCTGGACAAGGAGTTTCACGCCGCCGTGGCCGACTACAATTCCGCCGTTCTTCACGGTATCGTGAAGATCGCCTCCAAGATGGGCATCTCCACCATCCAGTCTTACCAGTCCGCCCAGATCTTCGAGGCGGTGGGCATCGCCCGGGATGTCATCGACGCGTACTTTACCAACACGATCTCCCGGGTGGGCGGCATCGGCCTGGGGGAGATCGGCGCCCTGGTGGACAAGAACCACTCCAGGGCCTTCGATCCCCTGGGCCTGGGCGCCGACCTGACGCTGGATTCCCTGGGGGCCCACAAGGCCCGGGCGGGCCACGAGGACCACATGTATAACCCCCAGACCATCCATCTGCTCCAGGAGTCCGCCCGGCGGGGGGACTACGGGCTGTTCAAGCAGTACACCGCCCTGGTGGACGACGAGCACAAGCCGCACACGCTGCGGGGCCTGCTGGACATCAAGTACGCTGAGAAGCCCATCTCCCTGGACGAGGTGGAGAGTGTGGATTCCATTGTCAAGCGCTTCAAGACCGGCGCCATGAGCTACGGCTCCATCTCCCAGGAGGCCCATGAATGCATGGCCCAGGCCATGAATCTGTTGGGGGGCAAGTCCAACTCCGGCGAGGGCGGCGAGCGGCCGGAGCGCCTGGGCACAGACCGGAATTCGGCCATCAAGCAGGTGGCCTCCGGCCGGTTCGGCGTCACCAGCGAATATCTGGTGTCTGCCAACGAGATCCAGATCAAGCTGGCCCAGGGGGCCAAGCCCGGCGAAGGCGGCCACCTGCCCGGCAAGAAGGTCTATCCCTGGATCGCCAAGACCCGCTACTCCACCCCCGGCGTCTCCCTGATCTCCCCGCCGCCTCACCACGACATTTACTCCATCGAGGACCTGGCCCAGCTCATCTACGATCTGAAAAACGCCAACCGCAGGGCCCGCATCTCGGTGAAGCTGGTCAGCGAGGCGGGGGTGGGCACCATCGCCGCCGGCGTGGCCAAGGCGGGGGCCCAGGTGGTGCTGATCTCCGGCCATGACGGCGGCACCGGCGCCGCCCCCCGCAGCTCCATCCACGGGGCGGGCCTGCCCTGGGAGCTGGGCCTGGCCGAGACCCACCAGACTCTGATGGAAAACGGCCTGCGCTCCCGGGTGGTGGTGGAGACCGACGGCAAGCTCATGTCCGGACGGGACGTGGCCATCGCCTGCATGCTGGGCGCTGAGGAGTTCGGCTTCGCCACCGCGCCCCTGGTCACCATGGGCTGCGTCATGATGCGGGTGTGCAATCTGGACACCTGCCCCGTGGGCGTGGCCACCCAGAACCCGGAGCTGCGGAAGCGGTTTAAAGGCAAGCCGGAATACGTGGTCAACTTCATGCGCTTTATCGCCCAGGAGCTGCGGGAGCACATGGCCCGGCTGGGCGTGCGCACCGTGGACGAGCTGGTGGGCCGCACCGACCTGCTCCGGGTCCGGGAGCACGCCGTCAACGACCGGGCCGCCACCGTGGACCTGTCCGTCCTGCTCAACAATCCCCTCCACGGCACAGGAGTGAAGGAGCACTTCGACCCGGCGGACGTCTACGACTTCCACCTGGAGGATACCGTGGACCTGAAGATCCTGGAGAAGAAGCTGAAAAATGCCCTGGAGAAGGGGGAGAAAGCCTCCATTGAGATCCCTGTCTCCTCCACGGACCGGACGCTGGGGGCCATTCTGGGTTCCGACATCACCCGGCTTCACGGCAGCGCCCTGGCGGAGGACACGCTCACCGTCAAGTGTACCGGCGGCGGCGGCCAGTCCTTTGGCGCCTTCATCCCCAAGGGGCTGACCCTGGAACTGGAGGGCGACTCCAACGACTATTTCGGCAAGGGCCTCTCCGGCGGCAAGCTGGTGGTCTATCCGCCCAGAAACAGTCCCTTCCAGGCGGAGGAGAACATCATCATCGGCAACGTGGCCCTGTACGGGGCGACCTCCGGCAAGGCCTTTGTCTGCGGCGTGGCGGGGGAGCGCTTCTGCGTGCGCAACTCCGGGGCCACCGCCGTGGTGGAGGGTACCGGCGACCACGGCTGCGAGTATATGACCGGCGGCCGGGTAGTGGTGCTGGGCCGCACCGGCAAGAACTTTGCCGCGGGCATGTCCGGCGGCGTAGCCTATGTTTTGGACGAGGGCCGGGACCTGTATATGCGGCTGAACAAGGACCTGGTGTCCATGGACCTGGTGACGGAGAAACACGACATCTCCGAGCTCAAGGCACTGATTCAGGAGCATGTGGCTGCCACCGGCTCCCGGCGGGGCATGGAGATCCTGACCAGCTTCGAGCGCTATGTGCCCCTGTTTAAAAAAATTCTGCCTTATGACTATGACCGGATGCTGCGCACCATCGCCCAATTGGAGGAGAAGGGCATGAACCGGGAGCAGGCCGAAGTGGAGGCCTTTTATCTGAATACGAAGGGAGGGGAGCAGTAATGGGAAAACCCACCGGTTTTATGGAATATCAGCGCCAGAGCAACCCGGCTCAGGCCCCACAGGAGCGGATCCGGCACTTTGGCGAGTTCCACCCGCGGCTGGACCGGGAGGAGCGCCGGCGGCAGGGAGCCCGCTGCATGGAGTGCGGCGTCCCCTTCTGCCAATCCGGCTCCGTCCTGAACGGCATGGTCTCTGGCTGTCCGCTGCACAATCTGATTCCCGAGTGGAACGATCTGATCTATACGGGCAACTTCGGGCACGCCGTCCAACGGCTGCTCAAGACCAACAACTTCCCGGAATTCACCGGCCGGGTCTGCCCGGCCCTGTGCGAGGCGGCCTGCACCTGCGGCCTCAACGGCGAAGCGGTCACCGTCAAGGAAAACGAGCTGGGAGCCATTGAGGACGCCTGGGAAAAAGGGCTCATCCAGCCCCATCCGCCCAAAGTCCGCACCGGCAAGCAGGTGGCGGTGGTGGGTTCCGGACCCTCCGGCCTGGCGGCGGCCGACCAGCTCAATAAGCGGGGCCATACGGTCACCGTCTTTGAGCGGGCGGACCGGATCGGGGGACTGCTGATGTACGGCATTCCCAACATGAAACTGGAGAAGCAGATCGTTCAGCGGCGGGTCGATCTGATGGCCGCCGAGGGAGTGAACTTCGTCACCGGCGTGGACGTGGGGAAGGACAAGTCCGCCAAGGAGCTGCTGCGGGACTTCGACGCGGTGGTGCTGTGCTGCGGCGCGGGAAATCCCAGGGATTTGTCCGTGCCGGGAAGGGATGGAAAGGATATCTACTTTGCAGTTGATTTTCTCAAATCCACGACCAAGAGCCTTCTGGATTCGGAGCTCAAGGACAGACAATATCTCTCCGCCAAGGGCAGGCAAGTGGTTATCGTGGGCGGCGGCGATACGGGCAACGACTGCGTGGGAACCTGCATCCGCCACGGCTGCAAGTCGGTGGTCCAGTTGGAGATGATGCCCAAGGCGCCGGACCGCCGGACCGAACAGAATCCCTGGCCGGAGTGGCCCAGGGTGTGCAAGACCGACTACGGCCAGGAGGAGGCCATCGCCGTTTTTGGACGGGACCCACGGGTTTATCAGACCACGGTTACCGAGTGCGTTCGGGACGACAAGGGCAGACTCACCGCCATCAAAACGGTGAAGCTGACGCCGGACCTGAAACCAGTGGAAGGCAGCGAGTCCGCCATGCCCTGCGATCTGCTGCTCATTGCGGCGGGCTTTTTGGGCTGCCAGAGCTATGTGCCGGAGGCCTTCGGCGCGGCTCTGACCCCGCGGGCAACGGTGCAGACCGAGGCGGGAAGATACGCCTCCAGCGTACCCAAGGTGTTCACTGCGGGCGACATGCACCGGGGCCAGTCCCTGGTGGTCTGGGCCATCCAGGAGGGCCGGGCCGCCGCCCGGGAGGTGGACGAATCCCTCATGGGCTATACCAACCTGGAGTGAGAGCGCTGCTTCGAATGGGCCGCAGTTTGCGGCCCATTCGTCATTTTATGGTTGCACCGGGCTGCCGGGTGCTTTATTATGTTGCCTGGTGATGGCATTGCGACGAATTTGGATTTCCTGCAAACGGCTCCTGCTCTGGCTGTTGGCGCTGTCGGCGGTGTGCTCCGTGGCCCTGGGCATGATGCGCTGGCAGGGCTATCTTTTGCTGCCCCAGGAGGCTGATCCGCCTGCCTGGGAGGTCTTCGGCGTGGATGTGTCGGCCTATCAGGGCCGGATCGACTGGCAGGCCCTGCGGGAGCAGGGGGTGGATTTCGCCTTCATCAAGGCCACGGAGGGCAGTTCCCTCCAGGACCGCTACTTTGCCGACAACTGGGCGGCGGCTCAGGCGGCGGGGATACGGGTGGGCGCCTACCACTTTTTCAGCTATGACAGCCCCGGCGAGACCCAGGCGGACAATTTTCTCTCCATGGTGCCGGTGACGGCGGGGACCCTGCCCCCGGTGGTGGACATCGAGTTCTACGGGGACAAGCTCCAGAACCTGCCCCGGCGGGAGGATGTAAAGACGGTGCTGGACCCGCTGCTGGCCCGGCTGGAGGAGCACTATGGCGTGAAGCCGGTCTTGTATGTCACCTACCGCTCCTACCGGCTGTATATCGCCGGCAGAGACTACCGGGACTATCCCCTGTGGTTCAGCAGCCCCGTGGTGTCCCCCGTCGGCAAGGGCTGGGATTTTTGGCAGTATTCCCACAGCGCCAGCCTGACGGGCTATTCCGGGCCGGAGGAGCGCATCGACCTGAATGTGTTCCGGGGCAGCATGGAGGAGTTCCGGTGTTTTGGATACCCGGAGTGAAGGAGGATAGGCGCAGGCAGTTTTCTTGCCTGCGCCTATTCTATTTCCCGGCGGATTCTGGTATAATGTCTTAATAATATGGACCACTGTGTCCGGTCGTATGGAGGTCATTATGGATATCTATTCCAAGCTGACGGAGGATCTGCGAAAAGCCTGCCCGGCCCTGGAGCTCCGGGAAAACGAGCCGATGTCCCGCCACACCACCTTCCGCATCGGCGGACCTGCCCGGCTGATGGCGCTGCCCAAAAGCGGCGCGGAGGCGCAGGCCGCGCTCCAGGCCGCCGCCGGCCTGGGTGTGGAACCGATCTTCGTGGGCAACGGCAGCAATCTGCTGGTGGCCGACGCGGGGGTGGCGGGCTTCGTGGTCAAGACGGTGGATGGACTGGGCGAGCTATACTGTGAAGGGAATTCCCTATACGCAGGCGCAGGGGTGCTGCTGTCCGCCCTGTCCGGCTTGGCACGGGATCAAAGCCTCACCGGACTGGAATTCGCTCATGGGATCCCCGGCTCGGTGGGGGGCGCCGTCACCATGAACGCGGGGGCCTACAACGGAGAAATGGGCATGGTGGTGCGGGAGGTGGACTGGCTGGAGGCCGACGGCACCCGCCGCACGCTGTCCGGGGATGAGCTGGCGTTTTCCTACCGGCACAGCCCCTTCTCCGACGGGAGACGCTTCATCCTGGGCGCCCGGATGGAGCTCACGCCGGGCGACCCGGTCAACATCCAGATGCTGATGGACGATTTCGGCAACCGGCGCCGCCACAAGCAGCCTTTGAACCTGCCCAGCGCGGGCAGCACCTTCAAGCGGCCGGAGGGCTATTTCGCCGCCGCCCTCATCGATGAGTGCAAGCTCAAGGGGACCACCATCGGCGGGGCCCAGGTGTCCAAGAAGCACGCCGGGTTCCTGGTGAACGTGGGCGGGGCCACCTGTTCCGACGTGCTGGCCCTGGTGGACCTGGTGCGGGAGACCGTTCTCCGGGAGACCGGCGTGACCCTGGAGCTGGAAGTCAAGACCCTGGGTATCTGAGAGAAAAGAGGACCCCTGCTATGAAATTTATCCTCATCTCCGGCCTGTCCGGAGCCGGAAAGAGTAAAGCCGCCTCCTTTCTGGAGGACATGGGTTACTATGTGGTGGACAACATGCCCGCCGCGCTGATCCCCAAATTTGCGGAGCTGTGCATGGCCTCGCCGGGCCGGTACGACAAAGTGGTGCTGGTCACCGATATCCGGGGCGGGCAGACCTTCGACGGCCTGTTCGACGCCCTGGACAAGCTCCACGACATGGGCTGCGACTACAAGATTCTCTTTGTGGAGGCGTCGGTGGAGGCCATCATCAAGCGCTATAAGGAGACCAGGCGCAACCACCCGCTGTCCAGGACCGGCCGCTCCCTGGAGGAGGCCGTCCAACTGGAGCGGAGCGCCCTGGAGCCGGTCCGGCAGCGGGCGGAGTACATTGTGGACACCTCGGCTCTGCCCACCGCCAAGCTGCGGGGGGAGATGCTCCGGCTGTTCGGCAGCGGGGACACCGCCTCGGCCATGAGCGTCTCCGTCATCTCCTTCGGCTTCAAGTACGGCATCCCCATCGAGGCCGATCTGGTCTTTGACGTGCGGTTTCTGCCCAACCCCTACTACATCGCCGAGCTGCGGCACCAGACCGGGCTGGAGCAGGGGGTGTGGGATTTTATCTTTGGCTATCAGCAGACCCGGGACTTTATGAAGCACCTGGAGGGTCTGATCGGCTTTCTGCTGCCCCTGTATGTGGAGGAGGGCAAGACAGCTCTCGTCATCGGGGTGGGCTGCACCGGCGGCCACCACCGCTCGGTGGCGATCACCCGGGCTCTGGCGGAATTTATCCGGCAGAAGGGCTACAGTGCGGCAGAAAACCATCGGGACATGACCAGGGAATGACCCAAGGAGGAGCCATATGACCGAACCCTACGGCCGGAACGACCGGCGCTGGGAGCTGGGCCCGAAGATCACCGCCATCGGCGGCGGCACCGGATTGTCCACCATGCTCCGGGGGCTGAAGAACTATACCCGCAACCTGACCGCCGTGGTCACCGTGGCCGACGACGGCGGCGGCTCCGGCGTGCTGCGCCAGGACCTGGGGATGCCCCCGCCGGGAGACATCCGCCACTGCATGGAGGCCCTGGCCAACGTGGAGCCCGTCATGGGGGAGCTGCTGTCCTACCGTTTTCCCAAGGACTCCGGCTCCCTGGGCGGGCAGGCCTTCGGAAACCTGATCCTGGCTGCGCTGAACGGCATCTCCCCCTCCTTCGACCAGGCGGTGGCCCGGATGAGCGAGGTGCTGGCCATCACCGGCCGGGTGCTGCCGGTGACCAATGAGAACATCCAGCTGGAGGCCACCTTTGAAAACGGCAGCCATGTGGTGGGGGAGTCCCGCATCTTTCACTTCAAGAAGGAGCAAGACTGCCGCATCGGGCATGTCCGGCTCCTGCCGGAGCATCCCCCGGCCCTGCCTGCCACCCTCCAGGCCATCGACGAGGCCGACCTCATCCTCCTGGGGCCCGGCAGCCTCTACACCAGCGTGATCCCCAACCTGCTGGTGGACGGCGTGTCGGAGGCCATCCGGCGCTCCGACGCGTTGAAGGTGTACATCTGCAACATCATGACCCAGGACGGGGAGACCGAGGATATGACGGCCTCCGACCATGTGGCGGCGCTGCTGGCCCACGGCGGGGCGGGTCTGGTGGACGTGTGCCTGTGCAACTCCGCTCCGGTGCGCCCCGGGCTGCTGGAGCGCTACCGGGAGGAGGATGCCGTGCCCATCCGGGTGGACCGGGACAGGATCGAGGCCATGGGGGTGGAGGTGGTGGAGCGCCCGCTGGCCTCCGAGACCTCGGACTATGCCCGCCACTCCATCGCCCGGCTGTCCGCCGCCGTTATGGAGCTCTTCGAGGAACGGGCCGTCCGGGTGGCCCCGGACCGGGAGTGGGAACAGGGCGCCTATATCCTGGAGGAGTGAAAGGAGGGACGGTATGTCCTTTTCCGCGCAAGTCAAAGGGGAGCTGTGCCGGATCCCGCTGTCCCGCCGGTGCTGCGCCCGGGCGGAGGCCTACGGCATCCTCCTGTTCTGCCACAGCTTCACCGCCGCCGAGATCAAAATCGTCACCAGCGCCCCGGTCTTTGCCAAGCGCCTGCCCGTCCTCTTCCGCAAGGCATTCAAGGTGGACTTCGACCGGACGCCCGAACCGGCGGAGACCGGGAAGCGGATCTTTCTCATTACGGACCCGGGGAAGCTGGCGGCCATCCGGGAGGCCTACGGCTCCGACCTGGCGGCGAGTCTGGCCAACCACATCAACTTTGCCGTGCTGGAGGAGGACCATGACCGCACCGCCTTTTTGCGGGGGGCCTTTTTGGCGGGGGGCTCGGTGACCGACCCGGCCAAGAGCTACCACCTGGAGCTGGTGACGTCCCATTACAGCGTGAGCCGGGAGCTGGCGGCCCTGCTGCCCGAGGCTGGCTTCGAGCCCAAGCAGACTACCCGGAAGTCCAACTATGTCACCTATTTCAAGCCCAGCGAGACCATCGCGGATTTTCTGACGGCCATCGGGGCCCCGCTGGCCGCCATGGAGGTCATGAACGCCAAGCTGGAGAAGCATCTGCGGGGGAGCGTGAACCGCCGGGTGAACTGCGACTCGGCCAATCTGGACAAGGCGGTGGACGCCGCCCTGCTCCAGGTGGAGGCCATCCAGCGGTACAGCGCCATCCACGGGCTGGACGCCCTGCCGGACAAGCTGCGGGAGACCGCCCGGCTGCGGACGGAGAACCCGGAGCTCACCCTGTCCCAGCTCGCCGCCCTCTGTGACCCGCCAGTGACCAAGTCCTGCCTCAACCACCGTCTGCGCAAGCTGATGGAGCTGGCGAAAGAGTAGAATACGGCGGCGGGGCGCAGAGCGAGCGGCAGCGAGCCGCGCCTTTTGGCGCGTCAAATGCCGAAGGCGTTTCCGCAGGGCGGATTGATTCCGCCCGAGGGAGTGAAAGAAAAGGGGGGCCCCCACAGAATGCGGAGCATTCTGTGGGGAGTGACCCGCCGGTGACGAAATCCTGCCTGAACCACCGGCTGCGCAAGCTGATGGAACTGGCGAGGGGGTGAGAGGCATGGTTGGTCAATATGAGTTTTACAGTCCCGATGCGCCGGATGCGGTTCGGCGGAAACTCACCGGGCGGGTGGAGGAGGAAAATGCCGGTCTGGCCTCTTGGCGGGCCGCAGAGAGCCAGTCCGAATCCTGGAAGGGCCATATCAAACTGGTTTGGCGGGGGGGAAAATTCACCCTCAGCTACTCTGAAAAAAGGAAAACCAGCGGGAGCTATGCCGGGTCCGGCACCTACGCGGGAAAGAGCGGCGGAAAGCTCTTTGCCGGAGCCTCCCTGTTCGCCAGAGTGGGTATGCGGCGGGAAGTCTTATTCGGCAACCCATTTCAAGGGGTGCTGATACCCGTCCCCGGCGGGGGGACGGTCATTCAGGGGCGGTTTGTCCTGTCCTGGGCGGCCCGGCTGAGCACCTGGGGTGTGCTTTTGTTGTGCCTGGGGATAGGCTGGTGGATGGATGCTCCCCTGGCCTTTCTGGGCGCTCTGCTGTGCATGTATCAGATCGTCCGGGGCGAGGTGCGGGCCGACCAATGCCATGGGTCCGAGGGGCTGCTGCAAATGCTGAATGAGGTGGCGCAGGGGCGCGAGGGGGATACGGCCGGTGGAACGGGAGTTTAACAGCGCTTTGCCGGAGGCGGACATCCGGGCGCGCCTCCAGGCCAAAACCCGGCCCTGGTCCCGGGCCGATCTGTGGACGGCCCGGAACACCTTCTTCAGCCGGGCGGGCGGGGGCGGAGAAATCCGTCTGGCGAAAACCGCCGCCATGCGGGGCTATGTCTACGCCGATATCCGCATGGCCCCCCTGGAGACTGGGGGCACGGCCCTGTCCGTGACCATGGACGTGCCCAAGACCCTGTATGCGGCCGATATCGGTGTCTGTATGTTCTTCGCGGTCCATCTGGCCCTGAGCCTCGCGTTAGACGGCTGGCCCTATGTGCTTTTACACGGCTTGCGCTATGTGTGTGTGCCGGGGCTGTTTATCTGGACGACGCATAGGGCCCGGCGGCATTTGCCCGAGCTGGCGGCATTTATCAAGGAAAACCTGCTTGATTGACGCGGGCGGAGAGATGGACAGGTTCCAGAGCTTGGATGACGGCCACAGTCCGCACCGGCATTGAAGGAGCGGGCCGGGCCCTCGGGAAGGGGATGCGGAATGGAACGTGAATTTGAGCTGTCTTGTTCCCGGGAGGAGTTTTTGGACCGCGTCCGGCGGCATGTGAGTCCCCGGAATACCACGGCGCTGCTGCGGGGGATTCCGTATTATGAGGAGCTGTCCGCGTCGCGTGTACCAATGGGAGGAGAGGGAGCCTCTACGACCTCTATCTCACGCCTCAGCACAACGAAACTCTGCGGGTCCGTGTCTGCGGGGCGGAAAAGGTGTTAAAGTCTTCCGGTATCCTCTACTACCTGCCGTATCTGGTGTTCGCCCTGCTGTTCTGGTGGGCGGACCCCTTTCCGGGTTCGGCCCTGCTGTCCCTCCTGATTCTTGGTATGGGCGTGTGGGGCAGAGGGCAGGATCTGGTTTACCAAAAGAAACTGCTTTTGCTCCTGCGGGAGGAGCTGGGGCTTCCCCTGTGAGGCAGGGCCCAACAAGTTTTGAATTTCATGTGATTTGATCGCGCCATGAGGAGGTCCACCATGTCCTTTGTCCATCTCCACGTACATACGGAATATTCCCTGCTGGACGGCGCCTGCCGCATCCCACGGCTCATGGAGCGGGTCAAGGCGCTGGGGCAGGAGGCGGTGGCCATCACCGACCACGGCGCCATGTACGGCGTGGTGGACTTTTACAAGGCGGCCAAGGCGGCCGGCGTGAAGCCCATCATCGGCTGCGAGGTCTATGTGGCTCCCCGCACCCGCTTCGACAAGGAGCACGACCGGGACAAGCACCCCTACCACCTCATCCTGCTCTGCCGCAACGAGGAGGGCTACCGCAACCTGAGCCACATGGTGTCCCAGTCCTATACCGAGGGCTTTTACGTCCGGCCCCGCATCGACCGGGAGCTGCTCAGGACCCACAGCGGCGGCCTCATCGCGCTGTCGGCCTGCCTGTCCGGGGAGGTGCCCCGGCTGATCCTGGGGGGCAGCTACGACGCGGCCCGGCAGGCGGCGCTGGAGATGCAGGAGCTCTTCGGGCCGGACGGCTACTATCTGGAGCTCCAGGACCACGCCCTGCCCAGGGACCGGGAGCTGATCCAGGGGCTGGTGCGGCTCCACGAGGAGACGGGCATCCCGCTGGTGGCCACCAACGACGCCCACTACCTGACCCGGGACGACGCCGAGATGCAGGACGTACTCATGTGCATCCAGATGGGCAAAACGGTGGACGACCCCGGGCGGATGCGGATGGAGACCCGGGAGCTCTACGTCAAGTCGGAGGAGGAGATGCGCGCCCTGTTTCCCGACTGGCCCGATGCCATTGAGAACTCCGCGCGGATCGCCGACGCCTGCCAGGTGGAGTTCGAATTCGGAAAATACCACCTGCCGGAGTTCAAGCTCCCCGAGGGGTACGCTGACGGGGACGCCTACTTTGAAAAACTGTGTCTGGACGGCTTCCGCCGGCGCTATCCCGACGAGCCGGAGGGTTACCGGCGGC
>CABUJV010000034.1 GCA_902492005.1 uncultured Eubacteriales bacterium
AACTTTACTCCCCTGTCCGCGTATAAAATCTGTCCTTGACAAGGGGTACACTTTAACCTGACCCTGGCGGCCATGGTGGCCGCCCTCTACGCCGTGATGAGCTATTTTGGCAACGTCTTCGGCCTGACCTACGGACCCATCCAGCTCCGCTTTTCCGAAGCGCTTTGTGTGCTGCCCTTCCTGTTCCCGGCCACGGTGCCGGGGCTCTTCGTGGGCTGCCTGGCGGCCAATCTGCTCAGCCCCTACGGGCCGCTGGACATTGTGGTGGGCTCCCTGGCCACCCTCATTGCCGCCGTGTGGACCAGCCGGGTGAGGCGCCGCTGGCTGGCCCCCCTGCCCCCTGTGGTGTGCAACACGGTGCTGGTGGGCTTCACCATTGCCTTTGCCCAGACCGGCTTTACCGCCGCCCTCCCCACCGCCTGGCTCTACAACGGCCTGACGGTGGGCATCGGAGAGCTGGGCGCCTGCTATGTGCTGGGGATGCTGCTGCTGAAGCTGCTGCCCCGGGTGGCCTACTTCAAGCCTATGATCGCTCCGAAGGAAACGGCATAATTCTTCACTATCAGGAGGCTGTCCCCATGAAAGTTCGCAAGGCCGTCATCCCCGCCGCCGGGCTGGGGACCCGGATGCTGCCCGCCACCAAGACCGTCCCCAAGGAGATGCTCCCCCTGGTGGACAAGCCGGTCATCCAGTATATCATCGAGGAGGCGGTGGCCGCCGGCATCGAGGATATTCTGGTGGTGACCAACCGGGCCAAGTCCGCTATGGACGACTACTTTGACTATTACCCGGAGCTGGAGAAACGCTTAGAGCGGGCCGGCAAGGAGCGGGAGCTGGAGAAGGTCCGCCGGGCCGCCGACCTGGCCAACATCTTCTATGTCCGGCAGAAGGAGACCAAGGGCCTGGGCCATGCCATCTGGCGGGCCAAGCGCTTCGTGGGGGACGAACCCTTTGCCGTGCTGCTGGGCGACGACATTATGCGGGCCCGGACTCCCGTTATCGGCCAGCTCATCGCCGCTGCGGAGAAGTATGACGCCTCCTGCGTGGGGGTGCAGCAGGTGTCCACCGACGCCATCGCCAAGTACTCCTCCGTCCAGATCAGTCCGCTGGAGGAGCGGGTCTTTGCCGTCTCCGACATGGTGGAAAAGCCCCGGCCCGAACAGATCTTCTCCCACTACGCCATCCTGGGGCGCTATGTGCTGAGGCCCGGTATCTTCAATATCCTGGAGGACCTGGAGCCGGGCTACGGCGGGGAGATCCAGCTCACCGACGGGCTGAAGGCGCTGTGCCGCCGGGACAAGATGGTGGCTGTGGACTTTGAGGGCAAGCGGTACGACACCGGCAACCTGAAGGGCTTTTTGGAGGCCACGGTGGACTTCTCTCTGGCCCATCCGGAGACGGGGGAGTGGCTGCGGGGCTTCCTCAAGGAAAAGGTCAAAGAGCTGTAAGGAAAGGAAACGAGCCTCCCGGCGCGCCGGGAGGCTCGTTTTTTACAGAAGCATGGCCAGACTCCACAGGGCGGTGGCCGCCAGAGCCCCCACCGCCGTGTAGGCCGGCGCCGGGATGGCCCGGGACAGGCGGCCCCACCGGGAGTTTTGCTTGACGTAGCTCTTGGCCACCTGCTGGGCCTCCTGAATGACCTGGTCGGCAGAGACGCCCTCCACGAAGGCGTCCTCCCGCATGATGAAAATCGCCTGTTCGAACAGCTTGGGGTCCGGGGACTTGACCACGATGACCTGCCGGGTCACACCCTTTACCATGCCGCAACACATCCTCTCCGATCCATGTTTCGGTTACCAGTATGGCCCTTTTTCCCTGCCATTATTCGCCTTGCATAGGAAAGGCGGCGCCGTCGTAAACTAGCCTTGAACATTTTCAAGGAGGCGGCGACCCCATGCAGAAACACCGAAAACAGCTCCTGCTGGCCCTGGCGCTGATCTTTGCCCTGAACATCCTGATCATTACCCTGGCCCAGAGCGCCCAGGCGGCCACCTACCGGCAGGGCTCATCGGGCGAGGCTGTGCGCACGATTCAGCAAAAGCTGGTGCGCTGGGGCTATTTCGACGGCCCGGTGGACGGCATCTACGGCTCCAAGACCGCCGCGGCCGTCAAGGATTTCCAGCGGAAAAACGGCCTGGCGGCGGACGGCGTCGTGGGCTCCGCCACCCTGGCGGCCCTGGGAATGCAGGACAGCGCCCCCTCCGGCGGCTCCGCCGCCCAGAGCGGCAGCGTGGATCTGCTGGCCCGGGTCATCTCCGCCGAGGCCCGGGGCGAGCCCTACAGCGGCCAGGTGGCGGTGGGGGCGGTCATCCTCAACCGGGTGGGGCACCCCTCCTTCCCCAACACCATCGCCGGGGTGGTCTATCAGCCGGGGGCCTTTAGCTGCATGCTGGACGGGCAGTTCGATCAGCCGGTGGCCGACTCGGCCGTCCGGGCCGCCCGGGACGCCATGAACGGGGCCGACCCCAGCGGCGGCGCCATCTACTATTTCAATCCCAACACCGCCACCAGCGCCTGGATCTGGTCCAGGCCCCTCATCAAGATCATCGGGAAACACCGGTTCTGCTCCTAGGGCTCCCGGCCCGGCAGGGCGGCCTGGGCCCGGGCCTGTGCACCGGCCATGGGATCTTCCCCCAAAAGAAAAAGAAGGGACCGCACACGGTGCGGTCCCTCTTCTTCTTCCCTGGGCGGGGCGCGTCCATACAGGCACCCCGCCGGCAGGGGATGCCGTCTCAGCGTCCGGCGCGCCCGGCCCGGACCTGGATGAGCTGGGCGGCGATGCTCACCGCGATCTCCGCCGGGGTCTCGGCCTTGATGTCCAGGCCGATGGGGGTGGTGATGCGCGCCAGGTCGGCGTCGGTAAAGCCCTCCTCCCGCAGGCGGGCGAATACCCCGGCGGTCTTCCGGCGGCTGCCGATGACGCCGATATAGTGGGCGGGGGTGCGCAGCATCTGGGCCTGGACCACCTGGTCGTTCTTATGGCCCCGGGTCATGACCACGACATAGTCGCTCTCCCCCACGGTGACGAAGTCGGACAGCCGGGCGTTGTCCACCAGCCGGGTCTCCTCCACGCCGGGGAAAAGCTCCGGGCGGCAGAACTCCGGCCGGTCCTCCAGCACCACGCAGCGGAAGTCCACCGCGGTCAAAGCGGGTACCAGGGCCTGAGAGACGTGGCCGCCGCCGAAGATATACACCCGGCCCGCCTGGAAGAGGGGCTCGCAGTAGTAGGTCCGGCCGCCGCCGGCGAGCTGGCAGGGCCTGCCGCCCAGAGCGCCGGTGAGGGAAGGGGGGAGCGGCAGGCCGAAGGCGCCGCTCTTTCCGCCATAGATCCCCATGGCTCCGCCGCACCCGCCGGTAATGTCACAGATGAGCCAGGCAGGCTCCCCGGCGCGGAAGAGGGATTCCATACGCTCGGCCAGCGCCAGCGTGTCCGCATCCCCGGCGGGGATGTGGCGGAAGTACACGTCCACCGCGCCGCCGCAGATCATCCCCAGATCCTGGACCTGGTTTTCGTGCAGACGGAAGTGTTCAAGGCGGGCGCCGCCCGTCCGGAGGAGCTGTTGGGCCACCTGCTGGCTGCGGTATTCCACCGCGCCGCCGCCGATGGTGCCGCACAGGCGGCCCTGTCCGGTGACAACCATCCGCGCCCCGGCTCCCCGGGGGGTGGAGCCGCTGCTGGCCACCACGGTGACCAGCACTGCGTCCTGGCCGCGGGCCAGGGCGTCGTGCAGGGCGGCAAATAAGTTTCTCATGGGCGATCAGGCTCCTTTCAAGGCCGGATGAGCACGGCAGTGCCGTGCAGGTTGCTGAGGGGACCAGCGGCAGGGAGCCGTGGTCCCGTTCATAGGCCAGGACGGCCTCCTTCACGGGCAGAACGGGTGGACGGGCTGCGGAGTCCCAGACGCCGGAAAAATTGTCGCCGAAGGCGCAGAGACAGAATGCATTCTGGTCCAGCAGGGCCCGGACGGTCCCGGGCTGCACCAAGGGCACGTCTGCCGGAGAGGTCAGGAACCGGCCGCAGGCGGCGGGCAGGGCCCCAGGCCCAGCCGCAGAGAGTCCGGCATCTGGGTATGCCGGTAGTCCGGGTTGTGGACAAAGCGGACGCCGCAGCCGGACAGATGGACTTCCAGCTCCTCGTGCCGGTAGCCGGTCACCACCACGGTCTCGGTGCCGGCGCTCTGCATCAGGTTCACGACCCGGCGGATCATGCTCACACCGCCGATGGGCAGCAGGGGCTTGAAGTCCTCCATGCGGGAGGACAGGCCGCTGCCAGGATGACGGCCCTCAGATGTAAAGGGGCAGGACGTTGGCGGGAGCCACGCCAAATGCCTCCGGCAGGGCTTGAGGCCGGCGGTCCTTGGGGATGCGCCACCACAGGTCGGGGGCGGCGGGGTCCTGCCCCTCGTACCGGAACTGGAGGATGACCTCGAAGGGCTCCTCCATCTCGCCGGTAAAGCGGATGGGGTAGCGGTTCTGGGTGGCCCTGGAGTTGAAGTAGTGGGCCCGGATCCCCACGGCGCGGACTCCGTCGGCCACCGGCAGAGCGGTGCGCAGCCGCACCCCCCAAGCGGGGACCTCCAGCTCATAATCCCCGGTTTTCTTTGCCTTTGCAATGTTTTTGCAGCCGGTGAGCCGGGCGGCCTGGACGCTGCCCGGGTCGGCAAAGAGGGCCTTGGTCTCCTTTAAGGCCAGAAAGCGGCCCTGATCCACCACGGCAATCTGGCTGCACAGGTGGTAGGCCTCGTCCCGGCTGTGGGTGACCAGAAGCGCCGGCTTGCCAAACTGGGCCAGCAGCGCCTTCGTCTGGAGCTGGAGCTGGTCGCGCAGATGGCTGTCCAGGGCGGAGAAGAGCTCGTCCAGCATCAGCAGATTGGGCCGGCTGACCAGGATGCGGGCCAGGGCCGCCCGCTGGGCCTGCCCGCCGGAGAGCTGGGCGGGCCGCAGCTGCTCCAGCCCCTCCAGGCGCATCATGGCCACCGCCTCCTGGAGCAGGGCCTTCTTTTTGTCCCGGTCCGGCTCCCGGCACAGGCCGCACAGAATGTTCTGGGCCACCGTCATATTGGGGAACAGGGCGTAGCTCTGGAACAGGTAGCCCACCCGCCGCCTCTGGGGGGGCAGGTCGATGCGCTTTTCGCTGTCGAACAGGGTCTCGCCGTCCAGGACGATACGCCCCCGGTCGGGCCGCTCAATGCCGGCAATGCATTTGAGGGTCATGCTCTTGCCGCTGCCCGAGGGGCCCAGCAGGCCCAGCACGCCGCCCTCGGATTCAAACCGGACCTGGAGGAAGAAGCTGCCCAGATCCTTTTCAATGTCTACCAGAAGGCTCACCGGCGCACCCCCGTTCCGCTGCGCTTTTCCATGAGATTGACCACCAGCAGCACCGCCGCCGAGATAGCCAGGTTGACCATCACCCAGGCGAAGGCCCCGGCCTCATCGTTGGTCCGCCAGAGCTGGTAGACCGTGGTGGAGATGGTGGCCGTCCTGCCCGGGGTATAGCCGATGAGCATGCTGGTGGCTCCATACTCGCCCAGGGCCCGGGCAAAGGCCAGCACCGTACCGGCCAGGATGCCCTGACGGCAGGCGGGCATCCGGATGCGCCAGAAGATGTAGGAATTGGACAGCCCCAGGGTCTGGCCGGAGTAGGCCAGCGTTTCATCAAAGCTCTCAAAAGCACCCCGGGCGGTGCGGTACATCAGGGGAAAGGCCACCACCGCCGCGGCCAGTACGCCGCCGTACCAGGTCATGACGAACTTGATGCCGAACCGGGCCAGAAACAGGCCCAGGGGCCGCCGGCTGCCGAAGAGCAGCAGCAGAAAGTAGCCGCAGACCGTGGGAGGCAGCACCATGGGCAGGGTCAGCACCACATCCAGCAGGCCCTTAATCCCCCGGGGCAGGCGGGCGGCGTAGTAGGCGGTCAGGATGCCCAGGAAGAACACCAGCACGCAGCTGATGCCGGCGATGCGCAGCGAGTTCCACAGGGGATACCAGTCCATGGCTCGAATCAGGCGGCGGCGAAGCCCACGGCCTCGAACACGGCCATGGCCTCGGGGGTGGAGAGGTAGTCCAGGAAGGCCTGGGCCTCGGTGGGATGCCGGCTGACGTTGAGGGCGGCGGCGGGGTAGATGACCTGGCCGCACATCTCGGCAGTGGCGTAGGCCACCGGAGTCAGGCCGGCGGAGAAGGCGTCGGTGCAGTAGATGACGCCGCAGTCCACGCTGCCCTCGGAGACCTGGGTGGTGACCTCTTTGACGTTGGTGCAGTAGGTGATGGCGCCGGCGCTGGCCAGGGCGGTCTCGTCCAGGCCGTAGTAGGCCAAGATCTTTTGCGTGTACTGGCCCACGGGTACGTCGGAGTTGCCCATGGCCAGCAGGAGAGCGCCGTCCTTCAGCTTCCGGGCCATGTCGTCATAGCTCTCGACCCCGGCGGGGTTGCCCTCGGGCACGCAGAGGGTGACCCGGTTTTCCAGCAGATCCACCCGGCTGCCCTGGAGCACGAAGTCCAGACTCTTGTCGTTGACGGCGGGGCCGGCGGTGACGTCGAGTTGGTTCATCTGCGTCTGTCCGGCGGAGATAAAAAGGTCACACTCGGCGCCCTCCTCGATCTGGGTCTTGAGGGTGCCGGAGGAGTCAAAGTTGAAGGTGAGCTTCACGTCGGGGGCGGCGTCGGCGTAGAGCCCGGCGATCTGATTCAGGGTCTCGGTCATAGAGGCGGCGGCAAAGACGATGAGCTCAACCTCTTCGGCGGGCTGGGATTCCGTGGGGGCGGAGGGTGTGGGGGGAGCCGCCGGCGCAGCCGAGGGAACGGGGGAAGAGGCGCTGCCGCCGCAGGCGGTCAGACCCAGGGTCAGAGACAGTGCCAGGAGCAGGGTGCCAAGTCGTTTCATGCTGCATTCTCCTTCTTTTGCTGTTCGCAAAATGTGATGGCGGCGCGGCGGCACAGGGGTGCCGCGCCGATCTCAAAACGTGGATTTACACGCTTTGACCGAAGGAAGCCCCGTTACGGGTGGGCGCAGTCCTGAACGTGGCCGCGCAGCAGGTCCAGGGCGTGGGGCAGGGTGTCCAGGAATACGTCCATGCTCTCCATGCAGGCCTTGGGGCTGCCGGGCAGGTTGACGATCAGGGTCCTGCCCCGGATGACCGACACCGCCCGGGACAGCATGGCCCGGGGAGTGATGGCCAGGGAGGCGGAGCGGATGGCCTCGGCGATGCCCGGGGCGTTCCGGTGGGCCACCGCCAGGGTGGCCTCTGGGGTGATGTCCCGGGGGGCGAAGCCGGTGCCCCCAGTGGTGAGGATCAGATCCAGCTGCCGCTGGTCGCACAGCCGGATGAGCTGGCTTTTCAGGGGGGCGGCCTCGTCGGGAAGCAGGAGCAGTTCCACGACCTCGTAGCCGTTGTCCTTCAGGCGCTGGGCGATGGCGGGGCCGCTCCGGTCCTCCCGTTCCCCCCGGGCGCCCTTGTCCGACAGGGTGATGACCGCCGCCTGCCAGGGGCGGGGGGCGGTGCGGGGCTGGAGGATCATCTCATCCCCTACGGCGATGGAGCCGGGCTCCAGCACCCGGGCGAACACCCCTTCCCGGGGCATGATGCACTCTCCCATCTTCCGGTAGATCTCACAGTGGCTGTGGCACTCCTTGCCGATCTGGGTCAGCTCCAGCAGCACGCCGCCGCACCGCAGCAGAGTGCCCACCGGAAGGGCGCGGAAGTCGATGCCCTCCACCACCAGATTCTCTCCAAAGGCGCCGGGGACCACCCCGGCGCCACGCCGGTTGAAGGCGTCGATCTTGTCCTGACTGAGCAGGGAGACCTGCCGGTGCCAGTTTCCGGCGTGGGCGTCCCCCTGGATGCCGTGCCCCACGGCGAACCAGGCGCGCTCCACATTCTTTTTCTGTATGCCGCGTACATCGCTGACGCAGACGGCTCGAACCTTTCCCATGGGCTATCCTCCAATCTGGAACATGGCGCGGCGCTCGGTGGCGCCCTCCCCCCGGGCGAAGCAGTGGGCCAGGGGCTTGCCCCGGATGGTTTCGGCCATGGCCCGGGCCAGCGCCCCGTCGGTGCAGCCTCCCCGCAGAAGGGAGCGCAGGTCGGTCCCCTCCCCGTAGCACAGGCAGGGCTTCAGCATCCCGGCGCTGGTGAGGCGGACCCGGTTGCAGCCGGCGCAGAAGGCGTGGCTCACCGCGCCGATAAGGCCGATGCGCCCCTTGAGGGCGGCGGCGGCATAGTATTGAGCGGGGCCGTTGCCCCGGCGCTCGTCCGTGGGGTGCAGATCCGGCCAGACCGCCCGCAGCCGGGCAAGAGCCTCGTCCGGGGACACGCCCTCCAGGCCGCGGCCCGCTCCGATGGGCATGAGCTCGATGAAACGCACGTCCACCGGCCGCCCGGCGGCCAGCGCGGCCAGCCGGGGCAACTCGTCCCGGTTCTCAGGCAACAGCACGGCGTTGAGCTTGGTTCGAATGCCCCGGCTCACGCAGTCGTCCAGCACGGCCAGGACCTGCTCCACCGCCCTGCCGTCAAAACCGGTGATCCGGCGGTAGCGATCCGGGTCCAGAGTATCCAGGCTGATGTTGATCCCATCCACGCCCGCCCCGGCCAGCTCGTCCAGGCACTGGGGCAGCAGCAGAGCGTTGGTGGTCAGGGTGACCTGCTCCACACCGGGCAGGGCTTTCAGCCGGGCGAGAAAGGCGGCGCAGTCCCGGCGGACCAGCGGTTCGCCCCCGGTGATCTTGAACCGGGTGATGCCCAGACCCGCCGCCGCAGCGCAGATCCGCAGCAGCTCCTCATAGCGGAGGGTGTCGCTGTGGGAGCACAGCTCCACCCCGTGGGGCATGCAGTACCGGCAGCGCAGGTTGCACCGGTCTGTCACCGATACCCGCAGATAGTCAATGATCCGGCCCCACTGGTCCGTCATGGCAGTTCTCTCCCTGTCCATAGATAAAATGGCCGCTTTTGCCGCCCTGCTTTTCCACCAGGTGGATGTCCCGGATACACATGGCCCGGTCCTCCGCCTTACACATGTCGTATACCGTCAGCAGCGCCACGCTGACCCCGGTGAGGGCCTCCATCTCCACCCCGGTCCGGCCGTCGCACCGGACGGTGCACACCGCCTCGATCTCACTGCGTTCCGGACGGAGGGTGAGCTCCACGGCCGTCTTGTTCAGGGCCAGCACATGGCACAGGGGGATGAGCGCCGCTGTCCGCTTGGCCGCCATGATGCCGGCCACCTGGGCCACCGCCAGCACGTCTCCCTTTTTGGCCCGGCCGTCCCGCACCATGGCAAAGCAGCCGGGGCTCATGGAAATGGCTCCCCAGGCCACCGCGGTGCGCTGGGTGACGGGTTTTTCGCTGACGTCCACCATGACGGCGTTGCCGTTTTCGTCCATATGGGTGAAGGCCATAGCTTACACGCCCTTTCCAAACATGCAGTTGGGGAAGCGGCACTCCGGGCAGTTGAGACACAGACCCCCGTGGCCCAGCCCCGCCAGGTGCTCCGCCGTCACCGGCACGCCGGCCAGCAGGAAGGGCAGCACCAGGTCGAATATGGTCCGCTTGGCGTACATGACGCAGCCGGGCAGACCGCAGACGGGGCGGCCATCGGCGGTGTAAGCCAGCAGGAACATGGCCCCCGACAGCACCGGCGCGCCGTAGCTGACGATCTTCGCTCCGGTGTTTTGGATGGCCAGGGGGGTGCGGTCGTCCGGGTCCACCCTCATGCCGCCGGTGCACAGCACCAGCTCCGCCCCCTGGGCCAGCATCCGGTTGACGGCGGCGGTGATCTGGACGTGGTCGTCGTCCAGGATCTCGTGCCAGCCCAGCTCACAGCCGTATTCTGCCAGCTTTTCCTGAATGACGGGGGAGAAGGCGTCCTGGATGCGGCCGTGGTACACCTCGCTTCCGGTGGTGACCAGACCGTACCGCCGGGGGCGGAAAGGGATCAGCCGTAGCAGAGGCTCGTCCCCCGCCGCACGCCGGGCCGCCTCCATCTTCTCCTTCTCGATGACCAGAGGGATAATCCGGGTGCCGCACAGCTTGTCGCCCTTTTTCACCGGGAAGCCGGAGCTGCGGGTGGCGATCATCATCTCACCCAGGCTGTTCACCGCCCGGAGCCGCTCCACATCTGCCAGCAGCAGCCCGTCCTCATCCGCTGTCAGCTCAATCTTGCCCTCCTTGGGGGCGGTTGCATGCATGTGGGGGCCCTGGCACAGGGCGCGCAGGATCTCCGCCGCGTCGTTCTCATGGAGCATGTTCTCGTTGTTTTCCCAGATATAGACGTGCTCCTTACCCACGCTGAGCAGGACGGGGACGTCCTCGGGCGTGATGATATGGCCCTTGCGGAACACGGCATCCTTGGTGACGCCCCGGATGATCTGGGTGACGTCGTGGCACAGCACCTGTCCCACGGCCTCTTCGGTTTTCAGCAGCTTCATGGCGTTTGCCCCCATTTTAGTCGGTATTCGTCCAGTTAGTCGGTATTCGTCCAGGATGTCTCGGATGCAGCGGTGAGCCCCGTCCCGGCATTGCCCGTGGCGGATCAGATAGAGTTTTCGCATTCCGGATGCTCCAACTGGGCGCGCAGGGCGTCGAAGTGCTCCTGGGCATAGCGGCGCACATCGGCCTGATATCGCTCGAAGCCGTCCAGCAGCCGGACGCCTGCCTCGGTCAGGCTGGCGCTGCCGCCGCCCACGCCGCCCTTGGTGCGGTGCACCAGGGGAAGCCCCAGCTCCTGCTCGGCGGAGCGGAGGATGGCGCGGCCCTTGGAGTAGGACAGCTCCAGCCTTTCACAGGCCCCCAGCACCGAGCCGCACTCCTGAATGGCCCGCAGCAGGGTGGAGGTCCCGGGTCCAAAGAAAGGGCGCGTGCCGATCAGGCGGACCCGGATATCCGGGCGGAAGGTGTGGGAGGTCTTTCCCGCCATAGGTCTTACCTGCCTTTCCCATAAAAGCGATTGTTTTTGATAAAACAATCGGTACAATAGTATTGTAACAGACTTTTTCCAGAAAGTCCAGAGGCGGCAGAGCGGACGGAAATCAAAAATTTTTCGATCAATCCATCAGCAAAAGCGCCGGGCCCTCCCGTAGGAGGTCCCGGAGCTTTTTGGCACAGGTGTCCCCTGCATCTGGCAGACATCAGGCAGGCTGCCGCAGTTTGGCCGTCTCAGGCTTGTTCAGGCCCCAGCTTCTTTACGAGCCGAAGAGCCTGCCGAACAGGCCCTTTTTCTTTGCCCGAGGCGCATCCGCGCCGGTCTCCAGCGTCCGCAGGTCCTCCGCAGCGCCGGTACAGCCCGCCTCCGCCGCCCGGCGGAGCAAGTCCAGAGCCTTCTCCCGGTCCTGGGGCAGGCCGCCGGCGCCGTCCCGGTACCACAGGCCCAGCACGTGCATGGCGTCCTCGTCCCCCAGCCTGGCGGCCTGACGGTAGAGCTCCGCCGCCCGCTTCAGGTCCTTATGTACCCCCCGGCCCTCGGCATAGCACATGGCCAGATGGCAGACGCCGGCGGGAAATTTCTGCCCGGCGGACTGCTGGAAGAGCCGGGCCGCTTCCTTGGGGTCGGCCTTCAGACCCAGCTCTCCCCGCTCGTAGCACAGCCCCAAATTGCACTGGGCGGCCGCATAACCCTGCCCGGCGGCCTTCTGCAGCCAGGTCAGGGCCTCCCGCTCGTCCCGCTGGACCCCGGTTCCCATGCGAAGACAGCGGCTCAGAAGGCTCATGGCCCGGGACAGACCCTGCCCGGCGGCCGCGCGGAACCACCGGACGGCTTCTTCCGGGTCTTCCGGGGTCCCGATGCCCCGGTAGAGACAGTAGCCCAAGTCGCACTGAGCGTAAGCGTAGCCCTGCTGGGCGGCCTGGCGGTAGAGCTCCACCGCCCGGGCCTCGTCCCGCTCCACGCCGGCGCCCTCCTCATAGCAGCCGCCCAACAGGTCCAGGGCCCGGGAAAAGCCCTGCTCCGCCGCCTTTTGCAGCCATTTTACGGCTGATTTGGCGTCCTTCTCCACACCGATGCCGGTGAGGTAGCAGAAGCCCAGATTGCAGGCGCAGGCCAGATGTCCCAGCCGGGCGCCCCGCTCATACCAGCGGGTAGCCTCCAGCTTGTCCGCCTCCACGCCCACGCCATTTTCGTAGCACAGGCCCAGGTCGCACATGGCGGGGGCGTAGCCCTGCTGGGCGGCCCGGCGGTAGAGCTCCACCGCCCGGGCCTCGTCCCGTTCCACGCCGGTGCCCTCCTCACAGCAGTTGCCCAGCAGGTCGATGGCCCGGGCAAAGTCCTGTCCGGCGGCCTTTTCCAGCCATTCCACCGCCTGGACCGGGTCGGGCTCCGCGCCGATGCCGGTGAGATAGCAGTAGCCCAGATTGCACTGGGAGGGGGCGTGGCCCGCCAGGGCCCCCTGCGTGTACCAGCGGACGGCCTCGGCCTTGTCCATATCCACACCGGAGCCCAGCTCATAGCACAGACCCAAATCACACATGGCCACGGGATAGCCCTGCTGGGCAGCCCGGCGGTAGAGCTCCACCGCCCGGGCCTCGTCCCGCTCTGCGCCGTCGCCGTCCTTGCAGCAGTCGCCCAGGATATCCAAAGCCCGGGCAAAGTCCTGAGCCGCAGCTTTTTCCAGCCATTCCACCGCCTGGACTGGGTTGGGCTCCACGCCGATGCCGGTGAGATAACAGTAGCCCAGGTTGCATTGGGAGGGGGCGTGGCCCGCCAGGGCCCCCTGCGTGTACCAGCGGACGGCCTCGGCCTTGTCCATGTCCACGCCGGAGCCCAGCTCATAGCATAGGCCCAGGTCGCACATGGCGGGAGGATAGCCCAGCCCGGCGGCCGCCTGGAACCACCGGGCGCCTTCTCCGTCGTCCTGGGGCAGGCCCTCGCCGCGCTGACAGCAGCGGCCCAGCAGGAGCTGGGCACGGGGAAAGTCCTGCTCCGCTGCCCGACGCAGCCAGTGTACGGCCTGTTCCGGGGCACGCTCCGTTCCGATGCCCGTGAGGCAACAGTATCCCAGATTGCACTGGGCGGGGGCGTAGTCCTGCTCGGCGGCCTGGGCATAGAGCGCCACGGCCCGGGCCGGATCGGACTCCACGCCGGAGCCCAGCTCGTAGCACAGACCCAGGTCGCACATGGCGGGAAGATAGCCGGCCTCGACGGCCTGGCGGAAGAGACCCGCGGCTTTGACGGCATCCGGCTCCACCCCGTCCCCGTCCCGGTAGCAGCAGCCCAGAATGCTGACGGCCCGGGGAAAGTCCTGAGCGGCGGAGCGCTGGAGCCACTCCACCCCCTGGGCCGGATCGGGCTCCACCCCGATGCCGTTGAGGTAGCACACGGCCAGATTGCACTGGGCGGGGGCGTAGTCCTGCTGGGCGGCCCGGCGGTAGAGCTGGACGGCCCGCTCCTGGTCGCGTTCCACACCGGTGCCGCCCTCATAGCAGTTGCCCAGGATGCTGACGGCCCGGGGGAAGTCATGAGCGGCGGCCTTTTCCAGCCAGGCCGCGGCCTGGACGGGGTCGGCTTCCACCCCGATGCCGTTGAGATAGCACACGGCCAGGTTGCACATGGCGGGGGCATAGTCCTGTTCGGCGGCCTGGAGGTAGAGCTCGGCAGCCCGGACGGGGTCGTGTTCCACGCCGGCGCCGTTTTCATAGCATAGCCCCAGATCGCACACCGCGGAGACGTAATCCTGCTCGGCGCACTGCCGGTAGAGCTCCGCCGCCCGGGCCTCGTCCAGCTCCACCCCCGTGCCGAACTGGTAGCAGCGGGCCAGGGCCTCCAGGGCCCGCAGATCCCCCAGCTCGGCTGCCTGAGAGAGCCAGTGGACGGCCTGGACGGGGTCGGCTTCCACGCCGTCGCCCTCCAGATACCGGAGGGCCAGGTCGTACTGGACGGAGAGCTCCCCCAACTCGGCCTGCTCCAGCAGGGCCTGAAATTTCTCCCTGGACTTTTGCAGGCCCTCCATCGCCCGCTGGATCAGGTGGGTATTGATAAAGACCACATCCTGCGGATGGTAGGATTCGCTGGTCGGTTGGATGTCTTGCGCCATGGTGGTATTCCTCGCTTTTCTTCTGGTTGCCCTATACTTTATCAGCACAGCCGTCCCGTGTCAACTTGGGCAGAAAAAAGGAGGGCGGACGCCCTCCTTTCCCGTATCCGATGCGGCGGTTCAGCGCTGGTCGATGGGCACATACGCCTGCCGCTGCCCCACGTAGCAGTAGGCGGGCCGGATGATCTTGCCCATGTTGATGAGCTCCTCGATGCGGTGGGCGCTCCAGCCTGCGATGCGGGCCACGGCAAAGATGGGGGTGTAGAGCTCCAGGGGCAGGTCCAGCATGTGGTAGACAAAGCCGGAATAGAAGTCCACATTGGCGGCCACGCCCTTATAGATCCTGCGCTCGTCCCCGATGACCTGAGGGGCCAGACGCTCCACCCGGGAATAGAGCCCGTACTCCTCAGTACGGCCCTTCTCCCGGGACAGGGTCTCCACAAAGGAGCGCAGGATGTTGGCCCGAGGGTCGGACAGGGAGTAGACCGCGTGGCCCATGCCGTAGATCAGCCCGGCCCGGTCAAAGGCCTCTCCGTGGAGGAGGGCTTTCAGGTAGCGCTTGATTTCGTCCTCGTCGTTCCAGTCCTTCACCTGCTGCTTCATATCCTCGAACATGCGGATGACCTTGATGTTGGCGCCGCCGTGCTTGGGGCCCTTGAGAGAGGCCAGGGCGGCGGCCATGCAGGAGTAGGTGTCGGTGCCCGAGGAGGTGACCACGTGGGTGGTGAAAGTGGAGTTATTGCCGCCGCCGTGCTCGGCGTGGAGCATCAGGCAGATGTCCAGAATGTGGGCCTCCCAGAAGGAGTAGGAGGAATCGGCGCGCAGCAGGGAGAGAATGTTCTCGGCAGTGGACAACTCGGGGCTGGGCGCGTGGATATAGAGAGAATTGCCCTCTTTGTAGTTGTATGCCTGGTAGCTGTACACCGAGTAGAGGGGGAAGGTGGCGATGAGCTGCATACACTGTCGCACCACATTGGGCAGGGAGATGTCGTCGGTCTTGTCGTCATAAGAGGCGATGGAGAGGACGCATTTGGCCAGGGAGTTCATCATATCGGCGCTGGGCGCCTTGAGGATCACGTCCCGGACAAAGTTTTTGGGCAGGGTGCGGTAGGAGGCCAACTGGTCCATGAAGTCGTCGAGCTCCCGGCGGGTGGGGAGCTGCCCGAACATGAGCAGGTAGGCCGCCTCCTCAAAGCCGAACCGTTTTTCCTGGAGGGAGCAGCGGACCAGGTCCTCGATGCTGTAGCCGCGGTAGAAAAGCTGACCCTCGCAGGGTACCGTTTTGCCGCCCACCACCTGGTTGGAGACGATCTCGGAGACCTCGGTCAGACCGGCTACCACGCCCTTGCCGTTCAGGTCGCGCAGGCCGCGCTTGACGTCGTAGCGCACATAGTCGTCCGGGTCGATACAACTGTTTTGCAGGCTTCTTGCCGCCAGCGCCTCGATAGCAGGCGTCACGTCGGAATAGGAATAGATGGGGGTGCTGGCCATGGGGATCGCGCTCCTTTCTGATACAGCGCAGCCGGAGGGAGGCCCCCCGGCTGCGGATGGATGTTTCTCAAAAATTACTCTAGCACACAAATGTTACCATTTTATGAATTAATAGAACTTTTGCCTTGCAAAAAGTCCTCCGGCGCCGAAAAGGCCCGAAGGACTTTTTTCTGAAAAACCACTAAAAACGGAATAAAATGCCCACCAGAGCGCCAAAGGCGATGAATAATATGGGGTGGAGCTTTTTCAGCCTGGGGACATTGAGGCCGAGAAAGACCAGGGCGAACAGTGCAATGGACTTCCAGTTGAACAGATGGGTGAAGAGGATACCCGGCTCGGGAAGGGGCTCCTGCCAGAACAGCAGGCTCACCTTGGCCACCGACAGAAAGCCCGCCGAGGCGATGAGGGCGGTGGAGGCGGGGCGCAGGCCGTAAAAGACGGCGTCCACGGTCCGGCTCTGGCGGAATTTCTGGAGAAAGCGGGCGATGACCAGGATGATGATGATGGAGGGGGTAATCAGTCCCAGAGTGGCGATAACGCAGCCCATCGGCCCGTTGGTCTCAAAGCCCACATAGGTGGCCATGTTTACCCCCATGGGACCGGGAGTAGACTCCGACACGGCCACCATATTGGCCAGTTCCGCCGGGGTAAACCAGCCGGTACGGGCTCCCAGGTCGGTGAGAAAGGGGATGGTGGCCAGGCCGCCGCCCACGGAAAACAGACCCACCCGGAAGAACTCGAAATACAGGCGCAGCAAAATCACTTCCTCCACCCCCTTGCCGCCCGGATGCCCAGCCCGGTCAGCCCAGCCAGGACCACCAGCACCACCGGGGAGGTGAAGAAGGTGACCACGGGGTTTTCGAAGGTGAAAAACACCGATGCGGCGGAGAGAAGGAAGACCACGGCGAAAAGAACGGCGGTAGCTGGGTCGACGATGGTGGTCTTGCGCAGCTTGAGGACGCTGGAGAGAATGAGCGCGCAGACGGCGGCCCGCACGCCGGCAAAGGCGTGGCCCACCCAGGGATTGTCAGCCACGTGGGAGAGGAAGGCGGCGATGACCCCGATGATGACCAGGCAGGGGAAGATCAGACCCAGGGTGGCCGCGATGCCGCCGGGGACGCCCTTCTCCTTTGCCCCCACAAAGGTGGCGGTGTTGACGGCGATGATGCCGGGGGTGCACTGGCCCACGGCGTAGTAGTCGGCCAGCTCAGACTCGGTGGCCCAGCCCTTGCCGTCCACCACCTCCCGCTGGAGAATGGGGAGCATGGCGTAGCCGCCCCCGAAGGTACACACGCCGACCTTGGCAAAGGTGAGGAACAGATCAAGATAGAGGTTCATCTTACGCCAGCCCTTCCAATTCGTCCAGCCACAGAGAGACTGCCGCATCCGACGGCATGCGCCAGTCGCCCCGGGGGGAGAGCGTGACCGAGCCCACCTTGGGTCCGTCCGGCAGACACGAGCGCTTGAACTGCTGAGCGAAGAAGCGACGGTAGAAGGTCTTCTCCCACCGGAGGATGGTGGCCCGGTCATAGGTCCGACCAAAGGCGTGCTCGGCCAGCCGCAGCACCTTTTTGGGTGGGAAGCCCCAGCGGATGGCGTGATAGAGGAAGAAGTCATGCAGCTCATAGGGGCCCACCAGGTCCTCGGTCTTCTGGGAAATCTGGCCGTTGACGGCGGGGAGCAGCTCGGGGGAGACGGGGGTGTCCAGGATGTCCGCCAGCACGTGAGAGAGTTCGGGCTCGCTCTCGGCCTTGTCTCCACAGACGTAGCTGACCAGGTGGCGCACCAGGGTCTTGGGGATGGAGGCGTTGACCCCATACATGCTCATGTGGTCCCCGTTGTAGGTGGCCCAGCCCAGGGCCAGCTCGCTGAGGTCGCCGGTGCCCACCACCATGCCGCCCACCTGGTTGGCGATGTCCATGAGCACCTGGGTCCGCTCCCGGGCCTGGCCGTTTTCAAAGGTCACGTCGTGGTCCTCCATGGACTGGCCGATGTCCTTGAAGTGGCGCTTGACCGCCTCGCTGATGTCGATGCGCTTCAGCGTGGCGCCCAGCCGCCCGGCCAGCTCCACGGCGTTGTCCCGGGTGCGGTCGGTGGTGCCGAAGCAGGGCATGGTCACGGCGATGATATCGCTGGCCGGACGGTCCAGCAGCCGCATGGCCACGGCGGTGATGAGCACCGCCAGAGTGGAGTCCAGCCCGCCGGACAGCCCCACCACCACCGCCGCGGCGCGGGTGTGCTCGAGGCGCTTTTTCAGCCCCAAGGCGGCGATTTTGAGGATCTCGTCGCACCGCTCGGCCCGGCCCGCCGCATCCTCCGGGACAAAGGGGGTGGGGGAGACGTAGCGGGTCAGGGTGGTGGTGGAGGGGGTCAGGTCGAAGTACGAGCGCCACACTTCTACGGTGGGGGGCGTGTAAGTGCTTATGCGGCGGCGCTCATAAACCAGCTTATCCACGTCGATTTCGGAGATGGTCAGGCCGGTGGAAAACCTCCGCTCGGTCAGCAGGGCCCCATTTTCCGCGATCAGGTTGTGGCCGGTGAAGACCAGGTCGGTGGTGGACTCCCCCTCCCCGGCGTCGGCATAGACGTAGCCGCAGACCAGCCGGGCGGACTGGCCGGTGACCAGGCTGCGGCGGTAGTCCGCCTTGCCCACGGTTTCGTCGCTGGCGGAGAGGTTGAGGATGAGGGTGGCGCCCGAACGGGCCAGAGCGGCGGAGGGGGGCTCCGGGGCCCACAGGTCCTCACAGACCTCCACGCCGAGAACCAGATTGGGCATGGCCTCGCAGACAAAGAGCCCATTGGAGCAGAGGGATACATTTTGTCCGCACAGGTCAATCCCGAAATCCTTGGCCAGACCGGGGGCAAACCAGCGCTGCTCGTAAAACTCGCCGTAGTTGGGAAGATGGCTCTTGGGGACTATGCCCAAAATCTCTCCCTTGTGTATCACAACGGCACAATTATACAACTTGTTGTCCCACTTGACCCGTATGGGCATCCCCAGTGCCGTGACCATGTCCAGATTTTTGGTGGCCTCCAGAATGGTGGACAGCCCCTCCTCGGCGCCGCTCAAAAGGGTGTCCTGCAAAAACAGGTCCCCGCAGGTATAGCCGGTCAGGCACAGCTCGGGCAGGCACAGCACCCGCACCCCCTGGGCGGCGGCCTCCCGCATGAGGGTAAAGATCTGCTCGGCGTTATAGCGGCAGTCGGCCACCCGGATCTTGGGCGTGCCGGCGGCGACCTTGACGAATCCATCGCGCATAGATGACGACCTCCTTCGTGTCAGAGGTATTTTACCCCAACGAAGCGGCATTTGCAAGAAAAGGCCTCCGGCGCCGCCCAAATTCTTCTTGACAAATCCGGTTTCCTTGCGTATAATTCCCCTCACCAAGAGGGAGTAGTCGCAAGTTCCTCCATCAACATCACGGCTCCGGCCTGTGGAGGACGCCGATCTCGGTGACAAGACTTTTGAGTATGCGCTTTGCACGGGCGAAACGCATACTCAAAAGTCTTTTTTGCTGCCTGATTGGACATGATAGAATGGAAAAAAGGAGCGTGTCAGAGTGGAACAGAGCTATTTCGACAAGACGGTCCATCAGACGCTGGAGGACCTGGACAGCCGGCCGGACGGCCTCACGGCCGCCCAAGCCGCGCAGCGTCTGGAGCGCTACGGCAAAAACGCCCTGGCAGAGGGGAAGAAAAAGACCGGCGTGCAGGTCTTTTTCGAGCAGTTCAAGGACCTGCTGGTGGTCATCCTGATGGTGGCCGCCCTGGTCTCCCTGGTCTCCGGCGAGGGGGAGAGTACCCTGGTCATCTTCGCGGTGCTGCTCCTCAACGCCGTGCTGGGCACCGTTCAGCACTTCAAGGCGGAGAAGTCCCTGGAGAGCCTGAAGGCCATGTCTGCGCCCAGCGCCAAGGTGCTGCGGGACGGCGTCCGGACGGTGATCCCCTCGGCCCAGGTGGTCCCCGGCGACATCGTGGAGCTGGAGGCCGGCGACATGGTGGTGGCCGACGGCCGCATTTTGGAGAACTTCTCCCTCAAGGTGAACGAGAGCTCCCTCACCGGCGAGAGCGAGGGGGTGGAAAAGACCGCCGGCGTGATCGAGGCGGTCCAGGTGGCCCTGGGCGACCAGAAGAACATGGTGTTCTCCGGCTCCCTGGTGACCTACGGCCGGGCCACAGTGGCGGTGACGGGCACCGGCATGCACACTGAGCTGGGCAAGGTGGCCGCCCTGATGAACCAGACCCAGCAGCGTAAGACCCCCCTCCAGCAGAGCCTGGACCAATTCAGCAAGAAGCTGGCGGCGGTTATCCTGTGCGTCTGCGCGGTGGTGTTCGCCCTGTCCCTGTGGCGGGACATGCCGGTGCTGGACGCTCTGATGTTCGCCGTGGCTCTGGCGGTGGCCGCCATCCCCGAGGCCCTCAGCTCCATCGTCACCATCGTCCTGGCCCTGGGCACCCAGAAAATGGCCAAACAGAACGCCATCATCAAGGACCTGAAGGCGGTGGAGAGCCTGGGCGCCGTGTCGGTGATCTGCTCGGACAAGACGGGCACCCTGACCCAGAACAAGATGACCCCCCAGAAGATCTACGCCGACGGCGCCCTGCTGGCGGAGCCGGAGCTGAACCTGGCCAACGACGTGCAGCGGCTGCTGCTGAAGGCCGCCCTGCTGGCCAGCGACGCCACCACCGACGAGGAGCGCGGCACCTCCATCGGCGACCCCACCGAGGTGGCTCTGGTGATGATGGGGGACCGCATCGGCGTGGATGAGGGAGTCTACCGGAGCCAGCACCCCCGGCTGCGGGAGCTGGCCTTCGACTCCGACCGGAAACGGATGAGCACCCTCCACGTCATCGACGGGGTCCCCACCCTGTATACCAAAGGGGCCATCGACGTGCTGCTGGACCGATCCACCCACGTCCTCACCGGGGCGGGCGCGGTCCCGCTGACGCCCGAATGGAAGGAGCGCATCTCCCGTACCAACATGGAGCTCTCCCTGGAGGGCCTGCGGGTGCTGGCCTTCGCCTATAAGGAGCTGCCGGAGGTCCGGGACCTGACGCTGGACGACGAGCGGGACTTCACCTTCATCGGTCTGGTGTCCATGATCGACCCGCCCCGGCCTGAGGCTGTGCAGGCGGTGGCCGACGCCAAGCGGGGCGGGGTGCGCACCATCATGATCACCGGCGACCACAAGGTGACCGCCTCGGCCATCGCGCGGCAGATCGGTATCTTCCGGGAGGGGGACGAGGCGGTGTCCGGCGTGGAGCTGGACGGCATGAGCGACCACGACCTGGACGAACGGCTGGAGCACATCTCGGTCTACGCCCGGGTGTCGCCGGAGCATAAGATCCGCATC
>CABUJV010000035.1 GCA_902492005.1 uncultured Eubacteriales bacterium
CTGGAGCAGGTGACGAGGCTCGAACTCGCTACCTCCACCTTGGCAAGGTGGCGCTCTACCAGATGAGCTACACCTGCAAGCGACGTGGTATATTATAAAAAAATACGCCGCGATTGTCAAGGGGGAAATTCAGATTTTTTCGCCGCAGGCGGGATAGTCCTCTGCGCTCCACTCGGCCCCGGAGAGGGCCTGGTAATCCTGGTCGGTCAGATAGAAGCCCTCCCGGCCCAGGGAGGCGTCCACGTGGCGGTGGCTTCCGTCCACGGTGACGATGTTCCAGAAATGGTCCTGCCCGTCCAGGGCGCCCCGGACCACGGAGCATTCGGCCCCCGCCGTGTCGCACAGCAGCTGGAAGGCCAGGGCCAGGGCCGCGCTGTCCGGGGCGCCCTCCACCAGAGCGGCGTAGGGCGAGGAGGACGGGACAAGGGAGCCAATCTCCTCCGGCGCGGCGGCTTCCAGGGCGGCCCGGCGGTCCAGCAGAGCTCCAAACAGGGCCGAGAGCAGCAGCCGTCCCCGGAAATTCCGGCTGACGGCGGACTGGGCCACCTCCTGAGCGGCCTCCTGGAGCTGGGCGCTTTTAAGCTGCAGGGCCTCCACCGGCTCGGCGTAGGTGAAGGAGATCTCCACGATGCGCTGGTAACCCGTGTCCGGATAGATGGCAACGGACAGCCCCGGCATGCCGAAGGCGGCCGCCGGAGTGTCATAGTAGGCCTGGAGGGCCAGGGCGCGGATGTAGTCCTCGTCCTCATTGAAGTAGGTCACCCGCAGCACGGCCTCCGGGCGGAACTCGGCCAGGGCTCCACGGACCTCGCTGCGGATGGCGCTGGAGCCGGTGACGGGGACGATGCTGCGGATCTGCTCCAGGGTGCGGCGGTAGCCGATGGTGATGGTGGCCTGATAGTAGGTGAGGATGCGGGAGAACTCGTGCTTGATGTAGTCCACCGCATAGGCCCCCAGAGGGTCCTCGTGGCTCACCTCCAGGCAGGCGGCGGTCAGATCAGCCTCCACGTCCCGGGTGTTGTAGTTGCTGAGCTGGAGGACGCCCTGCTCCTGACAGGAGGAGACCAGGCTGAGGATGCCGCTGACCAGCTCCTGGTAGTTCTCCACCCGGATGACCGAGGAGTCGTCCTCGGCGGCCGAGAGCATGCTGTGGGGCTCCACCGTCAGGTACTCCCCGTGGAGCATGGCCTCGCAGCCCGTCAGCAGCAGCGACAGGCAGAGCGCCAGGGCCAATATCCGCGTTTTCAAGGGCTCCGCCTCCTCCTATGTATCGGGTGGGACCGGGCCTCAGTAGCCCAGGGGCTCGTCCACCAGCACCACTTCGAAATCCATGGACGTGGGCTTCTTCCAATAGACCACCAGGGCGGCGCAGATGCGCTCCGGGCTGGCGCAGTTGTAGCAGCGGTCGCCCCTGGCGGCGCAGGGGGTCTTGCGCTGCAGGCGCTGGGCGTTCTTGGGGGCGGCGATGTTCCGCGCCCGCCACAGGGCGGATTCGTAGTCCGGAGCCACCTTGTTGACGCCGATGACAAAGTAGACCTTCTCGTGTCCGTACAGTCCGGAGGAGACCCGGTTGCCGCAGCCGTCAATGTTGATGAGCTCGCCGGTCTCCGCCGCGCCGTTCACCGAGGACAGGTATACCTGGCAGGCGGCGGCGGCGGTCTGGTCGCCGTCCCTGATCCAGTGCCAGTTCAGGGTGTTGTGGGTGCGCAGCCGCTCGGCCAGGCCCATCTCCAAAATGGTGATGGAGCCGCCCACGCCCACCGTCTTGCCGTCGATCTGGCCGTCCAGATAGTCGGCGGCCTGGGCGGCGGTGGCAAAGCGGGTTACCGCAAAGCCGTTTTTCTGCAGGTTCTGTTTCAGTTTTTCCATATCAGCCATAGCCATGTTCCTCCCGGATTAAGATCAGACGTCGTTTTGCCTGTAGTCCCGGAAACCGTCGCCCAGAACCTCGTGGGCCTCGCACACGATGATGAAGGCGGCGGGGTCCAGCTCCTTCACCAGCCGCTTGATGGCCACGATCTGCCGCTGCTTGAAGGCCACCAGCAGGACCTTCTTCTCCGCCCCGGAATAGGCGCCCTCCCCGTGCAGGATGGTGACGCCCCGATCGATGTCCCGGATGATGGCGTCGGAGATCTCCCGGTGCCGGTCGCTGATAATATAGGCCACCTTGGCGTTGTCCAGCCCGTAGAGCACCATGTCCATAACCAGCGTGGAGATATACAGGGCCACCAGACCGTACAGGGCGCTGTTCAGGTTGCCGAAGGCGGCGGCCACCGCCACGATGACCATCAAGTCGATGACCATCAGCAGCTTGCCCATGGGCAGCCAGGCCAGCTTGAGCTTCAGGAGGCGGGCGATCAGGTCGGTGCCCCCGGTAGTGGCCCCCTGAAGGAACACCACGCCCAGGGAGGCGCCCATGAGCACGCCGCCGTAGATGCAGGCCAGCAGGGGCTCCATGGGCTGGAAGGGACCCGCCAGAGCGGTCATGCCGTCGATTATCAGGGAGGAGACAAACATGGCGTACAGGCTGGTCACCAGCAGGTGGCCGCCGATGAACCGCCAGCCCAGCAGGAACAGGGGGATGTTCAGCAGGATGACCACCGTGCCGATGGGGGCCCAGGGCAGGGCGGAATGGATGATCTGGGCCACGCCGGTGATGCCGCCGAAGCCGATGAGGTTGGGGGCATAGCACCAGTTGAAGCCCAGCGCGTAGACCGCGCTGGCCAGGGTGAGCCAGAGATAGGCGGTGAAGGTCTTGTATACACGCTGCTTCATGGGTTACCTCGGTTCTGAATGTGTTACAGCAGGGTCATCTGCTCCTCGCCCCGGTCCTCCTCCTTCAGCAGGGCTCCCGCCACCGGGAGGGAGCGGGCCCGGTAGCGGGCGGCGTTGACGATGGGAGTGTCGGCCAGGGGGCGGGCGTCGGCCACCCGATACTTGGGCTTGAGGGTCATCACGTTGACCCCCTGGGTAGCGCGGGTGGACTTGGGAGCCAGGGATGCGGTGTGGAAGATGAGGCACCGGCCCTCCGTGGAGGTGACGGCCATCTCCAGGTCCTCCTCCAGCAGCAGGGCGGCGACCAGAGGGCTCTTGCCGGAGTAGGCCCCCGTCAGCTTTTTCCGCCTGGTCTGGGTCTGATAGGCGGACAGCTCCACCCGGGCCGCCTTGCCGTTTTCGAAGAAGAAGAGGATGTGGCCGGCAAAATCGCCTGTGACCACCGCCCACACGGGGCTCTCCCCCTCGTCAAAGCCCAGTTTGGTGGGCAGATAGTCCCCCAGCACGCTGGCTTTGGCGTCGTCGAAGTCGGACAGCCACGCCTTGTAGCACTGCTGGCGGTCGGTAAAGACCAGCAGCTCGTCCCGGTTGTTCCCCTCCCACTGGAGAAAGGGGCCGTCCCCCTCCTTGTATTTCTGCTCCGAGGACATGCGCAGGGAGGCGGGGGTAATCTTTTTGAAGTAGCCTTCCCGGGAGAGGAAGATGTGGACGGGGTAATCGGGCACGTCGGACTCCGGTTCCGCCGTCTCGGCCGCGTGCTCGTAGACGATCTCGGTCCGGCGGGGCTGGGCGTACTTTTTCTGGACGGCCTCCAGCTCCCCGATCATGACCTGCTTGATGCGGCCCGGGTTGTTGACCAGATCCCGAAGGTCGGCGATCTCGTCCTCCAAAGAAGAGGTTTCCTCGGTCCGCCGCAGGATATACTCTTTGTTGATGTTGCGCAGGCGGATGTCGGCCACGTATTCCGCCTGGACCTGGTCGATGCCGAAGCCGATCATCAGGTTGGGGACGACCTCGGCGTCCTCCTCGGTCTCCCGGATGATGCGGATGGCCCGGTCGATATCCAGCAGGATCTTTTGCAGGCCCTGGAGCAGGTGGAGCTTTTCCTCCCGCTTTTTCAGGACGAAATAGGTCCGGCGGCGCACGCCCTCCATGCGCCAGGCGGTCCACTCCTCCAAAATTTCCCCCACCCCCATGACCCGGGGCATCCCGGCGATGAGGATGTTGAAGTTGCAGGAGAAGGAGTCCCGCAGAGGGGTCATGCGGAAGAGCTTCTGCATCAGCTTGTCCGGGTCGGCGCCGCGCTTCAGGTCGATGGTCAGCTTCAGGCCGTTCAGGTCGGTCTCATCCCGCATGTCGGCGATTTCCCGCAGCTTGCCCGTCTTGACCAGCTCAGCCACCTTGTCCATGATGGCCTCGGCGGTGGTGGAGTAGGGGATCTCGTAGATCTCGATGAGATTTTCATCCTTCACATACCGCCACTTGGCCTGCACCTTGAAGGACCCCCGCCCGGTGCGGTAGATGGCCGCCAGCTCACCGGCATCATAGAGCAGCTCGCCGCCGGTGGGGAAATCGGGGGCTTTCAGGGTGGACATGAGGTCGTGGCCGGGGTTTTTCAGATAGGCCACGGTGGTGTCGCAGACCTCGCCCAGGTTGAAGCCGCAGATGTTGGAGGCCATGCCCACGGCGATGCCCATGTTGGAGGACACCAGCAGGTTGGGGAAGGTGGTGGGCAGCAGGGTGGGCTCCATCAGGGAGCCGTCGTAGTTGGGCACGAAGTCCACGGTGTCCTGGTCAATGTCCCGGAACAGCTCGGCGCAGATGGGGTCCAGCCGGGCCTCGGTGTACCGGCTGGCGGCCCAGGCCATGTCCCGGGAGTAGACCTTGCCGAAGTTGCCCTTGGAGTCCACCAGCGGGTGCAGCAGGGCCCCGTAGCCCCGGCTGAGGCGGACCATGGTGTCGTAGATGGCGGCGTCGCCGTGGGGATTTAACTTCATGGTCTGGCCCACGATGTTGGCGCTCTTGGTCCGGGCGCCCCCCAGCAGCTTCATGGTGTACATGGTATACAGCAGCTTGCGGTGGGAGGGCTTGAAGCCGTCGATCTCCGGGATGGCCCGGGAGACGATGACGCTCATGGCGTAGGGCATGTAGTTGATTTCCAGGGTCTCGGTAATGGGCTGCTCCAGCACCTCGGGGTGCAGGCCCATCACGTTGGGATCGGCCGGGCGGTGCTTGACCTCGTCGTCCGGCTTCTTTTTCTTAGCCATTGGTATCAATTCCTCGTTCGGTGGATTTCAGGGCGCGCGGGGCCGGAGGCTCACTCCAGGTTCCACAGGTCCTCCGCCGGGAGGACGGCGGCGCCCTCGGGCGGAGTGACGGCGGGCGCGGCGGAGGTGGTCTTGGAGGAAGCGGTAACGGTCAGGCGGAGCACGCCCTCGTTCTTGACGTGGTACTCCAGCTCGATCTCGCTGCGGGAGAGGGCCAGGGACCAGCTCGCGGTAATGCGGTCCTCGGCGGAATAAGAGGAGTAGGGCTCAGGACGGTAGACCAGGCTGCCGGTGACCGTGCCGTCGGCCTTCACGGTGAGGGTGAGGGCAAACTCCCGGATGTCCTCCGCGGTGTAATACGAGCCGCTCTCCGCCAGCAGGGCGCCCAGGCGCTCCTTGTCCAGGGTGAGCACGGAGTCCCGGCCCTTCTGCTCAAAGCAGCCGTCGCCCGCCAGGGCGGCCAGGCTGTCGGCGGCCTCGGTCAGATACTGGTAGCTGCGGGCGTAGGAATACCCGTTGGCGTCGGGGCCGCTGAGCAGATAGAGACAGCCGCCCACGGTGGGGGTAAAGTCCTTGCCCAGGTCCAGATAGCCTTCCAGAGGCTGAGAGATCCACACGTCCTTGGGGTACTGCCTGCCCATGATGGAGAACAGAGAGGAGAACAGGGACATGCGCAGATAGAGCATCTCGGTTTCCTGGTCCAGCCGGACGCCAAAGTCCCCCTTCAGCAGGGCGTTGTACTGCTTCAGCAGGGCGTCGTCCATGTATTCGGTGAGGTAGGGATCGGCGGCCTTCAGAAGGTCCATCAGAGAGGACAGGTCGTAGGAGCCGCTGAGCTCCACGCCGGCGGCGCTGGACAGGGCGGTGAGCGCGGCGCTCATGGTCCAGGTCTGGTCCCCGTCCAAAGAGTTGAACTGGGTATAGCCGGCGGTGATGTCCACAGCGGACTGGTAGCTCTTCCCGTCCTCCGGGGCCCAGGCGGCCAGGGCGCGGTTCAGAACGGTGAAGCGCGCGTCGGTCTCCGCGATAAAGCCCGCCTTATCCAGGAGAACCACGGTCTGATAGGCGTCGTCCCAGAACACCTCGTAGCCCGCGGCCACGGCCGCGTCGCGCAGGGGGACGTACCCGTCCGCGCCGCCGCTTGCCGTCGAGCCGATGGCGGCGTTCAGGGTGTCGGCGCAGACGTAAGTGACGCCGTCCGCCGCATAGGGCAGCTTGTCCTGGGGGAAGGAGAGGTAAGTACCGTCCACCATGACGCCCAGCTCGCCGGGCACGCCGCCCATAGCCAAAATCTCCTCGTTGCGGGTGTCCTCCCAGGACTGACTCCAGGACATGCTGTAGATCATGTCGTCCAGCATCTCCTGCCGGAAGTCCTCCTCAGTGGCCAGCTCCATCCAGAGCATGTAGTCCTCCTTGCCGCCGGACCACCAGCTGTAGTTCTCCTCAAAGTAGGCGTCGGCATCGAAGGCGGCGATGACGCCGGGATGGGCGGCCTCGAACTCGTCCAGCATGGTCTGGCGCTCCTCCTGGGCGATGAGGGTGTCCACATAGTCGTCCAGCATGAAGCCCTTGAAGTCTTCCTGCGTCTCCAGGCCCCACTCGGCCATGAACGCCTGCTTGGGGTCCTGATAGTAGTGCGCCTGGAACCAGGCGTCGGGGTCGAAGGCGCTGAGGGCGCCGGGATGGGCGGCCTCGTACTGGTCCATCCAGACCTGACGCGCCTCGTCGGCCTGCCTGCCGGCCAGCCAGTCGTCCCGCATGAAGTCGTAGAAGTCCTGCTCGGTCTCCAGACCCCATTCGGCCATAAACTCTTCTTTAGAGTAGTACCACCAGCCGGACAGATACTCGTTTTCAAAATAGGCGTCGGCGTCGAACGCGGCCGCCTGCTCGGGGTGGGCGGCCAGCCACTGCGTTTTCCAGGCCACCCATTCAGGGTCGGTGTTCTCGCCCTCGTAAGCCAGGGCGGGTACGGCCAGGGAGAGGGTCAGGGACAGGGCCAGCAGCAGGGACAGGAATGTTTTTTTCATAAGTACGCCTCCTTACTGATTGTGGTCGCGGGGACAGAAGCGGTGCGGGGATTCAGGAGATATCGGCTAGGTCCAGGTATTTGTAGCCGTTGTCCGCGATGTGGGTTTTGCGGCCGGTGAGGTTGTCGCCCAGCAGCAGGTCAAAGACCTGAGCGGTACGCTCCACGTCCTCGGGCATGACCCGGATGAGCCGCCGGGTGGCCGGATTCATGGTGGTCAGCCACATCATCTCCGGCTCATTCTCGCCCAGACCCTTGGAGCGGTTGATGATGCACTTCTTGTCCTTGAGCTCCCCGCCGAGGATGTCGTTTTTCTCTTTGTCCGAGTAGGCAAACCAGGTCTTTTCCTTATAATTGATCTCGTACAGGGGGGATTCCGCGATGTAGACGTACCCCCGCTGGATCAGGGTGGGGGTGAGCCGGTAGAGCATGGTGAGGATCAGCGTGCGGATCTGGAAGCCGTCCACGTCGGCGTCGGTGCAGATGACGATTTTGCTCCAGCGCAGGTTCATCAGGTCGAAGGCCGCCATGTCCTTGGCGTGGCGGTCGTTGACCTCCACGCCGCAGCCCATGACCTTCAGAAGGTCGGTGATGATCTCGCTTTTGAAGATCTTGGCGTAGTCGGCCTTGAGGCAGTTGAGGATCTTGCCCCGAACGGGCATGATGCCCTGGAACTCCGCGTCCCGGGAGAGCTTGACGCTGCCAAGAGCCGAGTCGCCCTCCACGATGTAGAGCTCCCGCCGCTCGGTATCCTTGCTGCGGCAATCCACGAATTTCTGCACCCGGTTGGCGATGTCCAGACTGCCCGACAGCTTCTTTTTGATGTTGAGGCGGGCCTTCTCCGCCGACTCCCGGGAGCGCTTGTTGATGAGCGCCTGCTCGGCGATCTTCCCCGCGTCGAAGGGGTTTTCAATGAAGTAGACCTCCATCTGGCTCTTGAGGAACTCCGTCATGGCGTCCTGGATGAACTTGTTGCTGATGGCCTTCTTGGTCTGGTTTTCATAGGAGGTCTGGGTGGAAAAGTTGTTGCTGACCAGCACCAGGCAGTCCTGGATGTCGTTCCAGGTGATCTTGCTTTCGGCCTTCTGGTACTTGCCCTGGGCCTTGAGATAGCCGTCGATGGCCGAGACAAAGGCCGATTTCACCGCCTTCTCCGGGCTGCCGCCGTGCTCCAGCCAGGAGGAATTGTGGTAGTGCTCGATGACCTGCACCGTGTTGGAGAAGCAGAAGGACACCGACAGCTTTACCTTATATTCCGGCTTGTCCGCCCGGTCCCGGCCCCTCCGCTCGGCCTGCCAGAATACCGGGGCGGTGAGGGGGTTCTCCCCCGCCAGCTCGGAGACGTAGTCCACGATGCCGTTTTCATACCGGAATTCGGTGGTCTCGAATTTGCCGCCGGCCTGATTGCGGAACCGGAAGGTGACTCCGGCGTTGACCACCGCCTGCCGCTTGAGAACGTCCAGATAGTAGTCCACCGGGATGTCGATGTCGGTAAAGACCTCCAGGTCCGGCTTCCAGCGGAACTTCGAGCCGGTCTTTTTCCCGCTGTAGGGGGCCTTCTGCAGCCCGCCCACGTTCTCCCCCCGCTCAAAGTGGAGGGTGTATTCAAAGCCGTCCCGGTGGATGACGGCGTCGAAGTATTCCGATGCGTACTGGGTGGCGCAGGAGCCCAGGCCATTGAGGCCCAGGGAGTATTCGTAGTTGTCGCCGCCGTTGGTGTTGTATTTGCCGCCGGCGTACAGTTCGCAGAACACCAGCTCCCAGTTGTACTTCTGCTCCTTCTCGTTCCAGTCCACCGGGCAGCCCCGGCCGAAGTCCTCCACCTCGATGGACTTGTCCTCGTAGCGGGTGACGGTGATCAGGCTGCCGTGGCCCTCCCGGGCCTCGTCGATGGCGTTGGACAAAATCTCGAATACGGCGTGCTCGCACCCCTCCAGCCCGTCGGAGCCGAAGATGACCCCGGGCCGCTTGCGGACCCGGTCGGCCCCCTTCAGGGCGGAGATGGATTCGTTGCCGTACTGCTTGGCGCTTTTTGGCATGGGACTCTCCTCACATTTCCATAATAACTCAAAATATAGTGTATCCCATTTCACAGCAACGTGTCAAGGAAAGGCGGGTTACAAAAAAACCGCAGCTTCGCGGAAAGTGGAGAAAAAGCGCGCCGCAGGAAGATTCCTGCGGCGCGCTGCGGTCCTGCGTCCTTCCGCCTGACAAAATTGTCTCGCGGGGGAGGACCCCTGTATTCGGACAGGCGCGCGGCTGCTTTGGGGTTGGGTTCTTGAAAAACGTCTCCCAATGCACCGGCCATCCTTCCGCCTTTCGCCTGAGGGCGGTCTTTGGATTCCCTCCGCCCGTCAGAGCGGCGGTCCCGTATCGCCCGGCACCGGCTTAGAAGGAAATGCGGCTGCGGGGCAAAGCGCGTTCGGCTTTCCGCCCCGACGGTCCTGTCCGAATCTAGTATGCGCGCTGGAGGCGAAAGCATGCCCGGATTTTTCTGGTATGGGACATGGAATAATTGTCCAAACTTACCATACACTATATTGAAACAGAAGGGAGGCGGTCCACATGGCGGAGGCGGCGCGGGTCTTTTCCTTCCGCAGACGGGCGGAGAGCGAGCAGGAGACGGAAAAACGAGCCCTGAAGGAGGGACTGGCCCAGACCAGGACCCTCATCAGCCAGGCGTATGCCGGCTTTAACAGCACCCACGACCCGGACCTCATCGAATCCTATGTCTTTGAGATCAATTCGCTTCAGGCCCGGTATTCCTACCTGCTCCGGCGGGTCAAGGAGATGGAGAGCTGCGGGGAGGGGTGAGGCATGGCGCTGATGACCGATACCCTGCCCTGGCTTCTGGTGGGCCTGCTGGCGGTGGGGGTGCTGGCCCTGCTGGGCCGTCCCCTGAAGCATCTGCTCCGGCTGTGCCTGCGGACCGGGGTGGGGCTGGCCGCGCTAGCGGCCTTCAGCCCCGTGGGCGGCCTGATCGGGGTGAGCCTGGGGGTCAATCTGGCCAACGCTCTGGTGATGGGGCTGCTGGGCGTGCCCGGCTTCGGCCTGCTTTTAATGCTCAACTGGGCCCTAGCCCTGTAAAAAACAGGACCGGGCAAGGGCGCAAAAAGTGGGCCGGCGTTCACAGTTTTGTAAAATCCCTGTCGTAAAATGGGTGCACGAATTCAGAAATGAGGTGCATCCCATGCGACAGGGATTTTTCACGGCGCTTTTGGCCCTGGCTGTGACGGCCGGATTGACGGTGGGGGCGGCTGCGGCCTGCTACACCGACGTGGCGGTGGGAGCCTGGTACTACGACGCGGTGACCGAGGTCACCCAGGACGGGCTGATGAACGGCACGTCGGAGACCGCCTTCTCCCCCGAGACCCCGGTGACCCGGGGCATGGCGGCGGCGGTGCTCTGGCGGCTGGCGGGCAGCCCCGACCCGGCGGACCGGAATTTCTTCTCCGATGTGGAGGGCTGGTACTATTACGCCGACGCGGCGGCCTGGTGCGCCCAGCAGGGTATCGCCGCCGGGTACGGCGACGGCTCCTTCGGCGGCGGCGACGTCGTCACCCGGGAGCAGCTCGCCGTCTTTCTGTGGCGGTACGCCCAGTACGCCGGCCTGGAGCTGGCCGCCGGCGTGCTGGACATCTATCCCGATCAGGACGGCATCCACGCCTGGGCCCGGGAGGGTATGGCTCACGCCGTGGGCGCGGGCCTCATCACCGGCAGGGACGGCAACCGCCTGGACCCCGGCGGACCCGCCAGCCGGGCCCAGCTTGCCGTCATCCTCCAGCGGCTGACCACCCCTGTGGCGGGGTAAAGGAGCGCTCCTGCTTTATTAACTTTTCATGAATCTTTTTGGGCCGGAATTGACGGAGCACCTGGAAAGCGATATGATTTGTTCGTATTTGAAGCAGTCGGCCAGAAAGGAGCGGCAGACATGAAGGATTCCGGCGATATTCTGATGCGGTACCTTAAGGTGACGCAGCACATGTCCCGTCTCTTTCGGGAGCATTTTGGGCGGCTGCACCTGACCTTTCCCCAGGCCCTGGTGCTCACCGTGCTGGGCGAGGAGGGCCCCATGCCCATCAGCGCTCTGGCCGAGCGGACGGGCAGCGCCAACTCCACCGTCTCCGGCATCGTGGACCGGCTGGAAAAGCTGGAGCTGGCCCGCCGGGAGCGCTCCGGTGAGGACCGCAGGGTCGTCTACGTGACCGCCACCGCCCAGTATGAACAGCTCCGGAAAAAGACCGAAACCGACGTGGGGGGATACTTTTCCTCTGTGATGGATACCCTGACGGAGAGGGAAAAGGACCAGATCATCGCGGCGCTGTCCCGCCTGGACGAGACCCTGCTGGCCTGGGAGGCCCCGGAATAGCCGCCCGGAAGCGCTCCCGCTTCCTTTTTGAGGGGCGCCGTGATACGACTTCCGCCCGACCGATGGAGATCCACCTGCGATCAAAGGATGAAGTTGAGATGAGAAAGAATTACGGCTACGACGCCTACCGCGGCCGCTCTCCCCTCCGCGGCATACTGAAATGGATCATCGCCCTGCTGGCAGTGGTGCTGGTTCTGACGGTCGCTGCATTGCTCTGGCTGCAACAATTTATGGTTTACTCATCGGAGGGCGGAAGGCTGGTGTTCCCGTGGACGGAACAAAACACCCCTTCTGCAAGCTCCTCTGCAGAATTGGAGTCCCCGGCGGTCAGCCCCACGGTGGTGGTGGTTACCCCGGAAGCGCCTGAGCCGGAGTACCTCCACGCCGCCCTGCTGCCCCGGGAGGCCCTTTATGACGGCACGGCGGCGGACCGGCTGGCGGAGACCGGGGCCCAGGCCGCCCTCTTTGATATGAAGGGGGACGACGGTTCCCTGGCCTATGTTTCGGCGCTGGACCTGGCGGTCCGCGCCGGGGCATCTTCGGCGGATCCGGACCTCAACGCCGCCATCCGGACGCTCAACGGCCGGGAGGGCCTCTACACCATTGCCCGGGTCTCCTGTTTTAAGGACGACAAGCTCTCCGACGCCGACCGGAGCCTGAACATCACCACCAACAGCGGCTACCGTTGGACCGACCCGGAGGGGCTCAAGTGGTCCAGCCCGACCAGCGAGACCGTGCGGCAGTATGTGGCCGGGGTGTGCGCCGAGCTGGCCGACCTGGGCTTTGACGAGATTCTGCTGGACAACGCCGGCTACCCCACCCAGGGCAGTCTGGGCTATATCAAGCCGGGCGCCGCCTATGACAGAGCGCAGCTCTCCGCCGTCATTGGTGAATTTTACAAGGAAGTACAGGAAGCCCTGGCCGACTACCCGGAGGTCCGGCTGTCCGTGGCCACGGACCGGGACACGCTGGAGGAGGGCAAGGACGAGCGGTCGGGCCAGACCCTGACCGCCCTGGTACAGAACGCCGACCGCCTCTGGATCCGCGAAATGGGCGCCGGCTGGGCGCGGTGTGTGGAACGCTTGGAAGCCGTGGACTTTGAGGAGCCGGAGGTGAATTTGGTGGCCGTGCAGGACGAGCCGGGCGCCGAGGACCGGAGCTGGGTGTGCTGGCCTTGAAAAAATAGGACCGGATTTGTATGAGTTAAACAAAAAATGGAATCCTAAAAAAGGGCGCACGGGATATCCCGCGCGCCTTCTTTTTCGAAATCAGCACAGTTGTTCCGAAGAATGGAACAAAAGAACCGGGTGCAAAGAAAAAATGCACAAAACCGCACAAGTCCTTGCAAAATCCTGCAAAAAGTGAGGTTGCAATTCCGAAAGGAATAAGGTATGATGCTAATTATCATGGGAGGCATTATACCATGGAAGCGAGATTGAAAGGCGGTGATAACATGTCCCTGGAAGCAGTCCAAATGGTGACGGAGACCGAGCAGAGAGCTCTTCAACGCAAGGCAGAGGCGGTGGAGGCGGCCAAAAAGCTGGTGTCCGACGCCGAGCGGGCGGGCAAGGAGCGGGTGGCCGCGGCGCGGACCGATGCCGAGGCCCAGGCCAGACAGATGATGACCCGGGCAGAGGAAGCGGCTGCCAAACACACAGAGACCGTCATGGAGGAAACGCGGCGGTCCTGCGATGACCTTCGCCGGGCGGCGGAAGGAAAGTTGGAGGACGCGGCGGCACTCATTATCAGAAGGGTAGTGGGAGTCTAATATGTCCATCGTCAAAATGAAACACATTCGCCTGTTCGGCATGGCCGCGGACCGGGAGACCCTTCTCCGGCAGCTCCAGCACCTGGGCTGCGTGGAGATCAGCGAACCCACCGACAAGCTGGCGGACCCCGACTGGGCGGCCCTGACCCGGGTGGACGACGCGGGCCTGGCCCGGGTCAAGGCGGACGCCGCCCTCCTGAACGCCGCCCTGAACACGCTGAAGGGGATCGGCAAGGAGAAGGGGGGGCTGCTACAGGCCCGGCCGGAGGTCACCGAGGGGCAGCTCTTCGACGAAGGGCTGCGCGCCTCCGCCATGGAGGCGGCCCAGGCGGTCAACGCCCAGGAAAAGCGGATCTCCGCCATCCAGAACGAACAGGGCAAGCTCCGGGCACAGAAGGCCGCCCTGACCCCCTGGCTGGAGCTGGACATCCCCCTGGAGACCACCGGTACCCGGGAGGTGTCCGCCACCTTCGGCGCGGTGATGTCCACCGTCGCCCTGGATACGGTGAAACAGGCGCTGGAGGAGGCCACGGAGCTGGTGGAGGTGATCCCCGCCGGCAAGGACCGGGAATTCCAGTACGTATTGATCCTATGCCACCGCAGCGCCGAGGAGACCGCCTTCGAGACGCTGAAAAAATTTGGCTTTTCGCGCTCCTCCCTGCGGGGATGGACCGGCACCGCCCGGGAGAACACCGACCGGCTGGAGGGCGAGCTGCGCCGGCTGGAGGGCGAGCTGGCGGAGGCGAAAGGCGCCATCGCGGCCCTGGTCCCCCACCGGGAGGACATCAAGCTGTGCATTGACCGCATGACCCAGGAGATCCAGCGGGAGGAGTACAAGGGCCGGCTTTTGCAGTCCCAGGCCACCATCTTCTTCGAGGGCTGGGTCCCGGCGGAAAATCTCCCCGCCCTGGAAAAGGTGCTGGGGCAGTACCCCGCCGCTTGGGAGGCCAACGACCCCGCGCCGGAGGAGTACCCTCAAGTCCCCATTAAGCTCAAGAACAACAAACTGACCAGGCCCCTGAACATGGTCACTAACATGTATGTGCTCCCCGCCTATGACGGCGTGGACCCCAACCCGCTGATGGCCCCCTTCTTCATCTTCTTCTTCGGACTGATGATGGCGGATATGGGCTACGGCATCCTGATGGTGGCCGCCGCCCTGGTGGTCATCTACAAGATGAAGCCCAAGGACGGCATGGCGGACTTCGCCGGACTGCTGCTGCTGTGCGGCATCAGCACCTTCCTCATGGGCGCGCTGACCGGCGGCTTCTTCGGGGACTTCATCCCCCAGCTCGCCAAGATCATCAATCCGGCCAGCACCCTTGCGCTGCCCGCTCTGTTCACCCCGCTGAACGACACCCTGGCGATCCTGATCGGCTCGCTGGTGCTGGGCCTGATCCAGATCATCACGGGTATGATCATCAGTGTGGTGCGGAAGGTCCAGACCGGGGACGTGGCCGACGCCATCTGGAGCGAGGTCACCTGGTGGATCATCCTGGGCGGCGCGGCCCTGGCCATCCTGGGCATCGGCAGCGTGGGCGGCTACCCCGTGGTGCTGATCGTGGGCCTGGTGATGCTGGTCATCGGTTCCACCCGCAACGCCAAGGGCTTCGGCAAGCTGACCGCCCTCATCGGCGCGGTCTACAACGGCGCCACCGGCTTTTTCAGCGACATCCTGTCCTACGCCCGCCTGATGGCCCTGATGCTGGCCGGCAGCGTCATCGCCCAGGTGTTTAACACCTTGGGCTCCGTCACCGGCAATGTGGTGGGCTTCGTCATCATCTCCTTCATCGGCAATATGCTCAACTTCGCCCTCAACCTGCTGGGCTGCTACGTCCATGACCTGCGGCTCCAGTGTCTGGAGTTCTTCGGACGGTTCTACAAGGAGGGCGGAAAGCCCTTCCGACCCCTGTTCATTCACACCAAATATGTTGATATTAAGGAGGAATAATAACATGTTGGAATTTTTTGAGGCGTTTGGTGGAATTGGCCTGGCTTTCCTGGGCGCGGCGCTGGCGGTGGGTCTGTGCTGCGTCGGCTCCGCAAGGGGCACCGGCATGGTGGGCGAAGCGGCCACCGGCCTGCTCACCGAGGCTCCCGAGCACTTCTCCAAGTGCCTGATCCTGCAGGTGCTCCCCGGCACTCAGGGCCTGTACGGCCTGGTCATCTGGTTCTTCGCCCTGTTCACCATGGGCGCCTTCTCCGGGGGGATCGTGCCCCTGACCGTGACCCAGGGCCTGACCATCTTTGTCTCCTGCATCCCCATGGCCATCGGCGGCTGGCTGTCCGCCAAGTACCAGGGCCGCGTGGCCGCCTCCGCCATCAATGTGGTGGCTAAAAAGCCCGACGACTGGGCCAAGGGCATCATTCTCTGCGGCATCGTGGAGTTCTACGCCATCCTGTCCCTGCTGGCCTCCGTGCTGCTGCTGATGAACGCCCTTTAATGGGGAAAGGCGGTAACCGAATGAACGGAATCGAAAAGATCACAGGTCAGATCGACGCCGATGTCCAGAAGGAGATCGACGAGCTGACCGCCCAGGCCCAGGCCCAGGCGGCGGAGATCTCCGCCAAATATGAGGCGCAGGCCAAAAGCGACTCCGGCGCCATCCTCCAAAAGGGGACGCAGGACGCCGCGCAGCGGGAGGAGCGGCTGGCCAGCGTGGCCCAGCTCGAGGCCCGTAAGCTGGTCCTGGCCGCCAAGCAGGAGATGGTAGGCAAGGCCTTTGACAAGGCCCTGGCCGATCTGGCGGCCCTGCCCGACGAGCAGTACGTGGCTCTGCTGGCCGATCTGGCCGTCAAGGCCAGCCGCACGGGCCGGGAGCAGGTCATCTTCTCCCAGAAGGACCGGTCCCGCTTCGGCAAGGCGGTGGTCACACGGGCCAACGAGATCCTAGCCCGGCAGGTGGCCCCCAAGCTCCCCGACGAGCTGACCGAGACCAAGGCGGGCGCCGTGCTGGACAAGGTGGTCACCGGAGCCTCGGCCGTGCTGGCCGGTACCGGGATGCTCACCATGGCCGAAGAGACCCGTCCCATGGCGGGCGGCCTCATCCTCCGGGACGACAAGGTGGAGACCAACTGCTCCTTCGAGGTGCTCATCCACCTCCAGAAGGAGAACCTGGCCGCGGAAGTGGCAAGGGCGCTTTTTGAATAACGGTCCCTCACCGGACGGAAAGGAGGGCGCCAAGTGGCGAAAAAAAGAAGCGAATACGACTATCTCTACATTTCCGCGCGCATCCACGCCATGGAGAACCGGATGCTGACCCGGGAACGGATGGAGCGGATGCTGGACGCCCGTACCGCCGAGGACGCAGCCAAGGTGCTCACGGAGTGCGGCTATGAGGACTTCTCCGCCCTCACCCCCGCCGCCATTGAGCATCTGCTGGACCAGGCCCGGCTGGAGCTCTTCGCTGACCTGCGGAAGGCGTCGCCCGAACCGGGCATCGTGGACGTATTCTGCATCAAGTATGATTATCACAATGCCAAGGTGCTGCTCAAGGCGGCTGCCATGGGGACTGGCCCGGCCGGGCTCTTCATCGACGCCGGGCGCTACCCCGCCCGGCAGCTTCAGGAGGACTTCGAGCGGGAGGACCTGGACCACTGCACCCCGGTGTTCCGGCAGGCCGTGGCCGAGGCCCAGGACGTGCTGGCCTCCAGCGCTGACCCCCAGGCCGCCGACCTGATCCTGGACCAGGCTTACTACGAGGAGATGCTCCAGGCCGCCCGGTCGGTGAACAGCCGGTTCCTGGAGGGCTATGTGCGCTTGAGCATCGACAGCGCCAACCTGCGCTCGGCGGTCCGCTCGGCCCGCATGGGCCGGGGCGCCGATTTTCTCAAGCGGGTGCTCATCCAGGGCGGCAATGTGAAGCTGGACAGCCTCATCGCGGCGGTCACCGGCGGCGCCGACCTGGCGGGCGTCTTTGCCCGGACCCCCCTGGAGGGGGCGGCGGAGGCCGGCGCCAAGGCCATGGAGGGCGGACCCCTCACCGAGTTCGAGCGGCTGTGCGACAACGCCGTCACCGCTTATCTGACCCAGGGCAAACGGGTGGCCTTCGGGGAGCACCCCCTCATCGGCTACCTCTATGCCCGGGAGGCGGAGCTCACCACCATTCGGATCATCCTGACCGGACGGCTGGCGGGCCTGGATACGGAGGCCATCCGGGAAAGGCTGCGTGATAGCTATGTCTGACCACTATAAAATCGCCGTGCTGGGCGACCAGGACAGCGTCCTGGGCTTTAAGGCCTTGGGCCTGGACGTGTTCCCCGCCGAGACGGTGGAGGAGGCCCGCGAGACCCTCCACCGGCTGGCCCGGGAGAGCTATGCCATCGTCTACCTGACCGAGCAGCTGGCCCAGGGGCTCGCCCCCGAGATCGCCCGTTACAAGGACGACCTGACCCCCGCCATCATCCTGATCCCCGGCAAGAGCGGCAGCCTGGGCATCGGCATGGACAACGTAAAGAAGTCCGTGGAGCGCGCGGTGGGCGCAGACATTTTATAGGAAGTGCGGCGTGAGCCGCCCCCGATTTTAAGAATGGGACCCCCGGCGAAACGGCAGATTTCGTTGGGGAGAGGAGGGGCAGCCGAGCGGATGCGCCTTGGCGTCTGTGCCGAGGCGAGGGATGCGCAGCCTGCCCTGACGAGAAAGAAGGTCGATATATTTGAGCGGAAAGATTGTCAAAGTTTCGGGACCGCTGGTGGTAGCCACGGGCCTGGAAGACGCCAATATGGCCGACGTGGTCCGCGTAGGTGAGCAGCGCCTCATCGGCGAGATCCTCACCATGAACGGCGACTCCGCCTCCATCCAGGTCTACGAGGAGACCTCCGGCCTGGGGCCGGGCGCGGCGGTGGAGTCCACCGGCTCTCCCCTGTCGGTGGAGTTGGGGCCTGGCATTATCGAGAACATCTACGACGGCATCCAGCGCCCGCTGGAGGTCATTATGAAGCAGACCGGCAAGAACACCCTGGAGCGCGGCGTGGAGGTCCCCGCCCTGGACCGGGAGAAGCTGTGGGAGTTCGTGCCCGTGGCCAAGCCGGGCGACAAGGTCACCGGCGGCGACGTTCTGGGCACCGTCCAGGAGACGGCCGTGGTGCTGCACAAGATCATGGTGCCCCCCCGCCTGTCCGGCACCGTGGAGTCCATCCAGGCCGGCAAGTTCAACGTGACCCAGACCGTGGCCGTGCTGAAGAAGGACGACGGCTCCAAGGTGGAGCTCACCATGACCCAGAAGTGGCCCGTCCGTGTGGGCCGCCCCTATAAGCACAAGTATCCCCCCAAGGCCCCCCTGCTGTCCGGCCAGCGCATCGTGGACACCCTGTTCCCCGTGGCCAAGGGCGGCACCGCGGCCATCCCCGGCCCCTTCGGCTCGGGCAAAACGGTGATGCAGCACCAGCTGGCCAAGTGGTCCGACGTGGATATCGTCATCTACATCGGCTGCGGCGAGCGCGGCAACGAGATGACCGACGTGCTCCGGGAGTTCCCCGAGCTTCAGGACCCCCGCACCGGCGAGTCCCTGATGAAGCGGACCGTGCTGATCGCCAACACCTCCGACATGCCGGTGGCCGCCCGCGAGGCGTCCATCTACACCGGCATCACCATCGCCGAGTACTTCCGCGACATGGGCTATCACGTGGCCGTCATCGCCGACTCCACCTCCCGCTGGGCCGAGGCCCTGCGCGAGATGTCCGGCCGTCTGGAAGAAATGCCCGGCGAGGAGGGCTACCCCGCCTACCTGTCCTCCCGTCTGGCCCAGTTCTACGAGCGGGCCGGCATGGTGGAGTGCCTGGGCTCCGACGACGAGCGCCGGGGCTCCCTGACCGCCGTGGGCGCGGTCTCCCCTCCCGGCGGCGACCTGTCCGAGCCCGTCAGCCAGGCCACCATGCGCATCGTCAAGGTGTTCTGGGCCCTGGACGCCTCCCTGGCCTACCGCCGCCACTTCCCAGCCATCAACTGGCTGAACTCCTACTCCCTGTATCTGGACTCCCTGAAGCCCTGGTTCGACGAGCACCTGGGCAAGGAGTTTTTGCAGAACCGGGAGCGGGCCATGAACATCCTCCAGGAGGAGGCCAGCCTGAACGAGATCGTGCAGCTGGTCGGCAAGGATGCCCTGTCCCCCAACGACCAGCTTACTCTGGAGACCGCCAAGATGCTGCGGGAGGACTTCCTCCAGCAGAACTCCTTTATGGACATCGACAACTACTCCTCCTATGACCGGCAGGAAAAGCTGATGGCCATGATCCTGGAGTACGACAAGCTCTGCCGGGCCGCCATCGCCAAGGGGGCCGCTGCCGCAGCCCTGTTCGATATCCCCGCCCGGGAACGTATCGGCCGGGCCAAGAGCGTGCCCGAGGCGGAGTACCCCATGGTCTATGAGGCCATCCGCAAGGACATGGCCGACCAGATCGACGCAGCCGCCGCGAAGGGAGGGGAAATCTGATGATCCGTGAATACCGCACCATACAGGAGATCAACGGCCCTCTGATGATGGTCAAGAAGGTCCAGGGCGTCACCTACGACGAGCTGGGCGAGATCGAGCTCCCCGACGGCACCCTGCGCCGCTGCAAGGTGCTGGAGGTCAACGGCGACAACGCCGTGGTCCAGCTCTTCGAGCCCTCCGCCGGCATCAACCTGAAAGACTCCAAAATCCGCTTCCTGGGGCACCCCCTGGAGCTGGCCGTGTCCGGCGACATGCTGGGACGGGTCTTCAACGGCATGGGCAAGCCCATCGACGGCGGCCCAGACATCCTGGCCGAGGAGCACCGGGACATCAACGGCCTGGCCATGAACCCCGCCGCCCGGGACTACCCCAACGAGTTCATCCAGACGGGCATCTCCACCATCGACGGCCTGAACACCCTGGTCCGCGGTCAGAAGCTGCCCATCTTCTCCGGCTCC
>CABUJV010000036.1 GCA_902492005.1 uncultured Eubacteriales bacterium
AGCGCCACCTTGCCAAGGTGGAGGTAGCGAGTTCGAGCCTCGTCACCTGCTCCAGTGCAAAGAGGACGTCCCATTTCGGGATGTCCTCTTTTCTTTTGCTCCGCCGGCCCTCCTTTCCATATTTCCCACAGTGTGGGCCCGCCGGGATGACCGGCGGGCCCGCGCTCTTCCAAAAACTTTTTAAAAAATTTTTGAAAATCCTGTTTGGAAACCGTGTGCTCGTTCCTTCTAAGAGTAGAGGGCCCCGCAACGGGGCCCCAATACGAAGGAGGCTGGATTCCCATGAAGAGAAAAACGGCAAGATTCGCCGCCCTGCCCCTGCTCCTGCCCCTGGCGCTCGCCACCGCGGCCTTCAAGGCCGGCCCCACCCTTTACCGCCTCAACGGCTCCCGGCAGATCGAGGCGGCCTTCTGGAGGAAAAGCGGCGCCGCCCCAATGGGGCGGCGCCGCTTTGGATACCGGGGTCAGCCCCGCTCCTCCAGCGGGACAAAGGGGCGGACCGGGGCCACGGCCTTGTAGGCGGGGCGGATGATCTTATTGCCGGGGTTGTAGACCTCCTCCAGCCGGTGGGCGCACCAGCCCACCATGCGGGCCATGGCAAACAGGGGGGTGTAGAGCTCCTCTGGGATGTCCAGCATCCTATAGACGAAGCCGGAGTAGAGGTCCACGTTGGCGCAGACCGGCTTGTACTCCCCCTTGGCCTTGTTGATGAGGGGGGGAGAGATACGCTCCACCGACTCCACCAGTTCAAACTCGTCCAGCATCCCTTTCTCCTCGGCCAGACCACGGGCGAACTGCTTGAGCAGCCGGGCCCGGGGGTCGGACAGGGAGTAGATGGCGTGGCCCATGCCGTAAATCAGCCCGGAGCGGTCCCCGGCCCGCCGGTGGAGCAGTTTGTCCAGATAGGCGCCCACTTCGCCGTCGTCCTTCCAGTCCTTGACGTTCTTACAGATGTAGCGGAACATCTCCATGACCTTTTTGTTGGCGCCGCCGTGGCGGGGACCCTTCAGCGAGCCCACGGCGGCGGAGATGGCGGAATAGATGTCGGTGCCGGAGGAGGAGAGCACCCGGCAGGCGAAGGCGGAGTTGTTGCCGCCGCCGTGCTCGGCGTGGAGCACCAGGCACAGGTCCAGCAGCTTGGCCTCCTGGTCGGTAAATTTGTTGTCGTGGCGGACGGAGTAGAGGAAGTTCTCCGCCATGCTCAGGCCCTCCTGGGGCCGGTGGAGGTAGAGGGACTCCTCGTCGTAATAGTGCCGCTTTACCGCGAAGGCGTGGGCAATGATGGTGGGACACCGGGCCACCAGAGTCAGGGCCTGGTGCAGCTCGTGCTCCAGAGAGGTGTCCTCCGGCCGGGGATCATAGGAGTACAGGGCCAGGACCGACCGGCCCAGCTTGTTCATCACGTCGGGGCTGGGGGCCTTGATGATCATGTCTTCGGTGAAGCCGGGAGGGAGTGGACGGTACTCCGCCAGGACCCGGTCGAAGGTGGCCAGCTGGTCCCGGGTGGGCAGGGCGCCGAACAGCAGCAGATAGGCCGTCTCCTCAAAGCCGAAGCGGCCCTCGGACACAAAGCCGTGGATCAGGTCCTCCACGTTGATGCCGCGGTAGATGAGCCGGCCCTCCATGGGGACCTTCTCGCCGTCCTGCATGTAGTAGCCCTGGACATTGCCGATCTGGGTGATACCGGCCATGACGCCGGTGCCGTCGGCGTTGCGGAGGCCCCGCTTGACGTCGATATTCTCATAGTAGGCGGGGTCGATGGAGTTATGCTTCTGGAACTCCCCGCATAGACTTTGGATAAAGCCCTTGGAGAGTGCGTCCGTACCCCCGCGCCTATGGTTGCCGTGCCCTTTCTGCATGATAAGAGCCTCCTCGCCCCAAATTGATTTTTCCTATTGTACGACGGAACCGGGGGTGCGTCAATGCTGAATCCCAAGAAAATCATACTGTTGCAGGATTTTTGTAGAAACTAACAGGAAAATGAGGGCGGATGCGGCGTGAAACATCCAAAGATGTCTCCTGCAAAATGCAGGGGAAATGAAACGGAGGAACGAACATGAAACCAGTGGTAGTCACAGCCCTGGCGCTGCTGCTGCTGCTCTTCCTATGGCCCATGGTGTTCCTGGGCGGGCCCACCCCTGCGCCGGAGGAGAGCGAGAGTCTGCCCACCGCCACCCTGCCCATCGACCGGGCGGCGGTCCGCCCGGCGGAGGAGTGGGCGGGAAAGAGCGACGGAGAGACGGTGGTGCGGGTGAAGCAGGTCGACGGCACGGTGACTGCCCTGTCCATGGCCGACTACCTGTGGCGGGTGGTGGCGGCGGAGATGCCCGCCTCCTTCGAGCCGGAGGCCCTGAAGGCCCAGGCGGCCACCGCCCGGACCTATACCCTCTACAAGATGGTCAACGGCCCGGTGGCCAACCACCCCGGCGCCGACGTATGCACCGACATCACCTGCTGCCAGGCGTACATCGACCCGGCCCAGGCGGCAGCCAACTGGGGGGACGCCGCCCCTCTCTACACCCAGAAGATCGCCGACGCCGTGGCCTCCACCGATGGACAGGCCATCCTGTACGGCGGACAGCCCATCGACGCGGTTTTCTTCTCCTCGGCGGCGGGGAGCACCCTGGACGCGGTGGAGGTCTGGGGGGGCAGCGTGCCCTACCTCACCGGGGTGGCCTCCCCCGAGGGGGAGGAGGTCCCCGGTTACCGCAGCCAGGTGACGGTGTCCCTGGAGGAGTTCAAGGCGGTCTTTCTGGCCCAGTATCCCCAGGCCGACCTGTCCGGGGAGGCGGCGGGCTGGTTCCAAAACACGGTCCCCACCTCCAACGGGGGGGTGGAGACCGTGGACGTGGGAGGCGTGACGGTGAAGGGCACGGCCCTGCGGACCCTGTTCGACCTGCGCTCCACCCACTTTGCCGCGTCGGCGGGGCCGGAGGGGATCACCTTCGACGTCACCGGCTACGGCCACGGGGTGGGCCTAAGCCAATACGGGGCCAACGCCCTGGCCAAGCAGGGCAAGACCTGGCAGGAGATCGTGGCGTGGTACTACACCGGGGTGACGGTAGGGACCTACGGCGGGTCGTTACAGCCCGTCCAGGCCGATGAGGGCGGCGCCGATGGCCCCGCAGAGCTGTGAGGCCTCATGCACCGCCACCGGGGCCCCCAGCTTCTCGGTCAGGGCGGCCACCACACCCTGATTTTTGGCCACGCCGCCGGTCATCAGATAGCCGGGGCCGCCGCCGGTCCGCTTGACCAGGGAGACCGTCTTTGCAGCCACCGCCCGGTTGAGGCCGTGGATGATGTCGGCGGGCGGGGTGTTCTGGGCCACCAGAGAGACCACCTCCGACTCGGCAAAGACGGTGCACATGCTGGAGATGGTCACCTCGTGCTTCCACGCCAGGCCCAGGGTGCTCATCTCCTCCAGGGAGAGCTCCAGGGTCCGGGCCATCATCTCCAGGAACCGGCCGGTGCCGGCGGCGCACTTGTCGTTCATGACAAAGCTCTCCACCCCGCCCTGGCCGTCCAGGCGGATCACCTTGGAATCCTGACCGCCGATGTCGATGACGGTGCGGGCGGCGCTGTCCAGATAGTGGGCCCCCCTGGCGTGACAGGTGATCTCGGTGACGGAGGAATCCCCCGCCCCGATGTGGGAGCGGCCATAGCCGGTGGTCACCACCCGGGCCAGATCAGACCGGGACAGGCCCGCCTGCTCCAAGGCCAGGGACAGGGCCCGCTCGGCCCCGGCGGCGGCTCCCGCCCCGGTGGGCAGGATGACCTGGGCCACCAGGCGCCGGTCCCGGTCCAGAACGGCCACGTCGGTGCTGGTGGAGCCGCTGTCGATGCCCGCCACATAAGCCCCGGCGGAGCGGCCGCCTCCCTTGCCGCCCAAGGGGGAGAGGGTCTCCCCAAAGGCCTCCAGCCGGGTGCGGAGCTGGCCCTGGCTCTGGGGGGTGCAGTCGGTCTCGATCTTCAGCAGGGGGACGGAGAGCTGGTCCTTCCGGGCGGCGTACTCAAAGCCGTAGTAGTCGCAGAATTTCATGGTGTGATACACGATCCCCTTTCGGTAGGGGCTCTCGCCCCGGTCTGGCCGGGAGCCGGTCATGCGCATACAGGGGGGCTGGCCCAGCAGGGCGGGAGCATAAAAGTCCAGAAAGCTGTCCAGGTCCCCGGGGAGCTGGGCGGGCGCCGTCAGGGCCCGGGGGCCGGAGCAGGTGTGATCGGCCACCGGCATGCCCAGGGCCTGTTCCACCTGGCGGCAGAGGTGGCCGCCGCCGTGGGCGCCCAGGAGCTGGGCAAAGGGCTCCTCCGGCAGGGGAGCCGTCTGGAAGGCGGCTAGGGCCAGCCGGGGGTCGAAGGCCGTCCCCGCATAGGCCAGATAAGACTCCGCCAGGTCCTTCAGGCCCCGGCGGAACCGGGCGGCCTCCCCGGAACCGCTCTTGTGGGGCAGGTCCAGCAGATAGAGAAACGCCATGGGCCGGTTGGCCCGCACGATGTCGTACACCCGGCGCAGGGCGTCGCAGCAGTTGACCAGAACCAGCTCCTGCCCGCCCTGGGGGGAGAACAGCTCCTCCAGCAGGGCCTTGGCGTAGCCGCACAGGTTGGGGTGGCCCAGGCTGTCGGCCGCCTCGAAGGAGTCGGTAAGGGGGTCCAGCTTCCGGCACTGGGCCCCGCAGCCCGCCAGCAGCTCCACCGGCGTATATTTGCACACATAATCCAGCGTCATTTCCGGCCCTCCAGCATCTCCACAAAGGCGTTCAGACGGGTGGCCGTCTGCCCGTTGGCCGCCCCGGCCCGGTCGCAGCCGTCCCCGTCCAGAACCAGCACCGGAATGCCCGCCGCCTCCAGCGCGGTCCGGGCGAGCTGCGCGGCGCCCAGAGTACCCTTGCAGCCCCAGTGGCAGAACCACACCACGCCGTCGGCTTCCAGCTCCCGGGCCAGCCTGGCGGCGGCCTCCACCCGCCGCTCCGCCGGGCCGTTAAAGCTGCTGTAGACCAGCCGGCGGGCCATGGACTCGATGGGGCGGTCCGGGTCGGCCTCCGGCGGATAGTCATAGTTCATGTCACAGGTCACCACCCGGCAGCGGGGGTTCTGGTTCAGCAGGTCCCGGACCGGCTCTTGGTAAAAGGGGATGGTGTGGACCCACAGCAGCCGCACCCCCTCCCTGGCGGGGGCCTCCTCCAGGTCGGCGGTCAGCCGCCGGGCGTAAGCCTCCGCCTGCGGCGTGCCCAGCAGCAGGTGGGAGGTGAAGATCTCATAGAGGTCGCTCGTCACATCCCCGGGCAGGGCGTGGTCCCGCTTCCATTCCAGGGCCCGGCGGAGCAGACCGGTAGTGCGGCCGGTGCGGGCCACCGCCTCCCGCAGGGCTTCGGGCTCCACCTTCCGCCCGGCGCACGCCTCCAGCGCGGGGACCAGCTCGCGGAGCTGTCCGGCCACGTAGTCCACCGCCTCCTGCCCGGGCGTGTAGGGTACATCCACATAGAACTGGGGCACATTCAGCCGCTCGGAGACGGCCCGGAAGGTCAGGTTGTTGGCGTCGCAGGCCAGGGAGGTGTTGAGGATGAGCCGGGGCTTGGGCAGCACGCCGGAGAGAGCGGTTCCCAGCAGAATCTTGTGATAGGAGCAGTAGGTCTCGGAGATGCCGGCGCCCTCGGCATACTCCACGAAACCGCTCTCCGCCTCCGCGCCGGAGATGTAGCAGGACAGAGCCTCGGCGCACAGGGGGTACATCCCCAGCACGTGAAGAAGCTCGCAGGGCAGGAACACGCTGACCAGGGCCATCCGGTCGGGCCGGCGCAGAGGCCGCACCATGGTGTCCATGGCGATGCGGGCCAGCAGGCGCTGGGAGGGAGCGAGGCCCCGCTCCGGCAGCAGGCGCAGCTGGAGCCCCTTGGCCTGGTAGCCGGTGAGAAGCAGCCGTCGGGCGGCGGCCGGGCGGCCGGGGAGGAGCCGGCTTACCTCCCGGCCGAATTGGGTGACGATTTGGCTCATAAAGGAATCACCGCCTTGTCTGGAAGTGAAGGTCAAGGCGTATTTTACCGCATCACGGCGGAGAAAACAAGAGCGGCGTCCGCTCATGGAACCGCACCCTGTCAAGGGGCAGGGGAAAAATGTAATATTCAGGAGGGGCGGCAATAGCCCCATGGAAGAGGGGGGAATCGAACCCCCCGCGCCTATATCACAAGGCGCTGAGGCAAAACCATTGCCTCGGCGCGTTTTTTTTGATATAATATTTCGATTGATATCAGCGCCGCTGCGCAGACTAAGGATGGAAAGCCGTGGACAACATCATTCTCGTCGGCATGCCGGGGGCGGGCAAGAGCACCGTGGGGGTGCTGCTGGCCAAGACCCTGGGCTATGCCTTTCTGGACACCGATCTGGTCCTCCAGGCCCGGGAGGGGGCCCTCCTCCAGCAGCTCCTGGACGCCAAGGGCCGGGAGGCCTTTCTGGAGGCCGAGGCGGACGCCGTGTGCGCCGTCTCCTGCCGGTGCACCGTTATCGCCACCGGGGGGAGCGCGGTGTACCGGGCGCGGGCGGTGGAGCACCTGAGGGAGCTGGGCCGGGTGGTGTATCTGCGCCTGCCTCTGGACGAGGTGGAGCGGCGTCTGAACAACATCGGCAGCCGGGGTATCGCTATGGCCCCCGGCCAGACTCTGGCGGACCTCTACGCCTATCGTACCCCCCTGTACGAGGGCTGCGCCGACCGGACCGTGGACACGGCGGGACAGACCCTGGAGGAGTCGGTCTCCGCGGTGCTGCGGGCGCTGGCGGAAGACGAAAAGGGGCCCATGCCGGCCCTGTGAACACGGCGACTACGAACGTAAAGGAAGAATCCCATGAAATTCAATGAGCTGGGGCTGATCGCCCCCATCCTCAAGGCATTGACGGCCCAGGGCTATGCCGAGCCCACTCCCATCCAGCGCCAGGCCATTCCCCCCGCCCTCAAGGGCCGGGACGTGCTGGGCTGCGCCCAAACCGGCACGGGCAAGACCTGCGCCTTCGCCGCCCCCATCCTCCAGCGGCTCCACGCCGACGTGGTGGTGGGGCCCCGGTATATCCGCGCCCTCATCCTCACCCCAACCCGGGAGCTGGCTCTCCAGATCCAGGAGTGCTTCGAGGCCTACGGCCAGAACCTGCCCCTGCGCTCCGCCGTCATCTTCGGCGGCGTGGGACAGCAGCCCCAGGTGGACAAGATCAAAAAGGGCCTGGACATCCTGGTGGCCACACCCGGCCGCCTGCTGGACCTCCAGGGCCAGGGCCTGCTGGACCTGGGCCGGGTGGAGATCTTCGTGCTGGACGAGGCCGACCGGATGCTGGACATGGGCTTTATCCACGACGTGCGCCGGGTGCTCAGGCTGCTGCCGGCGAAAAAGCAGACTCTCTTCTTCTCCGCCACCATGCCCCCCGAGGTGATGGAGCTGGTCAACGCCCTGCTCCGCGACCCGGTGAAGGTCGCGGTGGACCCGGTGTCCTCCCCGGTGGAGGTCATCCGGCAGAGCCTGTATTTTGTGGACAAGGGCAACAAGACCAAGCTGCTCTCCCACCTGGTGCGGGAGCTGGAGGTGAAAAACGCCTTGGTGTTCACCCGCACCAAGCACGGGGCCAACAAGGTGGCCTCCGACCTGGTGAAGCGCGGCATCACCGCCGCCGCCATCCACGGAAACAAGTCACAGACCGCCCGGCAGCAGGCTCTGGCCGATTTCAAGGCCGGAAAGGTGCAGTGCCTGGTGGCCACCGATATCGCCGCCCGGGGCATCGACATTGAGGAGCTGTCCCACGTGTTCAACTACAACCTGCCCGAGGTGCCGGAGACCTACGTCCACCGCATCGGCCGCACGGGCCGGGCGGGCCACGGCGGCGAGGCCATCTCCTTCTGCGACTTTGCCGAGCGGGAATATCTGAAGGGCATTGAAAAGCTGACCGGCAAACGGCTGCCGGTGGTAGAGGGGCACCCCTGGCCCATGGAGGTCTTTGAGGCGCCCAAGGATGCCAAGGGCCGGGCGGTCAACGCAGACGACGCCGAGGCCCGCGCCGCCGCTCGGGAGCGCAAGGCGCTGCGGGACGCGGCCAAAAAGCGGGTCCAGCCGGTCCCGGCTCCGGAGGCCGCCCCGCCCGCGCCGGCCAGAAAAAAACGGAAGCCCAATTGGCAGAAGGCGGAGGGCGAGCGGGCCGGCCGGCTGGATGCCGTCCTGCCGGAGCGCTCGGCGGGGCCGGTGCAGGCCGATTACGGCGACTTCAACCGCCCGGACCCCTTGGGAGAGGACCGCATCATGGACGCCACCGCCCGCCTGCTGGCCCCCCGGCCCCGGATGTTCTCCGCCCGGCCGGAGGCCCCCGCGCCGGAAAAGCGGACCAGAAAAAAGAAAAAGTCCGCCGCCGGACCGGCGGCGGAGCCCCAGGGGGGCCGGGCCAAACGGCGGGAGGAGGGCAAGAGCGCCGTCCCCGTACCCGCCCAGGCGGGGAAGAAGCGCCGCGACCAGGGCCGCGGTCATCGGGCGGGGCCGGTCATGCCCACGCGGAGCGGCAGCGTGAAGGACTCCACGGAGCAGCCCAGCCTGATGAAGCCCTATTACCTGAACGACGACTGAGAAGGAAGCGCGAAGACGGCGGGCGGCACGGTGCGGCCCGCTGTCTCCGGTTATGAGATTTGACTGGGTGAGAACAATGGACTACAACGCTGGAAGCTATGATATCGCCGTCATCGGGGCGGGCCACGCGGGCATCGAGGCCGCTCTGGCCGCCGCCCGGCTGGGGCTGAAAACGGTGTGCTTCACCATCAACCTGGACGCGGTGGGCAACATGCCCTGCAACCCCGCCATCGGCGGCACCGGCAAGGGACACCTGGTTCGGGAGCTGGACGCCCTGGGCGGCGAGATGGCCCGGGCGGCGGACCGGGCCTGCATCCAGTACCGCACCCTGAACCGGGGCAAAGGCCCCGCCGTCTGGTCCCTGCGGGCCCAGGCCGACCGGCGGGAGTACCAGAAGATCATGAAGCACACCCTGGAACTGCAGGAAAACCTGTGGGTGAAGCAGGCCGAGGTCACCGATCTCTTCACCGGCGAGTCCGGGGCGGTGGACCGGGTACGCACCGCCGCCGGGGCGGTGTACCAGGTCCGGGCTGCCGTGGTGTGCACCGGCACCTATCTGGGCGGGCGGACCGTCGTGGGCGACGTGACCCGGGACTCCGGGCCCGACGGCCTGGCCGCCGCCCTGCCGCTGACCCAGAGCCTGCTGCGCCTGGGTCTGGGCCTGCGCCGGTTCAAGACCGGCACGCCCCCCCGGGTCAACGCCCGCAGCGTGGATTTCTCCAAGATGGAGGTCCAGCCCGGCGACGAGACGGTGGTCCCCTTCTCCTTCGAGACCCGGGAGATCCCCCAAAACCGGGCGGTGTGCTACCTGACCTATACCAATGAGCGCACCCACGCCGTCATCCGGGCCAACCTGAACCGCTCCCCCCTCTTCTCCGGGGTCATCGAGGGCGTGGGGCCCCGGTACTGCCCCTCTATTGAGGACAAGGTGGTCCGCTTCGCCGACAAGCCCCGGCACCAGCTCTTCATCGAGCCCATGGGTCTGGACACCGAGGAGCTCTACATCCAGGGCTTCTCCTCCTCCCTGCCTGAGGACGTGCAGGTAGAGATGCTCCACACCATCGCCGGTCTGGAGAGCGCCGAGATAACCCGGCCGGCCTACGCCATCGAGTACGACTGCGTGGACCCCACCGAGCTCTACCCCACCCTGGAGCACATCAAGGTCCCCGGACTCTACGGGGCGGGGCAGTTCAACGGCTCCTCCGGCTATGAGGAGGCCGCCGCCCAGGGCTTTGTGGCGGGGGTGAACGCCGCCCTGAAGCTGCTGGGCCGGCCGCCTATGGTCATCGGCCGGGACCAGGGGTACATCGGGGTGCTCATTGACGACCTGGTGACCAAGGGCACCCACGAGCCCTACCGCATGATGACCTCCCGGACGGAGTACCGGCTGCTCCACCGGCAGGACAACGCCGACCAGCGGCTGTGCCCCGTGGGGCACGCCGCCGGTCTGGTCAGCGACGAGCGGTATGAACGGGTGAAGGCCAAATATGCCGCGGTGGACCGGGAGATCAAGCGGCTGGAGAGCCGGGGCGCGCCCCCCTCCCCAGCCCTGGACGCGATGCTGGAGGGCAAGGGGGAGCCCCCCGCCAAGAGCGGGGCCCGGCTGGCCGATCTCCTGCGGCGGCCCCGGGTGGGGTACGGCGACCTGGCCCCCTTTGACCCGGAGCGCCCGGACCTGCCCGCCGCCGTGACCGAGCAGGTGGAGATCGCCCTCAAGTACGAGGGGTATATCGCCCGGCAGCGGCGTCAGGTGGAGGAAATGCGGAAGATGGAGAGCCACCCGCTCCCGCCGGATCTGGACTATCTGGCCATCCCGGTGCTCCGACTGGAGGCCCGGCAGAAGCTGGACAAGATCCGCCCGCTGAACCTGGGACAGGCCAGCCGCATTTCCGGCGTCAGCCCGGCGGATATGGCGGCGCTGATGATCTATCTGGAGAACCGAGGTTGATCTATGACGAAGCCACATTTGGTACTGGGCCTCTCCGGCGGGGTGGACTCCGCCGTATCGGCCCTGCTCCTGCGGGAGAGCTATCAGGTCCACTGCCTCTGGCTGGACATCGGCCTGGGGGGCGGCGAGGACGCGGCCGCCATGGCCGACTGGCTGGAGCTGCCCTTTGAAAAACAGGATATCCGTGCCGCTCTGGAGCACTATGTCTGCCAGCCCTTCGTAGAGGAGTATCTGGCGGGCCGCACCCCCTTGCCCTGCGCCCGGTGCAATCCCCTGGTGAAATTTCCCGCTCTGCTGCAGAAGGCCGAGGAGCTGGGTGGCGGCTATGTGGCCACCGGACACTACGCCCGGGTGACCCGGGGGCCCGAGGGCCGCATCCTTCTGTGCCGGGGCCAGCCCGCCAACGACCAGTCCTATATGCTGGGGCGGCTGACCCAGAGCATCCTGCGCCGGACCGTGTTCCCCCTGGGGGGCTGTGAAAAGGTTCAGGTCCGGGCCCTGGCGGACCAGCGGGGGGTGCCCGTGGCCCACAAGCCGGACAGCATGGAGATCTGCTTTATCCCCGGCGGGAACTATGCCGCCTGGCTGGACGGCCGGGCCCAGACCCCGCCGCCCGGCGACTTCATCGACCGGGAGGGCCGTGTTCTGGGCCGCCACAAGGGCATCCACCACTATACCCTGGGCCAGGGGCGGGGCCTGGGGATCTCCGGCCCCCACCGCTATTTCGTCTCGGCCATCGACCCGGCGTGCAACACCGTCACCCTGTCCGACGGGTCCGACCTGCTGGCCCGGCGGGTGTTCTGCACCCACCCCAACTGGATCTCCATCCCCAGGCTGGAGGCCCCCATGGAGGTGACGGCCCGGCTGCGCCACTCCCGGACCGAGACCCCCGCCCGGCTGTACCCCTGGAAGGACGGGGTGGCGCTGGAGCTGTCCGTCCCCGCCCGGGCCCCCACGCCGGGGCAGCTTGCGGTCTTTTATCAGGAGGACATCGTGGTGGGCTCCGCCTGGATCGAGAAGGAGGACGAGGACACATGGAGCTGATACCGGTCAAGGGCGATACCTGGTGCCTGGACGCCGCCGAGCTGATCCCCCTCTACCGTCTGGAGGGCGGCCGCTGCATCCTGCTGGACAGCGGCCTGGAGAGCGAGCGGGAGGAGTTGGCCGCCGCCCTGGACCGGGCGGGGCTGACGCCGGTGGGGGTGTTCGGCTCCCACACCCACCGGGACCACTCGGTGAACAACGGGTGGCTGCGGGAGCGCTACGGCGCCCGCATCTGCCTGCCGGAGGGGGAGGCCGTCATCGCCTCCACCCCCCTCATGTGCAAGCAGGTGTACGCCTCCCTGTCCCTGGAGGGCCTGATGGAGGACTGCGGCGGCATGGTGTGCCGGGCGGATGAGACCGTGGGCCCGGACGACGGCACGGCGGTGTTTTTGGGGGTCCCCTTCCGGGTGCTCCACACCCCGGGCCATACCCCCGACCACATCTGCACCATCACCCCGGACGGGGTGTGCTACACCGCCGACCTGATGCTGGCGGGCCCGGCGCTGGAGACCGCCAGGCTGCCCTATCACTACGTCCACGCCGCCGCCCGGGCCAGTATGGAAAAGCTGCGGGACGAGGCGGTGGACTTCTCCTGCTGCATCGCGGCCCACCGGGCGGTATTCCGGGACCCGGCTCCGGTGGCGGCGGACAATCTGGCTCTGCTGGACCGGACGGGAGGAGAGATGCTGGAGCTGCTGCGGACGCCCCTGACCCTGGGGGAGCTGACCGCCGCCGTGGTGGAGCGGAAAAAGCTGCTGACCCACAGTGAGCAGAAGGCCGCCCGGTATGCCCGCAACGTACAGTGCTTTGTGGAATATCTTCGGGACACCGGCCAGCTGGACGTGGTGGTGAACCGTGGGATGCGCCGCTTCGTGCGCAGATAGACGAAAAACGGCGGGGGCCGTGGAGAGTCTCCACGGCCCCCGCCGTTTTTCGCTGGCTCATTTGCCGCCCTTAAGGGCCTTCATCCGGTCGCCGTGGTCCAGGATCCGCTTGCGCAGCCGCAGGTTCTCCGGGGTGACCTCCAGCAGCTCGTCATCGGCCAGAAACTCCAGGCACTGCTCCAGGCTCATCTGCCGGGCGGGTGTCAGCCGCAGGGCCTCGTCCGAGCCGGAGGCCCGCATGTTGGTGAGCTGCTTCTTCTTGCACACGTTGACCGAGATATCCTCGTTCTTGGGGGTCTCGCCCACCACCATGCCGGCGTAGACGGGCACGCCCGCGCCGATGAACAGCGCGCCCCGCTCCTGGGCGTTGAACAGGCCGTAGGTCACGGCCTCTCCGGTCTCGAAGGCCACCAGACTGCCGGTGTTCCGGCGGGTCACCTCCCCCTTGAAGGGGGCGTAGCACTCAAAGACCGAGGCCATGATGCCCTCGCCCTTGGTGTCGGTCAAAAACTCGTTGCGGTAGCCGAACAGGCCCCGGGCGGGGACCAGAAACTCCACCTTCATACGGTTGCCCACGGGGGTCATCTCGGCCATCTCGCCCTTCCGGGCGCCGATTTTCTCGATGACCGAGCCTACCGCCTCGGCGGGGACATCCACCACCAGCCGCTCAATGGGCTCGCACTTCTGGCCGTCGATCTCCTGGTAGAGCACCCGCGGGGGGGAGACCTGGAACTCGTAGCCCTCCCGGCGCATGGTCTCAATGAGGATGGACAGGGACATCTCGCCCCGGCCGGCCACGTTGAAGGAGTCGGTGCTGGCGGTCTCGGTGACCCGGAGGGACACGTCCTTCAGCGTCTCACGGAACAGCCGCTCGCGCAGCTGGCGGGAGGTGACGAATTTGCCCTCCCGGCCGGCAAAGGGAGAGTCGTTCACCGAAAAGGTCATCTCGATGGTGGGGGCCGAGATTTTGACGAACTCGATGGGCTCCACCGCGTCGGGGGCGCAAATGGTGTCGCCGATGGTAATGTCCCCAATGCCGCTCATGGCGATGATGTTGCCGGCGGTGGCCTCGGTCACCGGAACCTTGCCCAAGCCGTCGAACTGGTACAGGGAGACCGCCTTGGCCTTCTTGGGCGCGTCGTCCGGGGTGTGGAAGTTGCACACCGCGATCTCCTGATTCTGCTTGATGGCGCCCCGCTCGATGCGGCCGATGGCGATGCGGCCCACGAACTCGTTGTAATCAATGGAGGAGACCAGCATCTGGAAGGGGGCGTCCACGTCGGCCTCGGGGCCGGGGATATAGTCCAGAATGGTGTCAAAGAGGGGGGCCAGATCGGTACCCGCCGCCTCGGGAGAGTAAGAGGCGGTGCCCTGGCGGCCCGAGCAGAACAGCGTGGGGGAATCAAACTGCTCCTCGGTGGCGTTCAGATCCATCAGCAGCTCCAGCACCTCGTCGCAGACCTCGTGGATGCGCTGGTCGGGGCGGTCGATCTTGTTGATGACCACGATGACCCGGTGGCCCAGCTCCAGGGCCTTGGACAGCACGAAGCGGGTCTGGGGCATGGGGCCCTCGGCGGCGTCCACCAGCAGGATGACGCCGTTGACCATCTTCAGGATACGCTCCACCTCGCCGCCGAAGTCGGCGTGGCCCGGGGTGTCCACGATGTTGATCTTTACGTCCCTATAGTGAACGGCCGTGTTCTTGGCCAGGATGGTGATGCCCCGCTCTCGCTCCAGGTCGTTGGAGTCCATGACCCGCTCCACCGGGGCCTGGTTTTCCCTAAAAATGCCGCCCTGCTTAAGCATCTCGTCCACCAGAGTGGTCTTGCCATGGTCAACGTGGGCGATGATGGCAATGTTTCTTAAGTGTGTGTTCTGCAATTTCAGCACCTCTTATAGACTGCGATTCCGATGTCATTCCAAATTTCCGACCTCATATTATATCCTGTCCGGGGGGAAAAGGCAACTTTTTTCTTTCAATGTCCCTTTTTCCTTTTGTGTTGCTGCGGCCGGACACTGTCGATTTCACGAATTGTCTCTTGATGGACAAACAGGCTATGATAAAATCAAAACGGCAAATGGGGATTTTTGGAGGTAACTCAATGAAAAACTCCTGGAAATAAATCTCACTGGCTGATTATGAAAAGCATATGAAACTTAATTCGATTATGCAGTAGCGATAACTTCCGGCTGATCGGGCAGATATCCATTATGGATATCTGCCCGTTTTGGCACTTTGATAAAAAATTTAGAAGATCAACATTGAGCAACACAAATAGTAAAGGGAGCCTTCCATTGTCAAAAAAGAGTCGGGCAAAATGTTACACATGCAAAACCAGAAATAGAAAACACATATTAATTCGTAACATGTAACCGAAATGTGACCTGATCCCGCTATACTTAAAATAAAGCATTGGTCCGAGGCGGAGAAAGGTGGGGTTATCATGAGAAAAGATCGGAACGACAGGATGAAAAAACTCATCGCCAGTTGTCTGCTGGCGCTGCTGCTGATCGGGGGCGTGGCCGCGGCGGAGCGGCTCAACCAGATGGAGCCCGCCGGTCAGGGGCTGACCGGCACTCCGCCTGCAGTAACCTTCTGGGCGGCAAATCAGGGGGGCGTGGAGATCCCCGACGAGGCGGCGCCCAGGGCCGCGGCACCCCGTGCAGCGGGAGGTGCACTGTAAGAAGGAAAAGGGCCTGGCCGATGGGCTAGGCCCTTTTTGAAGGGATGCAGCGTTGACAGCCGCTCGGATTTGGGTTACAATATGCGCCAGTAGCTCAGCTGGATAGAGCGTCCCCCTCCTAACAATCGAATTGTTCGAATCCTGGAGCCCTTCAAAATTGAATAATTTCTCTATAAGCCCCCGTAGCTCAGTTGGATAGAGCGGTCGCCTCCTAAGCGACAGGCCACTGGTTCGAACCCAGCCGGGGGTGCCAAAAATGACCGCTGTAAGCCGTTTTTCGATGGTTTACAGCGGTTTTTTGTTATCGTTTCTTCGGAGCATTCTTGCCGCTCCGCCGGAACGATTTTATACATTTTCCGCTGTATGCCTGCTAATTGGCTTCGAACTATTTTTCCGGCCTTGCTAATAAAAAACGCCGATTTGCTAATACGATTTTCCCGCCCTATTTTTCGGATGGGGCCGACACCAGCAATGCAGCCAGTGTGTTGGCCAGTTCCGGCGACTTGCGAAGCTGTTCCACCAGGGCCTCCAAATCCAATGTGGCGGGCGCCGGTTCCTTCGGTTCCTCCGGGGGACGAACCGAACGCAGGTCGGGATTGGCATAGAAGGCGCTCTCAAACTTCTGGGCATTGATCTTGCGGTCCTCGTCCAGAATGTGCGCATAGACCTGGGTGATCATGTCGATCTGGGAGTGGCCCGTATCACCCTGGGTGGCCTTCAGGTCGCCGTGGTTCAGCTTTAACTTATAGGTGGTGCTGGAATGACGGAGAGAGTGAAAGACCACTTTGGGCAGCCCCGCTTTCTCCCGCAGCTTTTCAAACGACTTCAGGATCACACGGTCCTCACAGGGCCGTCCATTGGCCAACGCCACCACCAGGTCGTAGTCCTGGTACTCGTCGCGGAGCAGGTCCTTCAGCTCGTCCTGGGACTTTCTCCATTCCCGCAGGATGTAGGCCAGGGTCTTGGGCAGCCACACCTTGCGGATGCTGGAATCGGTCTTGGGCTTTTTTAAAATGATCCGTGTGCTGGTGTTGGAGAACAAAGGCGGAAACACATAGTAAACATCCCGTTGCCCCAGCATCTCAATGGCCCGCTTGGAGGCCCGCGCCAGCTCCTTGTCGATGTAGACATAGGCGTTGTCAGCGGCGATTTCTTCATCGGAGATGTGGACATTGCTCCAGGTCAGACCCATGATCTCGCCCATGCGCATGGAACAGGCAAAGGCCAGATTCATCGCCACATGGAGTTTCCCGTCCGTGCACTGGTCCAGGGCGGTGCGGATCATATCGGCGGTCCAGATGTCCCGCTTTTTATGTTCCACTTTCGGCAGGATCACATTGTCGAAGGGGTTCTTGGGGACCAGCTCCCACCGGACCGCCTGCTTGAAGGCGCAGCGGAGGAGCTTGATGATCTTCTCAATCGTTTTGTCGCTGACATAGGTGGTAACTGCTTTCCGCGTTTTGGTGGATACCGACCTTGTCTTTTGCAAAGTCTGAATATAGCCGTCTACTACACGGGGTGTGACCGCCTGAACTTCCATATCACCAATAATCGGATTGATGTAGTTGGCAATCAAGGCAGTCTGGCTGTCATACATGGACACGCCCCACCGCTTTTCGCCGTAGAGGGAGACGAAGTCCAGCAGGAACTCCGAGATACTTTGATTGCTGGGCGGAAGAAAAGACCTGGTGGTTTTCTGATTCTCCACCTCCGCCTTGCGCTTCAATGCGTCCTGATAGCTGGAGCGGGTCTCCCATTTCTGCTTGGTCTCACCATTCTCGTCCACATAGGTATAGACGATGGAATAGTTTTTCTTTCTTTTGATGATGGATGCCATAACGAACCTTCCTTTCTGATGTCACAGATCAAGCGACTCCAGCCACTCGTCAAACGACCGCTTGGAAATTCGTATGGCGTTACCAATTCGTACGCTTTTGAAAAGGTCCTCTTGCACAAGGCAATATGCGCGTGTCCGGCTGACACCTAATATCCGGGCAATCTCGTTGACCGTATAGGTCCGGCACTCCAAAGGCCTTTTCTCCGTACCGTTCTGAATTTCTGACACAGCAGCCTCCTTTCCAGTCAGAAACGGCACGCAAAAGGGTGTTCATTCATAACTTCCACCCTCATTGTACCGCGCCGTTTCGGGTTTGTCTGCTGCTAATGGAAAGTTTACGAATTATCCGTAAACAGAAAAGCAGAAGATTTATCTGAAAATAAAAGAGGCAAAAAACGGACGGCTGCCGGCAAGTACCTAAAGGTATTTCCTTCGGTCACAGCTCCACGGGAGTCTCACCCCGGCCCATGCTTGTGGGTGCGGCGCGCAATGCTTTGAGGGCGTTCAACGCGCGAGTATCTTTGACCTGCCTGTATGTCGTCGCCCGCAAGCTGCCACACCTGTTTCGCGCAGCTCCTGCAGCGTCCTTGTTCGGTGCCGCTGAACGGCGCTCCGGGACATCCCAACGAGACCGCCGATCTCACCGTCTGCCAGGTCCAGGGTGCAGTGCAAAATCAAAATGCTCTGCTCTGTCTGCGGCAAAGTGGAGCAAGCCTCGGCCACAAGCTCGTTGTCGATATGTAAATCGTAGCCATGCGACAAGAACACGATGCTGTCGCTTGGGTAACGATCCACGACGCAGAGCTTGTCCAGCTCCGCCTGTGACAAGTCGCTAAAGAAGGTTTCACGCTCTCCCTGGCGTTTCATGTTCCGCAGGTAGGCTCTGGCCTCGTTTCGCAATACCTTCTTGCAAAAAGCATCGAACCGGCATTGCTCGCCATAGTCGCGGGGGTTAGATTCCATCAGTTTCACCCCCTTTCCATGGGGGGATCAGGTGGTTCTCTCCCTTTCCGCTACTACCAATCCTGCGAGAGCGTGTTCTGCCCGCTAAACGCCTCCTTTTTGAAGAAAATTTGAGAAAAGCAACGGCCAGCCAGCCCGACCGCAGGAAACGACAAAAAGCGCCCGGCAGGTCACAGACCCACCGGGCGCAATAGTAAGTAATATGAAGTTTATTTACATGATATAGTTCATACTCATGGCCGAACCTGTCCGACGAATGGAACGGGCTTTTTTTGAGCAGCTAACCTTTGTCAGATCAGGCGGGGACAACATCCGGCGCAGCATGGCGGCATCCTCCTTTTATGCCGCCATGCACCCTTATAAAAAGAGCCAAACACGACGGCTAGTCATGTTTGGCTCTGCGTCTTTGCGTCTGGCTCTTTCGTGTATTTATTTGATTAGATCGATGTGCCCAGATTGAATTGCATCTAAGTTAATCGCAATTCTTTCTTCTGGCCAATCCCACCACTTTAATGTAAGTAAAGTGGAAATGACCTCGTCGGAAAATCTCTTTCGAATCTGTCTGGCCGGAACGCCACCCACAATTGTATAAGGCGGAACATCTTTTGTTACACAGCTCGAGTACCAATAATGGCTCCGTCACCGATGGTTACACCGGCGAGAATGCTTGCCTCGTATCCAATCCACACATCATTTCCAATCACAATGTCACCTTTGTTATCCCATGCCTCAGTTATGTGACTAACATCAAGGCCCCATTCCTCAAAGAAAATTGGGAACGGATAAGTAGCAAGTGATGTCAGGCTGTGGTTGGCGCTGTTAAAAAGGAAACGGGCACCACAGGCGATGGAGCAGAACTTTCCGATAATCAGCCTGTCATGATTGATTGGATAATGGTACAGTACATTGTTCTTTTGAAAATTAGTGGGATCATTTACAAAATCGTTATACATGGTATAATCTCCCACGATAATGCTGGGGTCAGTGACTACATTTTTCAAATAAACCGTTTCCCGATCCTTAGAGCGTGGGTAAATTTTATGTTTGTTCATCATAATTCGATGTTCTCCTTTTGAATTTGCGTATTTGCCTTAATAACAGACAAATTGGTTTTCTTTACATTTATCAAAGTCTCCTGCTTGCATTTTGGGCAATAGAGAGGAAAGTTTATAAGTTCTGTGTCATGCCGCACTTTGAGCCGGGTCTTATTCCCGCACACAGGGCAGCGAAGCCATACTGTTTCGTTCATTCAGGATTCCCTTCCTTACGGTTTTTTTGAATAAGGCTCTTGCGTTCCCATATTCCACTTTTGAAGTAGATAAAGCCTACAAATGCTGGTAAAATTGGCGAGAGTGCCTGTCCAAAATAGATGCCGGGAAATCCCATGCCCAGTGTAAAAGCCAAAATCCAACTTACGGGCAAACGAACCACAACTGCGTCCAGCAATGCATTCAACATAGCGACATTTGCAGCGCCAACTCCAATGGCAAAGGAATCCAAGGTATACATAGCCGCATAGATCAAACTATTGACACCACAGCAGACTCTCAGATAATAAACTCCGTCGGTTACAACTTCCCGGCTATTACTGCCAAAGAGTAAAATCAATTGCTCGGCAAAAACCTGTACGCAAAGAACAACAACGAGTGTCATGGCTATATTCACCAGTAG
>CABUJV010000037.1 GCA_902492005.1 uncultured Eubacteriales bacterium
GCTCGGTCTTGCCCACGCCGGTGGGGCCCAGGAACAGGAAGGAGCCGATGGGCCGGCCGGGGTCCGCGATGCCGGCCCGGGAGCGCAGGATGGACTCGGAGACCAGGCGCACGGCCTCGTCCTGGCCCACCACCCGCTGGTGGAGGATGTCCTCCAGGTGGGGCAGCTTCTCCCGCTCGCCCCCATGAGCCGGCTCACCGGGATGCCGGTCCACCGCTCGATGATGCGGGCGATCTCCTCCTCGGTGACCTTGTCCCGCAGCAGGGAGCGCTCCTTGCCCGCCTGGGCGATCTGCTCCTCGGCCTCCAGTTCCTTTTTCAGCTCCGGGATGCGGCCGTATTGCAGCTCGGCGGCTTTGTTCAGGTCGTACTCCCGCTGGGCCTTCTCCAGGTCGGCGTTGGCCTGCTCCAGCTCCTCCCGGAGCTTCTGGACCTTGCCGATGGCGTTTTTCTCGTTCTCCCACTGGGCCTTTTTGGCGTTGAACTCGTCCCGCAGCTCGGCCAGCTCCTTCTGGAGCTCGGCCAGGTGCTCCCGGGACAGGGCGTCGTCCTCCTTCTTGAGGGCGGCCTCCTCGATCTGGAGCTGGATGATCTTCCGCTGGATGACGTCCAGCTCGGTGGGCATGGAGTCGATCTCGGTGCGGATCATGGCGCAGGCCTCATCCACCAGGTCGATGGCCTTGTCGGGGAGGAAGCGGTCGGTGATGTAGCGGTTGGACAGGGTGGCGGCGGCAATGATGGCCCCGTCGGTAATCTTCACGCCGTGGAACACCTCGTAGCGCTCCTTCAGGCCCCGGAGGATGGCCACGGTGTCCTCCACCGTGGGCTCATTGACCATGACGGGCTGGAACCGCCGCTCCAGGGCGGCGTCCTTTTCGATATACTGGCGGTACTCGTTGAGGGTAGTGGCGCCGATGCAGTGGAGCTCGCCCCGGGCCAGCATGGGCTTGAGGAGGTTGCCCGCGTCCATGGCGCCCTCGGTCTTGCCGGCGCCCACGATGGTGTGCAGTTCGTCGATGAAGAGGAGGATCCTCCCCTCGGACTTCCTGACCTCGCCCAGCACGGCCTTCAGCCGCTCCTCGAATTCGCCGCGGTACTTGGCCCCGGCGACAAGGGAGCCCATATCCAGGGCGAAGATGGTCTTGTCCTTCAGGCTTGCGGGCACGTCCCCCTTGACGATCCGCTGGGCCAGGCCCTCGGCGATGGCGGTCTTGCCCACGCCGGGCTCGCCGATGAGGACGGGGTTGTTCTTGGACTTCCGGCTCAGGATGCGGATGACGTTTCGGATCTCGTCGTCCCGGCCGATGACCGGGTCCAGCTTGTTCTGCCGGGCCCGCTCCACCAGGTCGGAGCCGTACTTCTTCAGGGCGTCGTAGGTCTCCTCCGGGTTGTCGGAGGTCACCCGCTGGTTGCCCCGGACGGCGGTGAGGGCCTTCAGCACCCCCTCCCGGGTGATGTTGTAGGTGCGGTACAGGTCCTTCAGGGGGGCGTTGGCGGTGTCCAGCAGGGCCAGGAACAGATGCTCCACCGACACGTACTCGTCCTTCATGGACCCGGCGATGGACTCGGCGGTGTTGAGGGCCCTGTCCACATCCTGGGCAATGTAGACCTTCCCCGCCTCCCGGCCGCCCACGCTCACCCGGGGGAGCTTCTCCACCTCGGCCCGGACGGCGGCCTCAAAGCTGGGCACCGTCAGGCCCAGATTGCCCAGAAGCTGGGGAATCAGGCCGTTTTCCTGCTTCAGCAGGGCATAGAGCAGGTGGGCCTGCTCGATCTGCTGGTTGCCGTACTCCTGGGCGATGGTCTGGGCGGACTGGACGGCCTCCAGGGATTTCTGCGTGAATTGATTCATATTCATAGGTCTGTACGCTCCTTTCGTGGGGCGAAAGATTTTGGCTTAAAAAATGGGGCGCCGGCCGCGGGCCGGCGCCCCACGCTCTGGGGAACGGACTGTCCAACGCTGGGGTTACTCAATGGCGATCCTGCGGCTCTCCGGCACGGCGGGGACGGTCTTGGGCAGGTTCAGGGTCAGGATGCCGTTGCTGTAGGCGGCGGTGATGCCGTTTTCGTCGATGCCTGTGACGTCAAAGCTGCGGCTAAAGGAGCCGTACCGGCGCTCCCGGCGGATATACTGGCCCTTCTCGTCCTTGTCCTCCTTCTCCTCCTTATGCTGGGCGGAGATGGTCAGGATGCCGTCCTTCACATCCAGGGAGATGTCCTCCTTGTCAAAGCCGGGCAGCTCGGCTTCTAAAACGAACCTGTCGTCCGCATCCTTGATGTCGGTGCGGAAGGCGGGGAGATTGGCGCTGCTGTTGCCGAAGAACTTGCGCTCAAAGTTATCGAACACATCAAAGAAATTATCCTCATGACGCTCAAACGGAAGCATACCAAACATAATGTAAAACTCCTTTCACGATACAAAAGACGATGTTAGCAGTCAAATGGCTCTTGTGCTAAAACCTGACGTTTTTCATGGCGACCATCCTCTTTCCGGGGATCGAACCCGCCTCCGGGCCATCCCCTTTTCTTTATTTCTGAGCTTAGTATAGTGTAAGTCTGTGAACAAATATACAATAAATTATGTCTAAATTGTAAACTTAGCACTCTCAATCTTTGAGTGCTAAATCTGGATTGCCTCTTTTCTTTTCCGCTTTGCTGTGCTACAATGTAGGCAACGTTTTCAGGACACGGAGGTCATATCCATGAGCAATCTGCCGCAGGACCTGGTGCAGATGGGCACCAAACGAAACATCATGCGGGAAATCCGGGAATACGGACTGCTCCGCGCCCGGGAGGTCGGGGCGGAGAACGTACTGGATTTCTCTCTGGGCAATCCCTCCGTGCCCCCCCCGGTCCAGGTCAACGACACCATCCGGGCCATCCTGGACTCGTCCGAGGGCGCCTCCATCCACGGCTACACCACCGCCCAGGGCGACCTGTCCGTCCGGCAGGCCCTGGCGGACTCTCTGTCCCGCCGCTTCGGCGGGAGCTACGGGCCCGGCGACCTGTACCTGACGGTGGGGGCGGCGGCGGCTCTGTGCGGCTGCTTCCGGGCTCTGGCCTGTCCCGGCGACGAGTTTGTTCTCTTCGCCCCCTTCTTCACCGAATACACCTACTTCGTCTCCGGCAACGGCGGCAAGCCGGTGGTGGTCCCCCCGGACTACGCCACCTTCCAGCCCGACCTGGCCGCCTTCGAGTCCGCCGTCGGCCCCCGTACCAAGGGCGTGGTGGTCAACTCCCCCAACAACCCCTCCGGTGTGGTCTACTCCGCCGACACTCTCCGGGCCATCGCCGCCATCCTCCGGCGCAAGGCCGCCGCCTACGGCCACCCCATCTACCTCATCTCCGACGAGCCCTACCGGGAGATCGTCTTTGCCGGCTTCTCCACCCCCTGGCTGCCCGACTTCTACGACGACACCCTGGTGTGCTATTCCTATTCCAAGTCCCTGTCCCTGCCCGGCGAGCGCATCGGCTATATCCTGGTACCCCCCGCCGCCGCGGAGCACGACGCGCTCTATTCCGCCGTCTGCGGGGCCGGTCGGGTGCTGGGCTACGTCAACGCCCCCAGCCTGTTCCAGCGGGTGGCCGCCGCCTGCGACGGGCTCACCGCCGATCTCACCGTCTACCAGACCAACCGGGACCTGCTCTACCACGGGCTGAGCGGCATGGGCTACACCTGCGTGGAGCCCGGCGGCACCTTCTACCTGCTTCTCCAGTCTCCCGAGCCCGACGCCGCCGCCTTCTGCCAGCGGGCCCAGAAGTACGACCTGCTCTTCCCCCCCACCGACGACTTCGCCTGCCCCGGCTGGTGCCGCATCGCCTTCTGCACCTCCACCGAAACGGTTCAAAAGGCCCTGCCTGTCTTTGAACGGCTGGCCAAGGAATATGGACTGCTATAAAAAAGAGCCGGACAGCTTGCTGTCCGGCTCTTTTTCTCCGTCTCAGGCGGTTTTCAAGCTCAGTCCGCTGCGGCGCAACGCCGCCCGCAGGGCGAGGCACAGAGGCGGCGCTGCGATGATGGCCACCGCTGCATTGAAGATGGAGGCGGGGAACTTCAGGGGCAAGGCGGCCAGAGCCACCATGGGCTGGAGCCCCTCCACCAGGATGCCGTCGTAGGCCACGCTCTTGAAGAAGTACAGGATGTAGTAGGCCACGCAGCCCAGCACGGCCCCCAGCAGGCAGCGGGGATAGGCCAGCTTCTCGTCGTTGACATACCGGGCCACCACCAGCCCCGCCACCGTGCCCATCACGCCCTTGGTGAGGAAGGTGATCCAGCACTCGGCGGCATAGAGGGGGTTGGTCAGGTCGTAGAGGGCGGAGCCCAAGCCGGAGGCCAGCCCCCCGACGGGACCCAGCAGCAGGCCCGACAGGCAACAAACGATGTTGGCCAGGGTGAAGGAGGTCCGTCCTCCAATGGCGATGGGCATGATGATGCGGGCATAGTTGCTGGCAAAGACCAACGCGGTCATCATCCCCAGGAAGGCCAGCTTCCGGGTGGTAAAACGCTGTTTCATCGCGCACACTCCCTTGCTCGTTTGGTTGTTTTTCGCTTTGCTGGCCTTATTATAGCAGGAACTGACCATAGTTCAAATGCCAGATTCAGAAAATTTGATAAGGTCAGTTTGAAGGGGCGGGGGGCAGGGCCGGAACAGGCCGCTCTCCGCCCGGCCCATTGCGGTATCCATGAAAAAACAAGACGGGGAGGACCGATGGTCCTCCCCCGTCTTTTGCCGTATTCGATCAGTACCGCCCCATATCGGCGGAACGGCCCTCCGTGACGTCGGTCCCGAACTCGTAGTCCTTGCCGGGGAGGACGGCGTTGAGGGCGATGCCCGCGATGGCGGCGATGGCCAGTGCGGTCAGCGTGATGTGGGCCTCGCCCACTGCAAAGGTAATGCCGCCGGAGAAGCCCAGACCGCATACCAGGATGACGGCGGCGATGATCAGGTTGCGGGAGTTGGTAAAGTCCACCCGGTTCTCCACCACATTGCGCACGCCGATGGCGGAGATCATGCCGTACAGGATAAAGGAAACGCCGCCGATGATGGCGGTGGGGATGGAGTTGACCAGGGCCGCAAAGGCGGGGGAGAAGGACAGCACCACGGCATAGATCGCCGCCAGCCGGACCACCTTGGGGTCGTAGACCCGGGAGAGGACCAGCACGCCGGTGTTCTCGCCGTAGGTGGTGTTGGCCGGACCGCCGAACAGGCCGGCCAGGGAGGTGGCGATGCCGTCGCCGATGAGGGTGCGGTGGAGGCCGGGATTCTCGATGAAGTTCTCGCCCACGGTGGCGGAGATGGCGGACATGTCCCCGATGTGCTCCATCATGGCGGCGATGGCGATGGGGGCCATGACCAGGATGGAGGTCAGGTCAAATTTGGCCACGCTGCCGCCGAATTCGGTGACAAAGGGCTGAAAGCCCAGGATTCGGGCCTCGGCCACGGCGGAGAAGTCCATGAGGGGGACCAGCTCTCCGGCGGCGTTGACGGCGGTGGCACCCATGGCGTTGGCGGCGAGGGCCACCAGGTAGGGGATCACCACGCCCAGCAGGATGGGAATGATCTTGACCATGCCCCTGCCCCAGATGTTGGCCACCACGATGACGGCGATGGACAGGATGGCCAGCCACCAGCAGGAGGAGGCGTTGGTAACGGCGGAGGGGGCCAGGGACAGGCCGATGAGGATGATCATGGGGCCGGTAACCACCGGGGGCAGAAAGCGCATGACCTTTTTGACGCCCACGGCCTTGATGACGGCGGCCAGCACCACATACAGCAGGCCGGCCACCACGATGCCGCCGCAGGCGTACTGGAGCTTCTCGCCCGCCTCCATGGCGGCGTACCGCCCGGCGTCCAGCTTGGCCATGGCCTGGAAGCCGCCCAGGTAGGCAAAGGAGGACCCCAGGAAAGCGGGGACCTTCAGCTTGGTGCAGACATGGAAGAACAGGGTGCCGATCCCGGCGAAGAACAGGGTGGTCTGGATAGACAGGGGCAGGCCGTAGCTCTGGACCAGAATCGGGACCAGCACGGTGGCGCCGAACATGGCGAACATGTGCTGCAGGCCCAGAATCAGCATCTTAGGCAGGCCGAGCTGCCGGGCGTCGCGGATGGGTTCATTGGTGTTCATGTCGTCTCTCCTTCTCTCTTCTCTCTTGCGTCTGGCCCGCATTTGGGCAAAAAAAAGACAATCACCAGGTGATTGTCAACAAAAACAAGGAGAAAGGGAGGAATCCGCCTCCCGCAGCAGCCGGTCGTTCGTCAGCAGCCCGAACACAAGCATCCTCTCCTCTCCCACATTTCGTTTTATGATACCAGAACCCACATCCCAATGCAAGAGGGAATTTTTCTTTTTTTCGCTTTCCGCCCCCCGCCCCTCCAGGCCGCACAAAAGGGGCCGCCCTCTATCCCCTCCGGCTTGGCGGTTGTGTTGATTGACTTTTTTCCCAAAATTGGGTAGACTATAGGTAATTTTTATTCATTTTTATCCACTCTGCTGCGCAGGAAAGGACGGATCTGCCTTGAAACAGCCCTTTGTCACTCTGGATCAGCTCCGGGCCATCACCGCCCGGTACCCCACCCCCTTCCACCTCTACGACGAGAAGGGCATCCGGGAGACCGCCCGGAAGCTGAAGGCGGCCTTTGCCTGGAACCCCGGCTTCCGGGAGTATTTTGCCGTCAAGGCCACTCCCACCCCCGCCATTTTAAAGCTCCTCCGGGAGGAGGGCTGCGGCGCCGACTGTTCTTCCCTCACCGAGCTGATGCTCTCCGACCGATGCGGGTTTTCCGGCGGGGAGATCATGTTCTCCTCCAACGAGACCCCGGCGGAGGAGTTCCGGTTGGCCGCCAGGCTGGGAGCCGTCATCAACCTGGACGACTTCACCCTCATTGACGGCCTTCAGGACGCCATCGGGTATATCCCCGAGACCATCTCCTGCCGGTTCAATCCCGGCGGCGTGTTCCAGCTGGGCGCCTCCAAGGAGGGCTTCCAGGTCATGGACACCCCCGGCGACTCCAAGTACGGCTTCACCCGGGAGCAGCTCTTCGAGGGCTTTCGGAAGCTGAAGGCCATGGGGGCCAAGCGCTTTGGCATTCACGCCTTTTTGGCCTCCAACACCCTGTCCAACGACTACTACCCCGCCCTGGCAGGCATCCTCTTCCAGCTCGCCGTGGACCTGGAGCGGGAGACCGGGGCGGACGTAGCCTTCATCAACCTGTCCGGCGGCGTGGGCATCCCCTACCGCCCCGGCCAGCCGGAAAACGACATCATGGCCATCGGCGCGGGGGTGCGGGACCAGTATGAGTCCATCCTGGTCCCCAACCGGATGGGAGACGTGGCCATTTTCACCGAGCTGGGCCGCTATCTGCTGGGTCCCAACGGCTGTCTGGTCACCACCGCCATCCGTGAAAAGCACACCTACAAGGAGTATATCGGCGTGGACGCCTGCGCCGCCAATTTGATGCGCCCCGCCATGTACGGCGCCTACCACCACATCACCGTCATGGGCAAGGAGGACGCCCCCTGCGACCACAAGTACGACGTGGTGGGCTCCCTGTGCGAGAACAACGACAAATTTGCCATTGACCGGATGCTGCCCCGGATCGACCGGGGGGACCTGCTGGTCGTCCACGATACCGGTGCCCACGGCTTCTCCATGGGCTACAACTACAACGGCAAGCTGCGCTCCGCTGAGCTGCTCCTCCAAGCGGACGGCGGCGTCCGGCTCATCCGCCGGGCCGAGACCCCGGAGGATTACTTCGCCACCATGGTCTTTGACTGACCGCCGCAGGCCCTCCGGCACCGCTGTTCCAGGGCCTCGTCTCCGGACGCGCAGCGCCGCCCGAAGGCATAAGAAACGGAGCCTCCTTTCAAAAGAAAGGAGGCTCTTCCCTTTCTTGTATGTTTCCTCCATACCGTCTGGCCGGCCGGGCGAAAAACCATGTACTTTGTGACAAGAATTGCAATTTCAGCTAAATTCGATTGCAATGTTTTGTCCGACCGCATATAATAAAATTATCGAATTAAAATTGGAGCAAAGCGCCGGCAAAGGCCGTCAGGCTGTGGGGCAGGCGGTTTCGCCCGCCCCTTTTGTTGGTAACGTATCTGGCTTTTGAATGAAAGGAAGGATGCAGAAAGTGTCAGAATGCAATTTCAAGAAGGTCCTGGTTGCAAACCGTGGCGAGATCGCCATCCGGGTGTTCCGGGCCTGCTACGACCTGGGGCTCCACACGGTGGCCATGTACTCCAACGAGGACACCTACGCCCTGTTCCGCACCAAGGCGGACGAAGCCTATCTGATCGGTGAGAACAAATCCCCCCTGGGGGCCTATCTGGACATTCCCGCCATCCTCGACCTGGCCAAGCGCCGGGGCGTGGACGCCATCCACCCCGGGTACGGCTTCCTGTCCGAGAACGCCGACTTTGCCCGGGCCTGCGAGGCGGCCGGGATCAACTTTGTCGGCCCCCCCTCCCACATCCTGGCCCAGATGGGCGACAAGCTGGCCGCCAAGGCCACGGCCATCGCCTGCGATGTGCCCACCATCCCCGGCTCCACCGTCCCCCTGAAGGACGCCGACGATGCGGTGGCCCGGGCGGTGGGCTACGGCTTCCCCATCATCCTCAAGGCCGCCGCCGGCGGCGGCGGGCGCGGCATGCGCCGCTGTGACAACGAGGAGGAAGTCCGCCTCCAGTTCCAGCTCGTGAAGAACGAGGCCAAGAAGGCCTTCGGCAACGAGGACATCTTCATCGAAAAGTTCCTGGTGGAGCCCAAGCACATCGAGGTTCAGATCCTGGCTGACAAGCACGGCAACGTCTATCACCTGGGGGAGCGGGACTGCTCCCTTCAGCGCCGCTACCAGAAGGTGGTGGAGTTCGCCCCCGCCTGGAGCGTCCCCGCAGACACCATTGCACGGTTGCGGGCCGACGCGGTGAAGATCGCCCGCCACGTGGGCTACGTCAACGCCGGCACGGTGGAGTTCCTGGTGGACCGGAACGGCAGCCACTACTTTATCGAGATGAATCCCCGGATTCAGGTGGAGCACACTGTCACCGAGATGGTCACCGGCATCGACCTGGTCCGGGCCCAGATCCTCATCGCCGAAGGGCTGCCCATGTCCGACCCCCGCATCGGCCTGACCTGCCAGGAGGACCTGCACATCAACGGCTACGCCATCCAGTGCCGGGTGACCACCGAGGACCCGCGGAACAATTTCGCCCCCGACACCGGCAAGATCACCGCCTACCGCTCCGGCGGCGGCTTCGGCGTACGTCTGGACGGCGGCAACGCCTATGCCGGCGCGGTCGTCTCCCCCTACTATGACTCGCTGCTGGTCAAGGTCACCGCCTGGGATAACACCTTTCAGGGGGCCTGCCGCCGGGCCACCCGCGCCATCAGCGAGGAGCACGTCCGGGGCGTCAAGACCAACATCCCCTTTGTCACCAACATCCTCACCCACCCCACCTTCCACGCCGGCAAGTGCCACACCAAGTTCATCGACGAAACGCCGGAGCTCTTTGACATCGACACCGGCCGGGACCGCGCCACCAAGGTCCTGAAATACATCGCGGAGATCCAGGTCCAGAACCCCTCCGCCGAGCGCAGGCAGCTGGACGTTCCCCGGTTCCCGCCCTATGAGAATACCCCGCCCAAGTGCGCGGGCCTCAAGCAGGTGCTGGACCAGGGCGGTCCCGGGGCCGTCAAGCAGTGGGTGCTGGACCAGAAGAAGCTGCTGGTCACCGACACCACCATGCGCGACGCCCACCAGTCGCTGCTGTCCACCCGGATGCGTACCCGGGACCTGGTGAAGGGGGCCGAGGGCACCGCCGAGATCCTCAACGACTGCTTCTCCCTGGAGATGTGGGGCGGCGCCACCTTCGACGTGGCCTACCGCTTCCTCCACGAGTCCCCCTGGGAGCGGCTGGACCTGCTGCGGGCCAAGATTCCCAACATCCCCTTCCAGATGCTCCTGCGGGGGGCCAACGCCGTGGGCTACACCAACTACCCCGATAACCTGATCCGGGAATTTGTCAAGGAGTCCGCTGCATCCGGCATCGACGTGTTCCGGGTCTTTGACTCGCTGAACTGGATTCCCGGCATGGAGGTGGCCATGGACGAGGTCCTCAAGCAGAACAAGCTGCTGGAGGCCACCATCTGCTACACCGGCGACATCCTGGACCCCAAGCGGGACAAATACACGCTGGACTACTACGTCAAGATGGCCAAGGATCTGGAGAAGCGGGGGGCCCACCTGCTGTGCATCAAGGACATGTCCGGTCTGCTGAAGCCTTACGCCGCCCGGAAGCTGGTGACGGCCCTCAAGCAGGAGGTGGGCCTGCCCATCCACCTACACACCCACGACACCTCCGGCAACCAGGTGGCCGCCCTGCTGATGGCCGCCGAGGCCGGGGTGGACATCGTGGACGCCGCCATCGACTCCATGGCCTCCATGACCAGCCAGCCCTCCCTCAACGCCGTGGTCACCGCCCTGAAGGGGCAGGACCGCGACACCGGTCTGGACCCCGACAAGCTGCAGAAGCTGTCCGACTATTGGGCCGACGTGCGCCTGCGCTACGCCTCCTTCGAGGCGGGCATCAAGAACCCCTCCACCGACATCTACCGCTATGAGATGCCCGGCGGCCAGTACACCAACCTAAAATCCCAAGTCACCAGTCTGGGCCTGGGCCCCCAGTTCGAGGCCGTCAAGGAGATGTACAAGGCAGTCAACGACATGCTGGGCGACATCGTAAAGGTGACGCCGTCCTCCAAGATGGTGGGCGACCTGGCCATCTTTATGGTGCAGAACGGCCTAACCCCGGACAACATCGTGGAACGAGGCGCCGCCCTCACCTTCCCCGACTCGGTGGTATCCTACTTTAAGGGCATGATGGGCCAGCCCGCCTGGGGCTTCCCCGAGGACCTGCAGAAGGTGGTCCTCAAGGGCGAGGAACCCATCACCTGCCGCCCCGGCGAGCTGCTGCCCCCGGTGGACTTCGAGGCCGTGGAGAAAAAAATGCGCACCTTCATGGGCGACGACCGGATCAACCGCCGGGCCATGGTGTCCTATTGCCTGTACCCCAAGGTATACGAGGAGTACCGCAGGCACCGCAAAGAGTACGGTTACATCATGCGCATGGGCTCCCATGTGTTCTTCAACGGCATGGCTCTGGGCGAAACCAACAAGATCAACATCGAAGACGGCAAGACCCTGGTCATCAAATACTTGGGCCTGGGCGATCTGAACGAGGACGGCACCCGCAACGTCCAGTTTGAGCTCAACGGCATGCGCCGTGAGATCGCCGTGCCCGACCCCCACGCCGACGTGCAGACCCACACCGTGGTGCTGGCCGACCCGGAGGACAAGAGCCAAGTGGGCGCTTCCATCCCCGGCATGGTGTCCAAGGTCAGCGTAAAGCCCGGCGACACTGTGGAGGAAAATCAGGTTATCGCCGTCATCGAAGCCATGAAGATGGAGACCTCGGTGGTGGCCCGGATGGCCGGAGTCATCGACCAGGTGCTGGTCAAGGAAGGCTCGTCCGTCAAGGCCGGCGAGCTGCTCATAACCATCAAGGTAAAGTAAGACCGGCTTGCGCGGCGCATATGCAAAGCCCCCCGCTCAATCGGAGGATTGAGCGGGGGGCTCTTTGCCCGCAGCCCGTAAGTACGGGACCGGAGGCTTCCGCGCCGGGGCGCTTTTTTATTCCCTGGGTTCTCTCGGCCGGAGGAGCCCCTCCAGGGGGGACACCGCGCCGTCGGTGGCGGCGGAGAGCAAATAGCCGTAGATGCGGCCCTTCTGCTCCTCGTACAGATCCAGCTTCTGGTAGAGCTCCTTGTACGCGGCAAAGGTCTCCTTTTTGGTCCGGATCAGCCGCCGCAGGCCCGTCTGGGTGTTGACCAGACTGTCCCCCCGCTTGCGGTAGTAGTACACCGCCCGGGGCACTGCGGTGATGAGCCGGGCGTATTGGATATATTCCAGGTTGAACAGGAAGTCCTCGCACCAGGCCATCCGGCGGTCGCAGCGCAGGCGGTTGGCCTCCACGGTGCTGCGGCGGTAGAACTTGTTCCACAGCACGCCGTAGTAGTAGTTGGCCGGGGCCTTCACCATCTGCTCGGCAAACTCCCGGCGGGTCATGACGCCGCCGGTCTTGATGTGGCCCCGCTGGGCCTGCCGCTCCCCGGCCACCCGGTAAAAGTGGGCGATCACCAGGTCGCAGCCGGTGACCTCCGCCGCCCGGACGAAGGTCTCGGTGGCATCGGGGGCGAGCCAGTCGTCCCCGTCGGCAAACTGGAGGTACTTGCCCTCGGCCAGGTCCATGGCCTGATTCCGGGCGTCCGACACGCCGCTGTTTGCCCTGTGCAGGGCGATAAAGCGGCCGTCGGCGGCTGCCGCCCGGTCACACAGGGCGGCGGAGCCGTCGGTACTGCCGTCGTCCACCAGAAAGCACTGGAAATTGGAGTAGCTCTGGGTCCGGATGCTCTCCACGCACTGCTCCAGGTAGGGCGCCACGTTGTAGACCGGAACGATGATGCTGACCAGGGGCTGACTCACGGCTCAGGGTCCCTGCCTCAGGCGGCCGTTCCAGGCTCGGCCGCAGCGCCGGCCATCTCCTCAAAGGGCACCACAGCGGCGCCGGCGGGGGGCTCCACGGCGGGGACCTCGGTGGTGGCCTTATAGTCGCCGGAGATGGTCATGTTCATGCTCATCAAGCCCAGCATATCCATCTTCATCTCGGCGGTCATGTGGTTTTTCTCATCCATGCCCACGGTCATGGTCATGACCTCGGCGGTCTCGCCGGTCTCGGCACCGGCGGTCATGGTCATCTTGATGTCCATGGCGTAGCCCACCACCTTGTCGTTCTTGGTGTTCAGGGTGAAGGACAGGGTCATGTCGGCGCCGTCCTGGGCGTAGGTGTAGGCGGTGGTGTAGTCGCTGCCGCTCTTCTGGAAGCCCTCGTCGGAGAGCAGCTTGGCGGCGGAATCCACCAGGCCCGCGACGGTGGCGTAAGCGGTGTCCTTATCGGACAGGTCGGCGCTTTGGAGCATGGCCTCCAGCATGGCGGAGGCGTCCATGGTCTTGGACAGGTCCATCAGCTCAGTGTAGTCCATGCCCAGCTGCTCAAACAGGGCGCCCATGTCCATGGAGTACCAGGTGTCGGCGGGCAGGCCCAGGGCCTCCAGCGCCTCGCCGGTGAAGGTCAGGTACAGCATGCCCTTGTCCATGTCCATGCGCATCTCCAGGCCGACGCCCTTCTCCTTCAGGGCGGTCAGCAAGGCCTGCTCCTCAGCGGTCAGCGCGGCGGGCTCCTCGCTGGTTCCGGCGGCGGCCAAGGCGGACAGGTCGGCCAGGAGCTCCTCCAGGTCCAGCTTCATATTCATCGACATCTGGGCCTTGACGGCGTCCGCCACCACGCCCTCCAGGGCGCCGTCCACGGTGGCGGGGCCCATGCCCATCATAGTCAGGTCGGCGTCAAAGTCGGCGCTCACAGCCCAGGCGCCCTCGTTGAACTGCCGGCTGTACTCCAGGTACTTGGCCAGGATGGTGTACTCCTTGCCCTCTTTGGCGCTGCCCAGCAGCTTCTCGGTGTCCACGATGACGGCCGTCTGGTCGTCCTGATCCCAGCCCACGGCGCAGCCGAAGGCCTGGGCGGCAAAGCGGACGGGCACATAGGTGCGCCAGGTGGCGGAGTCCACATAGGGGGCCACGTCCATGGTGATGGCGGTGGCGGTCTCGCCCTCGGTGAGGGTGGCCTCCGTGGAGCCGATGGTCATGGTCAGGGTCTTGCCGTCCCGGACGGCAGTGATGACGTTGCCCTCATTGGACACCTCGGCGCCCATGGCCTCGAACACGGCGCGGAAGGGCAGGAAGGTGCGCTGGTCCTTCACCTGGGGCACGGCGTCGGTAAAGGTCAGGTCCTGACCGTCCAGCTGAACGGCGATGGCCGGCTCGGCGGCGGGGCTGACAGGGGCCTCCTCGGCCCCGACCGCCAGGGCGGCAGTGGACAGGCCCAGGGTCAGGACCAGGGCAGTCCCCATGGCGAGGACCCGCTTCAGGGTATGCTTCATGGTAATTCTTCCTCCTTGATGTACGCATTTGGTCTCTTATTTTGAATCAAACTGATTGATTCCACCGGGTGATACTATAGAAACGATGGAGCGCCCTGAAATATGACAGGCGCATGCGCTTTTTTCTTTCTAGAAAAGGATTATACCAGGATCTCCGCTCCGCCGCAACCCGGCGGCGGCCGCTTTTTGCATTTTGCCGTTATTCTCCTTTTCTCCGGACCGCGTCAGCCCTGCCTTCTCTCTTGTCGGAAGGGGCGAAAACTGGTATAATAGAATGATTTTTTGGGAGGAGATGCTCTTATGACCTACAAAGAGGAGTTCATCACGTTCATGGTCCGCGCGGGCGTGCTCACCTTCGGAGATTTTGTCACCAAGTCCGGCCGCAAAACCCCCTATTTCATCAACACCGGCAACTATAGGACCGGCGCCCAGGCCGCCCAGTTGGGCGACTACTATGCCGCCTGTATCCAGGAGCACCTGCCCGACGGCGTGGACTGTCTCTTCGGCCCCGCCTACAAGGGCATCCCCCTGGCGGTGGCCGCCGCCTCCAGCCTATACCGGAATTATGGCCGGGACCTGCCCTACTGCTTCAACCGCAAGGAGGCCAAGGACCACGGCGAGGGAGGGACCATGGTGGGCTACAGGCCCCAGGACGGAGACCGGGTGGTCATCGTGGAGGACGTGGTCACCGCCGGCACCGCCGTGCGGGAGTCCCTGGCGCTCTTTCAGGCCCTGGGGAACCTGAAGGTCACGGCCCTCATCGTCTCGGTGGACCGGATGGAGCGGGGCACCCGGGACTGCTCCACCCTGGACGAGCTGCGCGCCGACTATGGCATCGCCGTCCACCCCATCGTCACCGTCCGGGAGATTCTCGCCTTCCTGCACAACCGGGACATCGACGGCCGGGTGTATATCGACGACGCCATGAAGGCGCATATGGAGGCCTATCTGGCGGAATACGGCCCCCGGGCATGAGGGTTTCCGCCGAAAAATCCGTATGCAGAAAGGGGGTGTCGGTGTGGGTGTCCACGACGGCCATCGCAAGCGGTTGAAGGCGCAATTTCTCACTCATGGGGAGGACTTCCACGACCACCAGCTCCTGGAGCTGCTGCTGTGCTACGCCATCCCCCAGGGGGACGTGAACGGCCTGGCCCACGCCCTGCTGGACCAGTTCGGTTCTCTGGCTGGGGTGTTCGACGCCCTGCCCGCCTCCCTCACACAGGTGGACGGGGTGGGGGAGCACACTGCCGTCCTCCTCAAGCTCATCCCCAAGCTGGCTGGCCGCTACTCCACCATCCGCAGCTCTCTGGGGGACATCCTGGCCTCCAGCCGGGCCGCCCGGGACTACCTGCTGCCCTACTTCCAGACGGGTCCCCGGAACGAGATGGTCTACCTGGTGTGCATGGACGCCAAGTATAAGGTGCTGGGCTGCCACAAGCTGGGGGAGGGCACGGTAAACGCCGCCGACATCACCCCCCGCCGGGTGGTGGAGCTGGCCCTCGCCCACAACGCCTCCGCGGTCCTCCTGGCCCACAACCACGTCTCGGGCCTGGCTCTCCCCTCCAACGCCGACCTGCTCACCACTGAAACCCTCTCCCGGGTGCTGCGGGAGGTGGGGGTGGAGCTGGCCGACCACCTGATCTTTACCGACGACGACATGGTCTCGCTCAAGGATAGCGGCCTGCTGAACGGGTATCCTAACCCATACTGAGGACCGGAGCCTCGGTGGATTTTTCCGGTCTCCCTCTTGATTTAGAACAAATGTTTTGATATGATATCGAATAGCTGTACGATACCCCGTTCGACGCCGGCCCCGGCACGGGGTCCGGCGCGGGGAAGGAGGTCCAACCGCATGCCCGATTTTCACGTTGTCTCCCCCTACGAGCCCGCCGGCGACCAGCGGTCGGCCATCGCGGCCCTGGCCAAAGGCGTGGAGCTGGGGCTCGGCGAGCAGACCCTGCTGGGGGTCACCGGCTCGGGCAAGACCTTCACCATGGCCAAGGTCATCGAGAAGGTCCAGCGGCCCACCCTGGTGCTGGCCCACAACAAGACCCTGGCCGCCCAGCTCTGCGCCGAGTTCAAGGAGTTCTTCCCCGACAACGCGGTGGAGTATTTTGTCTCCTACTACGACTACTACCAGCCCGAGGCCTATATCCCCCACACCGACACCTTTATTGAGAAGGACTCGTCGGTAAACGACGAGATCGACCGGCTGCGGCTCAGCGCCACCGCCTCCCTCATCGAGCGGCGGGACGTGATCGTGGTGTCGTCGGTGTCCTGCATTTACGGTCTGGGCGAGCCTGACGACTACGCCAAAATGATGGTCCCCCTGCGGGTGGGGGAGGAATTTCCCCGGGACGAGCTGCTGCGCCGCCTGGTGGAGATCCGCTACGAGCGCAACGACATCGCCTTCGAGCGCAACATGTTCCGGGTCCGTGGGGACACGGTGGAGATCTGGCCCGCCTACTTCAAGGACACCGCCATCCGGGTGGAGTACTTCGGGGACGAGATCGACCGGCTCAGCGAGATCAACGTGGTCACCGGCACTCCCATCCGCCGCCTGGAGCATCTGCCCATCTTCCCCGCCAGCCACTACATCACCCCCAAGGAGAAAATGGACGCCGCCATTCAGGAAATCTACCGGGAACTGGAGGAGCGGGTGGCCTTCTTCGAGGAACGCAACATGCTGGTGGAGGCCCAGCGCATCAAGCAGCGCACCCTGTACGACATCGAGATGATGCAGGAGCTGGGCTACTGCTCCGGCATCGAGAACTACTCCCGGCCCATCGCCGGGCGGCCGGTGGGCTCCGCCCCCATGACGCTGATGGACTACTTCCCCGACGATTTCCTGATGTTCATTGACGAGAGCCACGTCACCCTGCCCCAGGTCCGGGCCATGTACAACGGCGACCGTGCCCGCAAGACCACTCTAGTGGACTACGGCTTCCGTCTGCCCTGCGCGTTTGATAACCGTCCGTTGAAATTTGATGAATTTGAACAGAGAGTAAACCAGGTGGTCTACGTCTCCGCCACTCCCGGCGACTACGAGCGGGAGCGCTCCGGCCAGATCGTGGAGCAGGTCATCCGCCCCACCGGCCTGCTGGACCCCAGGGTGGAGATCCGCCCGGTGGAGGGTCAGATCGACGATCTGATCGGGGAGATCAACGACCGGGTGGAGCGGAAGGAGCGGGTGCTGGTCACCACCCTGACCAAGCGGATGGCCGAGGACCTGACCGCCTATCTGAAAAACGCGGGGATCAAGGTGCAGTATATGCACCACGACATCGACACCATTGAGCGGCAGGAGATCATCCGGGACCTGCGGCTGGGGACCTACGACGTGCTGGTGGGCATCAACCTGCTGCGGGAGGGTCTGGACCTGCCGGAGGTCAGCCTGGTTGCCATTCTGGACGCCGACAAGGAGGGCTTTCTCCGCTCGGAGACCTCCCTCATCCAGACCATCGGCCGGGCGGCCCGGAACGCCGACGGTCTGGTCATTATGTACGCCGACGCCGTCACCCCCTCCATGCGCCGGGCCATCGACGAGACCGAGCGCCGCCGGGCCAAGCAGGACGCCTTCAACCAGGCCCACGGCATCGTGCCCAAGACCATCATCAAGTCGGTCCGGGACGTCATCGAGCTGTCGGCGGAGGAAGAGGAGACCGAGCAGCTCATGCGCCGCAAGACCAGCCTGACCAAGAAGGAGCGGGACGCCGCCATCGAGAAGCTGGAAAAGGAGATGCGGGAGGCCAGCAAGCGGCTGGAGTTCGAGTACGCCGCCGTATTGCGCGACCGCATCATCGAACTGAGAGGGAGGTAAACATGTCCAAGTGGAACACCCTGACCCAGTTCCAGCGGGTCCTGCTGATCGCTCTGGCCGTCCTGTTGGCGGTCTTTACCGCCGTCTACCCCATCCTCGGCCGCCGGGAGGGCATTCCATACCGGGACGCCCTGCTGCTCTGGTCCGCCCAGGGGGAAACCGACGTCTACGCCGGCCGGGTGGACGGGGAACGGACCGTCTTTACCGTCGCTCCGGACGGGACCATTCAGTACCGCCGCGGCGATACCGACTACGGGCCCTATGCCGTCACCCTGGACCCCTCCGCCGTCCCCCGGGACAGCGACATGGCCGATGTGCTCACCGGGGTGGAGGTCCGCGACGGAGAGAAGATCCTATTCCGGGGCGGCTGGTATAACAGCGGCTTTCCCCTCCTGGTGGACGAGCACGGCGAGACGGAGTCCCCCTTCACCATCTCCGTCCATACTTCCGGCGGCAAGGTCTACGGCCCCGACGGGCAGGCCCTCGCCCCTTCCTACGAGCCCACTGCCTCCTTCCTCCTCCAGCTGGCGCTGGAACCCCCTCTCACCCACCGGGGCGAGCTCTACGCCTATTTTACCGGCACCCTGCTGGCCGTTGTGGGCATCGTCTCCATCCTGTTCGCCGACCAGCTCTTCCGCTGGGACCTCCGCTTCCGCATCCGGGACCCGGAGCGGGCCGAGCCCTCGGAGTGGGAGATCTTCACCCGTTATCTGGGCTGGATCGTCTGTACGGCGGGGGCCCTGATTGTCTATCTGGCGGGTGCTTTTGCCATCGCCTGACCTCATTTTTCCTTCGTGCGAAGATAAAGGAGTAACGTATCTATGCTCGACCACATTTCCGTCAAGGGCGCCCGCGCAAATAACCTGAAAAACATCGACGTGACCATCCCCAGGGACAAGCTGGTGGTGCTCACCGGCCTGTCCGGCTCGGGCAAGTCCTCCCTGGCCTTTGACACCATCTACGCCGAGGGGCAGCGCCGCTACGTGGAGTCCCTGTCCTCCTATGCCCGGATGTTCCTGGGCCAGATGGAGAAACCCGACGTGGACTACATCGGCGGCCTCTCCCCCGCCATCTCCATCGACCAGAAGACCACCTCCAAGAACCCCCGCTCCACCGTGGGCACCGTCACCGAGATCTACGACTACCTCCGCCTGCTGTGGGCCCGGGTGGGCACCCCCCACTGTCCCAAGTGCGGCAAGGAGATCCGGCAGCAGACCGTGGACCAGATCATCGACCAGGTGATGGCCCTGCCTCCGGCCACCCGCATCCAGGTCATGGCTCCCGTCATCCGGGGAAAAAAGGGCGAGCACCTGAAGATCTTCGAGGACGCCCGCAAGTCCGGCTACGTCCGGGTCCGGGCCGACGGGTCCATCTACGACCTGACCGAGGAGATCAAGCTGGATAAGAATAAAAAGCACAACATTGAGGTGGTGGTGGACCGTCTGGTCATCAAGGAGGACATCGTCCGCCGCCTCACCGATTCGGTGGAGATCGCCGCCAACCTGTCCGGCGGACTGGT
>CABUJV010000038.1 GCA_902492005.1 uncultured Eubacteriales bacterium
ACATGCCCCCGCCGCCGCGGAAGCCTCCTCCGCCGCCGAAGCCGCCGCCCCGGAAGCCGCCCCCGCCGAAGGAGCCGCCGGAGCGCCCGCCGAAGCCGCCGCCCCGTCCGGCGCCGCCGCCCCGGGAGGAGCCTCCGCCTCCGCCGAAGAAGGAGCTGCCGCCCATACCGGGTCCGCCCGGCCCCCTGGGGGGACGGGGGGGAGGAGGCGGACGGTGGCGGTGGGGCCGGCCCCAGAAAAGGGGCCGGTAGACATAGGGGGGAGGGGGCATCCCGGGCAGCAGGTAGCGCCGCCGGTAGCGGCTGTAGCGCATACTGTCTAGGATCATGGCGATGAACAGGAGAACGATCAGCAGGAAGAAGACCCCGCCCAGCCCGAAGAAGCCGGCGCCGCGGCTGTAGGGGGCGTCGTAACCGGGACCGGGGACGTAGCCTTGAGCGCCGTTGGGGGCGGCCGCCGCCCCGCCGGAGGCAGCGCCGCCGCTCAGGTCGGAGGCGTAATAGTTTTCATACCAGGCGTGGACCTGATCGAACATGGCGATGACGGCGTCGTCGTAGTTTCCCGCGTCAAAATCATCCCAGAAGTAGTCGTTGAGCCAGCCGTCCAGCTTGGAGGCGGTGAGACTGTCCTCCAGCCCGCGGCCCACCATGGCCCAGCCCTTGCCCTCGCCCGGGGAGAGCAGGAGGAGAAAGCCGTTGTTGGCGTCGGCGTCTCCGATGCCCCAGGACTGGAAGACCTCGGCGGCGTACTCGTCGGAGTACATGCCGTCCAGAAAGTCCACCGTCACCACCACCAACTGGGCGCCGGTGGCCTCCCACAGGGTTTCATTCTGCCGGACGATATAGTTTTCGGTGTCGCTGGAGAGCACGTCGGCATAGTCGGCCACGTAAAACACGGAGGTGGGCTCCACCACCGCCAGGGCGGCGGGGGAGAGCAGCAGAAGCGTGGACAGAAGGGCTGCCGCCAGACGGGGCAGGAGGTTTCTATGGTTTTTCAAGAGCAGCTCCTTTCATCGGTAGGTAGGCAGGGGAGATACGAAGGCCACATGCCGCAGCAGATTGGCCGGGAAGGTCCCCAGAACGTGGTTGTTGAAGTCCAGGGCTTGGGTGTTGTAGGGGTCCTTGGCGATGCTCAGGGTCCGGGACTGGAGTTCGGAGGAAAAGCCGGAGACGTATTTGGCGTCCTGTTCGGAGAGCGCCTCATCCGCCAGAGCGTTCAGGACCAGCTCGGCTACCGAGGCCAGGTCGGCCTGGACATAGGGATCGGTGACGTCGGCGGACAGGGCGTCCAGATTGGACTTCAGGTCGGTCAGGTTGGCGTTGTCGGCGGGGAGATAGCGGCTGGCCACGGTGTAGAGGTTGGCGCAGGTGGCCCGGCGGGCCTCCAGGTCCCCCTTGACCGAGTGCCCGTCGCCGTAAGCCCCGGTTTCAAAGACCTCCAGAGCGTCGCTGCGCAGACTGGTCAGGGAGCGGTGCGCGCCAAAGACGACGCTGAACAGGATGACCAGCACCGTCACCGCCAAAGCCCCCCGGCGCGTGTTCAGAAAGGCCATGGCTCAACCCCTCAGCTCCAGGAGCTTCTGCTTGAGCTCACCCTCGATGCGGCCCAGCTCCAGCTCAGCCTCCCTGCGCTTCTGGGCGCCCTCTTGCTGGATCTTCATGACCTCGTCCAGGGTGGAGATGAGCTGCTGGTTGGTGTGCTGCAGGGTCTGGATGTCCACCACGCTGCGCTCGGCCTCCTTGGAGGTCTCGATGGTACCCATCTTCAGCATGTCGGCGTTCTTCTGCAGCAGCTCGTTGGTCATGTTGGTGACGGCGCTCTGGGCGGCGGTGGCCTGCCGGGAGTGCTCCAAACCCAGGGAGAGCACCATCTGGCTCTTCCACAGGGGGATGGTATTCACCAGAGAGGACTGGATCTTTTCCAGCATCAAAGCGTCGTTGTTCTGGATGAGCCGGGTCTGGGGGCCCATCTGGATGGAGATCATCCGGGTCAGCTCCAGGTCGTGGAGCTTCTTTTCAAACCGGGAGCACAGATTGGCCAGGTCGTTGTAGGCCTGGGCGTCCTCTTGGCTGCCGCTGGCGGCGGCCTTCCGGCGCAGCTCCTCCAGCTCCACCGAGCGGGTCTTCTCCAGCTTTTTCTTGCCGGCCAGGATATACATGGTCAGCTCCTTGTAATACTTGGTGTTGAGCTCGTACATCTGGTCCAGCATGGCCACGTCCTTCATCAGAGTGACCTGGTGGTTCTCCAGCACCTCCACGATCTTGTTCACGTTGGTCTCGGCCTTGGCGTACTGGGCCTTCATGGCGTTGAGGTCGTTTTTCTTCTTCTGGAAGAAGCCAAAGACCCCTTTTTTCTCCTCCTGCCCAAAGTTCTGCAGCTCGCCCACCAGGCCGGCCAGAGCGTCGCCCACCTCGCCCAGATCCTTGGTCCGCACCGAATTGAGGGTGTTTTCCGAGAAGGAGGCGATGTTCTTCTGGGCGGCGGCGCCGTACTGGAGGACCATGTTGGAGTCGGTGATGTCGATCTTCTCGGAAAAGTCGTTGACCATCTTCCGCTCGGCGTCGGTGAGCTGGCTCTCGTCCAGCTTGACGGCGTGCTCGTCCCGGGCCTTCTGGACGGCGGCGGCGTCCTCGGCGGTGAGGGTGGGCTCCAGGGTCAGGTTAGGGGCCTGGGGAGCCTGGGCAGCGGCGGTGTCGGGGGTGAGGGTCAGCTCGGGGGTGAAGTTGGTATTGTCCGTCATATCGGCGCATCCTTTCTCATATCGTCGGTTCGATTTATTGCTGCTCCGCGCGGAGCGATTCTCCCGCCAGCCCCTCCCGGGCCAGCATGGTTTCCATTACGGTGATGTCGGTGGAGATATCCAGAGCCTCGTCGCCGAACAGCGCGTCCAACTGCCGGTCAAAGGCGGTGGCGATGGTGTCCATCATGGTTTCGATTTTGCCCATGGTGCCGTCGATGTTGGCGCCGGAGACTCCTGCGGCGTCCATGCGGTCATAGGCGTTGAGGAGCTTCAGCGTGGTGGGCAGGTAGTAGTTCAGAAACTTGCGGATCTGGGGCAGCTTCCGGGGGTGCTCCACCACGTGGGCAATGATCTTGGCGGTGACGGCCTCCATGTGGTCGATCTGGGCCGAGATCTTGGGGTCCTCGATGCTGTCGTTGAGCCGGTGCATCTCAGACAGGGCCAGGTCCCGCTGCCGGATCAGCTCGTCCAGCTCGGGGCTGCCGGTGGTGACGGGCTCGGGTTCCGGCTCGGGGTCTGGGATGGTGAAGGTCTTGTCCGGGCAGAGCTTTTTGACCACCAGGTAAGCGGCGATGGACAGCCCGGCGGCCGCGAGGAAATGGATGAGCTTGTACAGGGGCAGGAACAGTCCGAAGACCAGCCAGACCAGCCCCACGGCATAGACCGGCCAGGGGGACTTTTTTACGATGTTCGCCATAACTGCCTCCTTAAATGAGATACAAAAATATTGTACCCTTCCCGTGGGGTGGTGTCAATCCCACACCATTGACACAGGGGGGAAAAATCATTATGATATAAGGAATACCGAAGCTTCAGCCAGAGAGTAAGGGAGACGTTGTCCATGATGCAGTTAGAAGATTTTAAGGCGGCCCGCAGTGTCCTGTCCGGCGTGATCCGGCCCACGCCGCTGGTCCACTCCACCGCTTTTTCCAAGGCCACAGAGAATCACGTATACATCAAGCCGGAGAACCTGCAGGTCACGGGAGCCTATAAGATCCGGGGGGCCTACTACAAGATCAGCACCCTCACCCAGGAGGAGAAGGATCGGGGACTGGTCACCGCCTCCGCCGGCAACCACGCCCAGGGAGTGGCCTATGCCGCCCAGCACGCCGGGGTGAGCGCCACGGTGGTGATGCCCACCACCACTCCGCTGGTGAAGGTGAACAACACCAAGGACTACGGGGCCAACGTGGTGCTCCGGGGAGCCACCTTCGACGATGCCGCCGAGCTGGCCGCCCAGCTCTCCGAGACGGAGGGCTATACCTATGTCCACCCCTTCAACGACCCGGTGCTGGCCACCGGCCAGGGCACCATCGCCTATGAGATCTTCTCCGACCTGCCCGACGTGGACATCATCCTGGTGCCTGTCGGCGGCGGCGGACTGGCCGCGGGGGTGTCCACCCTGGCCAAGCTGCTCAACCCCAATGTAAAGGTCATCGGGGTGGAGCCCACCGGGGCGGCCTCCATGCGCGCCAGCCTGGACGCGGGCCATATCGTCACCCTGCCCAGCGTGGACACCATCGCCGACGGCGTGGCGGTCAAGACGCCCGGGGACAAGATCTTCCCCTACATCCAGCAGAATCTGGACGACATCCTCACCATTGACGACGGAGAGTTGGTGGACGCCTTCCTGGACATGATGGAAAAGCACAAGATGATCGTGGAGAACGCCGGGCTGCTGACCATCGCCGCCCTGAGGCATTTGGGCTGCAAGGGGAAAAACGTGGTGCCCATCCTCTCGGGGGGCAACATGGACGTCATTACTGTGGCCTCGCTGGTGCAGCACGGCCTGGTCCGCCGGGGGAGGGTGTTCACCTTCTCGGTGCAGCTCCCCGACCGGCCCGGCGAGCTGGTCCGGGTGGCCGAGCTGGTGGCGGGCCTCAACGGCAACATCATCAAGCTGGAGCACAACCAATTCGTCAACATCAACCGGCAGGCCGGCGTGGAGCTCCGGGTCACCCTGGAGGCCTTCGGCATGAGCCACAAGGCAGAGATCATGGACGCCCTCCAGAGTGCGGGCTACGACGCCAAAGAGGTCATGCCAAACAACCTATACGACTGACCGGGCCTGTCCCATTCCAGACCTGCTGCTGTCCCCCGGGCGAGCCCGGGGGACAGCTATCTGAAAAGCGGCGGGACCGTCCGGACGCCGGATGCCGGCAGGATTCGGGAGAACCGGGTGTCCAAGGGGGAGACCGCAGGCCGACCGTGGCCATGCCGCGGCGCCGGAGAGGCGCGCCTCCTCTTTTGCTGCGGCCCCGCCGCTTGCTGTATCCTATGCCGCGGGGGAGCCGGGGGTGCCCGGCGGGTGGACCGGCCGCGAGCCCGTACTTGGCATCATACGGCAATTCCGTGAGGATGACCTTAAGGAGAGATGAAAAGATGCTTAAAATTGCCCCATCCATTTTGTCTGCGGATTTCTGCAATCTGGAGCGGGATATCCGGCGGGTTTCCTCCGCCGATTGGCTCCACGTGGACGTGATGGACGGCATGTTCGTGCCCAACATCACCATCGGCGTGCCGGTGGTGGAGTCCATCCGCAAGCACACCGACCTGTTCCTGGACGTCCACCTGATGGTGGAGAAGCCGGGCCGGTGTATTGAAGCCTTCGCCAGGGCGGGGGCCGGTCTGCTTTCGGTCCACCTGGAGGCCGACCTGCCCCCCTTTATCAAGGAGGCCCTCCATACGATGGACCAGTGCGGAGTAAAAAAGGCGGTGGCCCTGCGGCCCATCACCGCCGCCGAGGCGGTGCTGCCCTATCTGGAGCTGGGGGTGGACCTGGTGCTGGTAATGACGGTGGAGCCCGGCTTCGGCGGGCAGAAGTTCATGGCCGACCAGCTCCCCAAAATCGCGGCCATCCGGCGCTACATTGAGCAGTACCGGCCCGGCTGCGATCTGGAGGTGGACGGCGGCATCAACGCCCAGACCGCCCGGCAGGTCATCGCCGCCGGCGCCAATGTGCTGGTGGCGGGCTCCGCCGTGTATGGCGCGGATGACCCTGCCGCCGCCATCGCCGCCCTGAGAGGGTAAAATCCCACGACGTTTGGAGGAAACCCCTGATGCAGTATTTTCCGCCCGCCCTGGAGCGGCTCACCGAGCAGTTTGCCCGCCTGCCCGGCATCGGACGCAAAAGCGCCCAGCGGCTGGCCTTTTTCGTGCTCTCCCAGCCGGAGGAGGACGCCCGGGCCTTTGCCGACGCCATCGTGGCGGCGAAACGGTCCATCTCTCTGTGTCCCGTGTGCCAGAACCTGACCGAAGGAGAGGGTCCCTGCGCCATCTGCCGGAACGAGAAACGGGACGGCGGGTTGGTGTGCGTGGTGGCCGATCCCAAGGACGTGGTGGCCCTGGAGCGGGCCCGGGAGTATGGCGGGCGTTACCATGTGCTCCACGGGGTCATCTCCCCCATGAACCATGTGGGGCCCGACGACCTGCACATCAAGGAGCTGATGGAGCGGGTGTCCGGCGGAGAGGTGCGGGAGGTCATCATGGCCACCAACCCGGATACGGAGGGGGAGGCCACCGCCATGTACCTGTCCCGCCTGCTGAAGCCCTTTGGGGTGAAAGTGACCCGGCTGGCCTACGGCGTGCCGGTGGGGGGCCATCTGGAGTACGCCGACGACGCCACCCTCATGCGGGCCCTGGAGGGCCGGAGAGAGATGTAAAAAGGGCGCTGCAATGGCTGCAGCGCCCTTTTTCCGTGCGCTAGAAAAGAAGCTCCTGAATATCTGCTATTTTTTGGCGGTCGGACAGATGATCATTGCAGGCAATATCTGCAACCTGCTGCAAGGTTTGTTCGCCCGCCCCATGAAGCGTATGCTTGAATTCCTGCATGTCCAGCCCGGGAATTTCAATGGTGAGCGTCCCCTTGCGCAACAGTTCAGCCAGAACGATTCGCAGCCACTTCATAACATCACCCCGCAATACAAAATGTCTTGCTTATTTATATCATGGATTGCATTACGTTGTAAATGACAAAATGTAATACATGGTGATGAAATGAAAAAATTTAAGCTGCCGGCGGTTCCACAGAGCACATCAAAATCCATCCGGTTTCCCAATGAGGTGATCGAGCAGGTAGAGCAGGCGATCCGTGGCACGGAGGTGACCTTCTCCGCCTTCGTCATCGAGGCCACGCGCGTAGCGCTGGAGAATTTGAGAGAAGAACACGACGGGGCGGATTGAATCCGCCCCGTTGTGTCTTATCCGGGTTTTACAGCCAGCTCCCCCGCTAGGCTGCGGGAGAAATATGCGCGGATAACCTCCTGTTCCTCCGTCTGGCCCAGTACCCACATGAGCTTGGTGACGGCGGCCTCGGTGGTCATGTCGTAGCCCTGGATGACCCCCTGGGCCAGGGCTCTCTGCCCCGTCTGATAGAGGGTAAAATCGCTGCTTTCATACAGGCACTGCGAGCATACCACCACCGTCATGCCTGCCTGGGCGGCCTTGTGGAGCTTGGCGATCAGGTCCCGGCGGATGAAGTGGAGCCCGCCCGCACCAAAGGCCTCAATGACCACGCCCCGGTAGTGCATCTGGAGGAGCATGTCGAAGATCTCGGGGTTGAGCCCCGGCGTCAGCTTGATGAGGAACACGTCCCTGGACAGGGCGTCCCGCAGGGTGCAGGGCGCGGTGGGCTCCGGCGGCAGGGCGGCGGCGTCCAGATGGAGCCCCTCCGCGTCCACCACCCCCACCGGGGGCCAGTTGACGCTCTCAAAGGCGTTAAAGTCCTTGGTCCGGGTTTTGACCGCCCGGCAGCCCAGCAGCACCCGCCGGCCGAAGGCCAGAAAGACTCCTGCCTGGCCGGTGGCCGCCATGGCGAAGGCCAGCCGCAGGTTCTCCAGCGCGTCGGTGAGGGGGTGGTCGATGGGGAGCTGGGCCCCGGTAAGGACCACCGGGATGCGGATGCCCAGCAGCAGGAAGGACAGTACCGAGGCGGTATAGGCCATTGTATCTGTCCCGTGTGTAATCACAACGCCGTCATATTCCTCTCTGGAATCAAACACATGCCGGGCAATGACCTGCCACTCCTCCGGCTGGATGTTGGAGGAGTCCAGATGGAGGATGTCCCGGACCGTGACGGTGTAACGGTCGGTGAGGAAGGGGAGGCGGCGGGCCAGGTCCTGACCGTCCATGCCGGGGGCCAGTCCCTCCGCCGTGGGCGTGGAGGCGATGGTCCCTCCGGTGGTGAGGAGCAAGATCCGCTTTCGCATCAGAAGTCCTCCGCCAGCGCGGCCGCCCGCTCCAGCGCTGCGGTCAGAAGAGCCTCCTTGTCGTTGCGCACGTCGTCCAGCCCCTCGGCGCACAGGAGTTGGAAGTCCGGGATGCCGTACATGGCGCACAGAGCCTGGATGTGCCGGGCCCCCGACTCCATCCACGCCGTCTCGGGCAGGGAGAAGTTCCCGCCCCGGGTGGTGACGTACAGCAGCTTGTCCGCCCTGCACAGCCCCACCATGGCGCCCTGGTCGTCATAGCCGAAGGTGATGTCGGTGACCGAGATGCGCTCCAGATAGATTTTGAGAACGGCGGGATAGCTCAGGTCCCAGAAGGGGGCGGCCACGACGATCCGGTCCGCCGCAGCGAACTGGCGGGCGGCGTCGAACATGGGCTGGTCCAGCCGTCCGGCTTTCCACAGCTCGTCCCGCTCGGTCAGGACCTCGGGATACTGGGGCTGTAATCGGTCCCGGCATAAATTGCGCTCGGTAATCACATCCTCCGGGTGCTTGGCGGCGTAGGCCTCCAAAAAGCGGCGGGCCAGCTTCAGCGTACGGGACTTATCCCCCCGCACACAGGCATTGACAAAAAGCACACGAGCCATTCAGGTTCCCTCCAGACGAAGTCTTATCCATAGCATATCCAGAATCTCCGGAGAAGTCAAGTCCAGCCCGGTGCAGCCCACCAGGACGGTTACCCGGCCCTGCCGCAGCAGCAGGTAGGCGCCGTCCTTGGCGGTCCAGCACTGGTCAAACCCCAGCTCCGGGGCCTCGGTCCACTGGAGACTGCCCCAGAGGAAGGCCCCCCGGGCGGTCTCCTTTACGCGGACCTCCGCCGTCCAGCGGGCCAGCCAGGCAAATGCACAGTCGTAGCGCTCGGTGGTCAGGATATGGGCGCTGCCCCACGGGCCGTCCACGATTTCGCTGTAGTCCAGGTAGTCCGCCAGCACGGAGCGGCGGCCGTCCAGGTAGCGGCTGTGTGACCCGATGCTGTCCAGCCCCAGGTCCTCTCCCATCACCACCGGATAGCTCCGGCAGGCCTCCACCGTGGCGGTGTACTCCGGATGGAAGCTGGTCCAGGCCAGATCCACGGTCTGATTCAGGCCCAGACCTTCGGCAATGCAGAGCCCTCCGGCGCAGACCAGCAGGACGCTGACGGCCAGAGACAGCCCGCCCCGGAGCGCGGCGCTCCGGCCGGGGACCGCCAGCCCTCCGGTTTTGCGGCAGGTCCGAAAGTAGGCTAGGGTGGCCGCCCCGCTCCACAGGAGCTGGAGGACCATCAGCACCAGCATCAGCCCATACAGCAGCGACCCGTTGGAGGCCACGCCCGAGGCCAGAGCGGGGCCGCTGCCGGGCAGGGCAAAGGCGAGGAGAACCAGCCACAGCACAGCCGCCAGCAGCACGACCCCCGAGACCAGCAGGTTTTTCAGCACATATTGTTTCCAGAACCGCTCCCATTCCATACCCGGATCGGTCTGGATGGGGGCGGGATGGGTCCCCGGCCGGGAGCGGAACAGCAGCATCCCCCGCAGGGACTGTACCTTTTCCCAACCTGCGTCGGCGCAGAGCTGGAGGTAGTCCGGGTCGGTTTCGTCCAGCGCCCGGCGGAGGTCCAGGTCCACAAAGTGGCTGCGGCCCTCGCAAGGTTCGAACCGGGCCAGAACGTTCAGATGTACCTTTTTCAGCACCCAGCCCGCCGCCGCCCGGCGGTCCAGGCAGGCTTGGGCCGCCTTGTAGTCCATGGCCTCATAGGGGAAAAAGCCCCAGGCGCCGCCCATGGTCAGCCCTCCTTATCGATGTCGTTTCATCCGTCCAGCCCTCCAGCCAAGCCAGAGCGGCGGGGAGAGGGTCGGACGCAAGGTTGTCGGTGAACTCCAGAGTGAGCCAGGTATTCCCGCGGCGGCATAGATACGCATGCCAGCGGTCGGAGAAGGAACTCACCCGCCAGACGGCCTCGTAACCCTCCGCCGGGACGCCCTGTGCCCGCTCTGCCGTCCTGTCCCGACCGGCCAGAAAGGGAGAGACCCAGGTGTGAACGGTAAAACAGACGGAAGTGTAATCGCTGGTGGAGCCCCTGGTTCGAATGAGAAACGACTCACTCCACTGGGCCCGGCTGCCCAGAAAGGTGTCCGAGCGAGTCGGCTGATCCCCATGAAATACATCAAGCTCTCCGCCCTCCAGCACGGGAGCTGGCGGAATGCGGCCGGGAAAGGCGTCCCGCAGAGGGCCGTGGGCCCAGCCGCAGAGAAGGAAAAACAGCGCCAGGCCGCAGCAGAGAAGCGATCGACGGAGGATGCGCTTGTCGTCCGGGTGCCGGACCATCAGGCAGACGCCGCCCAGAAGCATACCGGCGAAGGCGTAAATATTGGTATCGTTGAGGAGAATGTCCGCCGTCAGGAAGGGGAGGAGGAGCGTGCTGTAGACGGCGGAGGCCAGAGACAGCCGTCCCCGCCGCCGGGCGGCCGCGGCCTCGGGGACCGGGAGCGCCTCGCCGGCCCCTGCCGCCTTTTTCCAGGAGCAAAAGTGTCTCCCCGACCAGAGCAGCCGGAGGAGAAGCAGGACCAGCGGGAGCGGAAAGGTCAGCAGAATGGCGGAGACCAGATTGCTCTGGGCGAACACCAGGGGAAGCAGCGCGGGAACGGAGGGCGTCCGCATCCAGGACACGATGGCCAGCAGGAGGATGAGAAGCAGGGGGATCAGGAGGGGGAGATCGGCCAGGAGCATCCGCCGCAGCACCTTCTTCCGGTAGCGCAGGTACTCCAGGGCCGGATCGGTCTGAATGGGGAGGGGATCCGTTCCGGGCCGGGAGGCATAGATGTTCAGATACCCCACGGTCTCCACCAGCTCCCAGCCCGCCTCGGTGCAGAGCTGGAGGTAATCGTGCTCCTCCGGCTTCGCGGCGTCGGTCCAGTCCAGAAAGTAGCGCAGATCGGTGCGGTCCGTCCGCCGGAACCGGGCCAGAACGCCGGAATGGATCCGCTCCAGCGCCCAGCCCTCCGCCGCCATGCGGTCCAGCTCCGCCTGGGCGGCCTTATAGTCGATGGCCAGATAGGAAAACAGCCTCCAGCAGGTTGGCTCCCTCATGGTCTCTCCCCCCTTCTCAGCACCCGTTCCCCGTCCGCCACCTGGCGGCGCAGCCGGTCGAATTCCTCCTCCAGCACCCTGCGGCCCTCCGCCGTAAGCCGGTAATACTTCCGATTGTCCTCCAGGCGGGTGCGGGCGATGAGACCGTCACGCTCAAAGCGGTCCAGCAGAGCGTACAGGGTCCCCGCCCCGACGGCCACCTGCCCGCCCGTGAGCTGGGAGGCGTACTGCATGATGCCGTAGCCGTGGCGCTCCTCCACCAGGGAGAGCAGGACATAGTACATCGGCTCGGTCAGGGTGTCCAGCTTTTTCCGCGCCACGGCTTCACCTCCAAAGACTATATCGAATATCGGTATAAGAATAATATATCAATATTCGATATATGTCAATGAAAAAACGCCGCGGAACCTTTTGGGTTCCGCGGCGCTGGAAAAACGGCCTTACTCCAACACGGCCCCTCTTGCCGCGCTGGTGACCTGCTTGGCGTACCGGGCCAGATACCCGGTTTTGACTTTGGGCTCCGGGCAGACCCACTTGGCCCTGCGGGCGGCCAGCGTGGCCTCGTCCACCAGCAGTTCGATCCTGCAGTTGGGGATGTCGATGGCGATGGCGTCCCCCTCCTCCACGTAGGCAATGGGTCCGCCCAGGGCGGCCTCGGGGGAGACGTGGCCGATGGAGGCCCCGCGGGTGGCCCCGGAGAAGCGGCCGTCGGTGATGAGGGCCACCTCCTTGTCCAGGCCCATGCCGGCGATGGCGGAGGTGGGATTGAGCATCTCCCGCATGCCGGGCCCGCCCTTGGGGCCCTCATAGCGGATGACCACCACGTCGCCGGAGACGATTCTGCCCTCGTAGATGGCGGCGATGGCGTCGTCCTCCGAGTCGAACACCCGGGCCGGGCCGGTGTGGACCATCATCTCCGGGGCCACGGCGGACTGCTTGACCACGCAGCCCTCGGGGGCCAGGGAGCCCTTGAGCACGGCGATGCCGCCATAGGGGGAGTAGGGGGTCTCGATGGGGCGGATGATGCCGGGGTCCAGATTTTCCACGCCCTCCAGATTTTCCGCCACCGTCCGGCCGGTGGCGGTGATGCCGGAGGTATCCAGCAGTCCCTTTTTGGTCAGCTCCTTCATGACGGCGTACACGCCGCCCGCCCGGTCCAGATCCTCCATGAAGGTATCGCCGGCAGGGGCCAGGTGGCACAGGTTGGGGGTGCGCCGGGAGATGTCGTTGGCAAAATCCAGGCTTAGCTCGATGCCGCACTCGTGGGCGATGGCCGGAAGGTGGAGCATGGAGTTGGTGGAGCAGCCCAGGGCCATATCCAGGGTCTCGGCGTTGTGGAAAGCGGCCTCGGTCAGGATGTCCCGGGGGCGGATGTTCCGCTCCACCAGCTCCATGATCTTCATGCCGGTGTGCTTTGCCAGCCGCAGCCGGGCGGAGTAGACGGCGGGGATGGTGCCGTTGCCCCGCAGGGCCATGCCGATGCCCTCGGTGAGGCAGTTCATAGAGTTGGCGGTATACATGCCGGAGCAGGAGCCGCAGGTGGGACAGGCGTTGTTCTCATAGTCCTCCACCCCCGCCTCGTTCAGCTTACCGGCCTTGTAGGCGCCCACCGCCTCAAACATGTGGCTCAGGCAGGAGCGGCGGCCGTCCTGGAGCCGGCCGGCCAGCATGGGCCCGCCGGAACAGAAAAGAGTGGGAATGTTCAGCCGGGCGGCGGCCATCAGCAGGCCGGGTACATTTTTATCGCAGTTGGGGATCATCACCAGGCCGTCAAACTGGTGGGCCAGGGCCATGGCCTCGGTGGAGTCGGCGATGAGATCCCGGGTGACCAGGGAATACTTCATGCCGATATGGCCCATGGCGATGCCGTCGCACACGGCGATGGCGGGGAACTCCACCGGCGTGCCCCCGGCGCACCGGATGCCGGCTTTGACGGCTTCGGCGATTTTGTCCAGGTTCATGTGGCCGGGAACGATCTCATTGTAGGAGCAGACCACGCCGATGAGGGGGCGCTCCAGCTCCTCCTTGGTATAGCCCAGGGCGTAGAAGAGGGAGCGGTTTGGGGCGCGCTCCACGCCGCGGGTCACGTTGTCGCTGCGCATGGGATGACCTCCTTTTGTATTTGAAATAAGTTGTAAGACTATACTTGCATTGTCTGACTATATAGTATAGGATAAGGGGGAAGATGTCAAGACCGGCGAGGTGATGGAGATGGAAAAAAAGAGCCTGTCTCAGCGAACGGCGGAGCGGTTGTACACCCAGATCGCGGTGGAGCGGCGCATGGCGCCGGGGGAAAAGCTGCCCAACGAGGTAGAGCTCTCCCAGCAGCTGGGGGTGAGCCGGGCCACCCTGCGGGAGGCCCTCCGGGCCCTAACCACCCAGGGGGTGCTGGAGGTGCGCCGGGGCAAGGGGACCTTCGTGTCGGAGCGGGTGGAGGAGGTAGACCCGTTCGGCTTCAACCGGCTGGACCGGGTGAAGGGGCAGCTTCGGGACCTGTTTGAGCTGCGGAGCGTTGTAGAGCCCCAGGCTGCCCGGCTGGCCTGCCGCCGGGCCACGGAGGCCGAGATGGAGGAGATTCTGGCCTGTGGGGCGGAGGTGGAGAACTGCATCCGCGCAGGGCGGGACCGGACCGCGGCCGACCGGGAGTTCCACACGGCCATCGTGCGGGCCACCCATAACGAATACATGCTGCGGCTGCTGCCCATGATCCACCAGGCAGTGGCCACGGCGGTGGAGGCGGGGGAGCAGCAGGAGCGGCTGGCGGCGGACACCCTGCGGGACCATGCCCTGCTGTTGGAGTTCTTCCGGCGGCGGGACGAGGCCGGGGCGGAGCACGCCATGGCCATCCACATGCGCCACGCGGTGGATGTGATGGGGGTGGGCGAGATGGAGGACAAAAGGGCATAGAACCGTTGTGTCCCAAAGACAGACAACAGACGGCGGTTACTGCGGCCGCCGGAGATTGAAACCCCGGAAACCCTTGCGAACACAAGGCTTCCGGGGTCTTGCTGATGGTGCGGCTGACGGGACTTGAACCATGGCTTTTGCGCTATATATCTTTTTATATTCTCTACAGCTGATAAAAACGTAAGATTTAAGGACCTTTTTGTCTATATATTTTATATCGCATCATCTTCCCCCATGAAGTTAATGCCCAAATGGTGCCAAAGCCTTGCCCAATATTTGGATTTGTGAAGCGACCATCCTTGCCTTATAATTTCCCAATAAGGGAGGATGATTAAGCGGATGAATCCGCAAATCGTATGCACAATGAAGCCCAGATGATTTAAAAATGTGCGGCCAAGTGATGGCCGCACATTCGCTAGGATATCAGGGCAATTACAGCATCTTTGAAGCAGTCCACCGGCAGGCGGCACATGTTGAAAAGCGCCGCCATACCTTCAACGAGCTCCTTTTCTGTGGAGATATCATGGATGGTCTGTATGACAGAGGAATTTTTTCTGCGGCATGTGATGCCAAAGGCTATATATGCTCCATCTTCGCCATGGAGCTCTGATTGGACTACCTCATAGATGGGTGCATAGCTACAGTGAAGCCGGTGTGTCATGATCTTTACCTCCGTCCTTTTGATAGAACCTTGGGTTCATTTATTAAAACGGAGATATGCAAAAAACATTACAGTCCTTGACAAAATTTTTACGTCGTTAGGTATTCATAAAAAGGTCCCACATACTCCAGTTCCTCATCACCATTGTAGCACCACGCCTCTACCGCGACCCGGTACTCCTTGTTTGCCTGCCAATCAGCATAGGTGCCGCCGGCGCCTACGTTCAACCCCGAAACTTTATCGCGATCGGAATCTACGGTACCCCATCCAACGCTGGTCGATACCTGCAATCTTACATAGACCTCCGTGTCCGTAATTTCGTCAAAGGGCCAGGCCATCGCCTCTCCCGCCCACCGGATTCCGTCATCTGTCATGACAATCGTTTTTGCTATAGACCGAAAATACGCGAATCGTGCCGCCGCGCTGCCAATTCCAATTAATGAACAACATACCAATGCAGCCACAATCAGGATTGTTACAGGTCGAAATGCTTTCCGCTTCACAATCGTTCCTCCTTATTCCTCAATTAACACCAGGCGTTCACCAATTGCTACAAGCTCATCCATACCCAATACCCCTACTAATTCAAAGGAAGTCTCTCCGTCAGTCCAGGAAATAAGGCGGTAGATTTCTCCATTAATATCCTTTTCTAAGCCAACAGCCTTGCAGGAGCCGATATAAACATCAGCCAGTGGAGTTCCCTCATTGTCAGTTGCATGCCCTGTTATGCCGGGCCATTGGACAAACTGTATGCTTTTCCCCTCACCATTTTCAAAAGATATGGAGTAGCAGGTTTCTATCGTTTGTGCGCTAACCAAGCTGTAATCAGCCGGCAACACCGCAGGAAACCAAAACCGTCCCCAATCTTCTGGTACGAAATCTCTGTCTACTTCGATGGATTCCATATCTGGCGCATACTGTGTCATTCGCAAGTCACTATACCGGTCAAAACGCTGAACAAAGAAGCTGGTGATTTCTCCCCAAAATGCCCCTGCAGTACCTACAAGAAGCGCAATTATAGCCGCGGCAACCAACAGCCGTCTGCAAATCACCGTCCACGGCGTCCGTTTTTTCCCGGAGCATAAGGCAATCATGGCATCGGTATATCTTTTCGAAAAAACATGGGCATCACCTCCATAATCCGCAGCCCGAAGGAGGTCTTCGTCCTCGCTGTTGAGTTCATCGGCCATTATCTGATCCAGCCAATCCAAACTCAAACCCCTCCTCCCGAAGCGCCCTGTGGAGCTTTTGACGGACGCGATATACTGTAGTCCTCACATCGCTGACTGAAATTCCCAACGTTTTAGATATCTCCGCATCGTGCAGCCCAATCATCCGATATGTGAAGATCGTTTTTTCCTTAGGGGACAGTCCGTGTACGGCTTCTTGAATTGCCATGATGGTTTCGGAGGCAGAGACTCTGTCAAATGTGGTGTCTCCGAGTTCAAAGGATAGGCCGTCTACGATTTCCTCGTCTATGTCTATAGCTGGCGTACTCTTTCTGAGAATATCATAGGCTGCGTTCCTGACGGCATGAAGACAAAACACCTTCTCGGCCCGCTCCGTTTCAAACCTGAGATTGTGAAATGCCTTGAAAATGCCAACAAATGCTTCCTGGACGGCATCTTCAGATTGTTGCGAGTCGTGAAGGATCGATTGTGCGACGTTATACATGGCGCTTTGATGGCGTTCACAGAATTGAGAAAACTCGTCTGGGGCCACAATACCCCTCCTTAGCTTTGAACGGTTTTATCATATAACAGAAAAATTTGTTTTTCAACTATTTTTATCCTTATTTTAATGGTAAATACAATTTCTTCTATTTTCTGCGGTTTTGTCTCACCATAACTTTTACGCTCTCGACGATCAGTTCCCTTTGATCATTGTTGAGGCTGCGTATATCAGCAATTAAATCCTGTTCTTCACGAGTCATTTCAAGCCAGGTGGCTGGAAGTGGCTCACAATTAAGAATGGTCCAGGGGCTTACATTGAGCCCTTTCGCAATTTTATAGGCATTTTCTATGGATACGGTTGACTTACCTGTGACGTATGTACTGATTGTGGTTTGAGGAATACCCGTTATCCTAGATAGCTCCCCCTGTGACATGCCACTCCAATCTAGCAACTCAACAATTTTCTCATTAATAGTCATTGCCCGCCCCCTTAAAAATAATTATAAGCAGAAAATGTTCCCATTTCATCGCAAAACAATATATTAGTTAAAATAAGCATAATAATGCTATACGGGAAAAACATAATGTGCAATATAACAAATCTTAGCAACACATACCCACCAAGGCTGATTCTCTTTCGTTTGCCCCTGGCTTAAAGATGAAATATCGTTTCCAGGCTGACTGCCCTACGGCATTAGTCCCTAGTATATGACGCAAAACTTTAGTACACACATAAATCACCCCTGGATCAGGCATTCTAATCCAGAGGTGATTAAGGTGGCACACGAAAGCGTGTATTTTAATGTCAGTAAAGATGTTGGGCTTCATGATACTTCGTTGCTTAAACGAGCCCTGGATTCCCTGCCGGGCGTTACCTCCGTCAGCATTGATAAGGGAAGCGGCAGAATAGCAGTAGACTATGACGATACCGGAGTTACCAGAAACGAAATTCAAAAGAAAATTGAAATACTAGGATATCCCATCAAGTAGTGAATCCCCGCTCCTCCCATCGAGGGGCGGGGAATTATTCTGGAATCGGCAAACGGAAAAACCCCTCCCGGACGTGGAAGGGGTGGACGCGGGTGAGGTATGGGGATTAAATGAACGGTGCCCGATCACCTGAATCATATTACCTCTAAGTGCATACAAATGTGCTACAGTGGGGGAAATTTTACCGAAAAGAGTAAAGTTTTTCTTGCCTATGCTTACCGGGGGTGATATGATTAAATTGGGAGGAAGTACCATTTAGTAGCGCATTTGAAGGAAAAAGGACGGAAGGAGGCTCAAAAATGGCACTCTTAGCTGCGCCAAGGAAGGGCGCATTTTGCATTGACTCGCGTGATGCAGGCATGTTAAACACCAGAAGCGAGGCCGTTTTAGAGGCTCTGCAAAAAATTCGGAAGGCCGAAGCCTCCGGGAAAGACACTACTCGCTTGCGTCAACTGGATGAAAGAATTTCGACGTTGCGGACCAAAGGGTGGTAGTTCGATAGGTGATATATGCGCTTGCCAGCAAAGATGATTTAATGGGTATTTCCTTCAACTGTGGAAGCGAATATATTGATAAATATTTTAGCGAAGAGCTGCTGGATGACGATGATGCTGTTTCCTATTGTTTTTGGGCGAATGCTGAAAAACAAGAATTAGTGGGAATAGCATCATTGCCTTGTAGTGGGATAATCATTCGATCTGCCTCTAATTTCAATATAGCCCCGGCTGTAGAAGTAAAAATATTCGCCGTAGACGAAAGGTTCCAGCACACTATATTCCCGGATGCAGACGAGGATGCGGGGCACTGGAGCGATTACTGTTGGTAGTATCTCACGGAAATCATTTATGGCATAACCGACCAGCATTGCGGTGCAAGCCATGTTGTCCTGTACTCCGTGCCCGATGCTGTGACATTTTATAAGCGCCACGGTTTTGCAGCGTTCGCAGAACTCATGGCTATGCCGTCCAACATGGTGATAGATGGATGCACTCCGATGTTTTTAAATTTGTGACAATAAAACCCGCCCCCCACCACCGCGAAGGTGATGGGGGCTTGTTTTATGCTATAATCTGCGCACCAGATACCCAACGGCTCCGGAGACCATCAGCCAGATCAGCTTATCCACGATGCCGTCCCAGCGCTTAGCAGGCTTCTCCGTGAGGGCTTTCACATCGGACTTGATCTCCTTGACATCGGTCTCCACCGTCTCCTGGCGGGTCGCCAGTACCTCCACGGAGGCCACCAACTTG
>CABUJV010000039.1 GCA_902492005.1 uncultured Eubacteriales bacterium
TCAACATCAAGGGCGAGTCTTACCGGCTCAAGGAGCGCAGGGAATTTATGCGCCAAAAGCAGCAGATCGTCAATACCCTTTTTGATCAAGACAGTCCCTAATTTTTGTTATCCCTCCCACCGAAAACCTACAAAATTTCTTCGGCGTTTTCTTGCAATTTCATATCGGCGTTGACAATCTGCTGGCCTCGGAGGATACCATCCGGCGGGAGTTCGGCGCCTTTGCGGGCGTCCGGGATAACTTCCCCAAGTATGTTGTCACTCTGGACGAATTTGACATGAGCCGCGACGGGATTAAGCACCGCAACATCCGGGACTTCCTGCTGGCAAAAGAATGGAATTAAAGCATCCCGCATGGAAACCTCCGGAATGAGCGATACAATGAGTGATGAACGCAGCACCGCCGCAGGTTTTATAGCCTGCGGCGGTGCTGTATGTTATTCAGCTTCTTCTTCCGTTTCCTTCATCTCCAGCCATTCTTCAAAAGACTGCCTGGAATGCGGATTACATTGCCCAAATCATTGAAATAACGTTCAGCGCATGCTATCATAATTTTACGACATACCCAAATAGAAGCAGAGGTTCATGATATGACTGCGGGAATGATTACCATGATCCTTGCCTTCGGAGACCGCCGCGATTGGAAGCGGTTCTACAATTCCAAAGGATCGATTGCAGAAGAACTTGCAGATGTGTTCAGCTGTTGTGTCCTGACGGCTGAACGGGATCGCGCAAAGAAAGATTCGGGTCAACGAGGAAAAGTACCCGGTGGACAAGGCATACGGAAAACGGGAGAAGTATACGGATATCAGAAGGGGGACGAAGAATGCTGATTTATGCCTGCACAAAAGCACAATTTCTGAAAGATGTTTTCAGCGGCAGGATCGTCTCCATTCTGGAAGAAGCATTCCGAAAAAAGGGACTGCTTCATGACAATGACCGGGAAGCCAACGCCTGGGAAAACTCCCTCACTGCCGTGGCTCATGTTCTGGCTACAAAGGATTTTTCCGACGACCTGCAGATTGCGGTGGAATATCAGATTCCTCAGACATCCAAGCGGGTGGATCTGATCATTGCCGGGGAAGATATGGATGGTCAGCTCCACTTGATTTTAATAGAACTGAAGCAGTGGACTGAGGCATGGGGGACAAATCAACCCGGTATCGTAAAAGCCTATACAGGCGGACAGATCCGGGCTGTGGCACACCCCTCTTACCAGGCATACTCGTACGCCAAAATATTGGAGAACTTCAACACAGCCATCCAGGAGCATCAGATCGGACTCCATCCATGTGCCTATCTGCATAATTACAGCCCCTCCAAGCGGGATCAGATTCTCTCTTCGCAATATCAGGAGGTCACTGAGGCCGCTCCTGTTTTCATAAAGCGGGAAGATGCTAAATTCAGGCGATACATCCTCAAATGGATCCAAAGGCCACCCAGAGAAGATCTGCTTGGGCTAATGGATCAAGGGGTAATCCGTCCGTCCAAGGCCCTGCAGGATGTACTGGGAAATATGCTTGCAGGGTGTGAGGAATTTGTTCTTCTGGACGAACAGAAGGTGGCCTATGAAACTGTCCTGAATGCGATCGAAAGCGCGCTGCAGGATCATCAGAAACACACGATTATTATTGAAGGCGGCCCAGGCACAGGAAAAAGCGTGGTGGCCGTCCGGCTGCTGGTAGAGTTGATCTCCAACCGAAAGCGGAATGCCCAGTATGTGACCAAGAACGCCGCCCCCCGGAACGTATATTTCAAGGAATTGCGGCAGGAGCAGTATACGCTGGAATATGTCAAGAATCTGTTCAAAGGGTCGGGCAGCTATGTGAACTGCCGCAAAAATGCCTTCGATTGCTTGATTGCCGACGAGGCCCACCGGCTGAATGAAAAATCCGGGATGTTCCGAAACAAGGGAGAAAACCAGATCAAGGAGATCATTGCTGCCGCCAAAGTCAGCGTTTTTTTCATTGATGAGGATCAGATCGTCACCACCAGCGACATTGGCTCCGTAGAAGAAATCAAAAAGTGGGCCCATCGGTGCGGAAGCCGCCTCTTCCGACTGGAAGGGGGAGAGGACACGCTTAAGCTGACCTCTCAGTTCCGCTGCAACGGAAGCGAGGGCTACATTTCCTTTCTCAACGATCTGTTGGAGATTTCCTCCACCGCCAATTATGATGGATTTGATGGGGATTATGAACTCTGCGTCTATGATGATCTCTGCCGGATGCGGGAGGATCTTCGCCAGAAAAACCGGGTCAACAATAAAGCGCGGATGGTGGCTGGGTACTGTTATCCCTGGCCCAGCAAAAATTCCAATGATCCCTCAATCTATGATATTGAACTGGAAGGCGGCTTCCGCGCCCGCTGGAATTTCAATTCCACTGATACTTGGGCCATCGATCGAGATTCCTTTGATCAGGTCGGTTGTATCCACACCGCTCAGGGACTGGAGTTTGATTATGTGGGCGTAATGATTGGGCTCGATCTCCGGTACGAAAACGGGCATGTGATCACAGACCCATCCAAGAGAGCCAAAAGCGACCAGAGTCTGAGGGGGATGAAAAAGCACCCCAATCCGGAACTTGCAGACCGTATCATACGAAACACCTATAAAGTTCTTCTTACCAGAGGTCAGAAGGGATGTTATATCTACTGTCAGGATCCCGCCCTACGGGGCTATCTGCGGAAGCGGCTGAACGGAGCCGTCCATCCCGAGGTCTGATAAAAATGAGGAGCAGGAGCTGCCTCGCGGCATATCCTGCTCCTTCTGTTTATTTTGAATGAAGGAACCATGGATTCAAAGCGCCGCAGGCGCATTGAATCCGTGGTTCCCTAAAAACCCAGCACCATTCTGACATGATCTTGCGTTGCGCGGTCCCGAAACCAGATATGGACGCTCTCCTTGGCCCGGGTGAGCAGCACTCGATAGGTGTTCAGCACCAATTCCACAACAGCAGACTCGCTGGCGTACTCCCTTCGGAGAGAGGACACAAACTGGGCATCGCAGTTCTGGCTCAGATCAATGTGCCAGTTGTGTGACGCTTCATCCCAGCGGAGATCGTCCCACCAAATCACACCGATATCATCAAATTCCAGTCCTTGAGCCGTGTAGATGCACCCCACCCTGTCCAGATCCTCCGGCTGATTTCCCATATACCATTGATACTGCTCATTGGTCGGATTCCACGCTTTTTCAAATGCTCCTTTCTCCTGTGAAATGACAATATCTTTGTTGTGTACCGATCTGCTCCAGGGCCAGCAGAAGGGTGCGTACCACTTTACATGATGCCCGCCGGATGCCAGCTGGTGCAGATGCGTGTCCAGATCATTCAGATCCTTCCAGCAGCGCAGTTCTAGTGCAGACTGCCGCTTCAGGGGCTGGTCCTGCCGTTCATAAAGCAATCGGTCCAGATCAGCGACATAGCTACCCAGATATCCCGCCCGCTTTTGAGAGGCCAAGCAATCGACCGTATAGGAAATGCCGTGCCGCTCGGCAAACCGCTGGAAATTTTCAACGGTTCCTTCTTCGGTCGGGCGAATGCGCTGCCGGTCGTCCTGCAATACCACGATCATGTCTGCCTTGCGAAACAGGCTGGTCAACGTGGACTCCAGCTGCTCGATCCGATGCGCTTCATCCACGACCACCAGATCCCGCCCCGGCGGAACCGCATCCAGATAAGCTGGTGCCACACCGGAAGCTCCTGTGATGACCTGTGCCAGCGTACGGCTTCTTGGCAATGCAAAAATACATCCACCCCTGTTCCGGACGGATGGTCCGTATTTCGAACAATATGCATAGATCGTGTGCAATCCAACCACTGTTTTTCCGGTTCCAGGAGGACCGGAAATAAGATACAGATGCTTGCCAAACTGCGGATCATGAAGGTGATCCATTAAGCTGCAAACTCTGCGATTCACCTCGATCTGATCGTCCAGCATAGCCGCGTTCTCTTTTCGTGCCAGCACATCTTTTAAGTTCCGGAAACTGATCTGTCCAAGAACATAGGTGCCGGTGAGAAACTGCTCCACCACGTCGGGGCGGGGATTGTGAGAAAAGAGACTGCTCAGATCCGATGCCAGTTTCTCCTCCTCGCCCTTCACATAGGTTTCGTGCTGAAGCTTTGCATATGCGTGATATGCTCCACAGAAGAGCCTGCTTTTGTCCTCAAAGTTGTGGAGAAATTGCAGACATCTTACCTCCATTTTACCATCCGTCACATTACTGTGATTCATTCGCAGGTGCTTCGCATAGGTCAGCGTCTGCTGGACCGGATGAAGCCGATCCTCAAAGCGGCCCTCTGCTCTGGAAATACATATGGAAACCGTGCTTTGCCGGTTATCGATATTCTCCCCAATATCCGTCCATTGCTTTAGTTCAATAATCAGAACCAGTGGCTTTCCGGTTTTTTGTTCCTCACCTAGAAGGACAGCATCCATCCGATTCCCAATTGGCGTCTGATATTCCAAGACCAATGTCAATGCATCCAATCCTGCCTGATGCAGAACATTCACCAGGATGGGAATCGAATTCTCCCATGATCTGCACTCTGACTCGGAAGGGTTTTTCTGCAATTCCCGCAGCCGTGCGGCAATTTCTTTGCCGCTCATGGAGTAGAGCGCCCTTACGGTGCCAATATAGCTGCCATCTTTTCTGTTCATAACATCGCTTCTCATGCAAAAAACGTCCGTCAGAAATTCTCGGGTTTTTGGCGGCCGCTCAGTCAATCTTATACCCCACGCCCCACACCGTTTTGATGAACCGGGGATTCCGGCTGGGCTCCCCCATTTTCTCCCGCAGGCGGCGGATGTGGACCATAACGGTGTTGTTCCGGTCCAGATACTTTTCCCCCCACACGGTCTCAAACAGCCGCTCGGCCGAGATGACCTGTCCCCGGTTTTCGCACAGCATCCACAGGATATCGAACTCGATGGGGGTCAGGGGCAGTTCCTTATCATAGAGCCAGCACTCGTGGGTACCCCGGTTGATGACCAGCCCGTTGAAGTCAATGACGTCGCTTTCCGCCTTGTCCGTCCCGTTGTAGCGGGTGTAGCGCCGGAGCTGGGCCTTGACCCGGGCCACCAGCTCCAGGGGATTGAAGGGCTTGGTGATGTAGTCGTCTGCGCCGATGGTCAGCCCCATGATCTTGTCCATGTCCCCCACCTTGGCGGTGAGCATGAGCACCGGAAAGCGGTGCTCCCGGCGGATCTCCCCGCACAGGGTGAAGCCGGACATGTCCGGCAGCATCACGTCCAGGATAGCCAGGTCCAGCCGGTTGTCCCGCACGCAGGCCAGGGCCTCCGCCGCCGTGCCGCAGGTAAAAACGGTAAAGCCCTCGCTTTTCAGATAGACCTCCACCAGATCGGCAATCTCCGGCTCGTCGTCCACGACCAGAATGTTGGCGTCCATACGCGTTCACCCTTTCCATCCGGATTATACCCAGATCGAAAGGGTGAAGTCAAGCCGCCGGGCAAAAGATAAGAAAAAGATAAGAAATCAGAAGATCCAGCCGACCAGGGCGGCCAGCAGGAAGGCGCCCACGGCGGGCAGCAGGTTTTCCCAGCGGAAGGGCTGGTCCAGCAGACCCTTGATGAGCAGGACTACTCCGGCAATTTTCAGCAGCCAGGGCAGAAAGCCGAACAGCAGGGCCAAGGGCAGGCCGATCACCGCCAGGATCACGCCGGCCACCAGGGCGAGCACCAGGCAGACCGCCCCCACGAGCAGGGCAAAGGTAAAAAACGTCAGGGTCAGCATATCGCGTACCTCCTCTTTTTGTTGTCTCCATCCTACCACGGCCATTTAAAACCATCCTGAAGGAAAGATTAAAAAAGGATAAAAAGCGCGGAGGTCCGGCCACCGGACCTCCGCGCCTCGTTTCCTGGGCTTATTGGAAATACGCCGCGCCGGACTCGAAGATGGGCTGGAACTTGTCGCCGGGGATGTTTTGGGCCACGAAGTCCCCCCGCCGCTCGGAGTGGCCCATCTTGCCGAAGACCCGGCCGTCCGGGGAAAAGATGCCCTCGACGGCCCCCACAGAGCCGTTGGGGTTGGCGTTGATGTCCATGGAGGGCCGTCCTTGGGCGTCCACATACTGGGTGGCCACCTGGCCGTGGGCGATGAGCTCCCGCAGGAGACCGCCGGGGCAGACAAACTTGCCCTCGCCGTGGGAGATGGGGATGGCGTGGAGATCGCCCACCTGGCTTTTCAGCATCCAGGGGGAGTTGACCGAGGCCACCCGGGTGGTGACGTACCGGCTCTGATGGCGGCCGATGTCGTTGAAGGTCAGCGTGGGGCAGGACTCCTCCATGGGCCGGATCTCGCCGTAGGGCAACAGGCCCAGTTTGATCAGGGCCTGGAAGCCGTTGCAGATGCCCAGCATCAGGCCGTCGCGGTTTTTGAGCAGGTCGTGGACAGCGTCGGTGAGCCGGGGATTGCGGAAAAAGGAGCAGATGAACTTGGCCGAACCGTCTGGCTCGTCGCCGCCGGAGAAGCCGCCGGGCAGCACCACGAGCTGGGCCGACCGGATGGCGGCCTCCAAGGCATGGGCCGACTGGGCCAGCAGGTCGCCCGTCAGGTTGCGCACCACCACGATCTCCGGCTCCATGCCCGCCCGCAGGCAGGCCCGGGCGGTGTCGTACTCGCAGTTGGTACCCGGAAACACCGGGATGACGGCCTTTGGCCGGGCGTTCTTATGCCCACACACGGCGGGAGACCGCCGGTCCCAGGCGATGGGCTCCACTTCCCCTTTGGCCCCGGTCCGGGTGGGGTAGACGTCCTCCAGCACCCCCTCGTTGAGGGAGAGCAGCTCGTCGATGGGGGCGGAATCCGACCCGATGGTGACCATGGGCTCGGCCGTGGTGCAGCCGATGCGAATGGCGCCGGGGAGCTGGGTATCCTCCGTCAGCTCCGCCACGATGGCGCCGGGCATGGCCCCATACCAGGGCGCGCCGCCCACCGTCTCAGACGCAAAGCCGACGCCGTTGCCGAAGGACATGGCCATGACGGCCTCCGCCGCGCCGTACGCTACCGCCCAGGCGGCCTTCACCTTGCCCGCCCGGCGGAGGCTCTGGAAGGAGTCCCAGCCCGTCCGAACGGCCTGCGCATCCGCGCCGCTGAAGAGATAGACCGGGTGTCCCGCCTCCTTAAATTCCGGTGAGAGCACCTCTCCCGCCTTGACGGGAGCGATGGCGAAGGAGATGAGGGTGGGGGGCACGTCCAGGTCCAGGAAGGAACCGGACATGGAGTCCTTGCCGCCGATGGCGGCGGCGCCCAGCTCCAACTGGGCGTCCAGGGCGCCCAGCAGGGCGGCGAAGGGCTTGCCCCACCGCGCCGGCTCGTCCCGCAGCTTTTCGAAGAACTCCTGGAGGGAGAGATAGGCATTTCGGTAGTCGGCGCCCGCGGCCACCAGCTTGGCCACCGAGGTATAGACCGCGCTGTGGGCCCCGGCGTAGGGGTCGGCGCACATCTGGTCCGGGTCAAAGGCCCAGGCCATCACGCTGGCCTGCTCGGTCTCCCTGCCCGGCTCCACGGGGAATAGGGCGGCCATGGCCTGGGCGGGGGTCCGCTGACTTCTGCCGCCGAAGGGCATCAGCACGCTGGCCGCGCCGATGGAGCCGTCGAATCGCTCGGTCAGGCCCCGGCGGGAGGCGCACTCCAGGCTTCCGGCCAGCTCCCGCAGGCACTGGCAGCGGTTCCGTGCCCCGGCAGCGGGGTCCCTTTTCTCCACCGCCACGGCGGCGTGCTTGACCGCGCCGTTGGAGCTCAGGAAGGCCCGGGACAGGTCGGCCACCACCTTCCCCCGCCAGCGCATCACCATCCGGGGGCTCTCGGTGACCACCGCCACCGGATAGGCCTCCAGGTTCTCCGCCTGGGCGGCGGCGATGAAGCGGCCGGCGTCGGCCGCGGCCACCACCACCGCCATGCGCTCCTGGGACTCGGAGATGGCCAGCTCGGTGCCGTCCAGGCCGTCGTATTTCTTGCGCACGGCGTCCAGGTCAATGGACAGGCCGTCGGCCAACTCGCCGATGGCCACGGACACGCCGCCCGCGCCGAAGTCGTTGCACCGCTTGATGAGCCGGGTCACGTCCCCCCGGCGGAACAGCCGCTGGATCTTCCGCTCCTCGGGGGCGTTGCCCTTCTGCACCTCGGAGGCCATGGTGTCCAGGCTCTTCCGGTCGTGGCTCTTGGAGGAGCCGGTGGCCCCGCCGATGCCGTCCCGGCCGGTACGGCCGCCCAGAAGGATGACCACGTCGCCGGGGGCGGGCGCCTCCCGCACCACGTGGCCGGCGGGTGCGGCCCCCACCACGGCGCCGCACTCCAGGCGCTTGGCCACATAGCCGGGGTGATAGACCTCGGCCACATGGCCGGTGGCCAGGCCGATCTGGTTGCCGTAGGAGGAGTAGCCCGCGGCGGCGGTCTGAGCGATCTTGCGCTGGGGCAGCTTGCCCTCCAGCGTCTCGGCCATGGGGACCCGGGGGTCCCCGCCGCCGGTGACGCGCATGGCCTGGTGGACGTACACCCGGCCGGACAGGGGGTCCCGGATGCAGCCGCCGATGCAGGTGGCCGCGCCGCCGAAGGGCTCGATCTCGGTGGGGTGGTTGTGGGTCTCGTTCTTGAACATGAGCAGCCAGTCCTGCTCTTCGCCGTCTACCACCGCGGGGACGTGGATGGAGCAGGCGTTGATCTCCTCGCTCTCATCCAGTTCGGGGAGCAGGCCCCGCTTTTTCAGGGTCTTGGCGCCGATGGTGGCCAGGTCCATCAGGGTCTGGGGCCGCCGGGCGGCCTTCTCGGGGCCGTAGACCTCCTCCCGGGCCGCCAGATACCGCTCGTAGGCGGCCTGGACGGCGGGGTCGTCGATGCGGATCTGGTCCAGGTGGGTGGCGAAGGTGGTGTGGCGGCAATGGTCGGACCAGTAGGTATCCACCAGCCGCAGCTCGGTGACAGTGGGGTCCCGGCCCTCTTCGTCCCGCATATAGGCCTGAAAGAATTTCAGGTCGCTGAGGTCCATCGCCAGGCCGTACTGCTCCAGGACGTCCCGCAGCGCCTCCTCCGCCAGGGTGCAGAAGCCCTCCAGCACCGGCACGTCGGCGGGCACGGGATCGGTCTGCGCCAGGGTAGCGGGCTTATCCAGGGAGGCCTGACGGCTCTCTACCGGGTTGATGAGGTATTTCTTCACCTTTTCCAGGTCGGCGTCCGGCACCTGCCCCAGCAGGACGTACACGGCGGCGGCGGCCACCGCAGGCCGGTCCCCGCCGGTCATGAGCTGGATGCACTGGGCCGCAGAGTCCGCCCGCTGGTCGTACTGTCCGGGCAGAGCCTCCACCGCCGCCAGGGCGTAGGGTCCCTCCACCGGAGGCATGGCCTCGTCCCAGATCGCGTCCACCTGGGGCTCGGAAAACACGGCGGTCCTGGCGGCGGCGTAAACGGCGGCGTCGACGCCCTCCACGTCATAGCGGTTCAGGACCCGGACCCGCTCCAGACCCCGCACGCCCAACTGTTCGGTCAGCTCCCGGCACAGGGCCCGGGCCGCGCCGTCAAATCCGGGCTTTTTTTCCACAAAGCAGCGGAATACCATAACCATCTCTCCTCGTTCTCTCTGTCTCTGGGTCGTTTATCCTCCGGAGCCGAAGCTCCAGTGTGCGAAGCCATAGAAGGGGTTCTGCTGGGTGGGGGTCAGGCCGGAGACCGTGCCCCACTGGGTCAGCACCGACTGGTTCTTGAAGCACAGCACGGCGAAGGGGGCCTCCTGGCCCAGATGGGCCCACAGGGCGGAGGCCGCCGTCTTCCGGGCCGCGCCGGCGGCCGCCCGGTAGGCGTCCGCTAGGGCGTTGGTGACGGCGTTCCAGTACTTCCCGTAGTTCAGCGCCCCGCTGAGCAGCGGCGTGGGGTCAAAGTCAGCGCTGAGGGTCACCGCCCCCAGGTAGAGGTCGAAGGCCCCCTGGGCCAGCGCCTTCTGGTAGTCGGTCCAGTTGAGCTTCTGCAGCTCCACCCCGATCCCGGCCCGGGTCAGCTCCCCGGCCAGGTACTCCGCCGCCGCCAGCCGGAAGGAGTTGTCGGTGCTGACCACAAAGGTGAGGGCTAATCGCTCCCGGCCCCTGGCCCACTGGCCGTCCTCTCCCTTGGACCAGCCCGCCGCCGTCAGGCCGTCGGCCAGGGCCTGGGGGGCGTAGTCCAGGGCGGCGGCGGCCGTCTCGTCGTAGCAGGCGGCCGCCGGGTGGACCGGCAGGGCGGAGGCCACGGCGTGGCGGGCGTAGAGGGCGGAGGCCACGCTGTTCCGGTCCAGGCCCCGGGACAGGGCTTGCCGCACCGCCGGGTCCCTGCAGACGCCCGCATTGCAGTTGAAGCCCACATAGAGCATGGTGGAGGTGGGATAGTCCCAGGTCTCGTAATCGCCTCCGAAACCCAGGGCGCTGGTGCCGGTGAGGTCGGTGGTCACCAGGGAGATGTCCCCGGCGTCGAAGGCGTAGATCAGGTCGTCCGGCTCGGGCGCCGTGTAGAGGGGGATGGTCTGGACGGGCAGGGGCTTATTCTGCCACCAGTCGGTCCGGGCGGTCAGCCGGGAGTCCTCCCCCCAGCCCTCCACCACGTAGGGCCCGGTGCCCAGCGGCTCCTCGCTCTCCCCCTTGACGATGGGGATGTCCAGCAGGGCGGGCAGGGCCCCGTTGGGCCGGTTGAGGAGGACCACCACCGCACCGTCCTGGCTGGCCACGCTCCGGACGCCCCCCATCCGGCCGGAAAACCGGGAGCTCTCTGCCATGGCCAGCCGCAGGGAGGCCGCCGCCTCGTCGGCGGTGAGGGGGCTGCCGTCGGAGAAGGTGACGCCGGAGCGGAGGGTGAAGGTCCAGGTGAGACCGTCCTCGCTGACGGTGTAGCTCTGGCACAGCACCGGCTGGGGCTCGAAGCCGCCGTCCAGGGCGAACAGCCCCTCCCACACCAGGCCGGCCAGGGCCACGTTGGCGGCGTCCTGGCTGAGGATAGGGTGGAGAGTCCCCTCCGACCGGGGCAGGACAAAGGCCCGCGCCGGCTCCGGCCGGGCCGTCTGGGCGGGGGTGGGGGTGGTCTCCGGCGGAGGGGTCTCCCCCGCCGGGGCGCAGGCGCTCAGGGCCAGGGCCCCCGCCAGCAGCAGGGCCGTCAGCCGCGTTCCCATGGCCGGCCTCACAGCAGCTGGATGACTGCGGCCTGGCTGCCCCGCCGGCCCTGGGTGGCCCGGTGGGACCAGTATTTCTCCGGGTGGCAGGCGGTGCAGTCCGGAGAGATGTCGATGTGCTCCTCCAGCAGCCCCGCCCGCTTCAGCCGCATGGCGTTGAGGCCCTTCAGGTCCACCTTGAACTTGCCCCCCTCGATGGGCTCGATGTAGGGGGTGGCGCACACGCCCAGGGCCTGGGTCATGGCGTTGGGCACGTCCTCGTGGGTCTCGAAGCAGCACTTGGAGATGCCAGGGCCGATGGCGGCCCGGATGTCCTCCGGCAGGGAGCCGTAAAAGCCCATCTTCTCCACCGCCCGCTGGGCGATGCCCAAAGCGGTGCCCCGCCAGCCCGCGTGGCAGGCCGCCGCCACCCGGCGCACCGGGTCGTAGAGCAGGATGGGCAGGCAGTCGGCCCCGAAGATCACCAGGGACACCCCCGGCAGGTCGGTGACCAAGCCGTCCACCTCATAGCCCTCCGGGTCATAGAGGTCCCGCTTCCAGTCGGCGGAGGTGACCGGGCGCACCACGTCTCCGTGGACCTGGTTGGACATGGCCACCCGGGTCAGGTCCGCCCCTGCGGCCCGGAAGAACCGCCGGTAATTCTCCCGGACACAGTCCGGGTCGTCTCCCCGGGTGGAGCCCAGGTTCAGGCTGGCATAGATGCCGGAGGACACCCCGCCCAGCCGGGTGGAAAAGGCATGGACCGCCCCTCCGGCCCCGGCGATGCCCTGGGAATAGGTAAAGGTCACTCCGTTTTTCGTGGTCTCAGCAAAGCTCATACATACCCCTCTAACAGGAGAATACGGGTCCCCACGGCGCGCGGGGACCCGTATTCTTGTTTTTACTGCATGTCCTCGGAATGGTACTCCTTGCAGGTACACTTCTTCCACTTCAGCCCGCTGCCGCAGGGGCAGGGGTCGTTGCGGCCGATCTTGACGGCCTTCTTGACCGGCTGCTTCTTCACGGTGCCGTCGCCGCCGCCGGACTCGCCGGTGACTTTGGCCACCCGCTTGCGCTCCACCTTGTTGGCCTGGACCCGGACCACAAAGACCCGGCGCACCGTCTCCTCCTGGATGGCGGCCACCATGTCCTCGAACATCTCATAGCCCTCGCGCTTGTACTCCACCACGGGGTCGTTCTGGCCATAAGCCCGCAGGCCGATGCCCTGGCGCAGCTCGGTCATGTTGTCCAGATGGTCCATCCAGTACTCGTCCACCACCCGGAGCATCATCACCCGCTCCAGCTCCCGCATGAGGGGGGCGCCCAGGGCCTGCTCCTTCTTGCCGTAGAGGTCCAGGGCCCGGTCCTCCACCAGCTTGACCAGCTCTTCCGCGTCCTTGTCCTGGAGCTCGGCGTCGGTAAGCTTGAGCTCGTCGGCGGTGAGGAACACGCCCCGGAAGGGGGCCACGGCGGCCCGGAAGGACTCGGCGTCCATGTACTTGCGCTCGCCCATGTGGCCGTGGACGGCGTTTTCAATGACCGAGTGGATCATGGTGAGCATGCTCTGCTTGAGGTCCTCCCCGTCCAGCACCTGACGGCGCTGCTTGTAGATGACCTCACGCTGGGTGTTCATCACGTCGTCGTACTCCAGTACGTTCTTGCGCTGCTGGAAGTTCTTGGACTCCACCTTCTTCTGGGCGGTCTCGATGGCGTTGGAGAGCATCTTCTGCTCGATGGGGGTGTCCTCGTCCACACCCAGATTCTCCATCATGCCCATGACCCGCTCGGAGCCGAACAGGCGCATAATGTCGTCCTCCAGGGAGAGGAAGAACCGGCTCTCGCCGGGATCGCCCTGCCGGCCGGCGCGGCCGCGGAGCTGGTTGTCGATGCGGCGGGACTCGTGGCGCTCGGTCCCCAGGATGAACAATCCCCCGGCCTGCCGTACCTGGTCGGCCTCGGACTGGATGGCGTTTTTGTACTTGCTCTCGGCCTCGGTATAGCGCTTCCGGGCGTCCAGGACCTCCTGGTCCTGGGTCTCGGCAAAGCCGGTGGCCTCGGCGATGAGCTCGTCGCTCATGCCCGCCTTGCGCAGCTCGGCCTTGGCCAGATACTCGGCGTTGCCGCCCAGCATGATGTCGGTGCCGCGGCCGGCCATGTTGGTGGCCACGGTGACGGCCCCCAGCTTGCCCGCCTGGGCCACGATCTCGGCTTCCTTCTCGTGGTTTTTGGCGTTGAGGACGTTGTGGCGTATGCCCTTTTTCTGGAGCAGCTTGGACAGCAGCTCCGACTTCTCGATGGAGATGGTGCCCACCAGCACGGGCTGGCCCTTGGCGTGGCACTCCTCGATCTGCCGGATGATGGCCCGGTACTTGCCCGCCTCGTTTTTATAGACCACGTCGGGGCGGTCCTCCCGGGCCAGAGGCTTGTTGGTGGGGATCTCCACGATGTCCAGGTTATAGGTGTGGCCGAACTCCTCCTCCTCGGTCATGGCGGTGCCCGTCATGCCGGAGAGCTTGTCGTACAGCCGGAAATAGTTCTGGAAGGTGATGGTGGCCAGGGTCTTGGACTCCCGGGCCACAGTGACGTGCTCCTTGGCCTCGATGGCCTGGTGCAGGCCCTCGGAGTAGCGCCGGCCGAACATGAGGCGGCCGGTGAACTCGTCCACGATGATGACCTCACCGTCCTTGACCACATAGTCGATGTCCCGCTTCATGAGGCCCCGGGCCCGGATGGCCTGGTTGATGTGGTGGCTGAGGGTGGTGTTCTCCGGGTCGGCCAGGTTCTCCAGACCGAACTGCTGCTCGGCCTTGGCCACGCCCCGGGCGGTGAGGGTGACGGTGCGGGCCTTCTCGTCCACGATGTAGTCGGCGCTCTCGTTGGGGTCCTCCTCCTGCTTTTCGTCCACGCTGGCCACCTTCTTGCCCGTCAGGCGGGCCACGAAGGAGTCCACGATGGTGTACAGCTGGGTGGATTCCTCCCCCTGGCCGGAAATGATGAGGGGGGTGCGGGCCTCGTCGATGAGAATGGAGTCCACCTCGTCCACAATGGCGAAGGCATGGCTGCGCTGGACCATCTCAGTCTTATAGATGGCCATGTTGTCCCGCAGGTAGTCGAAGCCGAACTCGTTGTTGGTGCCGTAGGTGATGTCGGCGTCATAGGCGGCGTGCTTCTCCGCGCCGGTGACGCCGTGGATGACCAGGCCCACGGTGAGGCCCAGGAACTTATACACCTTGCCCATCCACTCGGAGTCGCGCTTGGCCAGGTAGTCGTTGACCGTGACGATGTGGACGCCATGCCCGGTGAGAGCGTTGAGGTAGGCCGGAAGGGTGGCCACCAGGGTCTTGCCCTCGCCGGTCTTCATCTCGGCGATGCGGCCCTGATGGAGGACCACGCCGCCGACGAGCTGCACCCGGTAGGGCTTCATGCCCAGCACCCGCCAGGCGGCCTCCCGGCAGGCGGCAAAGGCCTCGGGCAGCAGGTCGTCCAGCGTCTCTCCGCCGGCGTAGCGTTCCTTGAATTCCGCCGTCTTGGCCTGGAGCTGGGCGTCGGTGAGGGCGGCGTATTCCTGCTCCAGCGCCTCTACCTTGTCTACAATGGGATAGATGGACTTCAGCTCCCTCTGCGAGCTGGTCCCAAAGAGCTTCTTCAAAAGACCCATATCTGATCGTACACCTTTCTTATTTCCACACGGGCCCGGCCCGTTTTTGGGCATTCCACAGGTAGCTGGTATTATATCACAACGGTTGTGAATAAAAAAGGGGAAATTGTGAACAAATGCGGGCTCTCCCGCCCTGCGGAGCCGCCCCAAAAAACCGGCGGACGGCTTGTTTTCCCCGCGGAGCGTGTTATAATTGGGGCATAGAAAACAACCCCGACGGACAAACATCAACAAGGAGGCCGTTCCCCTATGAAAATCGTCCTGCTGGAATCCCTGGGCGTTCCGGAAGAGGTCCTGAACGCCTGCGCCAAGCCCCTGACCGACGCGGGGCACACCTTCGCCGCCTATCCCAAGGACACCGATCCCCAAGTGCAGATCGCCCGCGCCGGGGACGCCGACGTCATCATGATCGCCAACATGCCCCTGAAGGGGGAGGTCATCGCCGCCTGCCCCAACCTGAAGTACATCGATGTGGCCTTCACCGGCGTGGACCACGTGGACCTGGAGGCCGCCCGGGCCAAGGGGGTTCGGGTCTCCAACGCGGCGGGCTACTCCACCCAGGCGGTGGCCGAGCTGAGTCTGGGCCTGATGCTCTCCCTGCTGCGCAATGTGCCCCAGGTGGAGGCGCGCTGCCGCTCCGGCCAGACCAAGGACGGCCTGGTGGGGGTGGAGCTCCGGGGCAAGACGGTGGGCATCGTAGGCGCCGGGGCCATCGGCACCCGCACCGCCGAGTTGTGCCATGCCTTCGGGTGCAGGGTGCTGGGCTACAAGCGCCATGTGAAGGGGGACGAGCCCGCTTTTATCCAGTTCGTGTCCCTGGATGAGCTGCTGGCCCAGTCGGACATCGTCTCGCTCCACTGCCCCCTGAACGACGACTCCCGGGGTCTCATCGGCAAAGAGAACATCGCCAAGATGAAGCGGGGGGCCTACGTCATCAACGCCGCCCGCGGCCCGGTGGTGGACTCCCAGGCTCTGGCCGACGCGCTGAACAGCGGCTACCTGGCGGGCGCGGGCATCGACGTGTTCGAGACCGAGCCCCCGCTGGATCCCGCTCATCCCCTGCTCCACAGCAAGAACACCATCGTCACCCCCCACGTGGCCTTCGCCTCCGCCGAGTCCATGGAGGCCCGCTGCCAGATCGTCTTTGACAACATCCAGAAGTGGATGGCCGGCGAGCCGGTCAACGTCGTCCTGTAAGCCCGTCCGGAGCTCCGCGGGACCGGCCCTTTGTGGGCCGGTCCTTTTTATTCTCCGCCCAATGATGACAAAACGGTCTCAATTCAAATTTCCCGGTTTACGGCGCCGGATTGGGATGTTAAAATAGAGCATGACTGTTTGACATAAATCCGCCTTTTTCGAAGGAGGTCTCCCATGCGTATCCGAATCCTTCCCGCCGTTCTGGCCCTGGCCCTGGCCCTGGGCGCCTGTGCGCCCGCCCCGGCGGAATCCACACCCGCCCCCACCCCATCCGAGAGCCTGCCCGCCCCCACGCGCGGGGAGCTGATCTGGACCGACCAGGTGTTTGAAAAGACGTGGGTCACCGGAGACGGCGTCCAGCTCATGACCGCCCGGTATGTCCTGCCCGCCGCCGAACACCCGGAAAACGACCCGGCCTGGGCCATCATCACCGAGTATTTCAAGGGGCAGGGGGAAGCCTATCTGGAGCAGGCCGAGGACACCGCCGGCTTTGCCGAGGGCGACTACGACATCGCCCAGGCCTCCAGCTACGAGTTCAGCCCCTACGCCGAGGAGGCCTCCTACACCGTCACCTACCAGAACGACAGCGTGGTCAGCTTTGTCCGTTCCTACTATTCCAACTTTGGCGCGGCCTACCCCACCGTCCTCCAGCTCTCCGAGCAGTTCAACCTGTATGACGGGGCCCGGCTCCACTTTGCCGACTTCTTCTCCGACCCGGAGGAGGCCCGCGAGCGGGTCCTGAAGGCCATCCACGCTGTCACAGACCCGCTGGAGGGCTACCGCTCCGCCGACGTGGACGGTCTCTTCCATGAGGACAATTTCTACCTCACCAACGAGGGCTTCGTGTTCTATTACCAGTCGGAGGCCATTGCCCCCCACGCGGCGGGCATCCCCGAATTTACCATCCCCTATACCGACCTGTCCGACCTCACGGTCCGCTGACAGACCCTGGAGGCCCCTATGGAATCGTTTCGAAAAAATGACGTCGTCCGCCTGGACATCGAGCGCTTCGGCTCCGCCGGGGAGGGCGTGGCCCACCTGCCCGGCGGCATGGTGGTCTTTGTGGCGGGGGCGCTCCCCGGCGAGACCTGCCAGGTGCAGCTTCTAAAGGTGGGCAAAACCGCCGCCTGGGGCCGGGTCCGGCAGGTGTGCGCCCCCGCCTCCGCCCGCCGGGCTCCCGACTGCGGCTGCTATCCCCGGTGCGGCGGCTGCCAGTTCCGGCACGTGGACTACGCCGCCGAGCTGGAGGCCAAGCGGCAGAAGGTGGCCGACGCCCTCCGGCGCATCGGCGGCGCCGATCTCCCTGTTTCCGTAATTTTAGGAGCGGATTCTACCCAGCGTTATCGCAACAAGGTGCAGTTTCCCGTTTCCGCCGGGAAGGACGGCCCCCGCATCGGCTTTTACCGCGCCCGGAGTCACGACGTGGTGGACGTGGAGGACTGCCTGCTCCAGCCGCCGGAGGCGGCGGCCATCGCGGCGGCCGTACGGGCCTGGATGGCCGGCTCCGGCGTCCCCGCCTACGACGAGGCCGCCCATACGGGGCTGCTGCGTCATCTTTTCCTCCGCTTCGCCGCTTCGGGCATCCTGTGCTGTCTGGTGGTAAATGGGCAGGCCGTCCCCGACCCCGGCGGACTGGTGGACCGTCTGCGCCGGGCCGCCCCCGGCGGACTGGTGGACCGTCTGCGCCGGGCCGCCCCCGGCCTTACTGGGGTGGTGCTCTCGGTGAATCGGGACCGGACCAACGTGGTCCTGGGGAAGCGGCAGATCACCCTTTGGGGCCGGGACTGGCTGGAGGACACCCTGTGCGGCCTGACCTTCCGGATCTCCGTGCCCTCCTTCTACCAGGTGAACCGGGCCCAGACGGAAGTGCTGTACGCCAAGGCAGCGGAGTTTGCCGCGCTCACCGGGCGGGAGACCGTGCTGGACCTGTACTGCGGTATCGGCACCATCTCGCTGGTGATGGCCAGGACCGCCGGACGGGTCATCGGCGCGGAGATCGTCCCCGCGGCGGTGGAAGACGCCGGGGCCAACGCCCGGCGCAACGGCATCCGGAACGCGGAATTTTTCTGCGCCGACGCCGCCGACGCCGCCCGCCGTCTGGCGCAGGAGGGCCTGCGCCCTGACGTGGTATGCGTGGACCCGCCCCGGAAGGGCCTGGCCGCCGGCGTGGTGGAGACCATCGCCGGCATGGCGCCGGACCGGGTGGTCTATGTCTCCTGCGACCCGGCCACCCTGGCCCGGGACGTGGCCCGCTTCATTCCGCTGGGCTATGCCCCCGTCCAGGCCGTCGCGGTGGACCTGTTCCCCCGCACCGCCCACGTCGAGACGGTATGTTTATTGTCCAAACTTCAAAGCAAGGAACATATCGAGATCGAAG
>CABUJV010000040.1 GCA_902492005.1 uncultured Eubacteriales bacterium
CGTAGGTGGTCTGGTTGAAGGACTGGTCGGTGATGTCGCCGTAGTCGGTGATCATCGCCACGCTGAAATCCGCGGCGGCGGGAGTGGTCTCGGCCGGAGCGCTCTCCGTGGGAGCGGGCTGAGAGGCGGAGGGGGAGGGGCTGGCGGTGCTGCCGCCGCAGGCCGCCAGGGCAAAGACCATGGACAGGGAGAGAAGCAGCGCGACAAGTTTCTTGGAATTCTTCAAGCTGATCTACCTTCCTTTCAAGATAATGGCCTGGCGCGGGGCACAATCCTTACCTTCCGTCCGTTGTGGCTCCGTTCTTCCAGGCACGGGCCCATTATAACGCAATTTTTACCTAAGCGCAACCGATATTTCATCTTTATCACCGAAAGTTTACAAGAATGTTTCCAAAGTGTTAATCGGCCGCGGTCAAACGCCGTTGGGGAGGGTTTGAATGTATTGCGCTGTTTCAAACAAGCCCTCGTTTTCCTGCAAATAAAGTGCCTGCCTTGTTGCCTCTCACGATTTCATATAATGTTTCCGGCGCTTTTCCGTTTGTGATAATGGTATCTATTCCCTGCACGGTGGCTAACTCGGCGGCCCGGAGCTTTGTTTTCATGCCGCCCGTTCCGCGCCTTGAGCCTGCGCCGCCTGCAAGCGCATACACTTTTTCGTCAATCTTCTCGATCCGGCGGATCAGGTTTGCATTTGGATACAGCCGCGGATCTGCGTCATACAGACCGTTTATATCAGACAAAATGATGAGCTGCTTTGCTCGGCATAGAACCGCAACAACAGCCGAAAGCATATCGTTATCCCCAAACAGCCTGTCCTCCGATTCGATCTCGGTGTAGCTTACGGAATCATTTTCATTGACTACGGGAATAATGCCCATTTCCAACAGGGCATTGAATGTATTAATCAAATTTTCTTTCTTTTCCTCCTGCTCCATATCTTCCGCATTCAGCAGAATTTGAGCGATTGTCTTGTCATAATCGTTGAAAAACTTGTCATACAGATACATAATGCTGCATTGCCCTACTGCTGCAGCCGCCTGTTTCATTCGCATACTGGAAGGGTGTTCTTTCATGTTCAGCTTATGCGTTCCAACGGCAATCGCACCGGAAGATACCAAAATCACTTCATACCCCATGTTTTGAAGATCGGACAGGACGCACGCAAGACGGTCAAAAGAGCGAAGATCGCTTTTTCCCATTTCATTTGTGAGCGTGGAAGTCCCTGCTTTTACAACGATTCGGTTTTGATAAAGTCCCATATCACACCTCAATGACGGACAGGGCATGATTGGTAAACGGCAGGAATTTCCTGCAAATATCCTCTGTCTGCACTTTCATATATCCCGTTGTCGTCCCGTCGCTGCACCCATACCATTTTTCTGCCAGCACTTCTTGATCGAAAACAATCCGTACTTTGTTTTCTCTGTCCAACAGGCTGCTGAAAACGGTTGCCGCACCGATTTTTGTGCCGAGCATCGTTTCCATTTGCTCTGCGGGGGCAAAAGAAACGCGGGCAACACCTAACGCATTGCTGAAGTCCTTAGAACGAAACGGCTTGCTGCCGACGGTAATAAACAAATAAAAATCGGTCTGCTGCCGATTGCAGAGAAACAGCGTTTTTACCATGTTCATGTCCAGTTTTTCATCAATGGCGGCACAATCCTCCATTGTAATCGCTTCGTCGGTATCCACGCGCTCAAAAGGGATTTGAAGCTTTTCCAGCGCCTCATAGACGTTTTTCTGAAGCTGTGTCTGAAAATGACCGGGGGCTTCGGTTTGAATTTCACTTACATAAAACATTTTGTGCTCACGCTCCTGCTTGACTTTTTTGCCCGTTCAGTTTACCATGTTTCTTGCGATTACAAAAGCAAATGTTTATCATAGAAATCATGATAAAATCAGATAAATCAAGCAGGGCGGCAGCATGGATATGAATATTCAAAAATATATGGCGTTTGTCAAGACGGTCGAGTATGGCAGCTTCACAAAAGCCGCTGTGATATTAAATTACTCTCAATCGGGCATGAGCCGTATGATTAACGATTTGGAAAAAGAATGGAAAGTCGTCTTGTTGGAAAGAGGAAAATCCGGCGTAAAGCTGACAAGCGACGGAATGAAGCTGCTTCCTCATGCAAAAAGCGTCTGCATGGAATATGAAAAGCTGCAAATGGAAGTGGACGAGTTGAACGGTCTGCAATCGGGGCTGATCCGTATCGGCACATTTTCCAGTGTGGCAACCCATTGGCTCCCGAACATCATCAGAGAATTTCAAAAGGCATATCCGAACATCGATTATGAGCTGCTGCTTGGCGATTATACCGAAATTGAAGAATGGATACTGAACGGACGTGTCGATTGCGGCTTCTTGCGTTTGCCGGTCCGTTCCGACTCTGAAACCATTTTTTTGGAGCAGGACAGACTGCTTGCCATTCTACCGGAAAATCATTCTTTGACGCACCTTGAGAAAGTCCCTGTCGCGGCCCTTTGTGACGAGCCGTTTATGCTCTTGGAAAAAGGCGCAAAAACAGAGGTGTCAGAAATCTTTGAACGCTGTAACCTAACGCCTAACGTGCATTTTACAACATGGGATGATTATGCGATTATGTCAATGGTGGAAAGCGGTCTCGGTATCAGCATTTTACCGGAATTGATTTTGAAGCGTGTGCCATATCGAATTGTCGCAAAGGAATTGGATGTGCCTGCATACCGAAAAATCGGAATTGCTCTGCGGAGTAAAAAGACCGCTTCGCTTGCGGTGAAACGGTTTTTGGAATATCTCCCATACCGTGATGATTGCGGGCAGGAGCAGGAAGAACAGGCAGAACATACGGTCTTTGCTCCATAGCGTGCAAAAGGTCGAAACGGCATAGCCGAAGCTACGCCGTTTCCGAAAAGATCTCTCCTATTGTCGCATGCGTGCCGCCTCAGCGCGGAGCCGGTTTCGACTGTTTTCAGTACCCTTCGCCCTGCTGGCCTTTTACCAGCTTGACGATGCGGGAGGTCCCCAGGCGGTCCGCGCCCAGGGCCAGGAAATCCTCCGCGTCCTGCATGGAGGCGATGCCGCCGGCGGCCTTGATTTTTACGTTGGGGCCCACGTGCCGGGCGAACAGCGCCACGTCCTCCCGGGTGGCTCCCCCGGTGGAAAAGCCGGTGGAGGTCTTGATATAGTCCGCCCCGGAGGCGGTGACCAGTTCGCACAGCTTGATCTTCTCCGCCTCGGTCAGCAGGCAGGTCTCCACAATGACCTTCAGAATGCGGCCCTGACAGGAGGCTTTGACCGCCTTAATCTCGTCCAGGATGGCGTCCCAGCGCTGGTCCTTGGCCCAGCCGATGTTGATGACCATGTCAATCTCGTCGGCGCCGTTGCGGATGGCGTCCTCGGTTTCAAAAACCTTTACTGCTGTGGTGGAATAGCCGTTGGGGAAGCCGATGACCGTGCAGATCTTCAGGCTGTTGCCCACATACTCGGCGCAGGCCTTCACGTAGGCGGCGGGAATGCAGATGGAGGCGCAGCTGTATTTTTTCCCGTCGTCGCAGACCTCTTTGATCTGCGCCCAGGTGGACTCCTGCTTCAGCAGGGTATGATCGCAGTGAGCCAGAATTTCCTTGACATCCATAGTCGTCATCCTTTCCATAACCCGTTTTCCTTGATGGGGCTCGTCACAGGAGCCGCAGATTCCTTACAGACGGATCAGCTCGTAGTCCCGGCTGCCCAGGCCGATCTTCTCGGCGTGCTCCAGACAGCTTTTCCATTCGGTGTCCGGCGTGGTGTTGCAGAAATGGTCGTGCTGATCCACAAACCCCTCCTCGTGCATCCGCTGGTCCAGCAGACTGCCGGGGATGGGGTCCAGCTTCAGGCAGGCGTCCACGCAGGCCTGATCCAGCGCCACCGGGTCGAAGGAGGCGAACATGCCCACATCCGGCAGGATGGGGATGTCGCTCTCGCCGTGGCAGTCGCAGTAGGGAGAGATGTCCTGAACCAGGCTGATGTGGAAGGCGGGCCGCCCGTCCACCACCGCCTTGGCGTACTCCGCCATCTTGCGGTTGAGCTCGCCGTTGGCGCTGTCATCGGGGCTGAAGATGGCGTCAAAATTGCACACGCCGATGCAGCGGCCGCAGCCTACGCACTTTTCATAGTCGATGGCCGCCCGCTTGTCCTCGCCGTAGGAGATGGCGTCCTGGCCGCAGTGGTGGCTGCACACCCGGCAGCCCACGCAGCGGCGCTTGCTCACCCGGGGCTTGCCCGCCGCGTGCTGCTCCATCTTGCCCCGGCGGCTGCCGCAGCCCATGCCGATGTTCTTGATCGCCCCGCCGAAGCCGGTGGCCTCATGGCCTTTGAAGTGGGTCAGGCTGATGAACACGTCGGCGTCCATCACGGCCTTGCCGATCTTGGCGGTCTGGACGTATTCCCCGCCCTGGACCGGCACCTCCACATCATCGGTCCCCCGCAGGCCGTCACCAATGACGATCTGGCAGCCGGTGGACATGGGAGAAAACCCGTTTTCATAGGCGGCGTCCAGATGCTCCAGGGCGTTCTTCCGCCGCCCGGCGTAGAGGGTGTTGCAGTCGGTGAGGAAGGGCACGCCTCCCCGCTCCTTCACCAGATCGGCCACCACCTTGGCGTAGTTGGGGCGCAGGAAGGTCAGGTTGCCCGGCTCTCCAAAGTGCATCTTGACGGCCACCAGCTTGCGCTGGAAGTCCATCTCCTCCATGCCCGCCTTCCGGATCAGCCGGTCCAGCTTTTTCAGCACGCTGGTCCCCACCGGCGCGCGAAAATCGTCAAAATATACCTTTGCCTTTTCCATGGGTGTCGTTCCTCACTTTCGTGTTTCTGCCGTCCGGCGGAGCCGTCAGCAGGGATAATACCGCAGCAGGCCCTCTCCGTCCGGCTCGTCCCGGATCATACCCCTGCGCTTGAGATAGTCCATATGGGAGGCGCACTCCCCTACGGCAAACCATTTCTGGGCAAGAGGAAAATTCTCCCAGGAGTTGGCCCGGATCTTCCAGGTCATGTGCCCCGCCAGAAAGTAGGCGGTGCTGCCTGGGTATTTCTTTACCACCTCCAGCGCCTCGGCCAGACGGTGCTCGTGGTGGGACAGCAGGTCGTCGATACGGGCCTTGAAGTCCCCCCTCCCCCGGTGCCCGGGCAGGGGGAGGGCCACATCGTAGGCCCGAATGGCCCGCAGGCTGTCCAGATAGTTCCCAAGGGAGTCGTCCACGCCCTCCCAGTTGGTGATATTGGGGGTAATGTCAAAAAGGACATGGTCCCCCAGCAGCATGGCCCCTTCCTCCTCCAACCAGTAGCACATCTGGCCCGGGGTGTGCCCGGGGACCTGGATGCACCGGAGCCGGTAGCCGCCGCACGTGATGACGTCGCCGTCAAACAGGCTTTTGTAGTTGTCCGTCACCGGCGGGGCCATGGTGACGGCCGGGTTGGACTTACCTTCCGCGGACAGCTCCTCCTGGGTAAAGCCCTGGGCCCGGCGCAGAAGGGTCTTGGGGTTCCCGCCGCCGTGAAGCTGGGCCTGAGCATACTTCTCCAGCAGCTTCCGGTCTATGTCGCTGACGTAGATGTGCCGCCCCTCCCCCGTGGCTACCTCGGCGGACAGTCCGGAATGGTCGGAGTGCAGGTGGGTCAGCAGCACGTCGGTCTCCTCCGGATGGACGCCCAGCTCCCGCAGCCCGGCAAACAGCGCCTGGCGGCAGGGCTCCTGGCGAAAGCCGGTGTCCACCACCAGCGTCCGATCGCTCCCCTTGATGACATAGCTGTTGAGTTCCTTCAGCGGATTTCCCGGCAGGGGCACCGGGATCCGGTAGAGGTTCTTCCGTATTTCTTCCAGCATAGGGCCCTCCTCAAACTGTTTGTATAATGAATTATAATAGCATAGATTCTGCAAAAAGGAAAGCCCCGGATTGGCCCCACCTCTTCCGGAAGCGGGCAAAAAAAGGCCCGCGGCATCGCCGCGGGCCTTGAATGCTGCCGGCTTAATAGTTGTCGGCGTGAATCTCGAAGTAAGCCTGGGGATGACCGCAGACGGGGCACACGGCGGGAGCCTCCAGACCGTATTCCAGATGGCCGCAGTTGCGGCAGTACCAGACCTTGATGTCGGCCCGCTTGAAGACCTCGCTGTTGGAGAGGTTCTCGGCCAGCTTCATGTAGCGCTCCTCGTGGCTCTTCTCGATCTTGCCCACAGCGGCGAAAGCGTCGGCCAGAGCGTGGAAGCCCTCCTCCCGGGCGGTCTCGGACATTTCCTTATACATCTCGGTCCACTCTTCGTGCTCGCCCTCGGCGGCGGCAATCAGGTTGGCGGCGGTGTCGCCGATGCCGCTGAGCGCCTTGAACCACAGCTTAGCGTGCTCCTTCTCGTTGCCGGCGGTCTCCTCAAAGATGGCCGCGATCTGCTCATAGCCCTCCTTGCGGGCCTTGCTGGCAAAGTAGGTGTACTTATTGCGGGCCATGGACTCCCCGGCAAATGCCTTCCAGAGATTGGCCTCGGTCCTGCTTCCCTTCAGTTCCATACGAAAACAGCTCCTTTTTGGATGAACGCTTGTCTTGCGCCGTTACTCGTTGCCCTTCCAGAAGCCGTGGAGATTGCACAGCTCATAGGCGGTGACGGGAGTCTCGGAGCTCACCTTAAGCACGGGCTCGTCGCCGGGCTTAGGCAGCTTGAAGGTGACGGTGTCGCCGGAGGCGGCGGCGATGAGCTGGATGTAGTGCTCCTCCAGCATGGGGTGGATGACGGAGCCGACCTGGACGGAGACCTCCTTGCCGTCGCGGCTGACGGCGGGGACGTGCTTCTCCAGCGCGCCGTCGGTGGTGTTGGGCACCAGTTCATCCATCTTCTGACCGCAGCAGAACAGAGGCACACCCTTGTCGACCAGTTTGAACGCTATGTTGCCGCAATGAGCGCACCGATAAAGTTTCAGTTCCATAAGTTAAGCCCTCCTAATTGTAATATTTTTCTATTCTTGCCTGTGCTTACTGTAGCACATTCCTTCGGGAAAATCAATGCTTTTTCGTGCAGTGGAGACAAATGCCGCTGAACACCAGTTCGTGCCGCTCTATCTCGTGACCGCTGGCGGCGGAGATCCGTTTGTCCAGCTCCCGGTCGTAGGGCAGGCCCTCCAGATCGTACACATGGCCGCAGCAGCGGCACTGAAAATGGGGGTGGGGGCAGACGTTGGCGTCATAGCGCTCCACTGGGAATGCCATCCGGGTAATACTGCCCTCATCCGCCAGCAGATTGAGGTTCCGATAGACCGTTCCCAAACTCAGGCCGGGGTTTTCCGGCTTCAGCCAGTTGTAGATCATCTCCGCAGTGGGATGCTGGTCCGTCGCCATCAGGGCCTGATAAATAAGTTCCCGCTGGCGGGAGTATCGTTTTCCCTTCATAACTCACCTCTGGGTCACTTTAATTAATAATCATTCTTGTTATTGATTGCAGTATAACAGGAATCATTTTTAATTGCAAGTCTTTTTTCAATTTCCCTAAAAAATTTTCCGTGTGTAACCGTGCTGCCGCCGCGCATACTAACCATCGGACGGAATGTCTTATTGTATGAATAGGAGGATGCGGAATGAAACGCAATCTGCTCGGACTGGCTCTGGCCCTCAGCCTGGTCCTTGCCCTGACCGGCTGTACCAGAGACAAGGCCCCCGACGTGACTCCCAGCCCTTCCACCAGCGTAGCGCCCAGCGTAACGCCCAGTGTAACGCCCAGCGTAACGCCCGGCGTTACACCCAGCGAGACCCCCGGCCACATCACCGAGACCTCGCCGGCGGTTACCCCCGATTCCACCGACTCCAATTATGAGGCCGGCGCCGACGGCGCCGTGGAAAACACGGACAACGCCGCGGGCAAAACCGTGCGCAACGCATTGGACGACGCGGGCAACGCGGTCCGCCGCGGCGTAGACGACGTGGGGCGTGCTGCAAGGGATATCGGCAACGATGTGTCCAACGCTCTGCGCTGAACGAAAAAAGAGAGACGGCATGCCGTCTCTCTTTTTTCGTTCCGATGTCCCCGCCGTCCGTCATGACATGGCGGAGGAACCGGACGCCGCCGGGGCGCAGCCCGCCAGCAGCAGGAGCGCCAGAGCATGGGCCATGCCTTTTTTCTTCATTCTACATCCCCCAAAAGCAGCCAGGGCCAGCAAAAAGCCCAGACGCCGTCCGCATTCTGATAGCCGCAGCCCCAGTCCTCCAGGACATAGGTGAGCGCCTCCTCCGACGGCTCCAGCTCATAGGTCTCATAGCGGTAATCTCCCGTGCCGTCCCGGAACCCGGCCCGGAGCTCCGTCCGGCCCGTCTCCGGCGGCACATAGAAAAACAGTGATTCGCAGTCCCCGTAGCCGGCCAGGACCGTTCCGTCCAGAGACGCCAGGGCGTACTGATACTCCCGCTCGCTCAGCGCCCTTTGCAGGATGACGTACTGCCCTGCCGCCTCCCGCACCACCCCCGCCAGAGGCAGGGGGTAGGCCATACCGTTCTGGTAAAATGTGGTTTCCTCTCCCCGGATGCGGGACACGGCGCTGCCCCACCAGGTGGTCACCCGCTCCCCGGCGGTAGGCTGGGCCAGCGGCGCGCCATCCCCCCCGTAGGCTCCCAGCACCGTCACCATGCCGTTTCCGTCTTCGGCGGTGCAGTGGAGGTACCACAGCCCCTCCCGCCCGCCGACGTCATAGCCATAGGAGGCGCCGCCGCAGGCGATGATCTGCTCCCCCTGGTTGGCCTCCAGCACGAACCTGCCGTCCCGGCCCACCAGGGCGGGCAGGGAGCCGATGACCCGCACCAGAGCCATCCCCTGAGAGAAGTTTCCCGCCTGTTCAAACATGGGCTCGATGACCCAGGCGCCGGCCTTGTCGATGTAGCCCCACAAACCGCTCCTGCCATCCTGCACGGCGGCCAGCCCCTCATAGAAGGGCTGGGCGGAGAGATAGGGGCCCAGAAGCCGCCGGCCGGTCTGGGCGTCATAATAGTAATATTCCCCCTGATAGGAGGCGTTCGCCACCATGCCGTCGGACCAGCCGAACAGCTGCGGGGACCAGCCCCCCTCCGACTCGGCCGGGATGGTGAAGCGCACCGCACCGCTCTCGTCCCACACCTCGGTCTCGCCGTTTTCCCGGGTGAGCAGCAGCGTATGGCCGTCCGCGGCATAGTAGCTGGTGTAGACCAGCTCCGTGACCCAACTTCCGTCCTGAGCTGCCGCGCCGTACCGCCACTGCCAGGCCACAGGTCCTCCGTAGTCCGCGTCCGGCTCGCGCTCCACCAGGACGCCCAGCAGCAGCAGGTCCGGCATGGGGTGGTAGAAGCTGGGGCCGTCCAGATAGCGGTCGCAGGGCGGCCCCACCAGGTCGTATACCGGGTCCACCACCACTTCCCCCGCCCCGGTCACCAGGCCATATTTGTAGATGTCCACGGGGGCGCCGGCCCCGTCTTCGCCCATATACTTCTCCCGGGCGGGGACCTTCTCTCCCGCAAAGGGATACAGCCGCCCGTAGTCGCCGGCCGGGATCAGCCGGCCGGTCCACTCCGCATACCGCCTGGTATAGCGGGGGACGTGCCCCTCCTCGTTTGGTTCCAGCTTGGACCAGTCCGTCTGTACCCGCACGCCGGAGGGGGCGGAGGACCCCGCCGGCGCAGGGGTTGCGGTCTCCCCCGCCTGCCCGCCGGCGCAGCCGGCCAGCAGAGCCAGAGTCAGCAAAATAGGCGTAATGCGCCTCATATCGGTTCACCTCGCTTGCCTTTATCCTACCATACTCCCTATGGGAAAGCCATATGACAAACGGTTACAATGCGCAGAAGGGTCCCCGGCGCACGCCGGGGGCCCCTCTCGTTCCGGGCATTCAATCCAGCTCCGGGGAGAGCCGGATGGAGTCCAGCGAAGCCCAGGACACGGCCCCCTCCCCGCACAGGGCCGCCAGACCGGCGGGGCGGCCGCTGACGAAGATCCCCTGGGCATATACGCCGTTGGTCTCCACATAGTCCAGGGCCCGCCGGTAGTAGTCGTGCTGTGCGTCCGCCAACCCCCACACCGTCTGGTCCTGATCCATCATATACCGCAGCAGGTCCTTAAAATGGTTCTCATAGTACGTCCCCCGGTCCGCATCCTCCCGGTGCTGCTCCGGGAACAGCCAAGGGTAGCGCTCCCCCGTGCCGTCCTCGTTATCCGCGATGAACGTGTTGGGGGCAAAGCCGGTGGGCGGCAGGCGAAAGCCGTCCCCCTCCAGGGTGCGCACCATGACCCAGCACACCCGCAGGTCCGGATGGGCGTCCATCAGCCCGGCCAGCTCGGCCATGGACAGCTCCCGGTCAAAGGACAGGCACAGCACCCCCCGGGTGTAGTCGGGCAGTTCCCGCAGCTTTTCCGCCGTCTCCGCCGGGCTCTGTCCGGGAGTGTACCCCCCGCCGTCCCCTGCCGGCTTCCATTGGTTCAGCGGACAGTAGCCCTCCCAAAAGGCGTCCTCGAAGGACAGGTCCCACAGATGGACCGCGCCCTGGATGCGGGCGGGCTGTCCGCCGTCTCCGGTCCAGTCGCCCATCTGGAGGGTCACCTCCCACCGGCCCAGGCCGGTGTTCTCGGCATAGGCGCCGTAGCAGCTCCGGGTCGGGAAAAACAGGGAGGAATAGACCGCCATGGCCTGCCCCAGGTTCTCCCGCTCCGGGTCGTAGAACACAAAGCGGTTGAGCAGCGGCCACAGCGCCAGCCGCCCCAGGATCAGGAGCACGCAGGTGAGGCTCACCGCCAGTTCCACGGTCTCCCTCCGGCTACGGCGGGCCCGCCGCTTTATCGCCTGGTACTCCCCCGCCTCGACCTCCGTCGGAGGCTCCGGCAGGTCCAATTCGTCGTGCTCGGCCACATAGTCGGTGAGCAGCCGGAATTTGGCCAGCTCCTCCTCCACCTGGGCCGCCTCCGCCTCCGTGGCCGTCCCCGCCCGGTATCTCTTGTAGAGCTCTTCAAATCTCATAGCCATCCTCCTCCATGATCTGTCTCAGCCGCTGCCGGGCCCGGCACAGGGCGGTCTTGGCCGCCCCGGGACTCAGGCCGGCCAGCTCCCCCACCCGGACCAGGGGCAGTCCCCCGAAATAGTGGAGGGTCAGCAGCTCCCGGGGCCTTTCCGGCAGCCTGGCCAGCGCCCGGTAGAGGGAGGCATACCGCTCCTCCCGCAAGATCCCCTCCAGCACGTCGTCCGGAGCGGCCAGCGGCAGCTCCTCCGGCGGCGCCGGATGCCGCCGCCGTCCCCGGCGCACTTCGTCCAGCCAGCGGTGCCTGCACACCTTCATCAGCCAGTAGCGAAAGCCGGGCTGTCCCTCCTCCAGGGTAAGCAGGGCGGTCTCGAAGGCGGAGGAGACAATGTCCTCCGCCTGGGCCGGGTCCCCGCACAGGGACAGCGTATAGAGGAGGGCCGGACGGTAGTGGGCCCGGTAAAGCTCCTCCAGCGCATCGCGGCGCATCGTCCTCCCTCCTTCTGTCTACAAAACGTTTCCGGCGGCAAAAGGTTACACAAAAGGCGCGGAGAATTTCTCCGCGCCTTTTCGCACTCAGCCTCCGCCCTTCCGGGGCCGGGCGTTCTTCTTGGGCTTGGGCCTGGCCCAGCCCGTCTTTCGGACGGGAGCCGCCGTTTTTTTCTTCTCCGCCGGGCGGCCGCCTTTTTTGGGGCCCTGGGAAGCCCCGCCCCCCGCCGGGCGGCGGCCGTCTCCCGGACGGTCAGGCCGGAGCAGGCACTCCCTGCCATAGCCGATCAGGTCCTCCCGGTGGGTGCGGCGGAGGGCCTCCAGCACCAGCCGCCGCTTCTCCGGCCGCTTCCACTGCATCAGGGCCCGCTGCATGGCCTTCTCGTGGGGGTCGGCGGGGACGTAGACTGGCTGCATGGTCCTGGGGTCCAGGCCGGTGTAGTACATGCAGGTGGACAGGGTGCCGGGGGTGGGGTAGAAGTCCTGGACCTGCTCGGGCTGGCGGCCGGAGCGGTTGAGCCACTCGGCCAGCCGCACCGCGTCGTCCAGAGTGCAGCCCGGGTGGGAGGAGATGAGATAGGGCACCAGATACTGCTCCTTGCCGTACTTCCGGTTGAGCCGCTCGTACTTCTGCCGGAACTTCTCGTAGACCTCCACATGGGGCTTGCCCATGTAATCCAGCACCCCGTTGACGCAGTGCTCCGGGGCCACCTTGAGCTGGCCGGATACGTGGTATTTCACCAGCTCGGCAAAGAACTCCCCGTCCCGGTCCTGCATCAGGTAGTCAAACCGGATGCCGGAGCGGATGAACACCTTTTTGACGCCGGGGACGGCCCGGATCTCCCGCAGCAGCTTGAGGTAGTCGGTCTCGTCGGCGTCCAGATTGGGGCAGGCCCGGGGGGACAGGCAGGCCCGGTTCCGGCACATGCCCGCCTTGAGCTGCTTCTGACAGGAGGGATGCCGGAAATTGGCGGTGGGCCCGCCCACGTCGTGGATGTAGCCCTTAAAGCCGGGGTGCTTCACCAGCCGCTCCGCCTCCCGCAGCACGCTCTCGTGGCTCCGGGCAGAGATGGTCCGCCCCTGATGGAAGGCCAGGGAGCAGAAGCTGCAGGCCCCAAAGCAGCCCCGGTTATGTATGATGGAGAAGCGGACCTCCTCGATGGCGGGCACGCCCCCCATGGCGTCGTACATGGGGTGGGGCTCTCCCACATAGGGCAGCTCGAACACGGCGTCCAGCTCGGCGGTGGTCAGAGGCAGGGCGGGGGGATTGGCGATGAGCAGCCGGTCCCCGTGCTTTTGCAGGATGGCCTTTCCCCGCACTGCGTCGTGCTCCTCGTATTCCACCTGGTTGGCCTGGGCGTAGGCCCGCTTGCCGGCGCGGACCGCCTCGAAGGAGGGGACCTCCACCATGGGGTAGGCGCACTGGCCGGGGTGCCGCCCGGCGAAGCAGGTGCCCCGCACGTCGGTGATCTGGTCCACCGGCGTGCCGGAGGCCAGCCGGGCGGCGATGGCGCGGCTTGCGGTCTCCCCCATGCCGTAGACCAGCAGGTCGGCCTGGCTGTCGAAGAGGATGGACCGTCGGACCCTGTCCTCCCAGTAGTCGTAGTGGGCGAAGCGGCGGAGGCTGGCCTCCAGCCCGCCGATGATGAGGGGGATGTTCCCAAAGACCCGCCGGACCATGTTGGCGTAGACGATAGTGGCCCGGTCGGGGCGGAGGCCGGGCCTGTTCCCGGGGGAGTAGGCGTCGTCATGGCGGCGCTTTTTGGCCACGGTGTAGTGGGCCACCATGGAGTCGATGTTGCCGCCGGAGACCATCACCCCCAGCCGGGGACGGCCCAGTGCGGTGAAGGCGGCGGGGTCCTTCCAGTCCGGCTGGGCCAGCACCGCCACCCGGTAGCCCTCAGCCTCCAGCACCCGTGAAATGATGGCCGGGCCGAAGGAGGGGTGGTCCACATAGGCGTCGCCGGTGATGAGGAGGAAATCGCAGTCCTCCCAGCCGCGGGCCCTCATATCTGCTTTGGAGACAGGGAGGAATTGGGTGTTCATGGTTTTTTACCTCATTTGTTTTGACGTGATCGGGAGGGCGGCCCTCCCCCGCGGCGGCCTCTATTTCGGTAAACCGGACTATCACGACGATGAGGCCGCCCGGGTCTCCCACGAGGAATTTTTTGTCCGGGACTTCCGCCTGGGCGGGCAGTTGGTCCTGGAGCTGGCCCCCTAATACCCGATATACTTCTCCAGCAGGTCCAGGGGCACCCGGGTCCCCTCGGCGGAGCCCACCCGGTAAAAGCCGTAGCGCTTGTAAAACCGCTGGGCCACCAGATTGTCCGGCGCACAGCGCAGGCGCAGGTACTGCCGCCCCAGGGGCCGGTAGACCGACACCGCCTGACCCAGCAGCTGCACCCCCAGGCCCTGCCTGCGGCGGCTGGGCATCATATAGACGAAGGGGATATAGCCGATGCCCTTCTCGGCGTGACGCTGGAGGTCCAGCTGGAGCAGACCCGCCGGCTCGTCCCCCAGCATGGCGCAGGTCACCGCCCGGCGGTCGTACCGCCACTGGGTCAGGGCGTCCTGATAGAAGCCCTCCTCCTCGTAGTGGGCGGGGCTGCCGTGGATGTTGAGCCAGGCCTCTCTCCGGCACCGGCGGTAGACCTCCCCCTCCCGCTCCATGTCCAGGGGACGGAACCACAGGTTGGAGTCGGCCCGGGAGCCGCTGTCCTGCTTCCACCAGCGCTGGCGGGCAAAGGTGGAGATCTCCTCCGGCAGGTGGGAGGCGTCGTCGTGAAAGACCACCCGGACTTCATCGCCGTCGAACTCCAGCAGGGAGACTGCGGTGTTGTCGCTGTGGGGCAGGCGGGCGGAGTCGGCCTCCGGGATGTTCTGGAAGGCGGCCAGCAGGTTGCGGATGGCGGTGCCGTGGGAGACCACCGCCACCGTCTGGCCGGGGTGGTTCCGGACGAGCTGCCGCACCGAGGCGGTGGTCCGCTTGCGTAGCTCCTGGAAGGACTCTCCCCCCCTGGCCCGGAACTCCGGATCGTTGCGGTTGAAGCGGTCCAGCTCCGCCGGGTCCAGCCGGGCCGCCTCGCCCCAGGTCCGGTCCTCCCAGTCCCCCAGGTGGATCTCCCGCAGCCCCTTCCGGGTAGTCAGCGCCAGACCCTTTGGCTTACAGATAGCCCCGGCGGTGGTGCGGGTGCGGAACAGGTCGCTGGAGTAGACCGCGTCCACAGCTATGCCCTCAAAGCGGTGGGCCAGGGCGGCGATCTGCCGGTAGCCGTTGTCGGTGATGAGGCTGTCGTACCAGCCGTGGATGCGGCGGTAAAGGTTGCCCTCCGCCTCTGCGTGACGGACAAGATAAATTCGAGTCATAGTCTGACGCTCACTTTTTTTGGATTTTCCTACCAGGGCCTGACCGCCCCGGTGAGCTGAGACACCCGCTCCAGCCCCTGCCGGCCGGCGATGGCCGCCAGGCCGTCCCGGACCTTCAGGGGCGCGTAGGGGTCGGCAAAGCAGGCGGTGCCCACCGCCACGGCGGAGGCCCCCGCCAGCATGAGCTGGGCGGCGTCCTCTCCCGTGGCCACACCCCCCATGCCCAGCACGGGGATCCGCACGGCGCCGGACACCTCCCAGACCATCCGCACCGCCACGGGCAGCACGGCGGGGCCGGACAGGCCGCCGGTGTTCCGCTTCAGGATGGGGCGGCGGGTGTTCACGTCGATGCGCATTCCCCGCAGAGTGTTGATGAGGCTCACCGCGTCGGCCCCTGCCCCCTCCACCGCCCGGGCGATCTCGGTGATGTCGGTGACGTTGGGGGACAGCTTGACCATGACGGGCACGGTGGAGTGGGCCTTGGCGATCCCGGTGACCTCGGCGGCCAGCTCAGGCCGGGTGCCGTAGGCCAGCCCGCCCGCCTTCACGTTGGGGCAGGAGATGTTGACCTCGATCATGTCCACCCCCGCCGCCGACAGCTTTTCGCACATGACGCCGTACTCCTCGGGCGTGTCGCCCGAAATGTTGGCGAGGATGCGGGTGTCGAACTGCTTCAGGTAGGGCAGCTCGGCGCGGATGAATTCGTCCACCCCCGGGTTCTGGAGCCCCACCGAGTTGAGGATGCCCATGGGAGTCTCAGCGATGCGGGGGGCGGGGTTGCCCTCCCGGCGCTGGAAGGTCAGGCCCTTGACGCAGATGCCGCCCAGTTCGCTCAGGTCGTAGAACTCCCCATACTCGCGGCCGAAACCGAAGGTGCCGGAGGCCGCCACCACGGGGTTTTTCATTGTCATCCCGGCCAGGGTGACGGTCAGATCAGTCATTCCAATCCACCTCCCGGCTGTCAAAGACGGGGCCATCCTTGCACACATGCTTCATCCGGCCGTCCGCCGTTTTGCAGGCGCAGACCAGGCAGGCCCCCACGCCGCAGCCCATGCGCTCCTCCAGGGAGACCTGACAGGGCACGCCGTACCGCTCCGCCAGCGCGGCCATGCTCTTCAGCATGGGTCTGGGACCGCAGGCCAGGATCACCGGCCTTGCCGGCGCGCCGCAGCATGCGGTGCAGGCGTCTCCGGCACAGCTTCCGGCACAGGCTTCGGCGGTCAGGAATTCCTCCGCCAGCTCGGTGACGAAGCCCTTCCGGCCGGTGGAACCGTCGTCGCTGATGACATTCAGGGAGCGGCAGTATTCCGTAAAGTTCCCGGTGAGCATCTTATGTCCCTCGTCCCGGAAGCCCAGACAGGCGTGGACCTCGCCGCCCCGGGCGGCGGCGTACTTGGCGCAGCCCAGCAGCGGGGGCACGCCGATGCCGCCCCCCACCACCAGCAGCTTCTTCCCGGACACGTCGAAGCCCCGGCCCAGCGGGCCCAGGACATCCAGCTTTTCGCCGGCCTTCCGGCGGGAGAGCCACTCGGTGCCCTCGCCCCGGACCTCGAAGACCACCCGCAGAGTGTCCCCCATCCAGTCGCAGATGGAGATGGGCCGCCGGAGCAGGCGGGAGCGGCCGCATTTGATGTGGACGAACTGGCCGCAGGAGACCTGACCGGCCAGCTCCTCCCCCACGTCCAGGGTGAGGGAGAAGGCAAATTCATTGAGCTTCACCGCTTCCGCCACGGTGCAGAGGGCTTGAACAGGCATGGGGCACCTCCAGGATATAAAGATGATCAGGGGCGCTTACCGCTCCCAGTCGGGTTCGTCCCCCCGTCTATACGATGGTCACGTACTTCCGGATGTCGTCCCGCATAGCCACGACGGCGGCTCTGGCCGCCTCCTGGTAGTCCGCGCCGTCCACGCCGGTCTTCTGCCAGGCGCACATGATGGACCGGGAGGCGTTGACGATGGCCCCGTGGCCGTACTTGTTGAAGGCGTACTGCACGTCCTCGGCGGTGCCGCCCTGGGCGCCGTAGCCGGGCACCAGAAAGAAGGTGTGCTCCAGACGTCTGCGCAGCTCCCGCAGGTCGGAGGGATAGGTGGCCCCCACCACCGCCCCCGCCAGATGGAAGCCGTACTTGCCCTCGGTGCCCTTACCCAGCTTGGCGGTCATGTCCCCCATGACCTTGTAGACCAGCCGGTCCCCGGCCACCATATTCTGCAGCTCCCCGGAGCCGGGGTTGGAGGTCTTGACCAGCAGGAACAGGCATTTGTCCCCGGCCTTGCAGGCCTCCACGAAGGGCTCGATGGTGTCGGAGCCCATATAGCCGTTGAGGGTGACGCAGTCGGCGTTGAACACCGGATGGGATGCCTCTCCCACCCGTGTCTCCCCCAGCCAGGCGTCGGCGTAGGCCTGGGCGGTGGAGCCGATGTCCCCCCGCTTGATGTCGGCGATGACAAAGAGGTCCTTTTCCCGGGCGTAGGCGATGGTGCGCTCCATCACCTCCAGGCCCCGCCAGCCCAGCCGCTCGTAGTAGGCGGCCTGGGGCTTCACGGCGGGCACCACGTCGCACAGAGCGTCGATGAGTCCCTTGTTGAACGTCCAGACGGCCTCGGCCGCTCCCTGGAGGGTCTCGCCGTACGTCTCATAGCTGGCTTTGAGGATGTGGGGCGGGATCTGCTCCGGCTTGGGGTCCAGCCCCGCCACGGTGGGGTTTTTCTTGGAGCGGATCTTCTCCTGCAGTGCGTCGAACGACATCTATTTGCCCTCCTGATAGATTATTTTTCCGTCCGCGATGGTGTATTTGACCCGGCCCTTCAGCGTTCGTCCGGCGAAGGGGGTGTTGCGGCCCTTGGAGGCAAACTGCTCCGGGTCCACCGTCCACTCCTCGTCCGGGTCGAAGATGGTGAAGTCGGCTCCTCCGCCCAGACTGAGCCGCCCCTTGGGGATGCGGAGGATAAAGGCCGGATTGATGGTCATCTTGCGCAGAATGTCCGACAGGTCCATCACCCCGGTGTGGTAAAGGCTGGTGAGCGTCACGGCCAGAGCTGTCTCCAGCCCCACCATGCCGCTGGGGGCCTCGGGCAGAGGCCGGGCTTTCTCCTCGGCGGAGTGGGGGGCGTGGTCGGTGGCGATCATGTCGATGGTGCCGTCCAGAATTCCGTGAATCAGGGCCTCCCGGTCTTCCTTTCCTCGCAGTGGCGGGTTCATTTTTAAAAGGCCGTCCTCCTGCAAGTCGCTGTCGTCCATCACCAGATAGTGGGGGCCGGTCTCGCAGGTGACCGGCAGGCCCTCCGCCTTGGCCTTGCGGATCAGGTCCACGCTCTCCTTGGTGGAGATGTGGCAGACGTGGTAGGCGCAG
>CABUJV010000041.1 GCA_902492005.1 uncultured Eubacteriales bacterium
ATCTTCGACGAGCCCACCGCCGTGCTGACGCCCCAGGAGATCGACGAGCTGATGGACATTATGCGGGGGCTGAAGGCCGAGGGCAAGAGCATCCTGTTCATCACCCACAAGCTCAACGAGATCATGGCGGTGGCCGACCGCTGCACCGTCCTGCGCAAGGGCAAGGGCATCGGCACGGTCAATGTGGCCGAGACCACCAAGGAGGAGCTCTCCCGCATGATGGTGGGCCGCAGCGTGAACTTCGCCGTGGAAAAGGGCCCCGCCCACCCCGGCGAGGTCATTCTCGACGTACAGAACCTGACCATGGCCTCCAAGCAGCACAAGAACAACGCCGTGAAGAACGTCACCTTCCAGGTCCGGGCGGGGGAGATCGTCTGCATCGCCGGCATCGACGGAAATGGGCAGAGCGAGCTGGTCTACGGCCTGACCGGCCTGGAGCCGGCACACGGCGGCAAGGTGTCGCTGTGCGGCCGGGATATCACCAAGTCCCCCATCCGGGAGCGGTCGGTGATGGGGATGAGCCACATCCCCGAGGACCGCCACAAGCACGGCCTGGTGCTGGACTATACCCTGGAGGACAACATGGTGCTCCAGCGGTACTTTGAGCCCCAGTTCGTCAGCGGCGCGGGCTTCCTCAAGCGCAAGGCCATCCGGGACTATGCTACCAGACTCATTGGGCAGTACGACGTGCGCTCCGGCCAGGGGCCTATGACGCCCGCCCGGAGTATGTCCGGCGGCAACCAGCAGAAGGCCATCGTGGCCCGTGAGATCGACAAGGACCCGCAGCTTCTGGTGGCCGTCCAGCCCACCCGCGGCCTGGACGTGGGCGCCATCGAGTACATCCACAAGCAGATCGTGGCCCAGCGGGACGAGGGCAAGGGCGTGCTGCTGGTGAGCCTGGAGCTGGACGAGGTGATGGCCTTGTCCGACCGCATCCTGGTCATGTACGAGGGGGAGATCGTGGGCCAGTTGGACCCAAAGACCACCACGGTGGAAGAGCTGGGCCTGTATATGGCCGGCGCGAAACGGGAGGGAGTGTAAGGTATGAAACGGGAAAAAACACCCTTGCTGCGCAACGGCGCCGTCCAGTCCCTGCTGGCCTCGCTGTTGTGCATCCTCATCGGCCTGCTGGTGGGCTATGTGGTGCTGCTGGTCATCAACCCCGCCGGCGCCGGCGAGGCCATTGTGACCATCGTAAAGAACTTCATGACCTATTCCAAACCGTCCGCACAGCTGAAGTATCTGGGCAGCACCCTGGTTAAGACGGCGCCGCTGCTGATGTGCAGCCTGTCCGTCCTCTTCGCCTATAAGGTGGGCCTGTTCAATATCGGCGCCGCGGGGCAGTATGTGGTGGGCGCCGGGGCCAGCCTTTACTGCGCTCTGGCCTGGGGGATGCCCTGGTACGTGTGCCTGCTGGCCGCGGTTGCGGCCGGCGCTGCGCTGGGCGCGATCTCCGGCCTGCTGAAGGCCTACTGCAACGTCAACGAGGTCATCTCCTGCATCATGCTCAACTGGATCAGCCTGTATCTGGTGAATATGCTCCTGAGCCTGGTGAAGGAGTCCGCTAGCCCCTACACCATGACGCTCTCCAGCACCAACCCTGGCGCCATCCTGCCCTCCCTGGGTCTGGAGAAGCTGTTCAACGACAACAAGTATGTGACCATTGCCATCCCTCTGGCGGTCCTGGTGGCGGTCCTGATCTGGGTCCTGCTGGAAAAGACCAAGCTGGGCTATGAGCTGAAGGCCACCGGCTACAACAAATTTGCCGCTAAATACTGTGGCATGAAGGAGAAGAAGAACCTGATCCTCACCATGGCCATCGCCGGAGGCCTGGCCGGCATGGGCGCGGCCATGCTGTTCCTCACGGGCTTTGAGCAGTGGCAGTGCACCCAGTCCAGTGTGCCCGGCATGGGCTTCAACGGGATCGCCGCCGCCTTCCTGGGCGGACTTAACCCCATTGGGACCATCCTCTCCTCCTACTTCATCCAGCACATCACCAACGGCGGCGCTTATGTGGACAAGACCATGTACTCCGCCCAGATTTCGGACTTTATCTCCGCCCTGATCATCTACCTGTGCGGCTTCGTGCTGTTCTTCAAGCAGTTCATGAGCAGCCGGGCCGCGCGGAAGGAAGAGCGGGAGCGGGAGCGCCTGGCGGCGCAGGAGGCCGCGGCCGCCCAGACAGGCGCGGCCAACGGGGAAGGAGGCGAGAAGTAATGCTGCTGATCCAATATACGCTGATCTTTGCCTCCGTGCTGATTCTGGTGGCCTTGGGCGGCTGCTTCTCCGAACACTCCGGCGTGATCAACATCGGCCTGGAGGGCATCATGGTCATGGGCGCCCTGGGCGGCGCGCTGATGATGAAATTCCTGCCGGATGGGACCGCCGCCATCGTGATGATCGTGTTGGTGGTGCTGGCCGCCATCCTGCTGGGCATGCTCTACTCCCTGCTGCTGGGCGTGGCGGCCATCAACTTCAAGGCCGATCAGACTCTGGTGGGTACCGCCATGAACCTGCTGGGCACCGCCGCGGCCACCGTGTTCGTCAAGGCCATGAACACCGCCGAGAGCGTGGACAACGTCTCCTCCACCATTCAGTATATCAATGCAAAAAAGGCATTTCTGGTGAATATCAACGGCTTCGAATTCAACTGGTTCATGCTGCTGGCCCTGATTGCCCTGATCTGCTCCTACGTGGTGCTGTATAAGACCCGCTTCGGCCTGCGGCTCATGGCCTGCGGCGAGCATCCCCAGGCGGCGGACTCGGTGGGCATCAACGTCTATAAGATGCGCTATGCCGGCGTGCTCATCTCCGGCATGCTGGGCGGCTTGGGCGGCATCGTCTATATCACCGCCGGCGTCAGCGAGTGGAAGTTTGAGTACGGCGTAGCGGGCTTCGGCTTCCTGGCCCTGGCCGTTATGATCTTCGGACAGTGGAAGCCCACCCGCATCGCTCTGGCGGCCCTGCTGTTCGGCTTCTTCCGGGCGCTGGGCAACGTGTACACCGGCTTTGAATTCCTGAAGGCGCTGAATCTCCCCAGCGGAGTCTACAATATGCTGCCCTATATCGTCTCGCTGATCGTGCTGGCCTTCACCTCCAAGAAGTCCAGAGCGCCCAAGGCGGAGGGCATCCCCTACGACAAGGGCCTGCGCTAAAGGAAGGCGGGCAGGACATCATCCGTGCCAAGATTGAAACAAGGCCCCCCTCGGCTGTGCCGAGGGGGGCCTTGCCGTCAGCGTTCAGCCGGAGGCGCCGGCCGTGAAAAGAGGGTTACCGCTGGGTGCCCCAGGTGAAGATGGCGATGACGCCCGGTCCGCAGTGGGCGCCGATGATGGGGCCCATGTGGAAGAGGGTGATCTCGGCTTCGGGCCGGCGGCGCTGGAACTCCTGGGCCATGAACTGGGCGTCGGCCAGGCAGTCGCCGTGGCAGATGAAGACCTTCCGGCCCCGCTCGGGCGTCCAGCTCTGGTCGGCGTGATCCAGCAGGGCCAGCAGGGAGTGCTTCCGGCCCCGGGCCTTGCCGGTGTTGGTGAGGCACCCTTCGTCGTCGCAGTGCATCACCGGCTTGATCTGGAGGGCGGAGCCCACTACGGCTGTGGCGGCGGAGACCCGGCCGCCCCGGTGGAGGAATTTCAGGTCCTCCACCGTGAACCAGTGGCACACATGCAGCCGGTTGGTCTCCACCCATGCGGCCAGGGCTTCGATGTCCAGCCCCGCCTGTTTCTGTTCCGCCGCGCCGGTGACCAGAAAGCCCTCCCCGGCGGAGGCGGAAAGGGAATCCACACAGAGCAGCTTCCGCTCCGGATACTTCTCCCGCAGCTCGTCCATACAGATGCGGGCGGCCTGAATGGTGCCGCTGAGGCCGGAGGAAAAGCAGATGTACAGGATATCCAGACCCTGGGAGAGGTAGTGCTCGAACGCGGCCTCGTAGCGGGCGGGGCTGATCTGGGAGGTGCTGCCCAGCTTGCCCCGCCGCATGGCGGTGAAGAACTCCGAGCCGGTGATGTTCCCGCCCGGGCCGAAGAGATAGGGATGGCCGTCCAGTTCCACATCCATGGGGATGACGGCCACGCCGATGCGGCCAGCCCACTCCGCACTGAGGTCTGCCGTGGCGTCGGTGATGATCTGATAGTCGCTCATACGATGTCCTCCCGTTTCGTTCTGCCGTGCCGGCTCAGTTTGGATGAGCCTCGCAGCCGCAGCTCACTTTGGCGCAGTCGGCGGCATCGTGGCCGGATTCCACCCAAAGCTCGTCCGCCACCGGCTTCCAGTTGGCGGCGGCCTTTTTGCACTTGGCGCACAGCCCATCCACGTCCTCAGGTGCGGCCAGATCGGTGGAGTGGGCCCCGGCGGCGTGAACCATCTCGGCCAGGGCGCCGTTGTTGTCCAGCAGCGGGCAGGGCCGCAGATGGTTGCCGTTGAAGGGCTGGTGGTCGTGGTACTGCATGAACATGGGCCGCCGGTAGGCCTCCAGCAGGGTAGTGTCATGGATGTTGGAGTCGGAGTAGTGGATGAAGGCGCAGGGCTCGATGTCGCCGTTGGCGTTGATGTGCAGATAATACCGGCCGCCGGCAATACAGCCCTTGACGTATTCCCCGTCGTTCCAGAAGTCCATGGTGAACAGCGGCTTGGTGTTCCGGAACCTGCGGATCTGGCGGTACATGAATTCCCGCTGCCCGGCGGTGGCCATCAGGTCGGTGGGAGCCCCGGCGCCCACCGGCATGTAGGTGAAGAACCAGGCGAACAGCGCGCCCTTGTCGATGAGGTCGTCGAAATACGCCTCGCTGCCGATGACGTCCACGTTCTTGCTGGTGTAGCAGCAGGACACGCCAAAGGCCAGGTGCTTGCGCTTGAGGATCTCCATGGCCCGGGTCACGGCCTGATAGGTGCCCTTGCCCCGGCGGAAATCGGTCTCCTCCTCGAAGCCCTCCACGCTGATGGCCGGGACAAAGTTCTTTACCCGCAGCATGTCGTCGGCGAATTTTTCGTCGATGAGCGTGGCGTTGGTAAAGGCCAGGAACATGCAGTCCGGGTGGGCTTCGCAGAGCTTGATGATGTCGCCCTTGCGGACCAGCGGCTCGCCCCCGGAGTAGATGTACATGAAGGTGCCCATGGCGGTGCCCTGCCGGATGATGGAGTCCAGGGTGTCGTAATCCATGTTCAGCTGGTTGCCGTACTCCGCCGCCCAGCAGCCGGTGCAGTGAAGGTTGCAGGCGGAGGTGGGGTCCATCAGGATGGCCCAGGGTACGTTGCAGCCGTATTTCTCCTTGGTTTTGTCCTGACGCTGGCCGCCGATGGCGGTGGCGTTGAGAACGAAGTTCTCGAAGAACTTGCTGCGGACGCCGGGGTCGATCTCGGTCCATACCTTCTTGATGAGGTTGTACCAGTTGCCCTGCTTGCTGTCCACGATCTTGCGGAAGACGGCGCGCTGACCGGCGACCTCGCCCTTTTTGTCGAACCGATCCACCCAGTCCATGGCCTTCTCAATGGCGTCGTCCACGTTCTCCGTGTCGTTGAGATAGTCCAGGACCCGTTTGATGGCGAAGGCCTCCACATGCTCCACGAGATTTCTGTCGCTCATATCAGACACTCCTTTTGCAGTCGAAATGCTTCTGATGCCCCATGCTTGCTTTATTTTATTCCCTCCGGGACCGGGTTGTCCCCGGACAGATTCGGCGGGATGTGACATTTTGCGACAATCCACGGGAATGTTACCTTTTAGGACAAAATGAGCAGTTTGTCCCTTTTGACCGGGAGACTTTTGCAGTATGATAAAAATGTTATTTCAGAGAATCCTATGCATGGAACCGATTGATAATGAGGGTGGTCGCAGGTGGATCGGGACATACTCACAAGGACCATCACGGAATCCGTTGTGGACCGCTGTATCCGGGAGATCGAGGAGGACCCCAAGCGCAGCGTCCGCAGGTTGGTGGATCTGGGGCGGCAGTTGGCCAAGGGGCGCTTTCAGCGGCAGTATCTGGACCTGACCCAGAAAATGCTGGAGGATGAGGAGAGCCCTTACTATACGCTGGTCCGCAATGTGGTGCGGAAAGCCGACCACGACGCCATCAGGACCTTCGGCATCAACCTGGGCCTGGGAAGCTGGACCAACGGCGCCAGGACGATCCGGGCGCTGGAGGCGGAAGGGCAGCGATATATCCCATGGGGCCTGACGCTGCACCTGGACGGCTCCGCAGAGGGAGGCGTTCCGCCGCTGTACCGCGAGGTGATCGACCAGGGGAAGGCCGACGGCATCTTTACCTATTTCCTGCGGGCGGACGCCGCGGCCTGCGGTTTGGGGACTCTGCTGGAGCTGGTCCGGCGGGAGTCCGCCTGTGCGTTTCTGCTTTTCGCGCCGCCGGAGGCCTTTACGCCGGAGATCACGGCGGCTGTGGCGGGCTGTCACAACCTGTCCGCCTCGGTGGATACCGAAAAGCCGGGCTGGGAGCAGGCGGCGAGACGGCTGGAGGCGGCCCGGTGCTTCTACGGGGTATACCGCACCTATGAAGACGGTGAGGCGGCACGGGACATCACCACCGGGAACTGGCTGAAGCGGGTGACCAGGGCCTGCTGTCCGGCACTGGCCTTCTGCTTTTCGGGAAGCGGCTGCCCGGAGCCCGTCAGCCGGCGGGTGGAGGGCTATATCCGCCGGGCGCGGACGGAGCAGTACTACTCCGTATTTCTGATGGATTTTTTCTCCGACTATCTCTACGTGGACGAGATCATCTCCGGCAAGCGTTGTTTTCTGGGTCTCCGCCCGGACGGGACCCTGACCCGGTACCGGAACGGCTGCGAGGTGGACACAGAGGAGCGCCTGAACGGGCGGACCCTGCGCGAGATCTGGAGCCAACCGACCTGAATCAAAAAACGTGGAGCGCGTGTGACACGCACTCCACGTTTTTTATGGCCTGCATGGGGCCGGAGCGTCTTCGCCCAGTTCACTGAGGGTCTTGCGGGCGACATTGACCAGCACGTCCCGGAGCTGCTGGGAAAAGACCTCGGCGGACATGGGCTGGCTGCCGGTGAGCCAGCGGAGGATGGCCGCCATGAAGGCGTCCTCAAAAAAGGTGATGTAGAAGGCCGGGTCCTCAACCCCCTGGAAGATGTCCTCGGTGAAGGCCTTGAGGAAGGGGGAGACGGTCTCGATGAAGTAGTCCCGGAAGGAATTTTGCCCTTCGATGAGCAGGGCGCTGCGGTAGAAGTCCTTTTCCTGATAAAAATAGGCGCAGATGGCCCCCAGAAAGGCCCAGGCATTGGCGTAATCGGTCAGATGGAGGGTTTCGATGAACTCCGTCTGAAAAATCCAGTTGACCAGATCGTGCTTGTCGCGGAAGTGGTAGTAGAAGCTCTTGCGGTTCATGCCGCAGCGCTCACAGATGTCCCCAACGCTGATTTTGGCGAAGGGGCGTTCCGCCATCAGGTCCTTCATGGTCTGGGCCAGAGCCCGTTTGGTGATGTTGGAATCAGGCACTTAAAACCACAGCCTTTCCCGGAGCGGACGGGATGGGAGCCGCCTGCAGCCCTATCCAAAAAAACGCCATTATATTAATTATAATATAAAAACAAAAAATTCGCAAGTCTTTGACCGCGAACTGGAGGACTAAATGACCTGTTTGTCCTTCCAGCGGCCCCGTAGGAAGCGGACCAGGAACACGAGGGCGCGGACGATCCAGTCAATAAACATAGCCACCCAGACTCCCAGGAGACCCCAGGCCATGAACCGGGCCAGCAGATAGCTGAAGCCGATGCGGAAGATCCACATGGAGAGCATGGAGACCACCATGGTGAACTTGGCGTCGCCGGCGGCCCGCAGGGCGTTTGGGAGGGTAAAGGACAGGGGCCAGACAGTGGCGGTGAACACGGCGCACCAGCGCAGGACCTGCACAGCCATGACGGAGGCCGCCGCGCCGATGCGGAACAGGGAGACCAACGGTCCGGCAAAGCAGAACAGCAGGGCGCTCAGCGTGCCCATAGAGGCATATACGGTCAGCATCAGCTTTCGGGTATAGGCGACCGCCTGACGGCTGTCATCGGCGCCCATGCACTGGCCCACCACGGTGATGAGAGCCAGGGAGATGGCGGAGCCGGGCACGTTGACCACGCTGGCCACGGAATTGGCGATGGCGTTGGCGGCGGTGGCGGCGGTGCCGAAGGAGGTGATCAGACTGAGAACCAGCAGCTTGCCGATCTGGAACATACCGTTTTCCAAGCCATTGGGGATGCTGATGCCCAGAATGCGTTTCACGGTGACCCAGTGGAATTCAAAGTGGAGCACGCCTTCAATGTGGACGGGGTGGGCCGGGTTGCGGATCATGGCCATGAAGATGACGGCGGCCACCACCCGGGAGGCCAGGGTGCCGATGCCCGCCCCCGCGGCCCCCATGTCGAAGCCGTAAATGAGGACGGCGTTGACTGAGATGTTGACGATATTCACCAAAAGAGAGTTGAACATGGACACCTTGCTGTTGCCCATGGAGCGGAACAGGGCGGCCCCCACGTTGTAGATGGACATGAAGGGATAGGCCATGGCGGTGAGCAGGAAATAGACCAGGGCGTTTTCCATCACGTCCGGCTCGATGTTGCCGAAGAGGAAGGCCAGAATATGCTGCCGGAGGAGCAGGGCCAGGGCCATCAGCGTGAGCGAGACGGCGGTGATGACGTACAAAAGCTGCTTGGCGGCGGAGCAGGCCCGGTCCAGGTCCCGGCGGCCCAGGTATTGGGACACCACCACCGCGCCGCCGGTACCCAGAGCGGCAAAGACTTGGATCAGCAGCAGGTTGATGCTGTCCACCAGGGATACGCCGGAGACGGCGGCCTCTCCGGCGGTAGTGACCATGACAGTGTCGGCCATGCCGACGGTCATCAGCAAAAGCTGCTCGATGACCAGGGGGATAATGAGCCGTTTGAGCGCGCTGCCGGTGAAAAGCGGGCGGACCGGCTGCGCTTCCTTGACTTCTTCCATGCCGTCCCTCGATCCTCCGTAAAAAATTTTTACAATATTTATTTATTGTACTCTTTGATACGGCAATTGCAAGCAGGAACTTACACAAAAAGCGTGACCTTTTTGCCCAAAAGGTCACGCTCTTTCCCTAATTTTACCGTTATCGGCCCAGATACCGGCGGACCGCCTGATTGGCCTTGCGCACCAGCTCCGTTTCGTCCATGGCGGTCAGCTCACCCTGCTGGACCACGGGGACCCCGCCCACCACGGTGTAGTCCACGCTGCCCGGAAAGCCCACGGTGCCCAGCATGGACATGGGATCGAACTGGGCGCCCACCAGCCCCAGCCGCTCCAGGTCGATGAGGAAGAAGTCGGCGGCCTTGCCGGGGGCGAGCTGGCCCAGGTCGTCCCGGCCCAGCAGCCGGGCGGAGCCCCGGGTGGCCATCTTCAGCACATCGTAGCCGGTTGGGGCGGCGGCGCTGGAGTGGAGGCGGTGGAGCAGATAGCATACCCGCATCTCCTCCAGCAGGCTGGAGCCGTCGTTGGAGGCGGCGCCGTCCACAGCCAGGCCCACCGGGACCCCCAGCTTGCGCATCTCCGGCACCCGGCATACCCCGGAGGCCAGCTTCATGTTGGAGGCGGGGCAGTGGGCCACGCCGGTACCGGTGTCGGCCAGCAGGCGCAGTTCGGCGTCGTTGAACCAGATGCCGTGGGCGTACCAGACGTCGGGGCCGGTCCAGCCCAGGGAGTGCAGATAGGCCAGGGGTCGCAGGCCGTACTTTTCCAGAGTGAACTGCTCCTCGTCCCGGGTCTCGGCCACGTGGGTGTGCAGCCGCACCCCCAGGGAACGGGCCAGATCGGCGGACTCCCGCAGCAGGTCGCCGGAGACCGAAAAGGGGGAACAGGGGGCCAGCACCACCTGCCGCATGGAATAGGGCGCGGGGTCGTGCCACACCCGCACCAGCCGCTCGGAGTCGGCCAGAATCTCGTCGATGGTCTGGACCACCGAATCCGGGGGCAGGCCGCCGTCCTTTTGGGACAGGTCCATAGACCCCCGGGAGGCCACCAGACGGATGCCCAGCTGGGCGGCCGCCCGGAACTGGGCGGCGATCAGGTCCCCGCTATTTTGGGGAAAGACATAGTGGTGGTCGAAGCAGGTGGTGCACCCGGTCTTGAGCAGCTCGCCCAGACCGGTGAGGGAGGACCAGGTCACCACCTCCTCGTCCAGGTTTTTCCACACCTCATAGAGGGTGACCAGCCAGGGGAAGAGCTCCATGCGCTGCACCTCGGGCAGGTTGCGGGAGAAGATCTGGTAGAGGTGGTGATGGGTGTTGATGAGGCCGGGATAGATGATGCCACCATATGGGCCGCGTCGATGACCTGGTCCGCCTGGCGGAGCTGGGGGCCGATGGAGGAGATGACGCCGTCCTCTACAAAGAGATGGACCCGTTCGTAGAGGGTGTCTTGGTCGTCGCAGGAGACGATATACCGGGCGTTTTTTACGAGCAGGGTGGACATGGGCGGGCCTCCTTTCCCTTTTGGGACCATCATAGCATATCCGAAGGCAAAAAGGAAGCGCCGGAGGCAAAGCCTCCGGCGCATTCGGAAATCAGGAGATGGCGGTTACCTGATAGCCCGCATCCTCCACGGCCTTTTTCAGGGCCGCGTCGTCGGCGCTGCCGGTGACGGTGGCGGTTTTGGCGTCCAGGTCCACTGTGGCGGTGACGCCGGGGAGGGCGTTCAGGGCGGTGGTGACGTGGGCCGCGCAGTGCTGGCACATCATGCCCTCGATGGTGAGCGTCCGTTTCATAACATACACATCCTTTTCTGTTTTTGATGGGGTTTTCGGGGAAGCGGCGGCCCTGTGCCTGGGCTTGAACAGCTTGAGCCGCAGGGCGTTGGACACTACGCTGACGGAGCTGAGGCTCATGGCGGCGGCGGCGAACATGGGGTTGAGCTGCCACCCCAGCACCGGGAAAAAGATCCCGGCCGCCAGGGGAATGCCGATGGAGTTGTAAAGGAAGGCCCAGAAGAGATTCTCCTTCACGTTGCGGATGGTAGCCCTGGAGAGCTCCACCGCCGTCACCGCGTCCAGCAGGTCGCTTTTCATCAGCACGATGTCGGCGGACTCGATGGCCACGTCGGTGCCCGCTCCGATGGCCAGGCCCACGTCGGACCGGGCCAGGGCGGGGGCGTCGTTGATGCCGTCGCCCACCATGGCCACCCGTTTCCTATCCTGCTGAAGCCGGGCGACCGCCTTTTCCTTGTCCTGGGGCAGGACCTCGGCAATGACCTGGGTAACGCCCAGCTCCCGGCCGATGGCCTCGGCAGTGCGCCGGTTGTCGCCGGTGAGCATCACAACGTCCAGCCCCAGGTCCCGGAAGCCCTGGATGGCCTGGGCGCTGGTGGGCTTTACGGTGTCGGCCACGGCGATGACGCCCAGCAGCTTGCCGTCCCCGGCAAAGTACAGCGGGGTCTTGCCGTTTTCTGCCAGGCCGTCGGCGATGAGCCGGTCGGTCCCCAATTTCACGCCGTGTTCCTCCATCATAGCCCGGTTGCCCGCCAGACAGCGGGCCCCCTGGATCTCCGCCTGGACGCCCCGGCCGTGGACGGCTTGGAAATCCTTGACTAGCGCCAGGGGGATGGCGCGTTCCTGCGCCTCAGCCACGATGGCCTCCGCCAGCGGGTGCTCCGAGGGTTTTTCCAGGGAGGCGGCGATGCACAGCAGCTCCTCCGGGGTGACGCCCTCGTGGGGGTAGAGGTCGGTGACCCGGGGCTTGCCCTGGGTGACGGTGCCGGTTTTGTCCAGCACCACGGTCTGCACAGTGTGCAGGGTCTCCAGCGCCTCGGCGGATTTGACGAGGATACCGTTTTCCGCGCCCTTGCCGGTGCCCACCATGATGGCCACGGGGGTGGCCAGGCCCAGGGCGCAGGGACAGGAGATGACCAGTACGGACACGCCGGCAGTCAGAGCCCGGGTAATGTCGCCGCCGGTGGCGATGAGCCACACCACGGCAGTGACCAGGGCGATGCCCATGACCACGGGGACAAAGACCCCGGCCACCCGGTCGGCCAGCTTGGCGATGGGGGCCTTGGAGGAGGCGGCCTCGTCCACCAGGGCGATCATCTGGGCTAGGGTAGTGTCCTCGCCTACCCGGGTGGCCCGGAAGGTGAAGGAGCCCGACTTGTTGATGGAGGCGGCCACCACCCGGTCGCCGGGGCCCTTTTCCACGGGGATGGACTCGCCGGTGAGGGCGGACTCATCCACGGAGGACGCCCCGTCCGTGACGACGCCGTCCACAGGGATGGACTGCCCGGGGCGCACCACGATAAAATCGCCCACCGCCACATCCTCCACCGGCACCTCCGTCTCGGCTCCGTCCCGCAGAACGGTGGCCGTTTTGGGCGCCAGATCCATCAGGCGGCTGATGGCCTCGCTGGTCTTGCCCTTGGAGCGGGTCTCCAGAAATTTGCCCAGGGTGATGAGGGTGAGGATCATGCCCGCCGACTCGAAGTACAGGTCCATGGACCACTGGGTCACCCGGTCGGCGTCCCCGTGGCCCAGTCCCCAGCCGATCTGGAAGAGGGCGGCCACGCCGTAGATCACGGCGGCTGCGGAGCCCACGGCAATGAGAGAGTCCATGTTCGGGGCCCTGCGGAGCAGCATCTGGAAGCCCACCCGATAGTATTTGTCGTTGATATACAGGATGGGCAGGACCAGCAGGAACTGGATCAGGGCCACCAGCAGGGCGTTGCCCGGGTCGTGGAAGAAGTGGGGCAGCGGCCAGCCCATCATATGTCCCATGGCGAGATAGAACAGGGGGATGAGAAATACCAGCGAGACGGTAAAGCGGCGCTTCATGCCGGCCAGCTCAGCTTCCATGGAGGGGACCTGCCCCTGGGCGGGGGCGGCGGCCTTCGTCCCGCCCGCAGCGGGGAGAGAGGCCCCGTATCCGGCGGCGTCCACCGCCGCGATGATGGCGTCGGGGGATTCCGACTGGGGGTCGTACTCCACCAGCATGGAGCCGCCCAGCAGATTGACGTTCACCGACGAGACCCCGGGCAGCTTCTCCACGGCCTTGGTTACGTGGGCCGAGCAGGCCGAACAGGTCATGCCGGTGACGGTGAATTTTTGTTTCATAGGACACCTCGCTTGAAAACGACAGCTTATTTTAACAGCTTGCCCAGCATCCCAATCAATTCATCAATTTTTTGCTCCCGCTCCGCTTCCGTGGAGGCGGTCTTGACGCAGTGCTTGAGATGCGCGGCCAGAATCTCCTTGTTGGCCCGGTTGAGCATGGCCTCGGCGGCCATGACCTGGGTGGAGATATCGATACAGTAGCGGTCCTCCTCCACCATTTTGATGATGCCGTCCATCTGGCCCCGGGCGGTCTTCAAAAGGCGCAGGACGGTTTTCTGATCTGCCATCATGGGGATGACCTCCCAAAGTTTGATTGAAGAAACATACCCCCCGGGGGTGGGGTGTATTTTCATAATACCCCAAGGGGGTGTCCCTGTCAAGCCCGATTTTCTTGACAATCTTATGTTATAGTGTATTATATAGGCAGAACACTATGGAAAGCGGTGAGAGTGGTGCTGTTTTCCTCCGGTATCCCCATTTATCTCCAGGTGATGGGGGACATGAAGCGGGACATGGCTGCCGGGGCCCTGCTGGCCGGGAGGCGGGTGGACTCGGTCCGGGCGCTGGCGGCCCGGTACGGGATCAACCTGAATACCATGCAGCGCGTCTGCGCCGAGCTGGAGCGGGAGGGCCTGCTGGTCACGCGGCGGGGGATCGGCTCCTTTGTCACCGAGGACCGGGAGCGGTTGGAAGCCCTCCGGGAGGAGATGGCCCGGGGTCTGGCCCGGGCCTATCTGGAGGGTATGGCGGGCCTGGGCTTTGGCCGGGCGGAGGCGGAGGCCAGACTGAAACGGGAGGGAGAGGAATGAGTCCAATGCTGGAGGCGAGCGGCCTTTCCAAGCACATGGGCGGCAGCATGGCGCTGGATGGGTGCTCGTTTTGCCTGGAGAGCGGCCGCATTGTGGGTCTGCTAGGTCCCAATGGGGCGGGGAAGTCGACGCTGCTGAAGACCTTGGCGGGGGTGCTGCGGCCCGACCAGGGGACCGTCACCCTGCGGGGAGAGCCGGTGACCCGGCGGCTGCGGTCCCGCATCGCCTACATGGCGGACCACAGCCTGCTGCCCGGGGAGATGAGGGTCGAAACGGCGGTAAAGTGGTACCGGGACCTGTTCCCGGGGGCGAGCGAGCCGCGCCTGCGCCAGGTTGCGGGGGGCATGCCCTGGGACCGGAAGGTGAGTGAGCTGTCCAAGGGGCAGGCGGAGCGGCTGGACCTGGGGATGCTGCTGGCCCGGGACGCCGACGTCTATCTGCTGGACGAACCCCTGGGGGGCGTGGACCCGGTGGAACGGGCTCACATTCTGAATGAGGTCATGGCGTTTCTGGAAGAGGACCGGACTGTCCTGATGGCCACCCATCTGGTCCACGATATTGAGCCCATTCTGGACGACGTGCTTTTCCTGCGGGCCGGACGGGTGATCCTCCACGAGGCCGCCGAGGAGATCCGGGCGCGGTACGGCCGGTCGGTGGAGGGGCACTATATGGCGGTGTTTGGAGGAGGGACGGCATGAGAGAGCTTTGGAAGTGCTGCAAGTGGGAATTTCTGCGGTCGGAGCTGGCAGATCCCGGCGGTATCCGTCTGTTGATTTTTGGGTTGGCATATGGCTGGAACGCGGCGCGGAGCTGGAACGGCAACGGGTCCCCCTGCTTCTGAGCGTACATTTAATCGCCTGCACGGTCCTGGCGGCCTGCCGGGCGATGCAGTGGCCCTACAGCGGGGCCTTTGCGCTGGAGCGGACCAGCGGACGGGTGGCCTGGCAGTCCACCGGGGGCCGGTTTCTGTGCTGGGCCCTGATGCTGGCCGCGGCGGCGGGTATCCAGCTGACCGGCCTGCCCTGAGCGGTTGGCTGCTGGAGCACAAGGCGGAATGACAGAAAAAATCCGCGCCCGGCCGGGCGCGGATTTTTTATGCTCAGGCCCGCTCGTCCACGGTGTCGGTATCCCGAAACAGCAGGGAAATGCACCAGATTGCGGCCAGGCCCACCAGAGTATAGACCACGCGGCTGATGGCGCTGCTGGAGCCGCCGAACAGGAAGGCGACCAGGTCAAAGCCGAAGATGCCGATGCTGCCCCAATTCAGGCCGCCGATGATGGCCAGAATCAGAGCGATCTTATCCATGATCATGGAAAAAACCTCCTCATTTTGGGTATCCGGTGGTAGGATAACCGAAATGAGGAGGCTTTATACAAGACACAATAAAGCGGGGATCACAGCAGAGCCTTGGGGCCGAAGCCATGGGCGAGCAGCTCCCGCAGGGACAGCTTCACGAAGTCGCCGCCCTCCTTGGCAATGAGGACCTCCAGGTCGGGGGCGAACTCGAAGAGCACCTGGCGGCAGGAGCCGCAGGGCCAGCAGTAGTCGGCGGAATGTCCGGCGATGGCGATGCGGACAAAGTCATCCCGATGGCCCTCGCTGACCGCCTTCACCACAGCGGTGCGCTCGGCGCAGATTGTGTCGCCAAAAGCTGCGTTCTCCACGTTGCAGCCGGTGAACACGCTGCCGTCGGCGCACTCCAGCGCGGCTCCCACGGGGAATTTGGAATAGGGAACATAAGAGTAGTCCAGCATTTTGATGGCCTGATCCACCAGCTCACGGTCGGTCATGGAAAAACGCCTCCTTCACGGAATATGCACGTGGTTGTTGATGTGGGCCATGCAGTAGCAGTAGTAGCCGCTGCACTTGGAGCAGTAGCGGAACTCCATGTTGGGATCCTCGGCGTCGGTGATGCCGCAGACAGCGCACTTGTGGAGATAGCCCTTGTCCTTTTTGGCTTCTTTCGCCGCTTTTTTGAAGTTGATGGTCTGGCGGGAGGTGCGGTGCCTCACCCGGCCGAAGATACGGGCCGCGTCGGAGGAGAAGAAGAGCAGGAAGTTGAGGATGGCCACGACGGGCAGCACCACGCCCACCCAGTTCAGATGGAACAAGCTGGAGAGGATGCTCCAAGCGAAGAAGGCGGCGTCGATCCAGGCCAACCACTTCACCTTCACGGGGATGATGAAGAACAGCAGCACCTGCAGGTCCGGGTAGAGGGCGGCAAAGGCGAAGAAGAGGGACATGTTGATATAATACATGCTCACCACGGGCCAGGGGTAGTTCAGCCCATAGAGGAAGGAGAGCACCAGGCCCACCGCGATGTTGACCAGCACGCCGATGCCGTAAAACACGGTAAACCGGGCGGAGCCCCACTCCCGTTCCAGGGCATTGCCGATGAAGTAGTAAAAATAGAGGGAGATGGCCACGAAAAACAGGTTGCTGCCCTCCGGGACAAAGATGAAGGTCACCAGCCGCCAGATCTGCCCGTGGAAGATGCAGTAGGGCACGAAGGTCAGCATATTGGAGAAGGAATAGCGGCTGAACATGTCCAGCACGAAGACGATCACATTGCCGACGACGATGTAGAGCATCAGGTTGGGGACGGCCAGATTGCGGTGCTTGGCGCAGAACCGGTCGAGCCAGGAATCAAAGGAGCGCAAGGACAGGACCTCCTCATGTTTCGTGTATGACATATTCTACCCGCATTCCGCGGGGAAGTCTATAAGAATTTGTAAACTTTGCAGGATATCTCTTTACGACACTTTTGCAAATATGGTAAAATACATTCCAGTCCGTTGCCTTGACATCGGGGATGCCTGCGGCTATAATGAAGAGCACAACAGAATAACCTTATCGAGAGTGGCGGAGGGAACGGCCCGATGAAGCCCGGCAACCTGTGGTGTTCCGCAAGGTGCCAAATCCGGCGGCAGTGTTCGAAAGATGAGGAGGAAGTTCGTGCGCTCCGTTGGACCATGGAGCGCATTTTTTGTGCCCATCGTCCGGCGGCCGGGCGGGCTTCCCGACAAGAGAAAGGAATGGGATAACACCATGAGCCATCGCGTATTTACCTCTGAGTCCGTTACCGAGGGGCATCCCGACAAGGTATGCGACCAGATTTCCGACGCTGTTCTGGACGATATCCTGGCCAGCGACCCCACCGCCCATGTGGCCTGCGAGACCTTTACCACCACCGGCATGATCGTGGTCATGGGCGAGATCACCACCTCCCACTACACCGACATCCCTGCCATCGCCCGAAAGACCGTGCAGCGCATCGGCTACACCGATCCGGCCTACGGCTTCGATTACCGCTCCTGCGCCGTCATGACCGCCATTGACGAGCAGTCCCCCGATATCGCCATGGGCGTCAACCAGTCCTATGAGGTGCAGCAGGGCGGCGACTCCGACCCCCTGGATCTGGTGGGGGCCGGCGACCAGGGCATGATGTTCGGCTATGCCTGCGACGAGACCGCCGAGCGGATGCCCGCGCCCATCTCCATGGCCCACCAGCTCTGCCGCCGCCTGACCGAGGCGCGTAAGAGCGGCGAGCTCTCCTGGCTGCGCCCCGACGGCAAAAGCCAGGTCACCGTGGAGTACGGCGCCGACGGCAGCGTGCTGCGCTGCCCCGCCATCGTGGTTTCCACCCAGCACGACCCGGATATCCCCCTCAAGGACCTGCGGGAGGCGGTCACCGAGACCATCATCCGGCCCGTCATCCCCGCCCGTTTCATCGACAAGGAGACCAAGATCTACGTCAATCCCACTGGCCGCTTCGTGGTGGGCGGCCCGGTGGGCGACACCGGCCTCACCGGCCGGAAGATCATCGTGGACACCTACGGCGGCAGCGCCCCCCACGGCGGCGGCGCCTTCTCCGGCAAGGACCCCA
>CABUJV010000042.1 GCA_902492005.1 uncultured Eubacteriales bacterium
AAAAAGCGAGTGTTCTTACAGCCTTTCAAATGCTATAAGAACACTCGCCATGGTGGCGAGGACGGCGTCGAAGTCCTCCACCTTCATCTGCATCGCCAGGCCGTCCCGGGTGATCCCGGCGTTGTTGACCAGGATATCGATGCGGCCGAACTCCTTCAGCACACCGTCGAACAGGGCCTTTACGGCGGCGGCGTCCGCCACGTCGGCCTGGACGCCCCGGGCGGGCTGGCCCAGCGCGGCGCAGGCGGCCTCGGTCTCCCGGGCGGCGGCGGCGTTTCCGGCATAGCTGAACACCACCCCGGCGCCCTGACGGGTCAGCTCCAGGCAGACCGCCCGGCCAATCCCCCGGCTGCCGCCGGTGACCACGGCGATTCTTCCTTCTAAACTCATGGCACATTATCCTTTCAGGGCGGAGACCGCCCTGTCCAGCTCGGCGGGAGTCTCCACGGCATAGGTTTGGATCTCTGGGGTGGTTTTGCGGACAAAGCCGGACAGGGCCTTGCCCGGACCGATCTCCACCACGGTATCCCCCCCCGGGGCGGCCAGGCGGCGGATGGTGTCCTCCATATAGACGCTGGACTGAACCTGCCGCTCCAGCAGGGCGGGGATGGCGTCGCCGGGCCCCATTTCGTCTCCCAGGCAGTTGAAGAGCACGGGGACCTCCATGGGGCAAAACTCCACGGTCCGGAGCCGCTCCCGCAGGGCGTCGCCGGCGGGCTTCAGCAAAGAGGTGTGGAAGGGCCCGCTGACCTTCAGGGGCAGACAGCGCCGGGCCCCTCTCTCCCGGGCCAGGGCGGCGGCCCGCTCCACCGCAGCCTTTTCCCCCCCGAGGACCAGCTGTCCGGGGCAGTTGTAGTTTGCGATCTCCACCACGCCCAGGTCCGACGCCTCCCGGCAGCAGGCGAGCAGGCTCTCCCGGTCCAGATTCAGCACCGCCATCATGGCGGATTCCACGCCCTGGACCGCCTGCGCCATGGCTCTGCCCCGGAAGGCGGCCAGGGAGACGGCGGTCTCATCGTCCAGCACCCCGGCGCAGTGGAGGGCGGAATACTCCCCCAGGCTGAGACCGGCGCAGTAGTCCGGCCGCAGCCCCGCCGCCTTCAGCAGCTTGGTCACCCCCACAGCAAAGGCTACCAGGCAGGGCTGGGTATATTCCGTCTGATTCAACACCCCGCCGGGGTCGGAAAGGCAGGTCTCCGTCAGGTCGAAGTCCACCGGAGCCCCGTCATAGACCGCCCGGAAGACCGGGCTGGCCTTGTAAAATTCCGTTCCCATGCCGGGGTGCTGGCTGCCCTGCCCGGCGTATAAAAAGGCCAGTTTCATCGCTCCGCCAGTCCTTTCACGCAGCTTTGATACCCCGCCCACAGGTCCTCGAAGATGGCCCGCAGGGGGCGGATCTCGTGGAGCATCCCTGCCACCTGGCCCGCCATCAGGCTGCCGGTCTCGGTGTCGCCGTCCAGCACCGCCCGGCGCAGGGAGCCCAGGGTGAGCCGTTCCAGCTCCGCCAGGGGCACGTCCCGCTTTTCCATTCGGAGGTACTCCCGGGCCATTTTATTTTTCAGCACCCGCACCGGCGCGCCGGTGCTGCGGCCGGTGACCAGGGTGTCGCTGTCCTTGGCCCTGAGCAGGGCCTGCTTGTAATTTTCATGGATGGGGCACTCCCGGCTGACCAGCAGGCAGGTGCCGAGCTGAACCCCGCAGGCCCCCAGGGCGAAGGCCGCGGCCACCTGCCGCCCGCAGGCGATGCCGCCGGCGGCGACGACCGGGACGTGCACCGTGTCAGCCACTTGGGGCACCAGGGCCATGGTGGTCATCTCCCCCACGTGGCCGCCGGATTCACAGCCCTCGGCGATGACCCCGTCGATGCCGGAGCGCTCCAGCCGCCGGGCCACCATGGAGGCTGCCACCACCGGGAACACGGTGACGCCCGCCTCCTTCCACAGGGGGAGATAGGCGGTGGGAAGACCTGCCCCGGTGGTCACCACCTTGACGCCCTCCTCGGCCACCACTCTTGCCATCTCCGGGGCGGCGGGGTTCATCAGCATGATGTTGACCCCGAAGGGCTTGTCGGTCAGAACCCTGCACCGGCGGATATGCGTCCGCAGCGTCTCAGCGTCCATACCGCCCCCTCCGATCAGGCCCAGAGCCCCGGCATTGGAGACGGCGGCGGCAAACTCGCCGGTGGCGATGTTGGCCATGCCGCCCTGGATAAAGGGGAACTCCGTCCCCAGAAGTTCATTGAGCTTCATGTTCTCTCTCCCATTTCCACAAGGGCGCCGCCCCAGGTTAATCCGCCGCCGAAGGCCACGCAGAGGGCCCGTTTCCCCGGCCTCAGCCGCCCGGCCCGGACCACCTCGTCCAGCGCCAGGGCGGTGCTGGCCGAAGAGACGTTGCCGTATCGGTCCAGGTTCATCCATACCTTCTCCGGCGGGATGCCGCACTTTTTCCGGATGTGCTCCAGGATGCGGCGGTTGGCCTGGTGGAAGACAAATTCGTCCACGTCCTCCAGCGCCAGCCCCGCCCGGTCCAGCACCTGCGCCATACACCGGGGGACGGTCTCCACGGCGAACCGAAACACCGCCGTTCCCTCCATGTATAGCACCGGCTCGGCCCCCCGGTTGATCCCCGGACCATTGAGAATGTCCCAGCCCCCCCGGGCCCCCAGCACCGTGGGCATGGGGGGATAGGCCTCCCCATACTCCACCACCGCGGCGGCTGCCCCGTCCCCGAAGAGGATGCAGGTGCCCCGGTCGGCGTAGTTGGTGATGCGGGTGAGCACCTCAGAGCAGACCACCAGGCCGTATTTCCGGGGGCTGGCCGCCAGCAGGGCCTGGGCGGTGTGCAGGCCGTAGACGAAGCCGGAGCAGGCGGCGTTCAGATCGAAGCACACCGTGTCCTCCGGCAGCCCCAGCCGGTTTTGCAGTACGCAGGCGGTGGAGGGGGTGATGTAGTCGGCGGTGATGGTGGGGACTAGGCAGACCCCGACGGCCTCCGGGCCGATTCCCGCCATCTCCATGGCGGCCCGGGCGGCGGCCTCGGCCAGGCCGCTCTGGGTCTCCTCGATGCATTTCCGCCGCTCCCGGATGCCGGTGCGGCTGACGATCCAGGCGTCGTCGGTCTCCACGATCCGCTGCAGATCCCGGTTGGTGACCACCTGCCGGGGCAGAGCGCTGCCCGTGCCCCTGAGCCTGATTCCGCTCACGCGCGTTCCTTCTTTCCTGCCGGGTCTCCCATGGCCCGGAATTTTTGATACCGCTGGGCCGCCAGGGCCTCGCCGCTCTGCTTCCGCAGGGAGCCCAGGGCCCGGGTCAAAGCCTGGTCCATGGCGGCGAAGGCAGCGGCCGGGTCGGTATGGGCTCCGCCGGGGGGCTCGGCGATGATGCCGTCGATGACCCCCAGCCGCCGCAGGTCCGGCGCGGTGAGCTGCATCACCCCGCTGGCCTCCTCCGCCCGGCCCGCGTCTTTCCACAGGATGGCGGCAAAGCCCTCCGGCGACAGGACGGAGTAGACAGCATTCTCCTGCATGAGCACCACGTTGCCCACACCCAGAGCCAGGGCCCCGCCGCTGCCTCCCTCCCCGGTGATCACCGCCACCGTCGGGACGGTGAGGGCGCTCATCCGGGCCAGAGTGCGGGCGATGGCCTCTCCTTGGCCCCGTTCCTCGGCCTCCAGGCCTGGATAAGCGCCGGGAGTGTCGATAAAGGTGAGGACCGGGCGGCGAAATTTTTCCGCCTGGTCCATCAGCCGCCGGGCCTTGCGGTAGCCCTCCGGGTTGGGCATCCCAAAGCGGAATCGGAGGTGCTCCTCCAGGGTTCTTCCCTTCCGGTGCCCCAGGACGGTGACCGGGCGGTCGCGGTACAGGGCCACGCCCCCCAGGATGCTGCCGTCCTCCCCGCACAGGCGGTCCCCACGCTGCTCAAAAAAATCGGTGAACAGGGCGGCGATGTAGTCCGCCGTTCCCGGTCGGTCCGGGTGCCGGGCGAGGGTCACCCGTTCCCAGGCGGTGCGGTTCCCGTTCATCGCCCTCCCTCCTTTCCGTGGAGCTTCAGCAGACGGGCCAGGGTCTTTCGCAGCTCGGCCCGGGGGACCACTTCGTCCACAAAGCCGTGCTCCTGTAAAAATTCCGCCCGCTGGAAGCCCTCGGGCAGGGTCTGGTGGATGGTCTGCTGGATGACCCTGGGCCCGGCAAAGCCGATGAGAGCGCCAGGCTCGGCCAGGATCACGTCCCCCAGGCTGGCAAAGCTGGCCGTCACGCCCCCGGTGGTGGGGTCGGTGAGCACGGAGAGGTACAGTCCCCCCTTTTGAGAGAACCGCTCCAGGGCGGCGGCGGTCTTGGCCATCTGCATCAGGGATAAAATGCCCTCCTGCATCCGTGCCCCGCCGCTGGCGGAGAACAGGATGAGGGGGAGCCTACCTTTGGCCGCATACTCCACGAGCTGGGTCACCTTCTCCCCCACGGCGGCGGACATGCTGCCCATGAGAAAGCGGCCGTCCAGCACCCCCACCGCCACCTTGCGGCCGTCCAGCCGTCCCGTGGCGGTGACCGCCGCCTCGGCAAGGCCGGTGCGGCGCTGGGCGGTGTCCAGCTTCTCCCCATAACCCGGGAAATCCAGGGGATCCCGGGCCCCGATCTTCTCCCCCAGCTCCCGGAAGGTACCAGGGTCCAGCACCAGCCGCAGCCGGTAATAGGCGCCTACCGGGTTGTGATGGCCGCACCGGGGACAGACATAGAGGCTTTTGGCCAGCTCCCGCTTGGGCACTGGGGCGCCGCAGGCCGGGCAGGGGGCGGCCAAGGTGTTGTCCAGGGACGGGTGGCTCTGACTGTCCCGCAGGGCCTTCAGGGCCAGCAGGCGGGCGCGGCGCTTGGCGAACAGGTCGGTCATGTCTCGCCCTCCTTGGCCCAGGCCAACAGCTCCGCCAGATGCTCCTCCAAAAAGGAGGTGGTGACGCTGCCCCGGACAAAATCCGGGTGGTACATGATCTGGTGGGCCAGCATGGCGTTGGTGGGGAAACCCTCCAGCACGAACTCCTCCAGGGCCCGGCGCATCCGGCGGATGGCCTCCAGCCGGGTGGGGGCGTGGACCACCAGCTTGGCACACAGGGAGTCGTAATAGGGGGGCAGCTCGTAGCCGGCATACAGAGCGGAGTCCACCCGCACCCCGCAGCCGCCGGGGAAGTGGAGGAACTCCACCCGCCCGGGACAGGGCCGGAAACCCTGGGCCGGGTCCTCGGCGTTGATGCGGCACTCGATGGCGTGGCCCCGGAGGACGACGTCCTCCTGCCCCCAGGACAGGGGCAGGCCCGCCGCCGCCCGGAGCTGCTCCCGCACCAGGTCGGTGCCGGTCACCAGCTCGGTGACCGGATGCTCCACCTGAATGCGGGTGTTCATCTCGATGAAATAGAACCGGCCCGCCGGGTCCAGCACGAACTCGATGGTGCCCGCGTTTTCGTACCCCGCGGCCCGTGCCGCCGCCACGGCGGCCTCCCCCATAGCCTTTCGCAGCTCCGGCGTCAGGGCCCGGGAAGGGGACTCCTCCACCAGCTTCTGGTTCCGCCGCTGGAGGGAGCAGTCCCGCTCCCCCAGGTGGACCACATGGTCGTGCCGGTCGGCCATAATTTGAAATTCAATGTGCCGCGGGTCCAGAATCAGCTTTTCCAAATACAGCTCCCCGCTGCCAAAGCAGGCCTCCGACTCGGCCCGAGCCTCGTTGAACAGCCGCTCCAGGTCCGCCGGGTGGTCCACCCGGCGCATCCCCCGGCCGCCGCCCCCGGCGCTGGCCTTCACCAGCACGGGATAACCGATGGCCTCCGCCACCGCCCCGGCGGCTCTTCCGTCGGGTACCGGCCCGTCGGAGCCGGGCACCACCGGCACTCCCGCCTTCCGCATCAGCGCCCGGGCAGCGGCCTTGTTGCCCATGGCCCGGATCACATCCCCGGAGGGGCCGATAAAGGTGAGGCCGTTCTCTGCGCAGGCGTCGGCGAACCCGGCGTTCTCCGACAGCAGGCCGTAGCCGGGGTGGACGGCGTCGCACCCGGCGGCCCGGGCGGCGGTGAGGATGGCGTCCTGGTTCAGATAGCTGTCCGCGGCCCGGGGCGGACCGATGCACACCGACCGGGTAGCAAGCTGCACGGGCAGGGCCTCCCGGTCGGCGGTGGCATACACCGCCACCGTCTCGATATCCAGCTCCCGGCAGGCCCGGAGCACCCGGAGAGCAATCTCTCCCCGGTTGGCGATCAATACGCGCTTAAACATGGCTTACAGGGGACGGTAGCGGAGGAGGGGAGCGCCGAACTCCACCAGCTCGCCGTCCCGGCCGTACAGCTCCTCCACGATGCAGTCACAGGGAGCCTTGACCTCGTTCATCATCTTCATCGCCTCAATGAGGCAGACGGTCTGCCCCTTGACCGCCTGCGCACCCGCCGTTACGAAGGGGGCGGCGTCCGGCGCGGAGGCGGCATAATAGGTCCCCACCAGCGGGGCGGACAGGACCTCCCCCGCCGGTTCCGGTTCCGCCGGGGCGCAGGGCATGGGCGCCGCGGCCGGCTCCGCCCCGGTTCCCCCGTCCCGGGTCAGCTCCAGGGACACGTCCTTTTGGGCCAGCCGCAATCCCGTCAGCCCGCTGGCCGAAAAGCGGTCCATCAGCTCAAAGAGCTCCTGGTTGGTCATGGGCGTCCTCTCAGTTCAGGTGGGCGTCCACATAGTTCACCAGGTCGCCCACCGTCTTGAGGGTGGGCAGTACCCCATCCTCGATGGTCACGCCGAAGGCCTCCTCCAGCGCCATGGACAGCTCCACCGCGGCCAGAGAGTCGGCCTCCAGATCCTCGGCCAGGCGGGCCTCCATGGTCACCTTGCCGGCGTCACAGCTCAGGGTCTCTACGATCCTATCGCGTACTTTTTCAAAAGTCATTGTAGGCACTCCTTTTTAATTTATCAAATAATTTACCTAAATTTTTTTAGTTAAATTATTTGAGTTGCATTTTACCCTCAACGGGGCGGTTTGTCAAGACTGTTTTTTCCACGGCATGGCATGGACGCGGCAAACGAAAAACGAGGACCGGGCATTGCCCGGTCCTCGTTTTAGTCGTTTGTCTCAGCCGCTCTGCATCGGATCGCTGCGGCAGCAGGAGCAGGAGGAGGCGAACCGCTTCCGCTCCGCCTCCTCCAGGGAGCTATAACCCATCAGGTGGACGATATGCGTCTCGATCTCCACGTACAGGTTCTCTCCCCGCCGGGCCTTTTCCTCGTAATAGCGCTGGAACAGGCGCAGGGTCTCCGGCCTGCAGGTCAGCAATTCACCGTAGCAGTAAGTCTCCAGCGAGGTGTCCGCAGCGCTGTCCTCCGACGAGTGAATGGGCCGCCCGCTGGCGCAGAAATAGGGGTACTGCTGTGCCGCCGCATCCGCCCATGCCACCGTCTGATCGGTCAGAGCCCGGGCCAGCTTTTCCACCTCCGGCTCCACCGGCGGCAGAAAATGGGCCAGCTTGGCATAGGCCTCCGGCGCGGTGAAGGCCATCATCCGGGCGTATTTCTCCGTCACCGGATTGCGCCCCGCCGCCCGGGCCGCCTCCAGATCGGACAGCCAGGCAGCCGCCATCTCCTCCGACCAGCCCATGGCCTGGCCCGTGCGCATGACCCGAAAGGTCTCCCAGTTGTCCTGACATGGGGCGCGGCCTCCCTCGTTCCGGGTGGCCTGAAAGAACTCCCACTCCAGCGCCACCAGGCGCTCAATCAATTTCCGGTCCATATCTGTTCCCTCCTATCCCGCCATCAGGTGCAGGCCCCGCAGGTCCGGATCGCGGATGCCGGCCTGGATCTCCTGGGCGTGGGGCAGCAGGAAGTCCGCTTTCCCACCCGAGAGACCCTGCCGCGCCAGTTCCTCGATCAGCAGGGCGCTGACCGCCTCGATGTCTTCGGTCTTGTCCTCTTTCTCCCCCGCCAGCCCGCGCAGGAGCGGACCCGCCGTCCGCCCCAGAAGGGGCAGACCCTCCAGGGAGCGCTGGGCCCACTTGTAATAAGGGCGGTAACGGCGATTCAGCAAAAACACCGCCGCCTGGGCGTGGTCAATGAACTGGGTCAAAGCCAGCAGGGCCGCCACTCGGTCCCCCCGCTTCCGGCAGCGGGCATAGTTATACTGTCCCGACTGGGCCGCCAAGGCACAGCGGGCAGCCAGCTTCTTACGGCGCAGATCTTCCGGGTAGTAGGCCAGCAGAACCTGGCGGAACGCGGTGAACGACCCGGTCTGGTCCTCAAACACCGCGCCGTTGGTGGCCGCAGCCAGCCCCGTCTCCGGCAAGCTCCGCCACTCCGCCAGCGTTTCAGGCGGCCGGGCTAAGCCCAAAAACCGCCGGTAAAAGGCTCCGGTCTCCAGCACTCCCACCCGCCCGGCGCTCATCGGGTCAGGCCGCAGGCGGCGAAAGCCCAGAAACACCGGGGGCAGCGCGGCGTACACTGCCGCCGCCGTCCGCCCCCACCGGGCCATCGCCTCCCGGTCCAGCCAGAGGCAAAAGCCGGGGCCCCAGTCGTGATCCCGGGAGATGGCGTCGTCATAGCCAAAGCACTCGGAGCCCTCGCCCACCAAGCCCACTGCCGCTGACTCCAGCACCTGGGGGCAGTCCCGCTCCAAGGCGGGCTGACCCACCTCCCTCCAGTAGCGTTGGGAGAGCTCCAGCCCCTTCATGCCTCGGTCTCCGCCGCCCGGCGGGCCATGCACAGGTGCTCGAGGGCGGCCTGTTGTTCCCGGTGCTCACTGCCGTAGAGTTTCTCCGCGGCCGCGGCAGCGTCCAGGAACCAGCGGCAGGCCTCCTCATAGCGGCCTTCCTCATAGCAGAGAACGCCCAAACCGTTGAGCGCGGCATGGTAGTGGGGCGTGTCCATGCCCAGCTCCCGCTGGAAGAGCTCCAGCGCCCGGAGCAGGCAATGCTCGGCCTCCTCCGGCCTGCCCTGCCTGCGCCGCAGCTCTCCCAGGTTGCACAGAGCGGAGGCCAGCTCGTCTCTGCGGTCGGGCATCGTCTCCAGTACCCGGGCAGCCCGGCTCTGGAGCTCCGCCGCCCGCTCCAGGTCCCCCAGGTCCAGGCAGACCAGGCTCAGATTATTCAGCCCGGCGGCATACAGGATGTGCCCCTCCCCCAGTGTCTGGCGGTACAGCGTCAGGCAGGCGGCAAACTCCCGCTCTGCCTCCTCCAGCCGACCCATCAGCCGGTGGGTCCCGGCGAGGTTGTTCAGGGCAGTGGCATAGTCCGGGCTGTCAGTACCGCGGCTTTGGGCCAGCAGCTCCAGAGCCTCCCGGAAGGTTCGCTCCGACTCCTCATACCGGCCCTGGCCCCGGTAGTAGCTTCCCAGTTCATTGAGCATGGAGGCGTAGAGGGCGTCCCTCCCGCCGTACTCTGCCCGGCAGCGGTCCGCCAGTTCCCGCAAGCGGCGCTCCAGCGCCGGGCCCTTCAGCGTTTGATAAGCCAGGTCCACCTGTTCAAAATAATCATTCAAAGCTATCACGCTCCGCAAACAGCTTGTACGGCTATCCGGGGCAGAGGCCGGAGCAGCCGTAAAGGCAGCTGGAATTAACACGGTGTTTGCCATGCTAAAAATTCATGGCAAAGTGCTTGGTCCCGTAGAAAGCAGCCACAGACGTGAAAGAGATGGCAGGAGCACCCACTGAAACAGCCAAATCTTTTGCAAAGCGGATGACCGTATTTCCGACTGCCGCCATGGCGATCGTGAACAGGAAAAACCGCCGGAAGCTGGGGCGCTGAATCATTTCCGAAGTGGTATCGTCCTGCGTCTCGAAAGGATCCGGTGATTACCATGCCCAGAGCGGGCCGGTCTGCAATCGTGTAGCTGACCAGATAAGCAACTTCGTTTTTTGTACAAAATACCGGCCACTGTTCCGCACAATCATCTTTCTATTCCACGCGACGGAACAAACAACGGGTATCAAAGGTTTATTTTGTTAAACTAGAAATCATTGGAAATTTCCCGTGCGATCCGCCGCACAGCCTCCACCCGTTCGTCCAGGTCGCCCGCTAGCATGCGGCTAGTGGGGCCGGACAGAGAGATGGCCGCCAGGGCCACGCCGCTCCGATCCAGGATGGGCGCGCCGATGCACGTCAGCCCCATCTCCAGCTCCTCCCGGTCCACGGCATAGCCGTCGGCCCGAATTTTGGCCAACTCGGCCCGCAGCGCGTCGGCGGAGGCGATGGTGTGGGCGGTGTGGGCAGTCAGGCTCACATTCTCGTAAACGCTCAGGTCGATCTTTTCCCCAAAGGCAAGCAGACACTTGCCCACGGAGGAGCAGTGGCACTCGCTGCTGGAGCCAACGGGGGGATTGACGGTAAGCACCTGATTGGGGCTCTCCTCCTTCAGGATGATGACGCTGCGGTACACATCGCCGGGGTTTCGCTCCAGGATGGAAACATTAACCACCTCATGGTAGGCCTCGTAGAGCTTGCGGGCATAGGGCCGGATGATCTCCTGCAGCCCCATCTTGTTCTCCACCGCCTTGCCCAACGTGAACAGACGGCTCCCCAGCCAGTACTTTTCGGTTTCAGGGTTCTTTTTGACAAAGCCCCGGGTCTCCAGGGTGGCCAGCGTGCGGAATACCGTGCTCTTATACACGCCCATATCGTTGGCGATTTTCGTGATACTGGTCTCCTTGCCCTCGTAGTAGAGATAGATCAGGACCTCAAGTGCCCGGTCCACCGACTGGATCACATCCGACGCCATGACGGTTCCCCCTTCCCAATCGTCCGGTTCCCCCAGGCTTCCCGGCCCGGGCCGGCGCCAGCCGTCGTTCATAATTTTGGTCTCTTTCGTTAGAAACAGCGCCCTCTCCCGTTCATTTTACCCACTGGGAAAGACCCCTGTCAAGACGTTCCGTCAGATGAAACAAAAATTTTTTCTTTCAGGGGTCCTGGCATTCCGCGCGACCCGGGTGTCCCGGCGGCACCGTGCTGATCGGTGACGCCGTGGAGGCGGCGGCCGCCGCCTCCTGTGTGCGCCGAGCCTCGCTCGCCGTTCCCCGGCTCTTTTTCCCATCCTTCCCCATTCGTTTCTCCCGCGATACTATATAAAACGGGCGCGTGCACAGCAAGCGCCCGTTTTGTATTCGGTCTTTCCTTTTTCCCGGTTTTAGCGTATACTTCTCTTTGATCCTATCTCCCTTTGAGGTGAAACCATGGAAGAGATCATCGTGCGCCCCGCCGCGCCTGAGGACCTGGACGCCGTCTGGGCGCTGGTCCGGCGGGCGGTGCAAAAAATGCAGGAAGAGGGCAGCGAGCAGTGGGGGGAGGATTACCCCACCCGCGCCGACTACGAAGAGGACCTCCGGCGGGACCGGCTGGCGGCCGCCGTCTCCGTCCAGGGGCAGGTGCTGGGCTGCGCCTGCATCACCGACGAGCCGGAGGCCGCCTATGCCGGCGTGCCCTGGGCCGTGGAGGGCCCCGCCCTGGTGGTCCACCGGATGGCGGTGGACCCCGCGCTCCAGCGCGGCGGCGTGGCCTCCGCCCTGCTGACATACGCTGAGGACTGGGCCCGGGCCCGGGGCATCCCCGTCTTTCACGCCGACACCTACTGTAAAAACAGCAAAATGCAGGCGCTTTTCCGCAAGCGGGGCTTTGTCCAGCGGGGGGCCATCCACCTCCCCGGCCGGAGCCTTCTCTTCCCCGCCTTTGAAAAGCTGCTGTGACACATGTCTTGACACTTCGGTCTTGCATTTTTTTCCTAAAACGCATATAATGTATTCAATTTTGACCGAGAGGTGACACTATGAAGCGGCTGCTCATCGTGGTGGACTACCAAAAAGACTTTGTGGACGGGGCGCTGGGCTTCCCCGGCGCAGAGGCGCTGGACGGACCCATCGCGGATAAGATCGCCGCCTACCGGGCGGCGGGGGACGACGTGGCCTTTACCCTGGACACCCATGGCCCCGGCTACGCCGGGACCCAGGAGGGGAAAAAGCTCCCGGCGCCCCACTGCATCAAGGGCAAGCCCGGCTGGATGCTCTATGGCCGGACGGCCCGGCTTCTCCGGAGCGGCGACCCGGTATTTGAAAAGCCGGCCTTTCCCTCTTTGGACCTGGGGGAGTGGCTGTCCGGCCGGGACTACGGTGCCGTGGAGCTGTGCGGGCTGGTATCCTACATCTGCGTGCTGTCCAACGCTGTGGTGGTGAAGGCCGCCCTGCCGGAGGCAGAGGTCCTGGTGGACGCCCGCTGCACCGGAGGGCCCGATCCGGCGCTCCATGAAAAAGCCCTGGACCTGCTGGAAGCCCTCCAGGTCACGGTCACGGGGAGAGAGAGGTAACCGACATGAATCACACCGACAATTACACCATGCTCTGCGACTTCTATGAGCTCACCATGGGCAATGGCTATTTCCAGACCGGCCTGGACAAACGCATCTGCTATTTTGACGTCTTCTTCCGGGACGTACCCGACGGGGGCGGCTTTGCCATCGCTGCCGGTCTGGAGCAGGTCATCGACTATATCCAAAAGCTCCGCTTCAGCGAGGACGACCTGGATTACCTGCGCAGCAAGGGCGGCTTTGCCGAGGGGTTTCTGGACTATCTGCGCCGCTTCCGGTTCACCGGCGACATCTGGGCGGTGCCCGAGGGTACGCCCATCTTCCCCGGGGAGCCCTTCATGACCGTCCGGGCCCCCGCCGTCCAGGCCCAGTTTATCGAGACCTATGTGCTGCTCATTCTGAACCACCAGTCCCTCATCGCCACCAAGTCCAACCGCATCGTCCGGGCGGCCCAGGGCCGTCCCGTGTCCGAGTTCGGCTCCCGCCGGGCCCAGGGGGCGGACGCCGCCGTGCTGGGGGCCCGGGCCTCCTACATCGCCGGCTGTGCCGGCACCGCCTGCACCCTGGCCGACCGGGTGTACGGCTCCCCCGCCGGCGGCACCATGGCCCACTCCTGGGTGCAGATGTTCCCAGACGAGTACACCGCCTTCAAGACCTACTGCCAGCTCTACCCCCACTCCGCCACCCTGCTGGTGGACACCTACAACGTGCTCAAGTCCGGGGTGCCCAACGCCATCCGGGCGTTCCAGGAGGTGCTGCTGCCCCAGGGCATCACCAACTGCGCCATCCGGCTGGATTCCGGCGACCTGACCTATCTGTCCCGGAAGGCACGCCAGATGCTGGACGCCGCCGGGCTCACTCAGTGCAAGATCGTGGCCTCCAACTCACTGGACGAGTATATCATCCGGGACCTGCTGCTCCAGGGAGCCCAGATCGACTCCTTCGGCGTGGGCGAACGGCTCATCACCTCCAAGTCCGAGCCGGTGTTCGGCGGGGTGTATAAGCTCTCTGCAATCGAGGATGCGGACGGCGCCGTCATCCCCAAGATCAAGATCAGCGAAAACCCCGCCAAGATCACCAATCCCCACTTCAAGAAGGTCTACCGTCTCTTTGAAAACGAGACGGGCAAGGCCTTTGCCGACCTGATCTGCGTCCACGATGAGGTCATCGACTTCACCCAACCCCTGGAGCTCTTTGACCCGGAGGCCACCTGGAAGCGCAAGACCTTCACCGACTTCACCGCCCGTGAGCTGCTGGTGCCCATCTTCCGGCAGGGCAAGCTGGTCTACCGGCAGCCCACCATCGAGGAGATGCGCTCCTGGTGCGCCGGACAGGTGGATTTGCTGTGGGATGAGGTAAAGCGGTTCGAAAACCCCCACAACTATTATGTGGACCTGAGCCAAAAGCTTTGGGACATCAAGCAGAAACTGCTGGAAAAGCGCGGCTGACGCGGCCGCAAAGGAAGGAGACCGGAAAACCGGCCTCCTTCTTTTATTTTTGATGTTGTTCCAGCCACTTTTTGAGCTGCTCGGCCATGGGGGACACGCCCTTTTCCTCCTGCTGGCCGGCCAGATACCGCTGCACGTCCCGTTTGCCCGCCGCGCCGGTCTCCCGCCGCTTCTTGAAGTCGGACAGCTTCTCCCGGTAGCCGCACACGCAGGCAAAGAACCGGCCCTCTCCCTCGCCCCGCAGCTCCATCTTCTTGTGGCAGTTGGGGCAGCGGGCATTGGTGGTCTGGGTGACGCTCCGGCGGTAGCCGCACTCCCGGTCGGGGCAGACCAGCAGCTTGCCCCGCTTGCCCTGGACGGCCAGCAGAAACTTTCCGCAGTCCGGGCACTTCTCCCGGGCCACGTTGTCGTGCCGGTAGACGGCGTCGCTGGCCTTCACCTCGCTCACCAGCCGGGCGGCGTACCGCCGCATCTCCCCCACGAACCGCTGCTCCTGCTCCCGGCCCTGGGCGATGTCCCCCAGCCGTTTTTCCCACTGGGCGGTCAGCGCCGCCGAGCGCAGGTCGGGCGGGGCCAGCTCCACTACCTGCCGCCCTTTGGAGGTGGGGGCCAGCTCCTTGCCCCGCCGCTCCACGTAGAAGGCGGAGAAGAGCTTCTCGATGATGTCCGCCCGGGTGGCGGGGGTGCCCAGGCCGCCGGTCTCCTCCAAAATTTTCGACTGCTCCCGGTCCTGCACCTGGGCCCGGGGATGCTCCATGGCGGTGAGAAGGGTGGCCTCGGTGTACCGTTTGGGGGGCGTGGTCCTTCCGGTATTGACCCGGGCGCTGAGAATCTGCACCCGGTCCCCCTGCCGGATGGCGGGCAGGCTCTGCTCCCGCTCGTCCTCGTCGGTCTCTTCGTCCTCCTCCAGCGTGAAGCGGCTGTACGCCTGCCGCCAGCCCGGCTCCTTCATGATCTTGCCCCGTGCAGTAAAGGTCTGGCCGTCCACGGTGAGGGTGAGCCTGGTCTCCTCGTACTCGCAGGGAGGCAGCAGCACCGCTAGGAACCGCCGCACCACCAGATCGTAGATGTTCCGCTCCGGCCCGGTGAGCCGGTACAGGTCGGGCTGCTCCTCGGTGGGGAGAATGGCGTGGTGGTCGGTAACCTTGGCGCTGTTGACCAAAAAACGGGTTTGGAGGGGCCGCTTCATGAGGATGTCCCGGGCAAGGTCCCGGTACTCGTCCACCATGACGCTCTTGAGCCGCTCGGGCAGGGTGGCCGTCACGTCGTCGGAGATATACCGGGAGTCGGTGCGGGGATAGGTCAGCAGCTTGTGCCGCTCGTAGAGGGACTGCATCAGGGAGAGGGTCTCCTTGGCGGAGTAAGCGTATTTCCTGTTGGCGTCCCGCTGGAGCTCGGTGAGATCGTAGGCCGCCGGCGGCGGGGTCTGCCGGTAGGTGCGCCTGACCTCGGTGAGCACCCCGGTCTTGCCCCCAAGGGCGGCGGCCAGCCGCTCCGCCTGGTCCCGGTCGAAGGTGCGGGCCTGGCCGTTTTTGTCCCGCCAAGTGGCGGCAAAGCCCTGGCATTTCACCTGGAGGGTGTAAAACTCCTTGGGCACGAACCGGCGGATCTCTTCCTCCCGGTCCACAATGAGGGCCAGGGTCGGAGTCTGGACCCGCCCGGCAGAGAGCTGGGCCCCGTACTTGCAGGTGAGGGCCCGGGTGACGTTGAGGCCCACCAGCCAGTCGGCCTCGCTGCGGGCCCGGGCGGAGTGGTACAGATCGTCATACGCCTGGGCGGGGCGCAGGTTCTGGAAGCCCTCGCGGATAGCCTTGTCGGTCTGGGAGGAGATCCACAGCCGCTTGGCGGGCTTTTTCCAGCCCGCCTTCTCCATGATCCACCGGGCCACCAGCTCCCCCTCCCGGCCGGAGTCGGTGGCGATGACCAGGTCGGACACGTCTCCCCGGCGCATCAGGGCCTGGACCGCCCGGAACTGACGGCCGGACTCCTTGATGACCACGGTCTTCATCTTCTCCGGCAGCATGGGCAGGGTCAGCAGGTCCCACTTGGCCCAGGTTTTGTCGTAGTCCTCCGGGGGCGCCAGCTCCACCAGGTGGCCCAGGGCCCAGGTGACGACATACCGCTCCCCCTCCAGGCCGCCGTCCAGGTCGTGCCTGCAGCCCAGCACCCGGGCGATCTCCTTGCCCACCGAGGGCTTTTCCGCCAATACCAGCGTTTTTGCCATATCGATACTCCTTGCTATTTTGGGGTGGCTTCTCTATACTGAACGGGAAAGGACGTGTAAGCCATGATACGCAAAGCGACCGCCGCCGATCTGGACGGCGTTGCGGACATCTATGAGGCCATTCTCCGCCGGGAGGGGCGCACGGGACATCGCTATACCAACTGGCAGCGGGGCCTCTACCCCACCCGGGCCACCGCCGAGAAGGCGTTGGCGGCGGGGACGCTCTATGTGGACGTGCGGGGCGGCGAGGTGGCCGCCGCCGCCAATCTCAACCAGGTGCAGCCCGACGAATATGCCAAGATCCCCTGGACCATCCCGGCCAAACCCCGGGAGGTACTGGTCATCCACACCCTGGTGGTCCATCCGGTCATCGCGGGCAGGGGCCTGGGCCGGACCTTTGCAGCCTTTGCCGAGGGTCTGGCGGTGGGCAAGGGGTGCCGGACCATCCGCTTGGACACCTATGAGGGCAACCTCCCCGCCATCGCCTTCTACCCCAGGCTGGGCTACCGCCTGGCGGGCAGCGCCGGTTTCCATTTCGAGGGGGTCATCGACGAGGTGCTGGTCTGCTTCGAAAAGGCCCTGTCAATCACAGGCCCATGCTCCAGTCCCCCAGCCGGTCCAGGATGGGGATGAGGGTGCGGCAGGGCTCGGTGATCTCATACTCCACCCGCACCGGCGCCTCCAAATACACCCGCCGGAGCACCAAGCCGTCCTCCTCCAGCTCCCGCAGGGCGTTGGCCAGCACCGTGTTGGACACCCCGTCCAACGTCTTTTTCAGCCGGTTGTAGCGGGTGGGGCCGTTGTTGGACAGCGCGCACAGGATCTGCATCTTCCACCTTCCGCCAATGAGGCCCAGGGCCCGGTTCAGGGGACAGGTCTCCATGCAGGGACAATTCTCATGTCCGGGGCGCTCCATGGTCAGTTCCTCCTTACCTGGTACGGAAATTCTGCGTTCTTGTTTTTTCCCCCAGCCGTGCTATTATCATACCAGGCCGCCATTCAAAAGGAAAGTCTTTTTCAGGAGGAATCGCCATGCCCCCCTTCTTGCAGGGTCTGACCATCGGTCTGGCCTACGTGGCCCCCATCGGGATGCAGAATCTGTTCGTCATCAACGCCGCCCTGACCCAGCCCCGGCGGCGGGCATTGCTGACCGCCCTGATCGTCGTCTTTTTTGACGTCACGCTGGCTCTGGCCTGCTTCTTCGGCGTAGGAGCCCTGATGGAGCGCTTCGCCTGGCTCCAGCGCGTGGTGCTGCTGGCCGGCGGAGCCGTGGTGATGTGGATCGGCGTGGGGCTGCTGCGGGAAAAGCCCGTCCTCCACGCCAGAGGAGAGAACGCCCTGCCCCTGCCCAAGGCAGCGGCTAGGGCCTTTGTGGTCACCTGGTGCAATCCCCAGGCCATCATCGACGGCACCATGCTCTTCGGCGGCTTCCGGGCGGGCAATCCCGGCGGAGTGAGCACCCAGCTCATTCTGGGCTCCTCCTCCGCCTCCTTTCTGTGGTTCTTTGGCGTAACCATTCTCATCTCCTGCTTCTCCGCCCGGTTCAGCGACAAGGTCCTCCGAGGCATCAACGTGGTCTGCGGCCTGGTCATCCTGGTCTATGGGGCCCGGCTGATCCTGCGCTTTTTTCAGATGGTCCTGTAAGTTTTTCCGCCGCTGGATCGT
>CABUJV010000043.1 GCA_902492005.1 uncultured Eubacteriales bacterium
CGATCTTGCGCACGTCCTCCTTGCTGATGGTGGCGACCTTGGTCTTGTTGGGGACGCCGGAGCCAGACTCGATGTTGCACGCCTTCTTGATGAGCACGGCGGCGGGAGGGGTCTTGGTGATGAAGGTAAAGGAACGGTCGGCATAGACGGTGATGACCACGGGGATGATGAGGCCCACGTCATTCTTGGTCCGCTCGTTGAACTCCTTGGTAAAGGCGGCGATGTTTACGCCGTGCTGGCCCAGGGCGGGACCGACGGGAGGAGCGGGAGTCGCCTTGCCGGCCGGAATCTGCAGTTTTACGTAACCAGTTACTTTCTGTGCCACAATGAGCACCTCCTACGAATAAATGTGGTCGGACGGAATCCGGTGCGGATTCCTCCCACGTGCGGGGGAAGGGCGCGCAAGCGCCCGGTTTCAGCTTTGGACGGGCTCCACCTGGTCCAGCTCCAGCTCTACCGGAGTCTCCCGGCCGAACATGGATACGACCACGCGGACCTTGCTGCGGTCCAGATCGATCTCCTCCACGGTACCCAGGAAGGACTCCAGGGCGCCGTCGGTGATCTTGACGGTATCGCCGGCCGCATAGGCGACCACCACCTCGCGTTTTTCCACTCCCAAGGCGGAAATCTCGTCCTCGGTGAGGGGGATGGCCTTGGTGCCGGAGCCCACAAAGCCGGTAACGCCGCGGACGTTGCGGACCAGATGCCAGGACTCGTCGGTCATGATCATCTTGACCAGCACATAGCCGGGAAACACCTTGCGCTCCACGACCTTGGGGCCGTTGTCGGTAATCTCGGTGACGGTCTCCAGGGGGATCTTCACCTCGTCGATGAGATCATGCATGTTGCGGTTTTCCACGTGCTTTTCAATGGTGGCCTTGACCGTGTTCTCATAACCGGAATAGGTATGGACCACATACCACTTCGCGCTATCAGCCATGACCCGCTCCCTAGGCCTTGCCGGCCAGAGCCAGCAGCGCACGCACGATGGCGCCGGCCAAGCCGTCAAAAATCCAGATGCAGGCGCCCACCACGATCACACATACGATGACGGTGACGGTGTTGTTCACGGTCTGCTTGCCGCTGGGCCAAACGACTTTTTTCAGTTCGCTCTTCATCTCGCGGAACCAGCGCCCGATGCGCTGAAAGATGCCGGGCTTGGACTTTTTATCGTCCTTCTTGTCCTTCTGAGCCTTCGCAGGCTTGCTGGGCGCGGTCTTCAGTTCCTCGTCCGTCGTGGCCTTTTCGATCTTCTCGTTCTCAGACATTCCGTTACACCCTTCTTTCTTGTGACACTTCCGCAAGCTCATCACTTAGTCTCGGTGTGGAGCGTGTGCTTTCTGCAGAAGGGGCAGTACTTGTTCCTCTCCAGACGGTCGGGGGTATTCTTCTTGTTCTTGTTGGTGACATAGTTGCGCTGCTTGCACTCGGAGCATCTCAGGGTGATCTTCACCCGCGCGCCGGCCTTTGCCATGTTTCGGCACCTCCTTTAATATATGACCGCTTCCGGCCATAAAAAACGCCGGACCCGGCCTTGTCTGCCGAATCCAGCAACGTAAGGCGCGCATAGGCGCCGAGACGTTACGGTGAGGATTCGGCAGCGTCTGCCTCCCTATGTCCGCCTGGGGCGGGGAAGGGTTTTGCCCGCATACACCGTAAAAATGCGCACAAAAAAAGAGCCCTTTTTCATAGGTAAAATTAGAATACCATATCTGACGGAAAAGGTCAAGGGGAATTTTCATTGACAATCCGGGTATTTGCCATGATAATGGAGGCAAAAGGAGTGAAATGATGCGTATCATGGCAATCGACTACGGCGACGCCCGAACGGGCATCGCCATTTCAGATGCGACCGGCCAGCTGGCAGGGTACACCGCGGTGATCCAAAGCCGCAGGCCGGAGATTGTGGCGGAGGAGATTGCACGGCTGGTCCGGACGCACGGCGTGGAGGAGCTGGTCCTGGGCTTTCCAAGGAACATGGACGGCACCGAGGGCCCGCGGGCGGAGCGGTATCGGGCCTTTGCCGGGCGGGTGGCCGGGGCGTCGGGACTGACGCCGGTGCTCTGGGATGAGCGCCTCACCACCATTGAGGCTCACGCCATCCTCCATGCCGGCGGGAAGAAGATGAAGAGCCACAAAAAAAACGTGGACGCGGTGGCGGCTGCGCTGATTCTGGAGGGGTATTTGACCAGAAAGCGGATAGAGACCCGGGAGTGACGGCTGCATCCGCGTTGAGCGGCGGCGCTACGCCGATTCTGGAGGGGGCTTTGCCCCGGAGCCGGGCCCGGGACCGCCGGAACCGGACTCCTTTGGAGCCCTCCGGAACAGTTCCGTCACGCCGATATAGAGCAGGAAGGCCCCGAAAAAGCGCCGGAGCAGGGTCACGTCCAGGGCGGTGGCCACCCAGGCGGCCAGGGCGGTGCCGGCCAGCCCAGCCGCGATGGCGGGGAGGGCGGAGGACTTGTCCACGTAACCGTTTTTTAGGTGGGCGGGCAGCGCGGTGGCGGCGGTAGGGAGGAAGTAGAGCAGATTGATACCCTGGGCCAGATGCTGCTCCACCCCGGCAAAGGCGGTCATGTAGATCAGCAGCAGGGTGCCGCCTCCCACGCCGAAGCCGGAGAGGACGCCGGTGGCGGCGCCGGCCAGGACCGGGACGAGCCAGCTCACAGGCCGAACAGCGACTTTGCGCCGCCGTAGAGGATGAGCAGGGCGAAGGCCCGGCGCAGCCAGGTCATGTTGATCCGGCGGAACAGCTTACCGCCTGCCCAGCCGCCGATGAGACCGCCCGCCAGATAGGGGAGCGCGGCCGTCAGGTCCAGTCCGCCCCGAAAAAAGTAGATGATGGAGGACAGAAGGCACAGCGGCAGGATGACAGCCACCGAGGTGGCAAAGGCCCGCCGCTGGTCCAGCCCACACCGCCGGGTGAGCAGGGGGACCAGCACCATGCCGCCTCCGCCTCCGAAAAAGCCGTTGGCGATGCCGGCCAGCCCGCCCGCTACCGCGGGAGCCAGCCAGGCTCGTTTCTGTTTCATAAAAACCATCCCCCCATGGGCCTTAGTTTGCCGGCGGGGGGATATTTTATTCCCTGCACAGGAAGAAGACGGCTATTACCGGATGCCGGTCAGATCCTTGACCACCTCGCCGGCCAGCAGCAGCCCGGCGGTGGCAGGGACCCACACCACGCTGGCCGGGACGCTGCGGCGGCCGGGGGGCGGGGACTCCGGCTGAGCGGTCCTGCGGGCCTCCTCCGGGGACCAGACCACCTTGTGGTGGCGGATGCCCCGCCGGCGCAGCTCTCTGCGGACTACCCGGGCCAGCGGGCAGCCCTCGGTCTTTTCAATATCGCTGACCCGGAGCAGAGAGGCGTCCAGCTTGTTGCCGGTGCCCAAGGCGGAGAGGATGGGAATCTGCCGCTCCAGAGCGGTCTGGATCAGGTCCAGCTTGCAGGATACCAGGTCGATGGCGTCCACGATATAGTCAAACTGCCCTGCGAAAAATTCCTCCCGGCTCTCGGCGGAATAGCGGAAGGAGAGGGGAGTGACCCGGCACGCGGGGTTGACGTCCCGGACCCGGGCGGCCATGGCCTGGGCTTTGGGCTGATCCAGGGTGGAGTGGAGCGCCTCGGCCTGACGGTTCAGGTTGGAGAGCCCCACCGTGTCGTGGTCGGCCAGAGTGAGGGCCCCCACGCCGGTGCGGGCCAGTGCCTCAGCGCACCAGCTGCCCACGCCGCCCAGGCCCAGCACAGCCACATGGGCGCCGGCCAGAACCGACATGGCTTCGGGGCCCAGCAGCATCTCGGCCCGGAGAAACTGTTCCGACATAAGATCGCCTCCAGGATAAAAGTTCCCGCAGAGGCTGACACCTCTGCGGGAACCGCGGTATGGGAGTTAACCGATGACCTTGGCCATGCCCTTTTCCACCGCGGCGGCGGGGTAGGAGGGCATCCGGCTCTCGATCCACGCATTGGTGTCGGCGCTGGACAGGGCGGACTGGACGGTGTTCTTCCAGACCAGGGGGCCCCAATCCTGGAAGTAGATCAGGTGATAGCCCCACTGGCTGCTCTGGGTGTTCTGGATAACGCCCAGATCGCCGTTCTGGCGGCTCTCATCCAGGCACCAGTTTTTGAAGTCGGCGAAGAAGCTGGTGGACTGGGCCACCTCGTAGTAGCCGCCGTTGGTGTTGGAGCCGGGGTCCTCGGAATAGGCCTCCGCCAGCTTAGCGAAGGAGTCGGCCGTCCGGTCGCCGGCCTCGAACTCGGCCTGGATCGACTCGATCTTGGCCTTGGCGGCGGCGTACTGCTCCTCGGTGGGCTCGGGCGTGGTGGTGGTGCCGTCCTCGTTCTGGACGGGCTCACCGGTCTCGGCCATGACCAGGATATGGCGGATATCGGCGGAATAGTGGGTTGTATCATCCAGCCAGCGGCCGTGGAACTGGAGCACATAGTAGCCGCTGCTGCTCTCCACCACGGTGACGTCGCCGTCCTTACGGGCGGAGTCGGTCAGCCATTCGGCGTAGTCATAGGAGGCGACGGCGCTGCCCAGCCGGGTCTGCCGGTTGTAGTCGGGGTCGTCATAGCTGGCCTTGGCGTCCTCGGCGGCGTAGTCCTTGGCGGCGGCATTGAACGCCTCGCCGTCCTGGAGCCGGCGCAGCATGGCGTCGGCTTGCGTCTTGGCCAGGCCCATGGAGGCGGCCTTCTCCTCGTCGGTAGCCTCCACGGTGTTGCCGTCCGCGTCCGTCTTGACGGCGGGGGCGCCGCTGATATAGAAGGCCCGGAAGTCGAAGGTATCTATGGTATCGGCGTGCTCCTGGTAGTAGGCGGTCAGGTCCTCATCAGAGTAGGCGAGACTATCCTGATAGTGCTGGGCGTACTCACTGGCCAGGGTGGAGTTGGTGAGATGCTCGCGGAAGGTGCTTTCGGTCATATAGGGGCCGTAGACCGCCCGCAGATAGGCGGCCAGCGTATAGCCGTAATCGGTGGCGGACTGCTTGTAGCTGGTGACGGACGCCTCGACGCTCTGCTTTCCCGCGTCGGAGAGGGCATAGCCGGCCTCGGCGGCGGCGTCGCACAGCAGGGCCTCGTTCTGCAGGGCCTCCAGAGCCCGGTCCTGGAAGACCTGGGCGTAGGTCTGCCCAGCCTCGGCGGTGAGTCCCAGATAGAGGCTCAGGTTTTGGGCGGTGTTCTCGTCGATGGTCTGCTGGTCGTCGGCCAGGGAGGTGCTGTAGGTGACCAGGCCGTAGTTGGCGTAGCTGCGGATGGTCTGCTTGGCGTTGTAGTAGTAGAAGGCCACGTCACCGACGGTGTACTGCCTGTCGCCCACGGTGGCGGCTGCGGTGCGCCGCTGGAAGAAGTTCGAATTCCAAACCAGCAGCGCGATGACCAGGACGGCGCAGACAATGCCGATGACGGTGTAGAGGATCTTCTTGCTGCGGGCCTTCTGGGCCTCCTCCGCCTGGCGGCGCTGCTTCTCGCCGAGACCGTCGCCCTGACGCTGCTTTTTTTCTCTGGATGCGCTCATGTATTTCAGTCCTCTCGTTGTTGTTCGGTACACATCAGTGCATTATACAGGATATGGACATGGCTTTCAAGTCTAAAAACACGCCCTGGGCGGAGGGAACGCCGATATTTTACAGAACGTTCAAAATATCTTTTCCCGTTTGGGCAACAAAAATCCGCCTTTATCGTCCATGGATAAAGACGGAGAAAAGAAAAAAAGCTCCCGCTCTGGCCGTGTGGCCCTGATTAAAACCTGCACGCAATGGCAGGTGGGTCGCCTCCGCGCCGCTTTACTGCTTCCAACTTCCAGCGCAGGCGAAGCCTGTGCCGGGAGGCCTGCAAGCCACGGTGCGAGGGGGGCGTCCCGTTTCAGAGATGTGGGTTTAAAAAGAAACCATCACGCACCGAGCAGGAGTGATCTGCGTCTGAACGCCCTTATTCGTCCTCGTCCTCAAACAGTTCCTCCATGAACTGCTGGTAGACGGCCTCCAGTTCTTCCTCGCTGTCCAAGGTGGAGAGCTGTTCCTCGCCGTCCACGGAGACCACCTTCAAGATGATAAGGCCGGCTTCCTCTTCCTCATCGGCGGGCGGCTGGCCGTTTTCGTCCGCGTACTCGGCGGGGAAGAAGGCCATGTAGACGCAGCCGTTGAACTCGATCGTGTCCAAATGCTCCAATTCGATCTCGTGTCCGTCCTCATCAGTGAGGGTGATGAAATTGCCGCCGTACTCGTCGCTCATGGTGGCACCGTCCCTTCTGTTCCTGACCTTATTCTACCCCGGAGACGGAAAAAATGCAAGTGGGGGACATACCAAATTTTCCGACCCGGCGGTGCCTGCCCCAGAAAATGGAATTTTTTAGGGTGGACAAATCAACAAAATATGCTATAATAACGGCAAGGTCCGCGCCATCAACGCGGGCTCCGCCGTGGCGGAAAAAGATTCCGCCGCGGCGGAATGCTTATATGCCCCCATTCGGGCAAAACGGCTGTACGGCGGACCGCGGGTCTGCACGGGCCGGACAGAGAACGTATGTATAGGACCGTACGGCGGCGCACCGCCGGGAACGGAGGTTATCGATTTGGCAGAGACGAACCACACGCCGCAGCATTCAAGTCCCGGGCGGAGGCGAAGGAAACGCGCCGCCGGAGCGGAGATCGCCCTGAATATCCTGAAGGTACTGGGCACGCTATTGCTCATCGGTATCACCACCGGCGCCATCCTGGCCTGTTTTGCGGCCGTCTATATCAAGACCGTCATCATGCCGCAGGCGCCGCTGGACCTGACCAAGTTTTCCGTGGACCTGTCCACCACCATTTATTACACCGATCCTGACACGGGAGCGGACGTGGAGTGGCTGACCGTCCACGGGGACGAGAACCGCAAATGGGTGACCTATGCAGATATCCCGGAAAACCTGGTCCATGCGGCAGTGGCCATTGAGGACAAGCGGTTTTACGACCACCACGGCGTGGACTGGCTCCGGACCGCCAGAGGTGTGCTCACCATGTTCACCGGCGGCGACATCCAGGGCGGCTCCACCATCACCCAGCAGCTCATCAAAAACGTGACCGAGCAGGATGAGGTGACGGTGAAGCGGAAGATCCTGGAGATTTTCCGGGCGCTGGATTTTGACCGCAACCACTCCAAGGAGGACACGCTGGAGTGGTACCTGAACTATATCTATCTGGGAGAGAACTGCCGGGGCGTCTACACAGCCTCCTATGAGTATTTCGGCAAGGACGTCTCCGAGCTGACGCTGGCTGAGTGCGCCAGCCTGATCGGTATCACCAACAACCCCTCCATCTATGACCCCTACCTGGACCTGACCATCACCGACCCGGAGACGGGGGAAAAGGTGACCAACGTCCAGCGCAACAAGAACCGCCAGGAGAATATCCTCTATCAGATGCTGGACCAGGGCTACATCAACCAGGAGGAGTACGACGCGGCGGTGGCCCAGGAGCTGGTCTTTGTCCGAGGCGAGGATACCAGCAAGCCCAAGGTGGTCTATACCTGGTTCCAAGACCAGGTGATCCGGGACGTGATCCAGGATCTGGTGGACAGCGGCAACGGCTGGTCGGAGGAGTACGTCAAACAGATGTTCTATAGCGGCGGCCTGTCGGTGTATACCACCTTTAATCCCCAGGCCCAGGCCGCGGTGGACAGCGTGTATGAAAACCTGGACAACCTGCCCTATATCTCCAACGACGGGCAGCAGCTCCAGTCTGCCATTGTGGTGATCGACAACGCCACCGGAAATGTGGCCGCCCTATCCGGCGGCATGGGGGAGAAGGAGAGCAGCCTGATCTTTAACCGGGCGACCCAGGCGGTCCGGCCTTCCGGCTCCTCCATCAAGCCCCTGTCGGTCTACGGTCCGGCCATCGATATGGGTTTGATTACCCCCGCTACCGTCATTGACGACTCGCCGTACAACAACAGCAGGGCGGGCGGCTGGCCCATCAACACGCCCGCCGGCTACCGGGGTCTGACTATGGTGTCCGACGCCCTCAAGCGCTCGGTCAACACCGTGGCGGTCAAGATCATGGCCAACTACAGCTCCCCGGAGCTGGCCTATCAGTACCTGACTGGCGAGAACGGCTTCGGCATCACCACTTTGGTGGAGTCCAAGGAGATCAACGGCCAGACCTACTCCGACATCGACATCGCCCCCCTGGCCCTGGGCGGCCTGACCAACGGCGTGACGGTCCGGGAGATGGCGGCCGCCTACTCCACCTTCCCCCGGAACGGCGTGTATATTGAGTCCCGCACTTACACCAAGGTGTTGGATTCCAACGGCGAGGTCCTGCTGGACAATCAGCCGGAGACCCATACGGTGCTCAAGGAATCCACCGCGTGGTATATGAACACCATGCTTCAGAGCGTCATGACCTCCGGCGGCACCGGCTCCAGCGGCCGGTTCGACGGCATGTCCATGGCGGGTAAGACCGGAACCACCTCCAGCCGGAAGGACCTGTGGTTCGCCGGCTATACGCCCTACTACACGGCTGTGGTGTGGACGGGCTACGACCAGCAGGAGCGGCTGGGCTCTTCCCTGAACAACCCCTCCATCGGCCTGTGGCGCAAGGTGATGAGCCAGCTCCACGAGGGTCTGGAGAACAAGAGCTTTACCAGGCCGGAGAGCGTGCAGACCGTGACGGTACAGCTCTGCAGGGACAGCGGTATGCTGGCTACGGAATACTGCAACAAGGACATCCGTACCGTTACCGGACAGGGCGACCGGGTGGTCAGCGTGACTCTGGCCGCCGGAGACGCCCCGGCTGAGTTCTGCACCTACCACGTCCCCATCACCATCTGCTCCCACTCCCCCATTAAGGACGCAGAGGGCAATTCCACCGGCGTGTTCCATCTGGCAGGCCCTTACTGCCCGGAGGAGAGCCGGATGGAGGTGTCGGTGGTGGACTTCCCGCGGCTGGAAAATCTGAATGCGGCTGGGATTGGCGCGGTCAGCGTGTCGGACAACATCTTCCTGAAGGAGTATCTGGACAATCTGGGCGAGGCGGCCTACTGTGATCTGCACACCACCGTGCCTGTGGCGCCCGAGACGCCCCAGGTGGTGGACCCGAGAGATCCCGCCACCTGGCCGGGCCCGGAGGATTATCCCACGGTGGAGGAATGGGAGAAATTCAACCCGTATGACCCCGCCACCTGGCCTGAGGGCTGGACGGAGGCCAGCTCCGGTGAGGGGGGCGGCAGCGAGACAGCGCCGCCTGCGGATGACCCCACCGAAGAGCCGGCGCCGCCGGAGGGGCCGGACGACAGCGAGCCGTATATCCCGGCCGCCTGACCCAAATGCATTCGATCCGTCCCCGGCCAGTACCGGCCGGGGACGCCCGCTTCAAGCGGCGGAGACCTTGCAAAGCGCAGGGAAAAACGCTATAATAAACACACAGAATCAACCGCAGAGCGGCACAGCCGCAGATTTTGGAGGTGAGTCCATGCACCAGCATGAGCGGCAGTTTCATATCAAATGTGCCCCGGGGGACGTGGGCCGGTACTGCATCCTGCCCGGCGACCCGGGCCGCTGTGAAAAAATCGCGGCCTATTTTGACGACCCGGTGAAGGTCCAGTCCAATCGGGAATACACCACCTATTCCGGCAAGCTGCTGGGGGAGAAAGTCTCCGTGTGCTCCACCGGTATCGGCGGGCCCTCCGCCGTCATCGCCATGGAGGAGCTTGCCGCCATCGGGGCAGACACCTTTATCCGGGTGGGCACCTGCGGCGGCATCGCCCTGCAGGTCAAGAGCGACGACGTGGTCATCGCCACCGGCGCCGTGCGCCATGAGGGTGCCAGCCGGGAATACGCCCCCATCGAATTCCCCGCCGTGTCCGACTACCACGTCCAGGAGGCCCTGGTGGCCTCGGCCAAGGCGCTGGGCAAGCCCTGGCACGCCGGGGTAGTGCAGTGCAAGGATTCCTTTTACGGCCAGCACGACCCGAAGCGGATGCCGGTGAGCGATGAGCTGCTGGCCAAGTGGGAGGCGTGGAAGCGCCTGGGGGTCCTGGCCTCTGAAATGGAGTCCGCCGCCCTGTTCTGCTGCGCCGCCGCTCTGGGCGTGCGCTGCGGCTCCTGCTTCCACGTGATCTGGAATCAGGAGCGGGAGGCCGCCGGTCTGGAACAGACCGAGAGCCACGACCTGTCCGCCGCCATCGAGGTGGGCATCGGCGCGCTGAAGCGGCTGATCCAAGAGGATCGAGAAAAGGCTGAATAGGGCGGAAAACAAAACATTTTTAGGGGAAACGCAGGGCCGGTTTTACTGGCCCTGCATTCTTTACACAAAATTTACACGGTAAAGATTTACAGAAAAAAACCTGCTATGGTAAAATAAATCGAAGACAAAATATTTTTTAGCAAAGGAGGCGTCAATGAATAAGAGGCTCAAGGAAAAAATAGAGGAGGCCCTGTCCTCAGTCGTGCCGATCACGGCCATCGTGCTGCTGCTCAGCTTCACGATGGCGCCCATGCCGGTGTCCTCGCTGATGCTCTTTCTGGTGGGAGCCCTGCTCCTCATCGTAGGCGTTGGTCTCTTCTCATTGGGCGTGGACCTGGCCATGATGCCCATTGGAGATGGGATCGGCAGCCAGATCTCCAGGGGGAAGAGGCCCTGGAAGATTGTGCCGCTGTGCTTTGTCATCGGCGTGTTCGTCACCATTGCCGAGCCGGACCTGACGGTGCTGGCCCGCCAGGTCCCAGCCGTACCGGATCGGATCATCATCCTCACCGTGGCGGTGGGGGTGGGTGTTTTCCTGGCGGTGGCCGCGCTGCGGGCCAAGTTTGGCTGGTCCCTCAATAAGCTGCTCATCAGCCTGTACGGGGCGGTCTTTTTGATGGCCTTCCTGGTGCCCAAGGAGTTCCTGGCGGTGGCCTTCGACTCCGGCGGTGTCACCACAGGGCCCATCACGGTGCCGTTCATCATGGCATTGGGTGCCGGCCTGACCTCGCTGCATGCCGGTCACCGCTCGGAGGAGGACAGCTTCGGTGTGGTGGCTCTGTGCAGCATCGGCCCCATCCTGGCCGTCATGGTGCTGGGTCTGTGCTACAGCACTTCAGAGCTCAGCTATACCCCGTTCTCCATCCCGGATCTGGAGACCACCGCCGATGTGGGACAGTATTTTGCCGCCGGTTTCCCCGCCTACATCCGGGAGGTGGCACTGGGCCTGCTGCCCATTGTGGCCTTTTTCACCCTGTTCCAGATCGTCTGTCTCCGGCTCAAGCGTAAGACGGTTATCAAGATCGTGGTGGGCATGCTCTATACATATGTGGGGCTGGTGCTGTTCCTCACCGGCGTAAACGTGGGTTTCATGCCTGCCGGGTACTTCCTGGGGGCTCAGATCGCTGGGCTGCCATACCGCTGGGTACTGACCCCCATCGGTATGGCGGTGGGCTATTTCATCGTGGCGGCCGAGCCCGCCGTCCATGTTCTCAACCAGCAGGTGGAGGATCTGACGGGCGGCGCCATCCCGCAGAAGGCCATGGGGCTGGCACTCTCCCTGGGTGTGGCTGTGGCCCTGGGCCTGGCACTCACGCGGGTGCTGACCGGCGTCTCCATTCTATGGCTGCTGGTGCCGGGCTACGCCATCGCTTTGGGCCTCAGCTTCAAGGTGCCCAAGGTGTTCACCGCTATCGCCTTCGACTCCGGCGGCGTGGCCTCCGGGCCCATGACGGCCACCTTCCTGCTGCCCTTTACCATGGGAGCCTGTGAGGCGCTGGGAGGCAACGTGCTCACTGACGCCTTCGGCGTGGTTGCCATGGTGGCCATGACGCCGCTCATCGCCATCCAGGTCCTGGGTCTGGTCTACCAGTGGCGGATCGCCCACGGCCCGGAGGAGCTGGAGCTGGCTCTGGCGGAGGGCGCGGACGAGATCATAAGCTATACAGAGGAGGACGAGGTCGATGGGTGACGCTGTGATCAAGCTGATGGTGACCATCGTGGACCGGGGACGGGGTACCAAGGCCGTGGACCTGTTCAAATCCGCCGGTCTGCCTTTCCACTACGCCTGTCTGGGCCACGGCACGGCCAATTCTGACATTCTGGATTATCTGGGCCTGGGGGAGACCCAGAAGGACGTGCTCCTCACCGCCGTCCCCGAGCCCGCGGCCCACGGGCTGCTGGTCAAGGCGGCGGAAAGGCTCCAGTTGTCAAACCCTGGAAGGGGGATCATTTTTACCATGCCGCTGTCCAGCGTCAGCGGCGTGGTGTCAAAAATTCTCAATCGCCCGGCGGCCCGGAAGAGTTGGGACACGGAACAGGAGGGAACGTCCGTGACAGAAAAAGGAAAAAACGACCTGGTGGTGGTGGTGGTGAACCACGGCTGCACCGACCTGGTGATGGAGGCCGCTCAGGCGGCGGGAGCCAGAGGCGGCACCGTCCTGCACGCCCGCAGGCTGGGCTATGAGGAGGACGGGCAGTCCGGGGAGGGGACGGTCCGCCCGGAGAAGGAAATTGTGACGATTTTGGTTCCCCGCTCCATCCGGCAGCGGGTGATGGAACGGGTGAGCAAGACCGCCGGAATCAACACCGAGGCGCGGGGCATCCTGTTTTCCCTGCCTGTGGATGAGATTGCGGGACTGGCGTTGGCGGAGCCCCAGGCGGAGACCTGAGGGGGACGGTGCGGACTGAAAAACACGGACGGCAAAGCCGTCCGTGTTTTTGCGTGTGGGCTCAGAGGCTCTCCACGACCCGGACCTGCAAAGGCGGGGCGCCGTCCCAGCGGCCCAACAGATAGAGAGAGTAAATGCCGTCGGCCTTGGCCTCCAGGTAGAAGGAGGCCAGCGGACGCGCGCCGCCGTAGTCGGACGAATCGCCGTACGGGGCCAAGGCGGGCAGATCGCCCACCGTCTCAATGTCAGTGGGGGAGGGCGTGGGCAGCCAGGCGGCCTGCAGGATGGAAAAGCCGTATTCCCGGGGGCGGGCCTGGCGGAAGGCGGTGACGTCTTTATAGCCTACGTCGGAAAAGACCAGACGACCGTCGTCCAGAAAAACGTCCAGGGCGGGGCTGCCGTAGCACAAATTGACGGCCCGGATACAGGCACGGCCGGCAGGCCGGTTGTCGCAGGGCAGATCGGAGATGCGCAGCAGGTCGAGGCCGGAGGAGGTATGTACCACGGCCATGGTAGTGAGTGTCCCGGCGCGGAAGGGCAGCGTCTGCTGGAACAGGATGGCGCGGGGGGCGTAGGCGCTGGTCACAGTGACCAGACGGAAGCCGTCGGAGATCCGTGTGTAGCCGGTCATGCCGCCGTAAGCCAGGTCGCTGGTCATCCGCAGGGGGCCTACCGTGATGCGGATGGGCTCCAGATCCGCTGCCGCGTGGAAAAAGCGCACCGTGCAGTAGCGGGGGGACGGCGGGGTGGAGAGAGCGCCGGCGGGGAGCTCGGGCAGTTCCGGCCGGCCGGTAACGGGGGGCAGCGGGGCCACGGAGAACGGCTCCCACTCCGTGTCCGGGGGCTCAGGCTGGCTCTCCTCGGGAAAGCGGGGGAAGGTGGCGGACGGCGCCGGCTCAGAGGCCTGCGGCGGTTCATTCGGGGCCAGAGGGGGCAGGGGGGCTGCGGGCAGCGTCATCTCCGGCAGAACCTCCGGCGGATTGCGCCCGGCAGAGCGTCTGTCCGGCGTGAACGATTCATCCATAATCAACGTGCGCTCCTTTCGATGGGTCTACCCCACTCTATGCGGAAAAGGGGATAGGGTGATAAAAGGGGCGAATCCTCTGGAGAAAACGGGGGAACTGCCGGAGCAAAGCAGGGAAAGAAGCCGCCATCCGGCACATTGACGGTTGACGATGCAGGAACGGGGCGATATACTATCTTTTGTTGAATACGCAACGATTCGAGGAAAAAGAAAGAGGAACAGCATGAAAAAGACCTATTATCTGGGCCGGCACGCCTCCATCCTTTACCGGCAGGCCAACCGATTTTACGACCGGGCGCTGGCTCCGTACGGCATCGGCTGCGGGCAGCAGTTTTTCCTTTTGCGCATTTTTGAGCACCAGGGGATCAACGTACTGGATCTGGCGCGTCTGGGGCAGTTTGACAAGGGGACGGCCACCCGGGCGGTGCAGAAGCTGGAGGAGGAGGGGTATATCCGATCCGAGCCCGACCCGCAGGACCGGAGGATGCGGCGGCTCTATACCACGCCGGCGGCCGAACCCATCGTGCAGGAGGTGTTTGCCGCCCGGGAGCGGTGGAACCAGATTCTGACCCGGGGCATACGTCAGGAGGAGATTGAGCAGGCGGACAAGCTGCTCGCCCACATGGCGGAAAACGCCCTGAATTACATTCGACAGGAGGGATTGGACCGTGAACCCTGAGCGTTCTGCCAGCACGGAGGCGCGGACGGCGGGCAATCCGCTGGGCTACCAGCCCATTGGGCGGCTGCTGCTCAATTTTTCCATCCCATCGGTCATTTCCATGCTGGTCAACTCCATCTACAACATCGTGGATCAGATCTTCATCGGCCAGGGGGTCGGGGAACTGGGCAACGCCGCCACTACGGTGTCCTTTCCCATGGTGACCATCATGCTGGCCTTTGCCACCCTCATCGGCTCCGGCGGCAGCGCCTATGCCGCCCTTAAGCTGGGGGAGGGGAAAAATGAAGAGGCTGACCGCACGCTTAACAATGTCTTCGTCATGGCGCTGGGGGCCGGAGCGCTCCTGCTGGCGGTGGGGCTGCTTTTCCTGGAGCCGATGCTCCGGGTGTTCGGTGCGGGAGAGGCTGTGATGCCCTACGCCAAGGACTACGCCTCCATCCTCCTGCTGGGGGCCCCCTTCAATATGATGGGCATCGCTCTTTCCAACATGGCCCGGACCGACGGCAGTCCAAGGCTGTCCATGTACGGCATCCTGATCGGCGCCATCCTGAACACGGTGCTGGACCCCATCTATATTTTTGTGTTTCACTGGGGGGTCAAGGGTGCCGCCGTCGCCACCATCACCTCCCAGATCATCTCTGCCGTGATCCTGCTGGCTTACTTTGCCACCCGCAGCCGGCATATGCGCTTCCGCCTGTCCGCCATGCGTCCGGAAGGGAGCATCTGCGGCCGGGTGGCGTCTCTGGGAATCTCCTCCGGCATTACCCAGGCGGTCTCCGTGATCATGCAGATCGTGATGAACAACTCCCTGCTGTATTACGGCAGCCGCAGTGAGGTGGGCGCAGTGACGGCGCAGGCGGCCATGGGCATCGTGATGAAGGTGGTCATGATCCTGCTGGCCTTCTGCATCGGCATCGGCGTGGGGTCGCAGCCCATCCTGGGATTCAACCGCGGCGCCCGAAAGTTTCACCGGGTCAAGGCCGCTTACCTCCGGGCGGTTGCGGCGGCGACGGTGGCGGTGACGCTGGGCTGGCTGCTGTGCCAGACCATCCCCCATGTGATTCTGCGCCTCTTTGGGGCGGCCAGTCCGGCTTTTACGGACTTTGCCGTCCGCAGCATGCGCATTTATCTGTTCGGTACCTTCTGTGCCGGATTTCAGGTGGTGTCCACCAACTATTTTCAGGCCACCGGCCAGCCGCTGAAGGCGTCGCTTCTGTCTATGCTGCGGCAGCTTCTTCTGCTCATCCCGCTGCTGCTGGTCCTGCCTCTTTTCTGGGGGCTGGACGGCATCCTCTATGCAGGTCCCATTGCGGATATTTCCTCCGGCGTGATCGTAGCCCTCTTCATCCTTCCGGAGATGCGAAAGCTGGACCGGCAGGTGCGGGAGGAGGACGCACAGGCCGCGGTTTCCGGGCGGTAGCCCTTTGATACGGAGAAAAAGCAAGCCACCGCAGACGCGGCGGCTTGCTTTTTTCATTTCGGAACCGAAAGATTCCGGCGTGCAAAACAGAGGGAAAACAGTCGGACAGGGGAAAAGGCAAATGGGAAAAAGCCCTGCGGCGCAGCGGATCAGAGCATTCGACAGAATGATGGAAAAAATAGGGGTTGCAATTTTTTGAAAAATGGGTTACAATCTGGTTACAAAAAGTGAAGAAGAAAAACAAACAGAAGGAGGAAGCACGTGACATGAAGTGGCGCACAGGATGTCTCATGCTTTGCCTGATGGCGGCGCTCTCCCTGGGGAACAAGGCGCTGGCGGCGGAGGCCACTACCGACGAAAAAGTGACCAATCTCTCTACGCAGGTTGTCTTGGACGACGCCCAGGCCGCGGAGATCGGCAGGGAGCATGCAGCTTCTCTGCCCAGCGGTCCCCTGTATTTGGTGGACGGCGAGCTGGTGGGCGACCAGAACCTGACGGTCTATCATGAGACCACCTATGTTTCTCTGCCGGAGTTCGTTCTGGCCCTGCAGCCGGACGCCTCGGTGTACTGGGACGGCAGCCAGGTGGTGGTCCAGGCCAGCGGCCTGACCATGAAGGCCAAGCCGGGCAACTGCTATATTGAGGCCAACGGCCGCGCACTGTATATACCCGACGGTGTACTTTCCTCGAACGGCAGCACGCTGGTACCGGTCCGGACGGCGGCGCAGGCCATGGGGGCCTCGGTGGACTGGGATCAGGAGAACAGTATGATCTCGGTCCACAGCGGCACGGGCGCGATCACGCCGGCAGAGAGCTATTACGACAGCGACGACCTCTACTGGCTGTCCCACATCATCAACGCCGAGAGTGGCGGGGAGCCCCTGGAGGGTAAGCTGGCCGTGGGGACGGTGATCCTGAATCGGGTGGCCAGTCCCAGATTCCAGAATACCATCTATGACGTGGTGTTTGCTCCGAATCAGTTTACGCCGGCCAGTACCGGGGCCATCTACCGGGAGCCAAACGCGGAAAGTGTCTTGGCTGCAAAGCTCTGCCTGGAGGGAGTTCGGGTGGGAGGCGAGAGCCTCTATTTCGTGAATCCGACCCATGCGCCCAACAGCTGGGCGGCCCGAAACCGGCCTTATGTCACCACCATCGGCCACCACAGCTTCTATGCCTGAAAGAAAACCGGAGCCGTTTCGGCTCCGGTTTTTTCTCTGGAATGATTGACAAGCCGTGGCAATTATGTTATAGTAAATTTCGCGCTTGGCGCGCAGGCGGTACTCGGTCTGTGGAGAGATGTCCGAGTGGTTTAAGGAGCCGGTCTTGAAAACCGGTGACTCGAAAGAGCCGTGGGTTCGAATCCCACTCTCTCCGCCATTTGTTTTCCATATTGTTATGTATCGATTCGGCTTGGAGAAGTACCCAAGTGGCCGAAGGGGCTCCCCTGCTAAGGGAGTAGTGTGGGAAACCGCAGCGAGGGTTCAAATCCCTCCTTCTCCGCCAAA
>CABUJV010000044.1 GCA_902492005.1 uncultured Eubacteriales bacterium
GGGGGCAGCTCCTTCAGAAAGCTCAGGTCCTCAAACTGCCCGCCGGTCCCGGCCATGCCCAGGCTGGTGCAGTTGACCAGCAGCTCGGCCCGGGCCGCCTCCCGCCGCAGGGTGGCCTGGTCAAGGCCCGCCGCCCTCATCACAGCCGGAGCATGTTGACATAATTCTTCCGCCTTGGCCACAGTCCGGTTGCACACTGTCACCGAGGCCGCCCCCCGCTGCACCAGCTTCAAGGCCACGGCCTTGGCCGCGCCGCCGGAGCCCAACAGCAGGACCCGCCGGCCCGCCGGGTCCACGCCCGCGTCGGCCAGGGCCCGGACAAAGCCCCGGCCGTCCGTGTTATATCCGTATAATCTCCCTTTTTTTATACAAACCGTATTCACTGATTGGTACAGCGCCGCGTCCTCGTCCAACTCATCCATGTGGGGCACCAGGTCCAGCTTATGGGGCATGGTGGCATTGAATCCGGCGTACCCCGCCTCCCGGGCGGCATCCAGCCAAGCCGCCGCCCGTCCGGCCTTTACCGGTTGACATAAATAAATATAGTCCAGCCCCAGCGCTCGAATCATGGTATTCTGGATCAGAGGAGATTTGGAGTGGAGCACCGGGTCGCCGATGACGCAGAGCTTCTTGGTGGTGTTCTTTAATTCGACCTTCATGCGTTCGTCCACACCCCGTCAGTCCGCATCCTTTCCGCCTGCCTTCTCCCGCAGGAGAAAGTAGGACATCGCCGCTTCATAGCCGTAGAGACCCAAGCCGCAGATCTGCCCCACGCAGGCGGGGGCGGTCACCGAGATGTGGCGGAATTCCTCCCGCTGGTGGACGTTGGAGATGTGGACCTCAATGCAGGGCACCCGCACGGCCTTGAGGGCGTCCAGGATGGCGTAGCTGTAGTGGGTGAAGGCGCCGGGATTCATGACGATGGCGTCGTAGGCCCCCTGGGCGGCGTGGATAGCGTCGATGATGGCGCCCTCATGGTTGGACTGGAAGCAGTCGGCGGCGGCGCCGTGTCCGGCGGCGAAGTCCCTGAGCCGCCGGCACAGGGACTCGTAGTTCTCCTCGCCGTAGATCCCCGGCTCCCGCTGGCCCAGCAGGTTCAGGTTGGGCCCGTTGATGATGAGGAATTTCATATGTCCAGCACCTCCAAAATCGTCTGCACTGTGGTCTCCGGGTCGGAAAAGTTTGTGATGGTGTGATGGGCGGCCGCCCGGTACACGGGCTCCCGCCGGCGAAAGCGCTCGAGAAAGGCCGCCCGGCCGTCCTGGGCCAGAGGCCGGCCCGCCATGGACTCGGCATCGTAGGTCTCCCCCGGGTCCCGGGCCAGAAAGATCACCGTCCCCGTCTCCCGCAGAGGGTCCATGGCGGCGGGGCGCAGGGGCAGTCCGCCGCCGCAGGCGACGATCAGTCCTTCCCGCCGGGCCAGTTCCCCGGCCGCCTCCACCTCCCGGGCGCGGAAATAGTCTTCCCCGCTCTGGGCAAAGATGTCCGGGATGGAGCGCCCCTCCCGCTCCACGATGAGGGCGTCGGTATCCACCAGCTCCCGGCCCAGACGCCGGGCCAGCAAAAGGCCGCAGGTGGTCTTGCCGCAGCCCATCATGCCAATGAGTACGATGTTTTTCATGTCAGCCTCCACACGCCCGGTAGTTGCCCAGGACCCGGAAGCTCTCAGCGGTCTGGGACAGCTCCCGGAGCACCCCGTCCATGGCGGGATCGGCCAGGTCGCCGGTGAAATCCACAAAGAAGAGATACTCCCAGCTCCGGCCCAAGATGGGGCGGGACTCCAGCTTCATCATGTTCAGACCGTTGACGGCGAAGAGGGTCATAATCTCGTGGAGAGAGCCGCTGCGGTGGGGCAGGACGAACAGGGCGCTGACCTTGTCACTGCCCGCCCGGCGCTCCATCACCGGCGAGACCACCACAAAGCGGGTGTAGTTGCTCTCACTGAGGCTGATGTGCTCGGCCAGGATCTCCAGGCCGTAGAGGGCAGCCGTCCGCCGCGAGCAGATGGCGGCCTTGGTCACGTCGCCGCTGTCGGCCACGTACCTGCCCGCCTCGGCGGTGTTGAGCCGGGCAATGCCCTTCCAGGCCGGGTGGGCCTTCAGAAAATCCGCGCACTGACGCAGGCCCTGCTCGTGGGAGTAGACCTCCCGGACGGTGTCCAGGGCGGCCCCCTTGGGGGCCAGCAGGCAGTGCTCCACCTTGACCACCTGCTCTCCCACGATGTAGTGGCCGTACTTGGCCAGCAGGTCGTAGACCTGGCTGATGGAGCCGGTGGAGCTGTTTTCGATGGGCACCACGCCGTAGTCCGCCCGGCCCTCTTTGAGGGCCAGAAAGACCTCCTCCCAGGTCTCCGCCGCCTGCCGGGGGCGCTCCTCCCCGAAGAAGAGGGCGGTGGCCTCCTCGGCGTAGGCCCCGGGCACCCCCTGATAGACCAATGTGGGCTGTGTCAGGGGCGGCCGTGCCCCGGCCAGGGCGGCGCGGATGCGGCCGTAGCCCTCGTCCCCCGCCTCGGTCACCAGCTTGCGCTGCTGCCGCCGGGAGAGGCCCAGGATGGTTTCATACAGGGCGGTGACGTCGGCCTTGGACGCCTGCCCCTCGGCCAGCTCCGCCTTGCGGGCCAACACGTCCTTCTCCCGGGCCGCGTCCAGCACCGGGATGCCGTGGGCCTGCTTGTAGGCCCCCACCCGGCCCGTCACCTCCATCCGGCGGAGAAACAGGCGGGTCAGCTCTGCATCGATGGCGTCGATCTCTCTGCGGTACGCTTCCAGTTCTGTCATGCCGTCACCTCACAGGTCCAGTAGTGCGCAGCTCGCCAGGGCGGCGGCCGCCTCAATGACCACCACCGCCCGGGGCACGATGCAGGGGTCGTGCCGGCCGTGGATGGACACTCTGGCGTCACAGCCCCGCTCCAGGTCCACGGTGTCCTGCTCCAGGGAAATGGAGGGGGTGGGCCGGATACAGACCTCGAACTCCACCGGCATCCCGTTGGTGATGCCGCCGTTGACCCCGCCGGAGCGGTTGGTCCGGGTCCGGACGGTCTGGCCGTCCATATAGAAAGGGTCGTTGGCCTGGCTACCCCGGAGGGCGGCGAAGCCGAAGCCGGCGCCGAAGGCCACGGCCTTGACGGCGGGGACGGCATACAGGTATTGGGCGAACAGCCCCTCCACGTTGCACCCGAAGTCGGGGCTTCCCAGCCCGGCGGGCAGGCCGGTGACGGCGCAGCGGATGCACCCCCCCACCGAGTCCCCGCCGGCTTTGGCGGCCAGGATGGCCCGCTCCATCTGCTCCGGGGTGGGGTCGGGGATGCCCGCCACGTTGGAGACGGCGGCGGCGACCGCCACCCCCCGCTCCCGCAGGATCAGCTTGGCCACCGCCCCGGCGAACACCAGGGGGGCGGTGAGGCGGCCGGAGAAGTGGCCGCCGCCCCGGTAGTCGTTGCAGCCGCCGTAGCGGACACAGCCGCTGTAGTCGGCGTGGCCCGGCCGGGGCAGCACCTTGAGCTGGGCGTAGTCCCCGCTGCGGGTATCGGTGTTCCGGATGACGGCGCACAGGGGGGTGCCGGTGGTCTTTCCCTCAAAGACGCCGGAGAGGATCTGGACCTCATCGGCCTCCTTCCGGGCGGTGGACATGGCGTCCCGGCCCGGAGCCCGGCGGGCCATCTCGGCCCGGATAAAGTCCCAGTCCAGCGCCACGCCGGAGGGCGCCCCCTCCAGGGTGACGCCGATGGCGGGGCCGTGGGACTCTCCGAAGATGATGTGTCGCATAATGCTCAGCTCCTCTGTATCTGTCCACCCAGGCGCTCGTAGTCCTTCCAGAAATCGGGGTAGGACTTGGCCACGCACTCCGCCCCGGTGATGGTGACGGGGGCGGCGCAGCGGGCGGCTGCGATGGCGGCCATCATGGCGATGCGGTGGTCGTTGTGACTGTCCACCGTCACGCCACCAGCCAGGCCCTCCGGCCGTCCGGTGATGGTCAGGCGGTCGGCCCCCTCCGCCACGTCGGCCCCCAGGGCGGTGAGCACCCGGGTCACGGCGGAGAGCCGGTCGCTCTCCTTGATGCGCAGCCGGGCGGCGTTGACGATCCGGGTGATCCCCTGCCGCAGGGCGGCGTGGGCCGCCAGGGGGGGGACCAGGTCGGGGCACTGGGACACGTCCAGCGCCACCTCGCCGGGCCCGCGCAATTGCATAGAGTAGGGTACGATGCACCGGTCCCCCTGGGCGGAGTGGGGGTTGAGGCCCAGGATCTCCACCTGGCCGCCCAGGCCGTTGGCGGCGTAGTAGAAGGCGGCCTGGGAATAGTCGCCCTCCACTGCGGCGCGGCAGGGGCGGTAGGTCTGCCCGCCGGGAACCCGGAAGGTGCGCCCGTCGGGGCACTCCGCCCGGACGCCGAAGCGCTCCAGGGCCTCCAGGGTCATGTCCACGTAGCCCCGGGACTCCAGCGCAGTGGTCAGCGCGATCTGGGAGTCCCCCTCCAGCAGGGGCAGGGCATAGAGCAGACCGGTGACGAACTGGGAGGAGACATCCCCCGGCAGGGCGAAGGTTCCCGGCGTCAGCACGCCCCGGACGGTGAGGACGCCGTCCTCCTGCCGGTAAGCGATCCCCTTCTCGTCAAAGAGATCGAAGTAGGGCTTCTGGGGCCGTTCCATGAGCCGCCCCCGTCCGGTAAAGCGCCCGCCGCCCCGCAGGGCCAGGGCCACCGGGATGAGGAACCGAAGCGTGGAGCCCGATTCGCCGCAGTCCAGGACGGGCAGGCTCTCTCCCGGCGCCTTCAGTGCGGCCATGCAGCGGCGGGTGGCCTGGATGTCCTGGGAGTCCGCCAGATTTTCGATCCGGCTCTCCCCGTCCGCCAGGGCGGCGGCAATGAGCAGCCGGTGGGCCTGGGACTTGGAGGGGGGCGGCGTGATGGCCCCCTTGAGCAGGCTGGGTGTGATGGTCACATTCATTCCGCGCAGCCCTCCAGCAGCCCCAGCAGCTCCCGCTTGGACATCCGGTGCAGGACGGCCCTGCCCAGGTCCTCCAGAAGGACGAGGGTGATCTGGTCTCCCGCCCCCTTCTTGTCCAGGCCGATGGCGGCGGCGTAGTCGGCCTGGGTGCAGGCAATTCGGGTCGGCAGGCCGAAGGCGGAGACCAGGGCCTCAATGCGCTCGGGCACCCCCGCCGGAGTCACTCCCAGCGCCGCCCCCAGCCGGGCGGCCAGGCACATGCCCGCCGCCACGGCCTGGCCGTGGGTCCAGGTCTCGTAGTGCCCCGCCTTTTCATAGGCGTGGCCCAGGGTGTGGCCAAAGTTGAGCACCATCCGTTCGCCGGTGTCCCGCTCGTCCTTCTCCACCACCGCCCGCTTCAGATCGCAGCAGGTATACAGGACCGATTCGATGTTCTCCATCACCGCCCGGCGGCTGGGCGTCTCCTCCAGGGCCCGGAAGAAGGCGGCGTCCCGGATGCAGCCGTACTTGACCACCTCAGCCATGCCGTCAGAGAAGGTCTTGCCGTCCAGGGTATTCAGCACCTCCGGGTCCATGACCACCAGGCGCGGCTGCCAGAAGGCCCCCGCCAGATTTTTGCCGGCGGGCAGGTCGATGGCCACCTTGCCCCCCACGGAGGAGTCCACCTGGGCCAGCAGAGTGGTGGGGACCTGTACGAAGCCCACCCCCCGCAGGATGGTGGCCGCGGCAAAGCCCGCCAGGTCGCCCACCACGCCGCCGCCCAGGGCTACCACGGCGTCGGTGCGGGTGAGGCCCATCTCCATAAAAGAGTCGTAGAGCACTCCCAGGCTGTGCAGGCTCTTGGTCTGCTCCCCGGCAGGCAGGGAGATCACCGAGGCGGTGTACCCCCTGGCCCAGAGGCTCTGGAGCAGCCGGTGGGCGTACAGGGCCCCCACGGTGTCGTCGGTGACCACCGCCAGGCGGGTGGCCCGGGGCAGCACCTGCCGGCACAGCTTGCCCGTGTCGTCCAGCTGTCCGGGGGCGATATGGATGTGATAGGAGCGCTCCGCCAGGGATACAGGCAGCAATTTCATCTCTGCGCACCAGCCTTTCCGGCAAATTTGGGCCCGGCTTACAGCACCAGGCTCTTGCCCATCATGGGCACCATGGTCTTGACTTTTTTCATCAGCGCGTCAAACTTCTCCGGCGTCAGGGACTGCTGTCCGTCGCACTTGGCGTGGGGCGGGTCGTTGTGGACCTCGATGATCAGGCCGTCGGCCCCGGCGGCGATGGCCGCCATGGCCAGGGGCTCCACCATCCAGTACATGCCGGCGGCATGGGAGGGGTCCACGATAACGGGCAGGTGGCTCATCTTCTTCACCGCCGGGATGGCGGACACGTCCAGGGTGTTGCGGGTGTAAGTCTCGAAGGTGCGGATGCCCCGCTCGCAGAGGATGACGTTCTCGTTGCCCTCCGACATGATGTACTCGGCGGACATGATCCACTCCTCGTAGCTGTTGGACAGGCCCCGCTTGAGGAGGATGGGCTTGGACATCTTGCCCACCTCCTTGAGCAGCTCGAAGTTCTGCATGTTCCGAGCGCCCACCTGGACCACGTCCACCTCCTGCTCGAACAGGTCGGCCATGCGGGGGTCCATGATCTCGGTGACGATGGGCAGGCCGGTGGCCTGGCGGGCCTCCATCAGCAGGTCCAGGCCGGGGGTGCCCATGCCCTGGAAGGAGTAGGGGGAGGTGCGGGGCTTGAAGGCGCCGCCCCGCAGCAGGGCCGCGCCGGAGCGCTTCACGTCCTTGGCCACCTCCACGATCTGCGCCTCCGACTCCACGGAGCAGGGACCGGCGATGACGGAGAAGCTGCCCCCGCCGATCCTGGCCCTGCCCACCTCCACCACCGTGTCCTCGGGGTGGAACTTGCGGTTGGCCTTCTTGTAGGGCTCCTGGACCCGCATCACCCGCTCCACGTGGGGGTTGATGCTGATCTTGTCCATGTCCACGGCGGTGGTGTCTCCCACCAGGCCCAGGATGGTGCAGCCCACGCCGTTGGTGACGCCTACCTCCAGGCCCTGGGCCTTGAACTGTTCGGCCAGAGCGGCGATGTCCTTCTGCTGGGTACCGGGTCTCATAACGACTACCATAACTGTTGACTCCCTTTCCGCAATGGACGCGGAACAAATATAAAAAATGCGCCCATTGACGATAAAATCAATGAGCGCAGCTCAAAACATGCCCATGGGTCCCCTCGCGGGGCCCGCCCATTCACTTTATCCCGCTGTATTTCTCCACGCCAAAAAAGCCGGCGCCCATAAATCGAGCCCAGCCAAAATAGGGAAAGAAGCGGGATGCAGTTGTGAGGAGATCGTGTCGCATACTGGCAGCCTCACTTTGAATGGTCAGGGATAGTTTACACCCTGCGCTCCCCAAATGCAAGGGGCAATTTTCCACAGAGGGGGCGGTAAAAAAGAGAATTAGCCTACTTTATTTACAGCGGGGCAGATGTGTAAACACATCTGCCCCACTCCTTTCGCATTCCCTCAGTGGTACACAAAGAAAATACGGTTCCTTCTTATCATTTTATCACAGTCCTTTAAGTGGCGTAAAAGAAACTGAATAGTTTTTTGTTACATATGCCCATGATTCTATACCACCAATTGATACACTTTCCTTCACTTCACAGGTGATATTAACTGTGACCTTTGCATCTGCAGTATTATTTCTCGAGACAGAGTAGTCGTACGAAACCAAACTTATGTAATCATCATAACCAGTTGCCGCAGTAATCCTGAGTGTCGGTTCATCAACAGAGATAATGGAGTACGATAATAGTTCTGTTAAAATATCTACGGTAGTCTGAACTTTAAAGTATCGTGGAACGATAGGAAGACTCATATCAGTAATTGTGTTACTTGCTGTCAAAGTGTATGTATGATACATGACACCTTTTGGCAAAGCGGTCTCTGTGCTTGTGAGCGCAACATCTGATGTCTCTATTGCGTCGACGCAGATAAGCGTTTGGGACGGAGACAAAATAGCCTCACAATATTCATCAGCTTGCTCAAGGGCTTCGTTAAGGTCTTCTTGAGTATATACGTAATCTGGATATAGATTATTAGTTGAGACTCCTTCCCATCGAATACCATAACTCTCAAACCTATCTTGAATGGCTGAGTAATATTCGTTAAATGTAATTTCTTGCAATGAAGAGTCGACTGCAAATACTTGTGCATTAATAGAAGATAGGATAAATAGGACAGATAATGATGCTAAAAGACGCCTCTTCATGTTTTTATCCGCCTTGTCTTATTTTTTGTCTCTAGTTTGAATCCTCTTTGTAACAATCATAATTAAAAACAAAATTAGACTCAATAATGCGAGATTAAGACCCGAAACAAAGCTTTCCGTTAAAACTAAGATGGGTAATCCAATAGCCAAGTCGTTTTTTTCCATCCTTACGAGTACAAACTCAATCACGCACAACAAAACGGCAATAGCAATCATATAAATTGTGTATATGTTTAAGCTTGGCATGCATATCCTTTCCTTTGGTTAATATTCGGCTATCTTTTTGATTTTATTATCCTCTTCGCGCATTTTCTTCAGTTGACCACACTATTACCACAAAAAGGGCACATGAACATCTTCTCATAAAGAGATGTTCATGTGCCAGACATTACAATTTTAAGTCGCCCTCTCCAGAATTGAAGAGCGATACATGTACAGCCTAGACGAGCAAATAATTGGCCCGCGAAAAGACTACCATGCATTTCATTCACTCCAATCTTATGTATTACCACTTTTTTGATCTTTTTAAAGATTAATTATATCATATAATACTAATTTATTCAATACCTTTTAACGTATTCTTCGGATGCCTGTGATATGAAATTTAATGAGCCCCAAAAAGGCGGAAAGCGGCGGCCGCCCACTTGCCGGCCACTATCTCCAGGCGGGGGGTGCAGGGTAGTAAAATCATACGTCGTCTCTACTTCCATTCCATCCGATCCCGGCAGGCACAGGCCTCCGGAGCGTCCGGCTCCGCGCCGATGCACTCCAGCAGGGCGCCAGAGGTCTCTTCCAGCAACTGGCGCATGGACTCCATCTCATGATCCCCCGCCGGGGGCCTCCTCAAATTCCCGCCTCTGAGGCACCAGCAGACCCTGCAGGACCTCCAGGTTCTCCCAGGTGGACGTTCCCTGGAAGGCGCAGGGCAGGATGCCCTTGGGGACGTCGGGGCCGTTGCTCCCCCACGCCGGGAACGAAAGTCGCGCGGCTGAGCACCTTCAGTACCATGGGCAGTTCGTCTTCCAGTAGTTCTATGGGGCTCTTCCTCCTTCTATATCAGAAAAGGCGGCCAAAAGGCCGCCTTTTTGTGCGTATGGTGCGCGGGTGTGGATCACTCCGCGGAGATCATATAGTAATAGACCGGCTGACCCCCGGCCAGCAGAGTGATCTCGGCGCTGGGGCAGGCGGCGGTGAAGATCTCCAGAGCGGTCTGGGCCTGGGTCTCGCTGACGTCCTCGCCGTAGAAGATGGTGATGAACTCGGCCTCCTGCTGGGGCTCCGCCCCGGCCAGGCGCTTGAGCAGGGCGGTCAGGTCCTTGTCGGTGCCGAATAGCGCGCTCTCCGCCAGAGCCAGATAGTCCCCCTGCTGGATGTCAAAGCCGTCAAAGTCGGAATTCCGGGCTGCATAGGTGATCTGGCTGGTGTGGACGCTGCCGAAGGCCTCGGTCATGCCGGAGACATTGTCCGCCTCGGAGGCGTCGGGGTCGAAGGCCAGCATGGCCGAGATGCCCTGAGGCACCGTCTTGGTGGGCAGGACCACCACCTTTTTCCCCTCGGCCAGGGGGATGCACTGCTCGGCCGCCATGATGATGTTTTTGTTGTTGGGCAGGACAAAGACCACCTCGGCGGGGGTCTTGTCGATCTCCTTGAGGATGTCCTCGGTGGAGGGGTTCATGGTCTGCCCGCCGGAGATGATGCCGTCCACGCCCAGGTCATGGAAGACCTCGGCCAGGCCGGCGCCGGCGCAGACCGACACGAAGCCAAAGGGCTTCTCTGCCGGGGCAATTTTCCGGGCCTGGTCCGCCTTGCTCTCCTGAGCGGCCTCGGCCAGAATCTCGGTGTGCTGATTGCGCATATTCTCGATCTTCACGGTCTGAAGGGCGCCGTAGGTGATGGCCTCCTCCAGCACCTTGCCGGGGTGGTTGGTGTGGACGTGGACCTTGATGATCTCGTCGTCGTCCACCAGCACCAGGGAGTCGCCCAGGGCATTGAGGAAGCCCCGCAGGGCCTCCGGGTCCTTCTTGTTGTCCCGGGAGCAGATGAACTCGGTGCAGTATCCAAACTTGATATCGGCGGTGTCGAAGCTGCCGAAGTCGGCGTGCTCCTTTACCGGAGCAGCGGCCTCTCCGTCCGATTCGGGCATGGGCTCGCCCCGCAGCTCGTCCAGCATTCCCTGGAGGATGATGAGGAAGCCCTTGCCGCCGGCATCCACCACCCCGGCCTTCTTCAGCACCGGGTTTTGGTTGACGGTGTCAGCCAGGGCCACGTGGCCCTCCTTGATGGCCTCCTCCAGCACATACTCCACGTTCCGGTCCTCCCGGGCGGCCTCGGCGGCCCTTCTCGCGCACAGGCGGGAGACGGTGAGGATGGTGCCCTCGGCGGGCTTCATCACCGCCTTGTAGGCGGTGGCCACGCCGTAATCCAGGGCAATGGCGAAATCGGCGCCGTCGGCGGTGTCCTTGTCCTTCAGGGCCTTGCCGAAACCCCGGAAGAGCAGGGAGAGAATGACGCCGGAGTTGCCCCGGGCCCCCCGCAGCAGGGCGGAGGCGTTGGCGTTGGCGGCGGACCCCACCGAGTCCCAGGCTTTTTTCCTCAGCTCGGCGGCGGCGGTGCCGATGGTAAGGCTCATATTGGTGCCCGTATCCCCGTCGGGGACGGGGAAGACGTTGAGCTCGTTGATCTGCTGCTTCTGCGAATTGATGGAGGCCGCGGCGTGGATGACCATCTGCGCCAGAGACGCCCCGTCAATGGTTCCTCTCATGTCGATGTTCCTTTCTGTCAATGGTTCCGGCTGCCGTGGTCGGTCAGCCAATGACCATGAAATCCACGCATACGTCCACGCTCTTGACCTTGGTGCCGGTGATGCGTTCCACCATATAGCGCACCTCGCTCATGATCGAGCGGCTGACAGCGGTCAGGTTGACCCCGTTGTCCACGATGATGTGCAGTTCGATGGAGACGGTGTCGTCCTCATTGAAGCGCACCTTCACGCCCTTGGCCATGGACTCGCGGCGCAGGAGATGCACCAGCCCGTCGGTCTTGGACCGGACCGCCATACCCTTGACGCCGAAGCAGTTGGTGGCGGCGGCGCCGGTGATGTTGGTAAACACATCGCTGCCGATGGTGATGGCGCCTTTTTCTGTCTGCAGCTTCATTGGAAACCTCCTTGTGCAGGAAACTATACTTTTACAGTTCATATATTGTATTCTATTTCCCCGTAAATTACAAGATAAAAAGTTGTTTGGGGTGATTGTAATTTGCCCCGCAATCGTGTAAACTATGGATATCTCTATCATCAGGAGGCGACAGGAATGAAAGTTGCCCGCTTTGTGCTGAAGATTGTCGGGTTCTCCCTAGCCGCTGCGGCCGCCGTGTGCTGCATCGTGGCCTACTGGGACAAGATCGCCGGATTCTGCTGCGGCGTGAAGGAAAAGGTTGCGGAGCGCAGCTCCTGCTGCTGCCACCCCTCAGAGTACGACGACTACGCAGACTGGGACGAGTAAAATCAGGGCAAAAAGAGCCCGGAGTCATTTGGCTCCGGGCTCTTTTTGCCCTTTGGGCTTCAGCCAGCCGCTGATGTAGAAGGTAAAGTTGCCGTTGGCCACCTCGACCCCCTCGTCGTCGGTGAGGGACATGCCGAATACGCTCAGGGTCCCGCCCAGCTTGACGGCCTGGGCCCGGCAGCGGATCTTTCGATTGCTGCCCCATGCGGGCCGGAGAAAGTTCATGCTGTAGTTGACGGTGACGCAGCCTTTGCCGTAGGCGGCAAAGGTGGCCGCCCCGCCCACCGTGTCCGCCAGGGCGGCCAGGGCTCCGCCGTGGACGATGCCGTGGGGGTTCAGGCTGTGCGGGCCGACCTCCAGCTCTCCCTCGGCCCAGCCGTCGCCCGCCGCCACGATGGAGATGCCGTTGTATGTGTCGAACATGGGCTCGCCGCCCTGGTTGGCGTGGAGCTCGTGAAACGTCCGGATCAGCTCCTCGCCGCTCATGCCCCGTTTACTGCAGGAATCCATTGAGAATCCTTTCCTCCGCTTCCTCCTCGGTGAGTCCCAAGGTCATGAGTTTCAGGATCTGATCGCCGGCGATGCGCCCGATGGCGGCCTCGTGGATGAGCTGGGCGTCGGGGCTCTCGGCGGTGATGGCCGGGATGGATTTGATTTTGGCGTTTCCCATGAGGATGGAATCGCACTGGACGTGGCCGAAGCACCGGGCCTCGCCGATCATCCGGGGATAAAAGACCTGACGGGACTCGTCCTGGGCCACGGAGCGGGAGATGACCCGGCCGCTGGCGTCCTCCCCGGCCAGGACGATGTCCATCTCGGACTCGGCCGTCTGCCTGCCGTGGGTTAGCAGCTTCTCGGTGATAACCCCCTCGCCGCCGGCGCCCACCACAATCTTGGTGTACCGCTTGGTGGAGTCGATGCCCCGGATCTGGGTGGTCTCCATGTTGATGGAGGCCCCCTCCTCCAGATGGACGATGGTTTGGGGATTCATAATGCGCTCGCCGGTGCCCTCGCCCTCGCCGTAGTGCTTCTCCACATAGCGCACCTTGGCGTTTTTCCCCACGTGGAAGGTATGCACGCCGTCGTGCTGGCTGGTCTCGCAGCCGGAATTGTGGATACCGCAGCCGGCGATGATGTCCACATCGCAGTCCGCGCCGATGTAGAAGTCGTTGTAGACCAAGTCGTTCAGGCCGGTCTCAGTGATGATGACGGGGATGTGGACCGACTCGTTTTTGGTGCCCGGGGCAATGTGAATGTCGATGCCCGACTTGTCGGTCTTGGTGTCGATGACGATGTGGGCGGTGTTGGACCGCCCGTCCAGCTGCCCGTTCTTCCGGATGTTGTAGGCCCCCATCGGGGTCTTTTCCAGATCCGCGATCTCCTTGAGGAGCTTCCAGTCCACGTTGTTCACTTCATCGCCCCCCGTTCATATAGCTGCACCCGGCAACGGTGTTGGCCAGAATCAGGGGGAAGATTTCCTCCTTGGGCCCGTGCTGGGTGATTTTTCCGCCGGAGACCATGACGATCTCGTCGGCCAGGTCGATGATGCGCTCCTGGTGCGAGATGACCACCAGCGTGGCGTCCTTCGCGTCGTGGAGCTGCTGGAAGGTCTCGGTGAGCCGGGCGAAGGACCACAGGTCAATGCCGGCCTCGGGCTCGTCAAAGATCATGAGCCCGGCCTTCCGGGCCAGGATGGTGGCGATCTCGATGCGCTTGACCTCGCCGCCGGAGAGGGAGGTGTCCACCTCCCGGTCGATATAGTCGTTGGCGCACAGGCCCACACGGGTAAGGAACTGGCACTCCTCCTCGTGGGTCAGGCCCTTGCCGGAGGCCAGTTCCAGCAGGTCCTTCACCTTCAGGCCCTTGAAGCGCGGGGGCTGCTGAAAGCCGTAGCTGATGCCCCGGCGGGCCCGCTCGGTGACGGAAAGGCCGGTCACGTCCTCCCCGTTCCACAGGATCTGTCCGGAGGTGGGCTGCACCAGGCCCATGATGGCCTTGGCCAGGGTGGTCTTGCCGCCGCCGTTGGGACCGGTGATGACCACGAATTTGTTGTCGGAGATGGTGAGGGACACGTCGTTGAGAATGCCAAGCTCGCCGCCGGCCTCGTCCGCCACCTGATAGGATAGATGCCTGATCTCAAGCATATGCGTCTGCTCCTTCTGTTTTTATCTTTCGTAAGTGTAAATTGTACCACGGTCCGCCCGCTAATACAAGCGGTTCAGTAGGACAAATTCTCTTTTCCCCTGCCCGCGCCGGGATTTTTTGCTCCGAAATTGGGACTTCTATGGCAGCCGTGCTCTTCCCCGCATAGTATGGACTGAATTTCTATGATTTAGGAGGGCTGATTGAATGGAATGGGATCAGGGGTTCCGGCCCGAACCCGGACCGGGCCTGTGCGGCAGCGACCGCGAGATTTTTGAACGGGTGTGGCGGCGGGTCATGCCCGAAGACCGATATGATTCCCCGGTGATGCTCCTGGGAGAGGAGGCGCCGTATCCGGTCCCCGCCGTCCCGGCGGCGCCGCCGCCGGCTTCCCCGATGCCGTGCCCCACCCTGCCGCCGCCGCTGCCGGGGGTGTCCATCTGCGCCGACCCGGGGCCGATGGAGCCGTCCGGCGGCAGCGTGCCCTGCCTGGGGACGGCCTCCGCCGTCCACGGGGCCGAGCTGCAGTCGTTCATCCTGTACGAGCTGATTGACGCGCGAACCTACCAGGCCATGGCCCGGCGGGCCGACCGCTCCGCCGCCCGGACCCTGTCCGGCATTTCCGCCGATGAGAGGCGGCACGCCAAGCGGCTGTCCACCGCCTATTTCCTCATCTCCGGCGTGCGCTACTGGCCGGTGGAGCAGGCGGTGGTCGCCCTGAACCTGCCGCTGGCCGCCCTGCTGCGGCGGCACTTCTGGGAGGAACAGGAGGGCGAAGCCGCCTACCGGGCGGCAGCCGCCGCCACGGCGGACCCCTGCCTGCAGGAGCTCTACATAGAGCTGGCGGAGGATGAAAACTCCCACATCTGGCTCCTGCGCGGGATTCTGGAGGCCATGTAGGCCCGGCCCCGCGCCCCGCCGGAGGCTACGCCTCCCTTGGGGCCCAGTGGGGACAGGTCTGGTCCTTAGTGCGCTTTTTAAGCCGGGGATATTTGCAGTGCCCGCAGTTCACCTCGTGGTATCCCTTGCCCCATTTACGGTAGTGCTGGGCAAAGTGTTTGCAGGTCCCGCAGGTCTTTTCCATATACACCACCTCCGCCATAAGTATATACCATGTATGTACTATATGTAAACCACTTGTTGCAAAAAAGTGGGCATGATATAGTACATATATAGTACAGGGGGAGGCTACATGATGGGTGAAGCTCAATTAGTGAACCGGACCAAATTTGTTTCTTCCTTAAAAAATGAGCTGGTGCCTCTGTTTAACCAGCTTTCTGCGGATACCAGAGTACCAAAATCCCGCCTTTTGGACGAGGCCATTGAGGACCTGCTCAAAAAATACGAAAAAAGGAGGGCGCTCGACTGAGCGCCCTCCTTTTTTCATTCAGATCTTCGCCTCATTGGACTGGAATGCCTCCAGGGCCTCCTGGTCCTCCTCGCGCTTCTCCTCAATGGCCTGCTTGAGGAGCATATCCTTCACCTTCATCAGGCGAATGGTGGCGGCGCGCTCGTTTTCGTCCAGCTTCATGGAGATATACTTGATGGACTCCTCCATCTGGGGGATCTTCACATACTCCAGGGCGTTGACCCGGCGGCGGGTCTTTTCGATCTCCTCCGCCAAAAGCTGAGAGGTCTTTTCCACCTCCGCCAGGCGCAGCATGTCCTGGAAGACCCCCGCCAGTGCGTCCACGGCGTCGTCCAGGGCGCCGGAGGTGGCGGCGAAGCCATAGGGATAGATGTCCCCCTGGTCCTCGTTTTTGGTCTTGAAGTGGTACTCGGGCACGTTGACCGACATGATGTTCTGGAAGCTCATGGTCAGGTCCACGGACTGCTTGGGGTACATGAGGGACTGCTCCAGCATCTCGGTGGACATGAGGGCGGAGGCCACGGTAAAAGACCCGTGGGCCCGCATCAGAGCCTCCTCCACCTTGGCGCGCAGGGCCCGGTTCTCCCGCACCACGTCCAGGAACTGCTTCATCAGCTCGTCCCGCTTATCCTTCAGAAGCTTGTGGCCCCGGCGTGCCGTTTTCAGGCGGCCCTTCAGCCGGGTCAGCTCCATCCGGGTGGGGTTTACGTTGATCGCCGGCATACCTTACCCCTCCTTTTTCGGGAGGTACTTCTCGATCATCTCCGGCTTAATGCGCTTGAGCTCGGAGGTGGGCAGGATGGAGAGGAGCTCCCAGCCCAGGTCCAGGGTCTCCTGGATGGAGCGGTTCTCCTCGCTCCCCTGGTTGACATAGCGCTTCTCGAATTCGTCGGCGAACTTGGCGTACAGCAGGTCGGTGGGGGACAGGGCGGCCTCGCCCAGGATGCTCATCAGCTCTTTGTTCTCCTTGCCGGTGGCGTAGGCGGCGAAGAGCTGGTTCATGGTCCCGGCGTGGTCCTCCCGGGTGCGGCCCTCACCGATGCCCTTATCCTTCAGACGGGACAGGGAGGGTAGCACGTCCACCGGCGGATTGATGCCCTTGCGGTACAGCTCGCGGGACAGGATGATCTGGCCCTCGGTGATGTAGCCGGTCAGGTCGGGGATGGGGTGGGTCTTGTCGTCCTCGGGCATGGTGAGGATGGGAATCATGGTGATGGAGCCCTCGCAGCCCAGGCGGCGGCCGGCCCGCTCGTACATGGTGGCCAGGTCGGTGTAGAGGTAGCCGGGGTAGCCGCGGCGGCCCGGGACCTCCTTCTTGGCGGCGGAGACCTCACGCAGGGCCTCGGCGTAGTTGGTGATGTCGGTGAGGATGACCAGCACATGCATGCCCTTCTCAAAGGCCAGGTACTCGGCGGCGGTCAGGGCCATACGGGGGGTGGCGATACGCTCGACGGCCGGGTCGTTGGCCAGGTTGGTGAACAGCACGGTGCGGTCGATGGCGCCGGTGCGGCGGAAGTCCTGGATGAAGAAATCGGACTCCTCGAAGGTGATGCCGATGGCGGCAAAGACCACGGCGAAGTTAGACGCGCCGTCCAGCACCTTGGCCTGGCGGGCGATCTGGGCGGCCAGGGAGGCGTGGGGCAGGCCGGAGCCGGAGAAGATGGGCAGCTTCTGGCCGCGGACCAGGGTATTCAGCCCGTCGATGGTGCTGATGC
>CABUJV010000045.1 GCA_902492005.1 uncultured Eubacteriales bacterium
GAAATACCGTCAGCAGCGCCATCAATACCCGTTTCACCAGATATCTTGCCATTTTTTCACTTCCTACAATTCGTTCTTTCTGTTTGGACGCTCCGCGCCCGTACCCCCACAAGCGGACAGCTGCGCATGAGACGTCTGGGTATGGGTCCGCGGGTGGCTGTCGGGGTATTGCCGATTTTCATATTTTATACTATTCTTACTGCTCCGTCAAGGTATTGTGCTTTTCAAATTGATGCTAAATCCTTCATATCCTGCAATCGTTTTCGGAGAAAACACAAAAAGACGAATTTATGTCTTTCTATCAGAGGCACTTTTGGAGGCAACGCATTTTTTGGCGCTTTACATTGCAAAAGCGGCGGACCTCCGCCCCCGCGTCAGTCCGCCGCAGCCATTCCTTCCGTATGCCCGTTTCCGGCTGCCGGAGCCTCTCAGTCGAAGCCCAGGCCCATATAGCCCTTCCGCTCGTTGCGCCAGGCGGCCTCCAGCTCCGGGTTGTACCACTTGACCATGCCGAAGGCCTGCAAATAGCTGCCCGGCAGCCCCTCCCAGAAGGGGGGCGTGCGCAGATGGTAGCGGACGGCGGGCAGCTCCCGGGCCAGCAGGGCGGCCGCCCCGGCCATGGCGGGGGCGGGGATAATCAGCTCCTTGACCAGCACCGAGTCCTCGTTGAGGTATTCGGCGGCGGCGCAGCCCTCCGTACCGTTCACGTTCAGCAGGTAAAGCCCGCTGTTGGCCATCCGGGACAGCCCCTCCTGGTATCCGATGGCGCCGTCGGCGTAGGAGACCCGGAAGGTCCCCTCCAACAGCCGCTCCCGCACCCGGTTGTACATCTCCGGACCGGCGGGGGCGAGGGTGCTCCCCTCGCAGCTCTGCCGGGCCATATACTGCAGCAGCTCCACTTTCCGGGTGGCGAAGCACTCGGAGAAGCCGGCGGCGGCGAAAAAGCGGTGGAGGCTGGCCTCGGCGGGAACGATGGTGACGCAGTCCAGCTTTTTCTCCTGGAGGTAAAAGTCCACATAGTTGAGGATGAACCGGCCGAAGCCCTTCTTCCGGGCCCCGGGATGGGTGGCCAGAGCATAGATGTATGCCGAGCTGGCCTGGGTCCCGTCCGGCAGGGACAGGGTGACGGGGAAGAGGGCCACCATCGTCTCCAGGGCCCCGTCCTCCAGCAGCACCAGGGTCTCCACACCGGCGGGCCGGTGGGTATAGAAATAGTCGATATAGGCATCGTCGTCGCCAAAGGACAGCTTCCACAGCTCCTTCTGCCGGGTCTCCTCCTCGGGGCGGGCGGGTCTGATCTCGATCATGGGGTCACCTTTCTTCTCTGCCGCGCGCTACCGCTGGGTCGCGGCGTATTTTTCCACCATCAGGTCGGGGTAGTAGGACTCCTTGGCCTTGCGCAGGCCCTCCACACCCATGTCGTCCTCCCGATTGAGGTACCGGACGTTGGGGTGCTTGGCCCGGACCCACCGGGCAAATTCCCGGTTGATCATGGCGTAGGCCCCCTGGAGCTCGCCGTAGGCCTTCTCAAAATGGATGTCGTAGGTGTCGGAGTTGAGGCGGTCCCCCATGGTAAAGGCCACTACCTCGCCGTACACCCGGATGAGGCCCCCCTCCAGGCCCAGGGCGTGGTAGTGGTCCATGGCGGTGCGCAGGGCAATGCCCTCGTCACCCAGGTCCCGCTCTTCGGCGGCGCCCTCCCGGACCATGCTGCGCCGGTACCACTCCTTATCCATCTCCAGGCACTCGGGCAGGGTCTCGGGGGTGATCTCCTCATAGACCCAGGAGGGGTTGTTGTCCATGAAGCGGTTGATGTGGTTGCGCTTGGCGTGGAGCTTTTTACCGGTCAGGTCGGCCAGGCGGTCGATGTCGTAGAGGTAGTCGAAGCCGTCCCGGTCGGCCTCGTAGGCAAAGCGGCCCGGCATGAGCCGGTCCAGCTCCTCCACCTGCCGGGTGGTGAGGCAGACCAGCCGCAGAGGCTGCCGCCGCTCGTCGGCCTCCCGGGCCAGGGCGTCGACAGCGGCGGTCAGATCTCCGCTGCCCGCCGGATACAGGTAGCTGCACCCCATCCGTCCGCACAGATGGGTGATCAGGAACCCGTCCACCCGGGCGATCTCCTGGCCGTAGGCCCGGCTCCAGACGAACAGGTTGGTAAAATTATAGTCGCAGCCCCGGTAGTCCGCCTGGGCCAGCAGGGCGTCCACCCAGGTTTTGTCCGAGGGCTGCGGCGTTCGGAAGTCGATCATATCGGTTTGAATCTCCTTGACAATGCTTTCTAATACGAAATTCTATCACGAAGTTTTCCGCAACGCAAGAAAAACCGCCGATTTTACCCGGCATTTCCCTCCGCGCGTTTGGCCTGTGAAAAACCATACCGGGCGCAAAAAGCTCCGGGAGCTGGCAGCCAGCACCCGGAGCCGGTCCCGGCACTCAATAGCCGGGGTAGACGTCGCTCTTTCTGGGCAGGATGATGGCGGCGATGAGGTAGACCCAGAAGCCCAGCGAGAAGCTGACGACGGTGAGCACCACCCACAGCAGCCGCACCAGGCTGGGGTCCAGGTTAAAATATTCGGCCACGCCGCCGCAGACGCCGGCCAGCATCCCATGGTCCAGGCGATAGAGCTTTTTCGGTTCGTTCATAGCGACCCCTCCTTCATTTGTATCTAGTATACGGCCCGAGAATGAAAAAAACCAGAGAGGAAAGATTAAAAATCCTTAAAATCCGGCCCTATTTCCCCTCGACCTCCAGCAGAACGCCCTTTTCGTATTTCAGCCGGACCACCTCATTTTTGGTGATCTTCTGGATGTCGTCCATGCGCATCTCCTCGGTGATGGTGGACACCAGGGTGTAGGCCACGCCGTGGCGCTTGGCCCGGCCGGTGCGGCCGATGCGGTGGACGTAATACTCGTTTTCGTCGGGCACGTCGTAGTTGAACACCACGTCCACGTCGTCGATGTCCAGGCCCCGGGCGGCTACGTCGGTGGCCACCAGCACCCGCAGCGCTCCCCGGCGGAACTTGTTCAGGGTCTGCTCCCGGATCCTCTGCTGGATGTCGCCGTGGATGGACTCGGCGGAGATGCCCTTCATCTTCATCAGGCCGGCCAGCCGGTCGGTCATGTTCTTGGTGTTGCAGAAGGCGATGGCCCGCTCATAGCTGCCCGCCTCCAGCAGCTTGACGGTGATGTCCACCTTCTCCCCCCGGTCCACGGCGATGCGGTACTGCTGGATATCGGGCTTGTTCTGCTCATCGGCCCGGACCACGATCTCCACCGGGTCCCGCTGGTACACCCAGGAGATGTCCATCACCTCCCGGGAGATGGTGGCGGAGAACATGCCCAGATTCCTCCGGGACTTGATCTGATCCAGAATGCGGGTCACATCGTGGATGAAGCCCATGTCCAGCATGCGGTCGGCCTCGTCCAGCACCACGGTCTGGACCTGGTCCAGCCGCACGGTGCGGCGCTTCATGTGGTCCATGAGCCGGCCGGGGGTGGCCACCACGATCTGGGGTTTTTTCTTGAGCTGAGTGATCTGCTTTTCGATGGGCTGTCCGCCATAGAGCACCACGGCCCGGACCCCCTCCTTAAACTCGCACAGGTCCCGCAGCTCCTCCATGATCTGGATGGCCAGCTCCCGGGTGGGGGCCAGCACCAGGCCCTGGACGGCGTCCGACGCCGGGTCCACGTGCTCTACCATGGGGATGCCGAAGGCAAAGGTCTTGCCGGTGCCGGTGGGGGCCTTGGCGATGACGTCCTTCCACTCCATAAAATAGGGGATGGCCCCGCCCTGGACGGGGGTGGCCTGGACATACCCCTTCTTTTCAATGGCCCGCATCAGTTCGGGGGATAGCCCCAGTTGGTCGTAGCGTACGACCTCGTTGACCTGTTCACCGTTGATTTCCATGGGTGCAAAAGTCCTTTCCGTTTCGATTTGCCCGATTCAAGGTCTCCCACAGGCATCGAAACTCCTTTTCGTACCCAAACGCCCGCGCTCCGGGGCGCGACCTCAAATCCCACCGCCGGGCCGGGCCCGGTGCAGTTCGCGCGACCACTATATCACAGTCGGGCCCGTTGCGCAAGCCCGGCGCCGGGCAGAACACCGGTCGCTTCCCTCCGCCGGAACACATGGACCCGGAAGTCCGCCGTCACCCGCAGACCGTCCAGGGCGGCCAGGCGCTCCGCCCCCGCCCTGGGGGTCTTCCAGTAGTAGGGGGTCATGCGGAACAGGTCGGCCAGGGCCTCCCGGTCGGGCAGGTCCAGCGCCGCCGTCACGGGCACGATGTCGAGATATTCAAAGCCCTCGTATGGGGTCTCGGACTCCCGGTTCCGATAGGGCGCGTCGTAGAGCACCTGCTTGAGCTCCCACAGGTGCCGGGCGGCCGGCACCACATAGAGGTAGGTCCCGCCAGGCCGCAGCACACGCCGGAACTCCTCCAGGGCCAGGGGGGAGAAGCAGTTGAGCAGCAGGTCCGCCGAGGCGTCCCCCACCGGCAGATGGTACACCGACGCCACGGCGAATTCGGCGTTTTTCTCCCGCCGGGCCGCCCACCGCAGGGAGGGCCTGGACAGGTCCACCCCCGCCATCCGGACCGGCCGGCCGTCAGCCCCCAGGGCCTGGTACACCCCGGCGGTGTAATACCCCTCGCCGCAGCCGGAGTCCAGCACCGCCGGAGCCGCCGTCTCACGCAGGCGCTCCAGCGCCAGCTCACACAGGGCACGCCGCAGGGGGGCGTACCAGTCCCCGGACAGAAAGCGGTTCCGGGCGGCGGCCATGTCCCTGTCGTCCCCGGGATTCCGGGCGTGCTTCCGGTTGGCGGGGAGGAGGTGGACGTACCCCTCCCGGGCGATGTCGAAGCTGTGCCCGCTGGGGCAGGTATAGGCCCGCTCCCCCCGGTCCAGGGGGGCGGCGCAGACGGGGCAGCGGAACAGGCTGTCCATATGCGCCCCTCCTTTTCTCAAAAAGCTGCTTTCAGATATACCATAATCCCCGGAACTTGTCCAATTTTTCTCTAGGATTTCCTCCGCCGTTATGATATAATACCTCTCCGAATGATGATTTCTATATAAAAAGGAGTACGACATGATCACTGTTTCCGATCTGGGCCTCCAGTACAGCGGCCAGCCTCTTTTTTCCCACGTGGATCTGCAGTTTGTCAAAGGCAACTGCTATGGCATCATCGGCGCCAACGGCGCGGGAAAATCCACCTTTCTGAAGATCCTGTCCGGCGAGCTGGAGCCCACCTCCGGCGAGGTGTCCGTCCTGCCCAAGACCCGCATGTCGGTGCTCAAGCAGGACCAGAACGCCTACAACGCCTATACCGTCATGGACACGGTGATCATGGGCAACCAGCGGCTGTACGACATCGGCAAGGAGAAGGAGGCCCTCTACGCCAAGGAGGACATGACGGAGGAGGACGGCATCCGCGCCTGCGAGCTGGAGGAGGAGTACGCCGAGCTGGGCGGCTGGGAGAGCGAGTCCGACGCCAGCCGTATCCTCCAGGGTCTGGGCATCCCGGTGTCCATGCACTATGACGTGATGGAGCACGTGGACGGCCGCCTGAAGGTGAAGGTGCTGCTGGCCCAGGCACTGTTCGGCAATCCGGACATCCTGCTGCTGGACGAGCCCACCAACAACCTGGACATCGGCGCCATCAACTGGCTGGAGGACTTTTTGCTGGACTTTGAGGGCACCGTCATCGTGGTCAGCCACGACCGGCACTTCCTCAACACCATCTGCACCCACATCGTGGACATCGACTACAACAAGATCAAGATGTACGTGGGCAACTACGACTTCTGGTACGACGCCTCCCAGCTCATGCAGAACCTGATGAAGAACCAGAGCAAGAAGAACGAGGAGAAGGCCCAGGAGCTCAAGGAGTTCATCTCCCGGTTCTCCGCCAACAAGTCCAAGAGCAAGCAGGCCACCGCCCGCCGGAAGCTGCTGGAAAAGATCACCCTGGAGGAGATCCCCGCCTCCTCCCGCCGCTACCCCTGGGTGGCCTTCTCCCCCGACCGGGAGGTAGGCAAGGACATCCTGTTCGTCACCGACGTGAGCAAGACGGTGGACGGCGTGAAGCTGCTGGACCACGTCTCCTTCACGGTGAGCCACGGCGATAAGATCGCCTTCGTGGGCGAGAACGAGAACGCCCACACCGCCCTGTTCAAGATTCTCACCGGCGAGTGGGAGCCCGACGAGGGCGCCGTGAAGTGGGGCCAGACGGCCACCTTCTCCTACTTTCCCAAGGACAACACCGAGTTCTTCAAGGACTGCGGGGACAATCTGGTGGAGTGGCTGCGCCAGTTCTCCGAGGACAAGCACGAGGCCTACCTGCGGGGCTTTCTGGGCCGGATGCTCTTCTCCGGCGACGAGGTATATAAGCCCGTCAAGGTCCTGTCCGGCGGCGAGAAGGTGCGGTGCATGCTCTCCCGGATGATGCTCTCCGGGGCTAACGTGCTGCTGCTGGACCAGCCCACCAACCACCTGGACCTGGAGTCCATCGCGGCGGTGAACAACGGGCTGGAGGCAGTGAAGTGCAACGTGCTCTTCTCCTCCCACGACCACCAGATGGTCCAGACCGTGGCCAACCGCATCTTTGACTTCACCGCCGGCGGACAGCTCATCGACCGCCGGATGACCTACGACGAGTATCTGGAGCGGGCGGCGCAGCAGGCGCAGGACTGAGGGCCGCCTGCATGAGCCGTGCGCCCAGGCGGAAGGCCGGGGCAAAGCGGTCCTCCTCGCCCTGGGCCCAGAGGTCGTGGACGGCTTCGCACACCGCGTCCACCCGGTCCGCCGGCAGGCCCCGGGCGGCCTCCAGCAGGCGTTCCAGCTTTTTCCGGTAGGCGGAGGAGGTCTCTGCGGCGTCCGCGGCCTCGGACAAGATTTGCAGGATTTCGCTCATACTGCACACCCCTTGTACGTTAATATTCAACGCTATTATACGATTGAATTTAACGTTTTTCAACTATGGAGGTGAACTGTGGTAGAATTTCATGTTCGACTGCGTGAAATCCGCATGATGCGGAGAAAGACGCAAAAAGAAACCGCTCAGACTCTGGACATGGCCTTACGCTCCTATCAGTTCTACGAACAGGGAAAAACAGAGCCTTCGGTTGCAAAGCTCATCGCCCTGGCAGATTTTTTTGATGTCTCCCTGGATTACCTCGTCGGCCGGACCGACGGAAAATAGGAGGCGGGCGGCTCTTTTCAATCCGCCCAAAACGTGGTATACTGATCAGAACTCTTTTTTTAGAGAGGACTTGAACACATGCGGAAAGACATCCTGCTTCCCGGCGTGGCCGTGGCGGGCGGGGCGGTGGGCTTTCTCCTGCGCCGGTGGGAGCTCTCCACGGCCTTCGAGCCGGACACCGGCCTGTCCGTGGCCGGAGCCCCCGCCACCTGGGCCCTCATCGCCCTGACCGCGGCGGTGGCCGCCGTGCTGGCCGTGCTGTGCCGGGGCACCCACCGGGCCTTCCCCGGCGGCTATGACGAGGCGTTCGGCGCCCCCAACAACGCCCTGTATCTGGCAGCCCTGGTGGCCGCCGCCTTTTTGACGGCCGCCTCCGGTCTGCTCACCTTCCTGCTCTACCTGCGGCACGACGTGACGTCCTTTTCCCGGGTGCTGCTGGCCCTGATGAGTCTGGTGTCCGCCGGGTGCCTCTTCGCGGTGGGCAAAAACAATTACCGCATGGAGGGCCGCGGTAAGTACAGCGCCGCCCTGCTCCTGCCGTCCTACACCTGCTGTCTGTGGCTCATCTCGGCCTATCAGGCCCGCTCCGCCGACCCGGTGATCCTGGACTACGTCTACCAGCTCTTCGCCATCATCGCCGCGGTGCTGGGCACCTACTTCACGGCGGGCTTTGCCTTTGAGCGGGCCAAGGTCTTTCGGGCCTCCTTCTTCTCGCTGCTGGGCGTCTACTTCTGCCTGGTGACCCTGGCCGACCGCCACGATGTGCCCATGCGGCTGCTGTATGTGGCCTTCGCCCTGTACCTGCTGGCCAACGCCGCCCTTCTGCAGTACAACGCCGCCCGGCCCGAGGGAGCGCGAATGCCCCGCCGGCTGCGAACGAAAAATACCGAAGAGACTGAAATCAATAGGGAGGGAACCCCGGATGAAGGATAAGAACGCCTTTTATATCACCACGCCCATCTATTACCCGTCCGACAAGCTCCACATCGGCCACACCTACTGCACCGTGGCCGCCGACGCCATGGCCCGCTACAAGCGGCTGACGGGGTACGAGGTCATGTTCCTCACCGGCACCGACGAACACGGCCAGAAGATCGAGGACAAGGCCCGGCAGGCCGGACTGGCGCCCAAGGCCTTTGTGGACAACATCGTGGAGGGCCCCCGGGGCGTGCTGGACCTGTGGAAGCTGATGAACATCAGCAACGACCGCTTTATCCGTACCACCGACAGCTACCACGTGGAGTCGGTGCAGAAGATTTTCAAGCAGCTCTATGAGCAGGGGGACATCTATAAGGGCAAATACGTGGGCAAATACTGCAAGCCCTGCGAGTCCTTCTGGACCGAGACCCAGCTCGTGGACGGCAAGTGCCCCGACTGCGGCCGGGAGGTGGTGGACGCGGAGGAGGAGGCTTACTTTTTCAAGCTGTCCAAGTATGCCGGCCGCATCCAGCACCTGCTGGAGGATACCGACTTCCTTGAGCCCCGCAGCCGGGTCAACGAGATGGTCAACAACTTTATCAAGCCCGGCCTGGAGGACCTGTGCGTCTCCCGGACCAGCTTTTCCTGGGGCGTGCCCGTGGACTTCGACCCGGGCCACGTGGTGTATGTCTGGATCGACGCGCTGTCGAACTACATCAACGCCCTGGGCTACGGCAACGAGAAGTACCGCGACTTTGACAAGTTCTGGCCCGCCGACGTCCACTTCGTGGGCAAAGAGATCGTCCGCTTCCACTCCATCATCTGGCCCGCCATCCTGATGGCCCTGGACCTGCCCCTGCCCAAGAAGGTGTACGGCCACGGCTGGCTGCTGCTGGACGGCGGCAAGATGAGCAAGTCCAAGGGCAACGTTGTGGACCCCTACCTGCTGGCCGAGCGCTACGGCGTGGACGCCCTGCGGTACTTCCTGCTGCGGGAGTTCCCCTTCGGCTCCGACGGCAACTTCTCCAACGAGGCCCTCGTCACCCGCATCAACACCGACCTAGCCAACGACCTGGGCAACCTGGTCTCCCGCACGGTGTCCATGGTGGGCAAGTATTTCGAGGGCGGCCGGCTGCCCGCCGCCCAGACCGCCGAGTCTCTGGATGACGAGCTGGTGGCCCTGGGGGCCGGCCTGCGGGAGAAATACGAGGCCCAGATGGAGAAATACGCCTTCCAGAACGCCCTAATAGAGGTTTTTGCCCTCATCGGTCGGGCCAACAAGTATATCGACGAGAACAAGCCCTGGGTGCTGGCCAAGGACCCGGAGGCCAACGGTCCCCGTCTGGCCCGGGTGATGTATAACCTGCTGGAGTCCATCCGCATCTCCGCCGTGCTGCTCACCCCCTTTATGCCCCAGACCTGCGAGAAGATCTTTGCCCAGATCGGGGCGGACGCCTCTCTCCAGACCTGGGAGAGCGCCGGAACCTGGGGCCGGCTGCCCGCCGGCGCGCAGGTCAGCCGGGGGGACAACCTCTTCCCCCGTATCGACGTGAAGAAGGAGCTGGAGGAGCTGGAGCAGGCGTCCGAGGCGGCCAAGCAGGCTGCCCAGGCCGCCCAGGAGCCGGAGTATATCACCATCGACGACTTTGCCAAGGTGAAATTCCTGACCTGCAAGGTGCTGGAGTGCGACGCGGTGAAGAAGTCCAAGAAGCTGCTGCGCTTCACCCTGGACTGCGGCGAGGGCACGACCCGGCAGATCCTCTCCGGCATCCACGAGTATTACGAGCCCGAGGACCTGGTGGGCAAGACCCTGGTGGCCTGCGTCAACCTGGCCCCCCGAAAGATGATGGGCCTGGAGTCCAACGGGATGCTCATCTCCGCCGTGAAGGAGATCGACGGCAAGGAGCAGCTCCATCTGCTGATGCTGGACGACCAGGTGCCCGCCGGCTTTGAGCTGTGCTGACCGAACAGCGAAAGAGCCCGCCCCCATGGGGGCGGGCTCTTTTCTTCTTACAACCAACGGCGGGCCCTGACCTTCGTCAGGGCCCGCCTTGCTTTCTGCCGGGAAACATTGTATCATGGAACAAACCGACAACAGGAGCTGTAGACCATGTATTTCGACACCCACGCCCACTATTACGACGGCGCCTTCGACCCCGACCGGGACGCGCTGCTCGCCTCTTTGCCCGCCCGGGGGCTGGCTCTGGCGGTCTGCCCCGGCTGCGATCTGGCGTCCTCCGCCGCCTCGGTGGACCTGGCCGGGCGGTACGGCTTCCTCTATGCCGCCGTGGGCTTCCACCCGGAGAATCTGGAGGGGACCGCCCTGGCCGACCTGGACCAGGTCCGCGTCATGGCCGCCCACCCCAAGGTGAAGGCCGTCGGCGAGATCGGTCTGGACTACTACTGGGTCAAGACCCCGGAGGACCGGGCCTTCTCCCGGGACTTTTTCGACGCCCAGCTCTCCCTGGCGGAGGAGCTGGACCTGCCCGCCATCGTCCACGACCGGGACGCCCACAAGGACTGCCTGGATATCGTCCGCTCCCACCCCAACGCCCGGGGGGTGTTCCACTGCTGCGCCCTCAGCCTGGAGGACGCTAAGGCGGCGGTGGACCGGGGCTGGATGCTCTCCTTTACCGGGAACATCACCTTTTCCAACGCCAGGCGGGCCCCGGAGGTGGTGCGCTGGGTCCCGCTGGACCGGCTCATGCTGGAGACCGACGCCCCCTACATGGCGCCGGAGCCCCACCGGGGGGAGCGGTGCGACTCCTCCTTCATCCCCCTGACCGCCGCCCGGGTGGCTCAGCTCAAGGGGCTGGAGACCGACGAGGTCCTCCGGGCTACCCTGGAAAACGGCAAGCGGTTTTTCAACATTCTGTGAGGAGGTACAACGGTATGGAGACCATTTCCTATGAGTATGAAGGGGCGCTTTACGTCAACCTGACCAACCGGTGCGACTGCGCCTGCGTATTCTGCCTGCGGCACAACGGCCACAAGGGGAGCATCTACGCCGACGACCTGTGGCTGGATCACGAGCCCACCCGGGAGGAGGCCCTGGCCGACCTGCTCTCCCGGGACTTCTCCCACTACCGGGAGCTGGTGTTCTGCGGCTTCGGAGAGCCCATGTTCCGCACTGACGACATCTGCTGGCTGGTGGATGCGCTGAAACAGGCCGTCCCTGCCCTGCCGCCGGTGCGCATCAACACCAACGGCCACGCCAACCGGATCCTGGGCCGGGACGTGACGCCCGATCTGAACGGCCGCATCGACGTACTGTCCATCTCCCTCAACGGCTCCACAGCGGAGGAGTACTGCGCCGTCACCCGTCCCCGGGACGGGGAGGCGGCCTGGGAGGACATGCTGGACTTCACCCGCCGGGCGGCAGAGTATGTGCCCACGGTGGTGATGACCATCGTCAACAAGGACAAAAGCCCGGCCGAAATCGCCGCCTGCCGGGCCCTGGCCGAGGGCCTGGGGGCCGCGCTGCGCATCCGGGAGTATATCCCCGACTGAGCCGCCAACCCCTTGGGGCCCAGTGCCCGCAAGCGGCGCTTGACAAAAAGAAAGGGACACTTGGTTGCCCTTTTGGGCCCCGTTTGGTAGCCTGTATCCCGAAAGGAGAGGGGAACCATGACCCTTGGTCAACGCATACAGGCCCTGCGCAAGGAGAGGGGCTTTTCCCAGGAGGCGCTGGGGGAAGCCCTGGGCGTCAGCCGCCAGGCTGTGTCCCAGTGGGAGGCCGACGCCAGCCTTCCCGAGCTGGATAAGCTGGTGGGCCTGAGCCGCCTGTTCGGTCTGCCGTTGGGGGATTTGCTCCAGCTGGAGGAGCCCGCCCCCCGCTCCGCCCCGGCGGGGGACCCGGCCCGGACCCAAAAACGGCGGCTGGCCCACGGGCTGTCCGCCGCGGCCGCCCTGCTCGTGGCGGCGGCGCTGGTATGGACGGGGACGGGACTGGTCCGGACCTCGGAGCGCCTGGCTCAGACGGAGGCCCGGCTGGCCGCCCTGGAGGCGGCGGCGGCCGCCCCGCGGCTGGACCCGGCAGCCCCGCTGGTGGCCACCTTTGATTTTGAGGCGAAGCGGTACGGCAACGACGTGAATTTTGCCCTCTCCCTCACCGCCGCCCAGCAGGCGGAGGGCATGACCGTCACCTTCCAGGCCACCCAGGCTTCCGAGGCGGCGGTCAACACGGTAAGCAAGGCCGCCGCCCTCAGCCCCGGCGGCTCCACCGGCTATTCCGCCGTGCTGCACGTGCCCGACTGCTTCGGGTCCGTCACCCTTACCGCCGTTTTTGAGCTGGACGGCCAGCGCTGCACGCAGGCCCTGGCACGGAACGTCTCGGTGGGGGACAGCTCCGCCAGTTGGGAGCCTCTCTGGCAGGCCCAGGGCTGAACCGCGCATATTTTTCAAACTATCGCGCATGCTAGACCATCGAGAACGGCGGGGCCATCCCCGCCCAAAGGTGGGATACGCCATGCAGGAATCCATTTGGACCAGGACCGCGTCCCTGCGGCCGCGGGAACCCCTGTCGGGGGACCGGAAGGCGGACGCCGCCGTCATCGGCGGCGGGCTGGCCGGCATCCTTACCGCCCATTTCCTCCGGGCGGCGGGGCTGGAGACGGTGGTGCTCGAGGCCGCCCGGGTCGGGAGCGGCCAGACCGGGCGCACCACCGCCAAAATCACCGCCCAGCACGGGCTGATCTACGAGCGGCTCATCGACCAGCTCGGCCGGGAAAAGGCCGGGCTCTACGCCGAGGCCAACCAGTGGGCCGTGGCGGAATACCGCCGCATGGCCCGGGAGGAGGGCATCGACTGCGACTTTGCCGACTGCCCGGCCTACGTCTACGCCACCGGGGACCCCTGGCCCATCCACCGGGAGGCGGAGGCCGCCCGCAGCCTGGGCATCGACGCGGCCTGCACAGCCGACACCGAGCTGCCCTTCCCTGTGGCCGCCGCCCTGCGGTTTGAGCATCAGGCCCGGTTCCACCCGCTGCGCTTCCTGAATGCCGTGGCGGAGCCGCTGGCGCTCTATGAGAAGACCCGGGTGAAGGACGTGGAGCAAAACCGGGTGATGACCGACCGGGGGACGGTGACGGCGGAGCACATCGTGTTCGCCTGCCATTACCCCTTCCGCAACGTCCCCGGGTATTATTTTCTCCGAATGCACCAGGAGCGCAGCTACGTGCTGGCCCTGGAGAACGCCGCGGAGCTGGAGGGCCTGTATTTCGGCGCCGACGGCGACGGTCTCTCCTTCCGGCCCCAGGGGAACCTGCTCCTGCTGGGCGGCGGGGGCCACCGGACCGGGGAGAATTCGGCGGGCGGGCAGTACCAGAAGCTGCGTCAGGCCGCCCGGACCTTCTGGCCGGAGAGCCGGGAGACGGCCGCCTGGAGCGCCCAGGACGGCATGCCCCTGGACGGCGTGCCCTATATCGGCCGGTTCTCAGCCGCCACGCCAAACTGGTATGTGGCCACCGGCTTCCAGAAGTGGGGGATGACCTCCTCCATGGTGGCCGCCCGGCTGCTCACCGACCTCATTACCACTGGCGCGAGCCCCTGGGAGGAGGTCTTTACCCCCCAGCGCTTCCAGCCCTCCACCGCCGGGAAGGCCCTCCTCCAGGAGAGCGCCCAGGCTGCCAAGGGGTTGGGGCGGCGGCTGTTCACGCCCCCCAGGGCGGAGGTGGAGGCCCTGCCCAGGGGCCATGGCGGCGTGGTGGAGTACCACGGGGAAAAGCTGGGGATCTACAAGGACGACAGCGGGGAGGTCTTCTGTGTCTCAGTCCGCTGTCCCCACCTGGGCTGCCAGCTGGAGTGGAATCCGGACGAGAAGAGCTGGGACTGCCCTTGCCACGGCTCCCGGTTCGACTACCGCGGGCATCTGCTGGACGGCCCGGCCCAGCGGGACGCCGACGTCCCGGAGTAAGAAGGAGCCCCCGGCCATAGGCCGGGGGCTCCTCGTTATTCCTCTTCCGCATGGCGCTTGATGTTTTGGGGAACATGCTCCATGCTGCGGACCCGGTGGACGTTGTCGGAGATCTCGCTGAGGGCCGCGCCCGCCTCCATGTCGTACTGCCGGCAGCAGGCCAAGTCCCCCAGGGAGAGCATTCCCACCACCTTGTCTTCCTCCAGGACCGGCAGGCGCCGGACCTGCTGGGCCGCCATCCTGCGGGCCGCCTCGTGGGCGTCGTCGCCGGGGGCGACCACGGCGCAGTTTCGGGTCATGATGTCCCGCACCGGTACCTTGCCGGGGTCCTCCTGCGCCGCCACGCACCGGGTCACGATGTCCCGGTCGGTGACGATGCCCCGCAGGCCTCCGTCCGTGCCGCACACCGGCAGGGAGCCCAGGTTGTGCCGGGCCAACAGCCGGGCCGCCAGGGCCGCCGACTCGGACGGGTCGATGGACACCACGCTCTGATTCATCAAATCGCGTACTTGCATAAAAACACCGCCTTTCACCGCTAGTTTCCGCGAAAGGCGGCGGTTTTATTCCCGGTTCTTCAGTTCCAGATTGCGCCGGAGCGGCCCCGGTCCCCGCCAGGTGAAGGCCCGACCCGGGTAGCGCTCCAAAAACTGCCTTCGGGTCCGCCCCGCCACGTCCGGAAGCGCCAGGCTGCACACCAGCTCCTCCCGAAATTCCGGCAGATGGGTCACCGGCACGTCCCGGTTGTAGGGGCAGACCTGCTGGCACATGTCGCAGCCCCAGATCAGCGGGTGGGCCGCCAAAAGGGAGGCCTCCTCCGGCGTCAGCTCCCCCTTTTTCTGGGTCAGATGGGACAGGCAGCGGTCCGTCTGGACCCCGCCTCCCCCCAATGCCCCGCCGGGGCAGGCGGCGGCGCAGGCCCCGCAGTGGACGCACCGGCGCAGGGGGACGGGCTCCGGCCAGGGATAGCCGGTCAGATTGGTCAGGATGGTCCCCAGAAAGACCCAGGAGCCCCACTTGTCCAGCAGCACCAGGCCGTTGTCCCCCAGCACCCCCAGTCCGGCGCACAGGGCGGCGGCCCGCTCGGGGATGGGGCTGCTGTCGGCGGAGGGCCGGAAGATGTGCTCCGGCCACCGGGCCTGCAGCCGGGCGCACACCTGCTCCAGCCGCCGGACCACTGCGGCGTGATAGTCCTCCCCCCGGGCGTACCGGGACAGGTTGCCGGGGGCGTCCCCCGCGTAATAGGGAAAGGCGGCCACAAAGACTCCGGCTGGGGAGGGGCACAGCGGGCGGAGGCATCCATAAAACCGGCGAGGCCGCCGAAGCGGACGGCGCCCCACGCCGCCGCTCCAGCGGCCTCAAAGCATGCGTTCATATTTCTTACTTCTTCAGGCCGGGGTTGTTCTCCAGCTCCTTCAGGGCGTCCTTGTAGCTCAGGTTCACGCGGCCCTTCTCGTCGATCTCGGTGACCTTGACCCAGGTCATGTCGCCGATGTTCAGCACGTCTTCGACCTTCTCGACGCGGCGGTTCTCCAGCTTGGAGATGTGGATCATGCCGTCCTTGCCCGGGGCGAGCTCTACGAACGCGCCGATCGGCAGGATGCGGACGACCTTGCCGTAGTACAGCTTGCCGACCTCGGGGACGAAGCAGATGTCGTCGATCATCTTCTTGGCGGCGTCGCAGGAGGCGGCGTCGGGAGAAGCGATGTGGATGGTGCCGTCGTCGTCGATGTCGACCTGCGCGCCGGACTCTGCCACGATCTTCTGGATCATGGAGCCGCCCTTGCCGATGACCTCGCGGATCTTGTCGACGTCGATCTTCATGGTGAGCATCTTGGGCGCGAACTCGGAGACATGGTCACGCGGCTTGGCGATGCAGGGGATCATGATCTCGTTGAGGATCTCAAGACGGGCCTTGCGGCAGCGCTCGAGCGCGTCGGCGATGATCTCCATGGTCAGACCGTCGTTCTTCAGGTCCATCTGGATGGCGGTGACGCCTTCGGTGGTACCGGCGACCTTGAAGTCCATCTCGCCGTGGAAGTCCTCGACGCCCTGGATGTCGGTGAAGGTCCGCCAGGTGCCGGTCTCCTTGTCGGAGATGAGGCCGCAGGAAATGCCGGCGACGGGGCGCTTGATGGGCACGCCCGCGTCCATCAGAGCCAGCGTGGAGCCGCAGATGGAAGCCTGGGAGGTCGAGCCGTTGGAGGAGACGACCTCGGAGACGACGCGGATGGCATACGGGAATTCGTCGACAGACGGGATCACGGGCAGCAGGGCCTTTTCAGCCAGCGCACCGTGGCCGATCTCGCGGCGGGAGGTGGAGCGGCTCGCACGGGCTTCGCCGGTGGACCACTGCGGCATATTATAGTGGTGGATATAGCGGCGCTCGGTCTCGTCATAGATGGTGTCGAGCTTCTGCGCGGCGGAGAGCGTGTTCAGCGTGCAGACGGAGAGAACCTGGGTCTGACCGCGGGTGAACAGGCCCGAGCCGTGGACGCGCGGCAGAACGCCGACCTCGGCGTCCAGCGGACGGATCTCGTCCGGGGTACGGCCGTCGACGCGCTTGCCCTCGAGCAGCCACTTCTTGACGATCTTCTTCTGCATCTTGTACAGGCACACGTCGATCTGGACATCCCAGTCTTCTGCATACTTCTCGCCGAACTTCTCCTTGAAGTCGA
>CABUJV010000046.1 GCA_902492005.1 uncultured Eubacteriales bacterium
AGCCGGACATCCGAGGACCGGGTGTACGGCTGTCTAAATACATATTAAAACTTGCCCCGTCCCGTTCTGCTGCGGAAAGAACTGGACGCTGACAGAGGAATATGATATAATATCCCACTAGATTTTGCGTAGAATCAGCCCTGCTTTGCTGCTTCTCAGAGACGGGCTGCGGGTCAACTGGAGGTAACTGCTATGTGCGGTATTGTCGGATTCATTGGAACGGAAGAGGCGGCCCCCATCCTGCTGGATGGCCTGGCACGGCTGGAGTACCGGGGCTACGATTCGGCCGGACTGGCCGTGTACGACCAGGCGGAGGGGCTGAAGGTGGTTAAGGCCAAGGGCCGGCTGCAGATTCTGTCGGACATCGTGGAGGGCGGCAAAAGCATCCATGGGACCGTGGGCCTGGGGCACACCCGCTGGGCCACCCACGGGGAGCCGTCGGACGTCAACTCCCACCCCCAGGTCAGCATGTCGGGGCGTATCGCGGTGGTCCACAACGGGATCATTGAGAACTATGCTCAGATCAAGGAATTTTTGGAGTCCAAGGACGTAAAATTTGTCTCCCAGACCGACACCGAGGTGGTGGCCCAGCTTCTGGAATACTACTACCGGGGCGACATCATGGAGGCCCTCACCAAGGTGCTCCACCGCATCGAGGGGGCGTATGCCCTGGGCATCATCTGCGCCGACTGCCCCGACCGGCTCATCGCCGCCCGCAAGGACAGTCCGTTGATCCTGGGCTATGGCGAGGGCTTTCAGTTCCTGGCCAGCGATGTGACCGCCGTCATCAAGTACACCCGGGAGGTGTGCTACCTGGAGGATGGGGAGATCGCCGTCCTCACGGCGGACGGCATCACCGTCTACAATCACCCCTACCTCCAGCCGGTGGAGAAGGAAAAGCACCATGTGGACTGGGAGATATCCGCCGCCGAAAAGGGCGGGTACGAGCATTTTATGGCCAAGGAGATCATGGAGCAGCCCAAGGCCTTCCGGGACACGGTGTTTCCCCGCATCCAGGACGGCCGGGTGGTGCTGGAGGATCTGAACCTCGACGCAGAGTACCTGAAAAGTGCCGACAAGATCTATATCATCGCCTGCGGCTCCTCCTACCATGTGGGCATGGTGGCCAAGTATGTCCTGGAAAAGCTCCTGCGTAAGCCGGTGGAGGTGACGCTGGCCTCCGAATTCCGCTACTGCGACCCGCTGGTGAGTGAGCGGACGCTGTGCATCGTCATCAGCCAGTCCGGTGAGACCATCGATACCTTGGCCGCCATGCGGGAGGCCAAGCGGCTGGGCGCGCGGATTCTGTCTATCGTCAATGTGGTGGGCTCCTCCATCGCCCGGGAGTCCGACGATGTGCTCTACACCTGGGCCGGGCCCGAGATCGCCGTGGCCACCACCAAGGCCTACTCCACCCAGCTTGCGGTCATCTACCTGATCGCTCTGCGGTTTGCCGAGCTGCTGGGCACCATCGGGGAGGAGGAGTATGAGAACGTTGTCGCCGAGCTGCTCACCATCCCCACCAAGATGGAACGTATCCTGGAAAACCGGGAGGCCATCCAGTATTATGCCTCCATCTACTTCAATCACGAATCCATCTTCTTCATCGGCCGGAACATCGACTACGCCATCGGTCTGGAGGGCTCGCTCAAGCTGAAGGAGATCTCCTATATCCACTCCGAGGCGTATGCCGCCGGCGAACTCAAGCACGGTACCATTTCCCTCATCGAAAACGGCACCCTGGTGGTGGCGCTGGCGAGCTGTGTCCAGCTGTTTGACAAGCTGATGAGCAACGTGGTGGAGGTCAAATCCCGGGGCGCCGACGTAGTGGGCCTGACGGTGGAGTCCAAGGGGACGGCGCTGAAAAAGACCGTGGACCACGTCATCCTGGTACCGGATACCCATCCCATGCTGCTGCCCAGCCTAGATGTGATCCCCATGCAGCTCTTCGCCTATTATGTGGCGCTGATGCGGGGCTGTGACATCGACAAGCCCCGGAATCTGGCCAAGTCGGTGACCGTGGAGTGAGAAATATGAAGAGGAGACTGACGGTCCTCTGCGCGGCCCTGGCCCTGGCCCTGGCCGCCTGCAGCGGCACGGCGGGGGAGAGCGCCCCGCTGGCAGCATCCGCCACACCCTCGCCTGCGGTGGAGCCGGTGACGGTGAAGTATGGCATCTCCAATTCCTGGGACGCCCTCATGCCCTATAACAGCGTATCGGGCAGCAACTACGCCCGCATAGTCTACGACAAGATCTATGACCGGCTGGCCTATGTGCACGCCGATGGGACCCTGTCCCCGCGGGCGGCCAAGAGCTGGGAGAGCGCCGACGGCGGCTATGCCATTGTGTTTCATCTGGACGAGCGTTCGGCCTTTCACGACGGAACGCCGGTGACGGCGGAACACTGGGCCCGGACCTTTGAGCTGATGACGGACCCGGCGTGCCCCACGCTGGGCCGGGGCAACTTTGCCGGGCTTGTGGGTACGGATGAAGACGGCTGCCGCCTAGAGGGGGAGCCCTTCGGGGCGGAAGCGGCGGACCCCTATACCTTCAAGCTCACCTTTCAGGACCCGGTGATCCCCGAGGACTTCCTGCTGGAAAAAAATCGGGAATTCTACGTTCTGCCTACCCACCTGCTGGAGAATGTGGACCCGGCGGAACTCATGGATCAGGCGCTGTGGCAGGCCCCCATCGGCTCCGGCCCCTGCAAGTTTGTCTCGGAGGTGGCGGGCAGCCAGCTCAGGCTGGCGGCCAATCCCGGTTATCCGCTGGGGGCCCCGGGCTTTGACGAACTGGTCGTCACCGTTATGGATAAGTCCAACCTGCTTACGGCGCTGATTGCCGGGGATTTGGACTATTACGCCATCGGCGGCAGCGTGTCCGCCGAGGACGCCGAGGTGGCCCGCTCCCATGGCCTGGAGGTCCTCCAGGGCACCGTGCCCAATACCTTTTATGAGCTGATGCTCAACAACGAGACCCTGCCCGACGCCCGGCTCCGGCGGGCGGTGGAGCTGGCGCTGGACAAAGAGCTGCTCTGCCTGCAGAGCAGCCAGGGGTTGGGGCAAGTGACCGGCAGCTGCGTGGTCCCTACCAGCGTCTACGCGCCGCAGGAAAAGGCGCAGACGGCGGTCCGGGATCTGGAGGAGGCAGAGGCCCTGCTGACGGAGGCCGGCTACGACGGGCGGACCTTCACCCTGGCCTGTATCTCCAGCCGGGCGGGACTGGCCGCGCTCATGCAGCAAAATCTGGCGGAGGCCGGCATCCGGGTGGAGATCGAGACGGTGGATTCCGCCACTCTGTTTGGCGGAATGTCCGACGGCATCTATGACATGGCCATCGCCAGTCATACCCCCAACGCTCTGCCTTTGTGGTTCGTGGAAAGCCGGTTCGCGGAGGGCAACAATCTATTCCATGTGGCTGACCTGTCGCCTTATCAGGCCCTGATCTCCGCTGTCCGGACGGAGCGGGACCAGCCAGCCCGGCAGGCGCTGGTGGAGGAGCTGGACACTCTGCTGGCCCGGGAGCGGCCCTTTATCCCGCTGTGGTTCTCCACGGCGCTGCACGTCCAGTCTCCCACGGTGACCGGCATCGACTATCCCTCTGCCAGCTTCTCCAACGAAAATGTGTGGGACTGGGCAAAACACTGACAAACAAAAGAAGACCTCCGTAAGGCCGCGCTTCATGGCGCGGCCTGTGCCCCCGGCCCGGGGGCCGGAAGTGCAGGAGGAACGAGCATGGCGCACTATCTCTGGAAGCGGATTGTCACCGCTGTCCCTGTTTTTTTCGGTATCACGGTATTGGTATTCCTGCTGATGAACGCCGCCCCCGCCGATATCACCGACCTGGCCGGGAGCGAGGGCGGCGGCACCGCCGGAGACAAAGCGCTCCTGGCGGAGACCCTGGGCCTGAACCGGCCCCTGCCGGTGCGGTATCTCACCTGGCTGGGCGGATTGGTCCGGGGCGAACTGGGCAGGTCTTACCGCTCCGGCCAGGCAGTCTCGGCACTCATCGGCCAGCGCATCGGGCCCTCCCTTCTCCTTACGGGCACGGGGGTGCTCCTTGCGGTGGCCGTCGCCTTGCTCTTAGGGGTCCTGTCGGCCTGGAAGCCGCGGTCCCACTGGGACGGTCTTGTCTCCAATCTTGCCATGGTGGGCTCGGCCACGCCAGGCTTTTTCCTGGCCCTGCTGGCGATCTATTTTTTCTCCGTCCGGCTGCACTGGCTGCCGGCGGCCTTTACCAGCGACTACGGCGGCGGGAGCCTGCCAGAGTTGCTGCGCCACCTGCTCCTGCCGGCGCTGGTCATCGCGGTCAGCAACGTGGGCGGCCTGCTGAAACAGACCCGCAGCGCCTGTCTGGAGGTGCTGGGAGAGGACTATATCACCACTGCCAGGGCCAAAGGGCTGCGGGAGGGCGTAGTGGTCCTCCGCCACGGCCTGCGCTCCGCCCTCATCCCGGTGCTCACCGCCGTGCTGACCCACATTCCGCATATTATCGGCGGGTCGGTGGTGGTGGAGCGGGTGTTTGGCTGGCCAGGGATGGGCAGTCTCATGTTCTCGGCCATCAGCAGCCGGGACTACAACGTTATCATGGGAGTCACGGTGGTCATCGCGCTGGCGGTGCTGGCCACCAGCCTCCTGCTGGACCTGGTCTATGGTCTGGTGGACCCGAGGGTGCGCTATGAGCGGATATAGAGGCGCGTGGGCCCGTCTGCGGGAGGACCGGCGGGCGATGGCCGGATTGGGCCTCCTGGCGGCGGAGCTACTGCTGGTTCTCCTGCTGCCGCCGCTGCTTGGGCTGGAGCCCAATGTCACCGACCGGGCGGCGGGCTTTTGGGCGGCACCCTCCGGCGCCCACTGGCTGGGGACCGACGAGGTGGGGCGAGACGTATTGGCCCGGCTGATCTGTGGGGGCAGGGTGTCCCTGCTGGTGGGCTTTGCGTCGGCGGCCCTGAGCCTGCTGACCGGCGTCCCTCTGGGCCTGCTGGCGGGCTACCGGCGGGGCAAATGGGAGTTCTGGATCATGCGCTGCGCCGATGTGTTTCAGTCCTTTCCCAGCATCGTGCTGATTCTGTGTCTGGTGACCCTGGTGGGTCCGTCCGTGGTCAATATCATTCTGGTCATCGGGCTGATGGGGTGGGTGAGCATTGCCCGGCTGGTCTACGGAAACACCCTGTCCATCCGGGAGAAGGAATACATTCTGGCCGTCCGAGCCCTGGGCGCTCCCACCAGAACCATTTTACGGCGCAACGTGCTGCCCAACGCAGTGGCTCCGGTATGGGCGGCCCTGGCCCAGCGGGTGGGGCGGGCCATCCTGTCCGAGTCCAGCCTCAGCTTTCTGGGGGTGGGCATCCGCGCCCCTCAGGCCTCCTGGGGCAACCTGATCCAATACGCCACCGGCTTGGCCACCTTTACCGGACGGCCCTGGGTGTGGATTCCGCCCGGGGTGTGCATCGTGCTGACGGTATTGGCCCTCCAATGGGTGGGGGATGGGCTGCGGGATGCGCTGGACCCGCACCGCCGCGCCTAGAGCGAAAAATCATCCCGGCACACATAACCCAGGGCCCGTCCGAATATACTGGCTTATCCCGGAAACAAAAGAAGGGAGGCGCCGGTATGGAATCAGCGTACAGCCGTACGAATCGGGAGCGACGGGGAAAGGTCCGGACCCGCCGGACCTCAGGCGGGTATCATCCGAAAGGAAAGGTGGCGCTGGCCCCGCGGGAGCGGCGCAGACTGACCCAGCTCGGGGCCTGTCTGGTTCTGTTCCTGGCGATCTTTCTGGGGCGAGGCGTCTTCCCGGAGCGTATGGATACCCTGCGGGGGGAGCTGCTCCAGCTCATCCAGACGGACACCGATTTCAAAGCGGCCTTTGCCAATCTGGGCCGCTCCATCCAGCGGGGCGAGCCAGTGCTGGATACGCTGGGGGATCTGTGGATCGACGTATTTGCAGGGGGCGGGCAGGTGACCAGCGCCTATCTGAACCCCAGGGACCACGCTCCGCTGTACCATGAGGAGCTGGCCTTTCTCAACGCCAGACCTACGGCGGCGCAGCTGCTGGAGCGCCGGTTTGGCCTGACGGCCGGGGAAGTGCCCCGGCAGGAGCCCGCGGCGGCGGACGCGGCCGTCCTGCCGGCGGAGCCGGAGCCGGTGGCTTACGACGGCCCGCCCCTGCCGGAGAACGCCACCATGGAGCGGCTGCCGCTGGGTTTGGACCAGACGGCGGCGCCGGTGATGGCAGTGGTCTCGTCCGGCTATGGCTGGCGGGAACACCCCATTGAGGGCGGCGAGAAGTTCCACGCCGGGGCAGACCTGGCCGCCCCCTATGGAGAGGCGGTGGGGGCCTTTGCCGACGGGGTGGTGGACTACATTGGGGAGAGCCCGGCCTACGGACAATATCTGCAGATCCGCCACGCCGGCGGTGTGACCTCCTTTTACGCCCATTGCAGCAAGCTCTGTGTTCAGCAGGGACAGCAGGTCAAGCTGGGAGAGAAGGTGGCCGAGGTGGGCGACACGGGGGAGACCACCGGGCCTCACCTCCATTTTGAGCTGCGGCTCAACGGGGAGCTGCTCAATCCCATTTACTACATCGACACTCTGAGTGAGTAGGGATGTTGCGGCGGGGAAGGCTGGAGGTAACCGGCGGCTTTTGTCTTGCTGCCGCGGCACTGTTTTACCTGGATACGGAAAATATCCTTCCATGGGCTCTGCTGGCCTGTGCCCTCCATGAGCTGGGCCACTATGCCGTTATCCGCCTGGCGGGGGGCGGGGTGGCCTATTTTCGCCTTACAGCGGTGGGGGGGGACCTTGGCCTGAATCCGGCCAGGCCTCTGGGCTATGGGGGCGAGATGGCCGCCATCCTGGCCGGACCGACCGTCAACCTAATGTGCGCCTCGCTGTGCGCCCGGCTGGACGGCGGGGGAGAGGCTGGGCTTCTGTTCGCCGGTCTCAATCTGGCGCTGGGCTGCTTTAACCTGCTGCCCATCTGGCCGTTGGACGGCGGCCGGCTCCTGCTGCTCATCCTGACGGGGCTGATCCCGGTCCACTGGGCGGAGCGGGCGGTGCGTGGCTGCTCCGCGCTGGCGGCGGGACTGCTGCTGGCGGGCGGGCTGCGGCTGCTGGGAGACGGCGGCGGAAATTTTACGATGCTGCTGGCGGCTCTCTGGCTGCTGGCCGGGATGCTCCAGAGGAGATTTCCAAAGAGAAAAGGGAAAAAGAGCGGGAGAAAGCGAGATTTCCTGTAAAATATGCTTGCATTTCCAGGGGTCCTGTGGTATCATATTTTGGTCTCAATAAAGGGTGGTCCTCTGCGCTGCCGCTCCATTTCAATGGAAGAACGGCACCCAAAGCGGCATGAACGCCTATAAACTAGGAGGAAATGGAACCATGGATCTGATGCAGACATTCTCTGAGAAGTACAAGAAAGCCGAACCTCCCAAGGTGGAGGTGGGCGATACCGTCCGCGTGCACATCAAGGTCAAGGAAGGCAACCGTGAGCGTATTCAGGTCTTCGAAGGCACCGTCATCGCCAAAAAGCACGGCGGCATCGAGGAGACCTTCACCGTCCGCCGCATCTCCTACGGCATCGGCGTGGAGAAGGTGTTCCCCCTGCACTCTCCCGTGATCGAGAAGATCGAGACTGTCCGCGCCGGTAAGGTGCGCCGGGCCAAGCTCTATTACCTGCGCGACCGCGTTGGCAAGAGCGCCAAGATCAAGGAGAAGCTGTAAGAGTGACTGCCGGAAAAGGAGCGGGAAACCGCTCCTTTTTTGTATATTGTGGATAGGGCAGAAAATGTGCCGCGGACCTTTTCAAACCTCTAGATGTTGTGTATAATAAAGCATTATGATAAAGTGCAGAATGGAGAGGAGCGGGAAACGCCATGGACATCCACTGGTACCCGGGGCACATGACCAAGACCCGGCGCATGATCCAGGCCGATCTGAAGCTGGTGGACCTGGTGGCGGAGGTCATTGACGCCCGCATCCCCATCTCCAGCCGGAATCCCGACATTGACGAGCTGGTGGGGGACAAGCCCCGGCTCATCATCCTGAACCGGGCCGACCAAGCCGATCCGGAACAGACCAAGGCCTGGACCCGCTGGTTTAAGGAAAAGGGCTGCGCCGTCCTGGAGACCGACAGCAAAACGGGCGGCGGGGTGAACCAGTTTTCCGCCGTCATCCAGGACGTGCTTCGGGAGCAGATCACCCGCTGGCGGGAAAAAGGCCAGGTAGGCCGTCCGGTGCGAGTGATGGTGGTGGGGGTGCCCAATGTGGGCAAATCTACCTTTATCAATAAAGTGGCGAAGCGAAAATCGGCCAAGGCGGGAGACCGCCCCGGGGTCACCCGCGGGAAGCAGTGGGTGGCGGTGGCCGCGGGACTGGACCTGCTGGACACGCCCGGTATCCTGTGGCCCAAGTTCGAGGACCAGACGGTGGGGCGGAACCTGGCTTTTACCGGCGCCATCAAGGACGAGGTGATGGACGCCGAGACGCTGGCCTGCTATCTGATGGAGACGCTGGCAGAGCGCTACCCTCAGGCGCTGCTGGAGCGCTACAAGCTGGAGCTGCCTCCCCGGGCAGAGTACGAGGGGGCGGGGCCGCTCTCCTATGGCTACGATCTGCTGGAACGGGCCGCGCGAAAGCGCGGATTCCTCATTTCCGGCGGTGAGCCGGATACCGAGCGCATGGCCAAGGTACTGCTGGATGAATTTCGGGCTGGTAAGCTGGGGCGCTTTACCCTGGAGACACCGGAAGGAGCGGCGGCATATGACAACGTCTGATCTCTGGAGGGTGGAGCGGGAATGCCGGGCGCAGGGGCTGCGGCGAATCTGCGGAGCCGACGAGGCGGGCGCCGGCCCGTTGGCCGGAGACGTATACGCCGCCGCGGTGATCCTGCCCCATGAATGCCTGCTCGAGGGCCTCAACGACTCCAAGCAGGTGACTCCCAAGAAACGGGACCGGCTCTTTGACGAAATCCGGGAGAAGGCGGTAGCCTGGGCAGTGGCGTCGGTGGATGCCGCCGTGATTGATGAGATCAACATCCTCAATGCCCGCCTTCTGGCCATGGAGCGGGCCATTCAGGCGCTGGACCCTCCGCCGGATTTCGCCCTGATCGACGGCAACCGGGACGCGGGGATTACCTGCCCCCACCGGACTCTAGTCAAAGGGGACAGCCGCAGTGCCAACATCGCGGCGGCCTCCATCCTGGCCAAGGTCAGCCGGGACCGCTACATGGAGCAGATGGCGGCGCTCTATCCCCAGTATGAGTTTGAGCGCCACAAGGGCTACCCCACCAAACGCCACTACGAGCTGCTGCGGCAGTATGGGCCCTGTCCCATCCACCGCAGGAGCTTTCTGAAGAAGCTGTGAGCGGGGAAAGCACCCGGCTGCTGGGCCGCTGGGGAGAGGCCCTAGTGGCCGAGCACCTGCGGCGGCGAGGCTTTCGGATTTTGGCGGCCGGTTGGCAATGCCGGTACGGTGAGATCGACCTGATTGCGGAAAATGAACAGTATATCCTCTTTACAGAGGTAAAGCTGCGGAAAAGCGCCGCCTTTGCCCCAGCGCGGGCCTTTGTGGACCGGCGGAAGCAGGACAGGCTGCGAACGACGGCGGAGCTCTATCTGGCACAGTTTCCCACCGGGAAGCAGCCCAGGTTCGATGTGGCTGAGGTCTACGCGCCGCAGGGGACCGCCACCCGGGCCCCGGAAATCCATTACATAGAGGATGCGTTTTAAGTGGAAGTATTCGACGGGCACTGTGACACCATACTGTGCTGCTACCTGGAGGGCGGGGGCTTGCGGGAGCGTCCAGGCCATCTGGACCTGACCCGAACCCGGAAATTCAGCCGCTATGCCCAGTTCTTTGCCTGCTTTGGAGCGCCGGAGGACATGCCGGGACGGCCCTTATGGGAGGTCTTCCAGGAAGAGGTGGCCCTCTTCCGGCGGGAGATGGCGCAAAACGCCGATCGGGTAGTTTTCTGCCGCAGCGGAAGGGAGGCGGAGGCCGCCTTCGCCGGAGGCCGGGCGGCGGCCTTTCTGTCCGCCGAGGGGGCGGAGCTGCTGGACTGCGATCTGGACAAGCTCCGTCAGGCCTATGCGTGGGGCGTGCGGGCGGTGAACCTGACCTGGAACCATCCCAACGCGCTATCCGGCACCAACGCCGAGGAGCGGGAGCGAGGACTCAGCGCTCAGGGGCGGGCCTTTGTGCAGGAGATGCAGCGGCTGGGGATGCTGGTGGATGTCTCCCATCTGTCCGACCCGGGCTTCTGGGATGTGATGGAAATCGCGGGAAAGCCCATATTTGCCAGCCATTCCAACGCACGGGACGTATTTTTCGACACCAGAAACTTGACCGATGCGCAATTTACTGCCATAATAAAAAACAATGGCGTTGCCGGACTGAATCTGTACGCCGGTTTTTTAGGCAGGGCGGCGGATCTGGACACCGTAACCAGACATCTGGAGCATTTCCTGGCGCTGGGCGGAGAGCGAAATCTCTCCCTGGGCGGCGATTGGGACGGGTGTACGGTCCTGCCAGAGGGGATAGAGGGCATTCAGGATCTGGACCGGCTTTATGAGCATTTGCTGCGCCGCAATTATCACGAAGAGCTGGTGCGGGGTATTTTTTATTCTAATTTGATGAGGGTAGTGAGTGAAGTATGCAATACGTAAGTACGAGAAATAAGCTGCGGCGTTGCTCAGCCTCCGAGGCCATCGCCCAGGGCTTGGCCCCCGACGGCGGACTTCTGACGCCGGAGGTGCTGCCAAAGCTGTCCCCAAACGGACTGACCACCATGACGGACATGTCCTATCAGCAGCGGGCGGTCTTCGTCATGAACTCTTTCCTGGAGGACTTCACCGCTTCTGAGCTGTCCAGCTACGCCAACCACGCCTATGGGCCGGACAAGTTCGACGTAAAGGAAGTAGCCCCCGTCCGTGCGGTGGACGACGGCACCTACTGCCTGGAGCTGTGGCACGGGCCTACCTGCGCCTTTAAGGATCTGGCCCTGCAGATGCTGCCCCACCTCCTGTCCGCCTCGCTGGGAAAGAACGAGGAAAAAAAGACGGTCTGCATCCTGGTGGCCACCTCCGGCGATACCGGAAAGGCCGCCCTGGAGGGCTTCAGAGATGTGGACAAGACCCGCATCCTGGTGTTCTACCCGAAGGACGGTGTCTCTGACATCCAGCAGCTCCAGATGCGCACCCAGGAGGGCGGCAACGTTGGGGTCTGCGCCGTGGTGGGCAACTTCGACGACGCCCAGACCGGCGTGAAGCGGCTGTTCTCCGACGAGAGCCTGCGGGAAACGCTGGCCGAGCGCGGCTATTTCTTCTCCTCGGCCAACTCCATCAACTGGGGCCGTATCCTTCCCCAGGTGGTGTATTACATCTCGGCCTACTGTGATCTGCTGCGGGAGGGCAAGGTGCAGAAGGGGGAAGCGGTCAACATCTGTGTGCCCACCGGCAACTTCGGCAATATTCTTTCGGCCTACTACGCCGGGCAGATGGGCGTGCCCATCCACAAGCTGATCTGCGCCTCCAACCGCAACAACGTCCTCACGGACTTTCTGCAGACCGGCGTGTACGACCGGAACCGCACGTTCTACAACACCATGTCTCCCTCCATGGATATCCTCATCTCCTCCAATCTGGAGCGGATGCTCTTCGAGTTTACCGAGCACGACGACGAGAAGGTGCGGGGCTATATGGAGGCCCTGGCCCAGACCGGCCGGTATGAGGTGAGCGAGACGGTCAAAAAGAAGCTGGAACGCCATTTCGCCGCTGGCTGCTGCGACGACGGCGCCACCCAGGCTATGATCGCCAAAATGTGGACCGAGCGCCGCTATCTCATTGACACCCACACCGCCGTGGCCTTCCATGTGCTGGAGCAGTACCGGGCCGAGACGGGGGACGCCACGCCCACCATTGTGGTCTCCACGGCCAGCCCCTTCAAGTTCTGTGACAATGTTCTGGGCGCCCTCGGGGTCCGCGAGCTGGCAGACGGTACGGCCATCCTGGACCAGCTTGCCGAGGTCACCGGCGTGCCGGCGCCCGCGCCTCTGGCCGCGCTGGCCGGCAAGGCCGTGCGGTTCGACCAGGTGGTGGAAAAGGACCACATGGTGGACCAGGTGCTGGAGATGCTCAAATAATGGCGCTGTTCGCCATTGGAGATACGCACCTCTCACTGGGCGCAAACAAGCCGATGGATGTGTTCGGAGGCGGCTGGACCGGCTATGTGGACAAGCTGGCCGCCGGGTTCCGGGAGCTGGTGGCGCCGGGGGACACGGTGGTCATCGCCGGGGACGTCTCCTGGGGGATGAGTCTGGAGGAGGCGGAAAATGATTTCGCCTTCCTGGACGCACTGCCCGGGAAGAAGCTGCTGCTTAAGGGCAATCATGACTACTGGTGGACCACGGCGTCCAAAATGACCCGCTTTTTTGCCGAACACGGCTTTACGACTCTGGAAATCCTCCACAACAATTGCCACTTTTATGGGGAGAACGCCCTGTGCGGGACCCGGGGCTGGTTTTACGAGGAGGACCAGAGCGGCCATAACGAGAAGGTGTTCAATCGGGAGCTCATCCGGTTGGAGACGTCGCTGAAGGCGGCGGGGGAGCGGCGGAAGCTGTGTTTTCTACACTACCCGCCCTGCTACGAGGGCTACCGTTGTCCGGAGATCATTGCGCTGATGGAGCGCTACGGCGTGGAGGACTGTTATTACGGCCACCTCCACGGCGGCAGCCACCGCCTGGCGGCACAGGGCAGGCAGGGAAGCCTGTCTTACCATCTGATTTCGGCGGATTTTCTAGGCTTCCGTCCGCTGAAGATCATGGACTGAGGGCGGTTTCGTTTTTTTCTGAAAAAAGAGTGGAAAAATTCACAATTATCTGATAGTATATGTAAGATTCTGATTAGGTGCCTGCACAGGGCACGAAATTGCAGGAGGAAGTAAGCAGATGAACGTCAAGAGTAGAGAGAACGTAGAGAACAGCGCCGTAGAGCTGGTCATCGAGGTCGGGGCTCAGGAGTTTGAGGCCGCGCTGGACAAGGTCTACAGGAAACAGCGGGGCAGCATCGCCGTCCCCGGTTTCCGGAAGGGTAAGGCCCCCCGGAAGATCATCGAGGGTATGTACGGCTCCGGCGTGTTCTATGAGGACGCCATCGAAGCGCTTTATCCCTCCGCTTATGCCGAGGCCGTGGAGCAGGAGAAGCTGGACGTGGTGGCCTACCCCAAGGTCGAAGTCCTGGAGGCGGGTAAGGACGGCTTTACCTTTAAGGCCGTGGTCACCGTCCGCCCCGAGGCCAAGATCGGTACGTACAAGGGTCTGAGCGCCGAGAAGGAAGAGGTCGCCGTCACCGACGAGGACATTGAAAATGAGCTCAAGCCCTATATCGAGCGCGCGACCCGCCTGGTCAATGTGGAGCGCGAGGCCAAGATGGGCGATACCGTCCTGCTGGACTTCGAGGGCTTTGACAATGGCGTGCCCTTCGAGGGCGGCAAGGCCGAGAACCACGCCCTGGAGCTGGGCTCCCACTCCTTTGTTCCCGGCTTTGAAGAGGGGGTCGTGGGTCTGAAGCCCGGCGATGAGAAGGACATTGACGTCACCTTCCCCGAGGACTATCACGCCGACCTGGCCGGTAAGCCCGTGGTGTTCAAGATCAAGGTCCACGAGGTGAAGGAGCCCCAGGCCCCTGTGGTGGACGACGAGTTTGCCAAGGACGTGTCCGAGTTCGACACGCTGGACGAGTTCAAGAAGGACCTGGGCGACAAGCTGAAGGAGCGCCGCCAGGCCCAGGCGGACCGCGCCTATGAGGACGCCCTCATGGACCAGGTGGTGGGGGCCCTCGAGGTGGAGCTGCCCGACGCTATGGTGGACTACCGTGCTGAGCAGATGGTGCAGGATTATGCCCAGCGCATCACCAGCCAGGGCATTCCCTTTGAAAAGTATCTGGAAATGACCGGCCAGACCATGGATACGATGAAGGAGCCGGCCAAGGAGTCCGCCGTCAAGCAGATCAAGTATGAGATGGCAATGGACGCCGTGGCTGCGGCCGAGGGTATCGCCATCTCCGACGAGGAGCTGGATGCTGAGTACCAGTCCCTGGCCGACCAGTACAAGATGGAGCTGGACCAGGTGAAGGCGCTGGCTCCCGCCGAGGACGTCAAGACCACACTGCTGCGCCGGAAGGCTATTGACGTGATCAAGGACAGCGCCAAGGCCGGCAAGGCCAAGAAGCCCGCCGCAAAGAAAGCCGCCAAGAAGACGGAGGGCGAGGACGAGGCCGCCGAGGAAAAACCGAAGAAGAAGGCTGCGTCCAAGAAGAAGGCCGAGATGGAAGAAGAGCCCAAGGCCGAGGAATAAGCAGGTATTGTTTCAGCTGCGGCAGTCCGCAGATGAGTATGGAGCGAAACAAGGAATAATGTTCCAGCCCCCGGGTATACTTTCTTAGCGTGACTGCCACAAAAAGGAGAGCATATTATGAGCCTAGTACCTTATGTAGTAGAGCAGACCAACCGCGGAGAGCGGTCCTATGACATCTTCTCCCGTCTGCTCAACGACCGCATCATCTTTCTGGGTGAGGAAGTGAACGATACCACCGCCAGCCTGGTGGTGGCCCAGCTCCTCTATCTGGAGGCGCAGGACCCGGACAAGGACATTCAGTTCTACATCAATAGCCCAGGCGGGTCTGTTACGGCCGGCATGGCCATTTATGATACCATGCAGTACGTGAAGTGCGACGTATCCACCATCTGCATCGGTATGGCCGCCAGCATGGGCGCTTTTCTGCTGTCCTCCGGGACCAAGGGCAAGCGCTTCGCCCTGCCGAATGCCGAGATCATGATCCACCAGCCCTCCGGCGGCACCAAAGGCCAGGCCAGCGACATCAAGATTCAGGCCGAGTGGATGCTGCGTACCCGCGAGAAGCTGAACAAGATCCTGGCGGAGAACACCGGGAAGTCTGTGGAGCAGATCGCCATTGATACCGAGCGCGACCACTTTATGCCCGCAGATGAGGCATGTGCCTACGGCCTCATCGACAAAGTCATCACATATAAGCGGTAATACGCGGTCAGCAGGAGTGGGGGCGTTTTGTGCTCCCGCTCCTTCTGGCAGAAACGCGCGGCGGCTGCCGTGGATTCAAGAGGTTGAGTTATGCCTAAAAACGACGAAAAGCGCCCGGTCCGCTGCTCCTTTTGCGGAAAGCACCAGGAGCAGGTCTCCCGCATCATTGCCGGACCCGGCGCCTATATCTGCAACGAATGTGTCCAGCTCTGCATGAGCATTCTGGACGACGCGGGGACCGCGCCCGAAGAGGAGCACGTGGATATCCCCGACGTCATCCCCACGCCCCGTGAGATCCGGGACGTGCTGGACCAGTATATCATCGGCCAGGAGGATGCCAAAGTGGCCCTCTCGGTGGCGGTATACAATCACTATAAGCGCATTTACTTCGGCGGCGGAGACGATGTGGAACTTCAGAAGAGCAATATCCTGCTCATGGGTCCCACCGGCTGCGGCAAGACCCTCTTCGCCCAGACGCTGGCCCGTATCCTGAAGGTGCCCTTTGCCATCGCCGACGCCACTACCCTGACGGAAGCCGGCTATGTGGGCGACGACGTGGAGAACATTCTGCTGCGCTTGGTTCAGGCCGCCGATTACGATATCGAGCTGGCCCAGCGGGGCATCATCTATGTGGACGAGATCGACAAGATCGCCCGGAAGTCGGAGAACACCTCCATTACCCGGGATGTCTCCGGCGAAGGCGTTCAGCAGGCGCTTTTGAAGATCCTGGAGGGCACCGTGGCCAACGTTCCGCCCCAGGGCGGCCGGAAGCATCCC
>CABUJV010000047.1 GCA_902492005.1 uncultured Eubacteriales bacterium
GGCCAACGTTCCGCCCCAGGGCGGCCGGAAGCATCCCCACCAGGAGTTCATCCAGATCGACACCAAGAACATCCTGTTCATCTGCGGCGGCGCCTTTGACGGCATCGAGAAGATCATCGAGCAGCGCCTGGACAAGAAGGCCATCGGTTTCGGCGCCCAGGTGGAGAGCCGCAAGGACAGGGATGTGTCTGCCATCCTCAAGCAGGTCCAGCCCCATGATCTGCTGAAGTTCGGCATCATCCCCGAGTTGGTGGGCCGCCTGCCCGTCATCACGGCGCTCCAGTCCCTGGGGAAGGAGCAGCTGGTCCGCATCCTTACCGAGCCCAAAAACGCTCTGGTGAAGCAGTATCAGAAGCTGCTGGCTTACGACAACGTGGAGTTGGAGTTCCCGCCGGAGGCGCTGGAGGCGGCAGCCGAGAAGGCCATCCAGCGCGGTATCGGGGCCCGCGGACTCCGGGCGGTATTGGAGGAAGTCATGACCCAGGTCATGTACGATGTGCCCGACCAGCCTGACATTGAAAAAGTGGTCATCACGCCCGCCTGCGTCACCGAGCAGGTACGGCCGGAGCTGGTCCGGAACCCAGAACGCCCCCCCAGGCCCCGTCTGGGCGGTGCCGCGCTCCGGGCAGAGCGGGGCGGCCTGCAGCCCCGAAACAGCAACGTGTCATAACAGCGCAAGGAGGGCGGGGCGGAGCTCCGTCCTCCTCGTTCTATTTGCTTTGCAACCTGAAAGGAAGTGATTTTCCATGAAGGCTGATCCCGATATCAGCACCATGCCGGTACTGGCCCTCCGAGGGCTTACCATTTTTCCCAATATGCTGCTCCACTTCGACGTGGGCCGGGATGCGTCGATCAAGGCCCTGGACGAGGCCATGGCCTCCGGGTCTCCGGTGTTTCTGGTTGCGCAGAAGGATCTGGCGGTGGAGGAGCCCCGGCAGGAGGATCTGTTCTCCGTGGGCACCATCTCCAATGTCAAGCAGATCCTGCGCCTGCCGGGAGACAATGTGCGGGTTATGGTAGAGGGGGAGGAGCGGGGTAAGCTGCTGGGCCTGATGCAGACCGCACCCTTCCTGGAGGGTCAGGTAGAGACGCTGCCCATTCCGGAGTCGGTCCGCAATACCCCCAGGACCGAGGCCCTGATCCGCAGCACCTATGAGCTCTTCGAGACCTATACCGAGCTCTCGCCACGGATGACCAGCGATGTGCTCATCCACGTGCTGGCCAGCGAGGATCCGGGCTATATTGCCGACTATATCGCCCAAAACATCGCCATGCGGGCGGGGGATAAGCAGGCTATCTTGGAGGAGCTGCGTCCCTTGCGCCGTCTGGAGCGGCTGTGCCATGCCCTAAAGCGGGAGGTGGAGATCCTCCAGTTGGAGCAGGATATGCAGTCCAAGGTCCGGGACCAGCTTACCCGCAACCAGCGGGACTACGTCCTCCGGGAGCAGCTCAAGGCCATCCAGAGCGAACTGGGCGAGGGTGACAGCGGCGACAGCGAGCTGGGAGAGTACCGCCAGAAGATCAAAAAGGCACGGCTTCCCCAGGAGGTTTCGGAAAAGCTCAACAAAGAGGTGGACCGTCTGGCCAAGCAGCCCTTCGGATCTGCTGAGGCCACGGTCATCCGCAACTATCTGGACATCTGTTTGGAGCTGCCCTGGAACAAAAAGACGCGGGAACGTGTCAACGTGGAGGCCGCCCGCAGAGTGCTGGACGCCGACCACTACGGCCTGACTAAGGTCAAGGAGCGCATTTTGGAATTTCTGGCCGTCAAGCAGCTGGCGCCTGACCTGAAGGGGCAAATCATCTGCCTAGTGGGCCCTCCCGGCGTGGGCAAGACCTCCATCGCCATGAGCGTGGCCCGGGCGCTGAACCGGAAGCTGGCACGGATCTCGCTGGGCGGCGTTCACGATGAAGCCGAAATTCGCGGCCACCGGAAGACCTATGTGGGCGCCATGCCCGGTCGGATCATTGCCGCCATCCGCCAGGCGGAAAGCAGTAACCCTTTACTGTTGCTGGACGAGATCGACAAGCTGGCCTCCGATATCCACGGCGACCCGGCGTCGGCCCTGCTGGAGGTGCTGGATGCGGAACAGAACAGCACCTTCCGGGACCACTTTTTGGAGCTGCCCTATGACCTGTCCGACGTGCTCTTCATCACCACGGCCAACACCACGGAGACCATTCCGCGGCCGCTGCTGGATCGGATGGAGGTCATTGAACTGACCAGCTATACCGACGAGGAGAAGCTGCAGATTGCCAAGCATCATCTGCTTCCCAAGGAGAGGAAGCGGCATGGCCTTAGAAAGACGCAGCTCAAGCTGACGGACGACGCCATCCGGGAAGTCATCACCGGCTATACCCGCGAGTCCGGCGTCCGTGTGCTGGAGCGTGAACTGGCCGCCCTAAGCCGGAAGGCCGCTATGCACATTGTATCCGATCCTGTAAAGCAGGTCTCCATCACGGGAGATGATCTGGAGCGGTACCTTGGCGTGAGAAAATACCACCCGGAAAAGCTGGACAGCGGCGAGCAGGTGGGCGTTGTCAACGGCTTGGCCTGGACCTCGGTGGGCGGCGAGCTGCTCCAGGTGGAGGTCAATGTGGTTCCGGGCTCCGGAAAGGTGGAGCTCACCGGGAATCTGGGCGACGTGATGAAGGAGTCCGCCCACGCGGCGCTCTCCTATATCCGCAGCCGGTCCCAGCAGCTGGGGATTGCGTCCGACTTTTATAAGACCAGGGACCTGCATGTCCATTTTCCGGAGGGCGCGGTCCCCAAGGACGGGCCTTCCGCGGGCATCACCATCGCGGTGGCGATGGTGTCGGCCCTGACGGGGGCCACCGTGAAGCGGGGGATCGCCATGACCGGGGAGATCACTCTGCGGGGCCGGGTGCTGCCCATCGGCGGCTTGCGGGAAAAGACCATGGCCGCGCTGCGCAACGGGATGCGGACCGTGCTCCTGCCCGCAGAGAATGTGCCCGACCTGGCGGAAATCGACCAGACTGTGCGCAGCGCCCTCCACTTTATCCCCGTGGAGCATGTGGACGAGGTGCTGGCAGCCGCGCTGAATTTCGACGAGTCCCAAGTCCAGCCGGACCTGTCCGGTTTTGCCGGCCAGGAGGCGAGACGGGCGCAGGCCAGTCTCAATCTGAAACAGTGACGGGAGAACCGATATGATCAATCTCCAAAAGGCGGAGTTCCTGCGTTCAGCGGCCAAGCGGGAGGACTTTCCCAGGGACGGTCTGCCGCAGGTGGTCTTTTCCGGGCGGTCCAACGTGGGCAAGTCCTCGGTCATCAACCGCCTGCTCAACCGCAAAAATTTTGCCCGAGTGGGCAATTCTCCGGGAAAGACCACCCACATCAACTATTTCAAGATTGACGGCAGGCTCTACCTAGTGGATCTGCCCGGCTATGGCTATGCCAAGGTGTCCAAGGCGGAAAAGGAGCGGTGGGGCCGCCTGATTCAATCCTGGTTCGACGACCCTTCTCTGATGACCTTGGGGATCATGATCGTGGACGCGCGGCATAAACCCACGGCGGACGACTGCACGATGGGGACCTGGTTCAAACAGACGGGCAGGCCCTATGCGGTGGTGGCCAACAAGCTGGATAAGCTGAAGAAAAGCGAGATCGAGCCCAATCTCCAGCGAATCCGGGAGACTTTGGCGTTGGAAGAGTCTGTAAAGGTAATTCCCTTTTCAGCCGAAAAGGGAGAAGGGCGGCAGGCGCTGCTGGCCCTGGTATCGGAACAAGTGGGGGAGAGTGTGCAATGAAATATGTGCGGGCCAACCGGCTGGGCCGGGTGCGCTGGGGCGTTCTGGACGGCGACGTGGTACGGACGCTGAAGTGGCCGCCCTATGACGGCGCGGAGTACTATGATGGGAAGGCATGGAAGGTGGCCGACTGCCAGCTTCTGGCCCCCTGCGACCCCGGCAAGATCGTCTGCGTAGGCAAGAACTACTACGATCATGCCGTGGAGATGGGAGAGGGAGTCCCGGACCGGCCCATCCTCTTCATGAAGACCCATAACTGCGTCAATGATCCGGAAGGGGCGATCCACGCCCCGGATTTTGTGCAGCGGCTGGATTATGAGGGAGAATTGGCCTTCGTGGTCAAAAAGACCGCATCCAAGGTGAAGGCCGCTGAGGCGTGGGAGTACATACTCGGCTTCACCATTCTCAACGACGTGACCGCCCGGGACATTCAGAAAGGGGACGGCCAGTGGACCCGCGGCAAGTGCATGGACGGCTTTGCGCCCGCCGGGCCCGTGCTCACCGACGAGGTAGACCCCACCGATCTGAAACTGGAGACTCGGCTCAACGGAAAGACGGTCCAGTCCTCCCGCACCTCCCTGTTCATGACGAAAATTCCCGAGCTCATGGAATTCATCACCGCCGGAATCACGCTGGAGCCCGGCGATGTGGTCTCCACCGGCACGCCGGCGGGGATCGGCTCCATGCAGCCCGGCGACACGGTAGAGGTGGAGATCGAGGGGATCGGAGTCCTGCGCAACCATATCGTGTAAAACCGCGAGGTGAAGGCGCTGCGGGCGTCTTCACCTTGTGTTTTTCGGGAACATTTGGTATACTAAGCTGTCTGAATGAATCAGCAATGGGAGGCAGAGGCTATGCTGCGGCGCATTCCCCTGGGAAAGATGAACAACCTGAGAGATCTGGGGGGCTACCCCGCCGGCGGAGGCGTTACCGCCTGGGAGCGTTTTTTGCGGGGAGATAACCCTGCCGGCCTGTCCGAACAGGACATCCAGTGGCTTCGGGAGCGGGACATTACCACCATCGTTGACCTGCGCAGCAGGGAGGAACTGACGCGTCAGCCGGACCAGCTCCGCGGCCAGCCCGGGTTTGCGTACCACCACTGTCCTCTGGTGGGAATCGAGAAGCTGCCGAATCTGGAAGCCGACATCGGAAGGGCCTATTTTGAGGCCATGGACCGGCTGACTTGCGTGGGGCAGGCCATGCGTATTCTGGCGGCTGCGCCTGGCGGTGTGCTGTTCCACTGCACGGCGGGCAAGGACCGCACCGGCATTTTGGCCATGCTGCTGCTCTCGCTGGCGGGCGTGGCTCGGGAGGATATCCTGGCCGACTATCAGATCTCCGAGACCTATCTGGCGGAGATCATCAAGCTCATCCAGCTCCGGGTCCCCAACCTGGCGGCCTTCGCCGGCCAGTCCAGGAGGGAGTATCTGGAGGAATGCATGGACCTGCTGCTGGACAAGTACGGCTCCGTGCCGGACTACCTCCGGGCGGCCGGGCTGACCGATGGAGAGCTGGAGGCCCTGCGGCACAAGCTGCTGGCCTGAGCAATGAAAGGGGAAGCTCCCTTGTATTCCTTTTCCAATTTTACACACAATATGGACTGGAACGGACTGACCGAGCTGCTGATGCAGGTGGCGGCGGTCCTGCTTTGCCTCACCGTCCACGAGACCTGTCACGGCCTGGCCGCTTATGCGCTGGGGGACCCCACGGCCAAGCGGATGCACCGGCTGTCTCTCAATCCGCTGCGGCACATCGACCCCTTTGGCGCCCTCATGATGCTGGTGGCGGGCTTTGGATGGGCCAAACCGGTGCCGGTGGATATGCGCTATTTCAAGCATCCCAAAAGCGGAATGGCTCTGACCGCTCTGGCGGGACCGGCGTCCAATTTTGTGCTGGCCTACGCCGCCATGCTGCTGTACGCCCTGTTATACGGACTGCTCTACACAGCAGCGGCATCCGGCGCCGTGGCGGAGGGCCTTTTGTACTTCTGCTGGCTGCTGGCCTCTCTGAGTGTGGGCCTGGGGGTATTCAATCTGATCCCGTTTCCGCCCTTGGACGGCTCCAAGGTGCTGGAGGGAATCCTGCCCGACCGCATCTACTACCGGATCCTGCGCTTCGAGCGCATTGGGATCGTCGTACTGATGGCGGTGCTTTGGACGGGGGTGCTGGACGGCCCCCTGTACGCGGTGCGCCGCTGGATCATGGAGCTGCTCCTCCACGGCTCGGAGTGGGTGTTCCGGCTGTTTGTCTGAGTTTGAAAGGGGGTGGCGGCGTGGAGGCTCCCATCTATCATCTGGAGGGCGTGGTCAAGGCACGTGCGGAAGAGGAACTGGGGGATTTTACCGGCCCCCTGGACCTGATTCTCCACCTGCTCTCCAAAAACAGGATGGAAATCAAGGACATTCAGATCGCGCTCATTCTGGACCAGTACATGGCCTGGATGAGCCAGCGCAAGCGCCTGGATCTGGAAGTGGCCAGCGACTTTGTGTCCATGGCCGCCCAGCTTGTCTTTATCAAATCCCGAATGCTGCTGTCCGTCCACGATGAGGAGGCCCTCAGCGAGATGGAGCAGCTCATCGCTTCTCTGGAGGCGCACCAGCGCCATGAGAACTATCTGAAAGTCAAGGCAGTGACGCGGGAGCTGTCCGACCGCTACGCCATCGGTCGGGATTACATCACCAAGGTACCGGAGCACCTGCCGGTCAGCCGGACCTACCGCTATGTCCACAGCCGGGAGGACCTGCGGCGGGCCATGGCGGCGGTGCTGGAGCGTTCGGACAACAAGCTGCCGCCGCCCATGAGCGCTTTCGAGGGCATCGTGGGCCGGGAGCCCTATCCGGTCTCCGACAAGGCGGCGGAGCTGATCCAGCGGCTGGTCCACGTTGGCGTCACCCGGTTCCAGGCCCTGTTCCGGGGCAGCCGCAGCCGGTCGGAGGTGGTGGCCACCTTCATCGCCGTGCTGGAGCTCTGCAAGGCCAAGCGCATCCGGCTGGCGGGCACGGACGCCGACTGCACCGTCACCTGCACCGGGGAGGGAGACGCCGCCCTGGAGCTCTCCACCGACGCCTACTGACAGGGGTGGTACTGCAATGGAATTGAAGGAAATCGAATCTGCCATGGAGGGCATTCTCTTCGCCGCCGGCGAGCCGGTCGGCGTGGAGCGCCTCTGCCTGACGCTGGGCATCGACCGGGCCGCGGCGGACGCGGTGGCCCAGCGGCTGATGGACTACTACAGCTACGAGAGGCGGGGCATCCGTCTGGTGCGGCTGGACGCCAGCTATCAGCTCTGTTCGGCTCCGGAGTATGCCGACTATATCCGCAGGGCCTTTGAAAGCCGCAAGCCCGCCAAGCTGTCCCAGTCCGCTCTGGAGGTGCTGGCCATCATCGCCTATTACCAGCCCGCGACCCGGGCCTATGTGGATCAGGTGCGGGGCGTGGACAGCTCCTATACCGTGGGACTGCTGCTGGACCGGGAGCTCATTGAGGAGTGCGGCCGTCTAGCCGTCCCCGGGCGGCCCATCCTGTACCGCACCACGCCCACCTTTCTGCGTTCCTTCGGGCTGTCCAGCCTAGAGGAGCTGCCCGAGCTGCCCAACGCCAGCCCCGAGGACGGGCAGCTCACCCTGGAGATGCAGACCGCCCTGGAGCAGCTCAAAAGTCAGCAGGAGAGGGCGGAATCCTCTCCCACCGGCGGGGAAGAGGCGGGAGCGTGAGGTCATGAGGGCATGGATCATTTTAGGGACCGTTCTGGTTCTCCTGTTTCTGCTCTCCCTGGTCCGGGTGGGCGGAGTGCTGGAGTATTCCGCCCGGGGGCTGCTGATTCGCGTCCGGCTGGGGCGGCTGCGCCTCACGGTCTTCCCAATGAAAAAAAAAGAGCGCAAGCCCAAGCCGGTCAAGGAGAAGAAGCCGCAGCCGGAGGCGGAAAAGAAGGAGCCGCCAAAAAAGGGCGGGGCCCTGACCCTGGTGAGGGAGTTCCTGCCGCTGGCCGCCGAGGCGGCCGGACGGTTCAAGCGCAAGGTGCGCATCGATCAACTGGATCTGGAGCTGACGGTCGCGGCTTCCGATCCGGCGGCGGCGGCCATGGCCTTTGGCGGCGCCAACGCCGCGTTGGGTATGATGCTGCCCCTGTTGGAGAATCATTTCAATGTCAGGCAGCGGAGCATCCGCACGGCGGTGGATTTCGAGGGCAGCCGTCCCGTAATCTGCCTGAAGGCGGCGTTCTCCCTTACCATCGGGCAGGGCGTGGTCCTCGCCGTCCGCTTGGGGTTCCAGGCTCTGCGTATCCGATCCAAATACAAAAGCAATCAAAAACAGAAAGAGGCGGTTTGACTATGGAAAAAAATCATCCCATCGGCGATCTGATGAGCACCACCATGCAGAAGATCCGGGAAATGGTGGACGTCAACACCATTATCGGCACCCCCATCCGGACGGACGACGGCATCACGCTCATCCCCGTGTCCAAGCTCTCCTTCGGGTTTGCCTCCGGAGGCAGCGACTTTGCCACCAAGAACCAGAAGCCAGAGGCCGACAACGCCTTCGGCGGCGGCGGCGGCGCCGGCGTCAACATCTCCCCGGTGGCCTTCCTCATCGTGAAGGGGGATACGGTCAAGCTGCTGCCCGTAGCGCCTCCCGCCAATACCACTGTGGACCGGGTGGTGGAGCTGGTGCCCGAAATGTTTGACAAGGTCACCGGCTTCATTGACCAGAAAAAGGCCGAGGATAAATCCGGGTTCTAAGCTCCATACTAGTGTCATCTATGCGTCGAGGTGACACTTATGAAGCGTATGTTCGCGGCCCTGCTGGTCGCTGTATTGTTGTGCCCTTTTGCCGTCCGAAGCGCCCAGGCGGCGGGACCGGAGACCTCGGCGGCCTCTGCCATCCTGGCCGATGCCGCCAGCGGCCGGGTGCTCTACGAAAAGAACGCCCATGAAAAGCGGCTCATTGCCAGCATCACCAAGCTGATGACCGCTCTGGTGGCGCTGGAATCGACTCCAGACCTGGAGGATGCGGTCACGATCCAGCCGGCAGACACGCTGGCGGAGGGCTCCTCCATGTACCTGAAGGCGGGGGAAAAGCTGCCCCTGAAAACCTTGCTGTATGGTCTGCTGCTCCAGTCCGGCAACGACGCCGCCCTGGCCGTGGCCCGCCACTGCGCCGGAGATGTGGAGACCTTCGTGGACTGGATGAACCAGCGGGCGGCGAGCCTAGGCATGGAAGACACCCACTTTGCAAATCCCAACGGCCTCAACGACGAAGCGCACTATTCCACCGCCGCCGACATGGCCCTTCTGGCCGCCGAGGTCATGGAGCACCAGGAGCTGGCGGAGATCGTGGGCACCAAATCCATTACGCTGGGGACCCGGACCTTCACCAATCACAACAAGCTGCTGTGGCAGTATGAAGGCTGCGAGGGGATGAAGACCGGCTATACGCAGCTTGCCGGGCGGACCCTGGTGTCCTGCGCCCGGCGGGAAGGGCAGCTTTTGATCTGCGTGACCCTCGGCGATCCCGACGATTGGAAGGACCACGCCGTTTTGTTCGACTACGGATTTGATACCTACCCCCGGCAGGTTCTGGCCACGGCGGGGAAGGTGTTCCGGCGGGTGCCGGTGGAGGGCAGTCTGACCCGGTTTGTGGCCGTCCGTACCGGCGAAGATGTGTATTACCCCACTGCGGCGGAAGAGGAGCTCCGTGCGGAGCTTCTCCTGCCGGAGCGGGCGGAAGCGCCGGTGATGGAGGGTACCGTCGCAGGCAAGCTGTCCTTCTATCTGGGCGAGACCTGCGTGGGGGAGACCTACCTGCTCTATGACGCCGACGTGCACCGGGACGCAGTGGTGGGCAGTTCCCTGCTGCGGCGGGTGCTGGATTTCTTCAACCGGGCGGACGGCGCCGCCTTTCTGACGGCCTTTGCCCCTCATACGATCTGATACAGGCCCGCCTGCGGCGGGCCTTACATATGGAAGCGAGGAGTTCTCTTTATGGAGGAGCGCCTGCAAAAAATCCTGTCCGCCGCCGGTGTGTGCTCCCGCCGGACGGCGGAAGAGCATATTGCCGCCGGCCGGGTGACGGTCAACGGCATCACCGCCGTTCTGGGTACCAGGGCCGACCCGGTCCGGGACCATATCGCGCTGGACGGGCATCCGGTCGGCGGTCCGGCCCACCCGGTCTATCTGATGCTGAACAAGCCCCGGGGCTATGTGACCACCCTTTCGGACGAGAAGGGGCGCAAGACGGTGGCGGAGCTGGTCTCCGGCTGCGGGGCGCGGATGTGGCCGGTGGGACGGCTGGACCTGAACTCGGAAGGTCTGCTCCTGATGACCAATGACGGAGCGGTCACCAACCGCCTGATTCATCCCCGGCATGAGGTGGAGAAGGAGTATTGGGTACAGGTCTCCGGCGATCTGGCACGGGCGCTGCCCCTGCTGCGGGGGCCCATGGAGCTGGACGGCATCCCGCTGGCGCCTGCCAAAGTGACGGAGCAGGGCGCAAACTGCCTGTCCATCGTCATCCACGAGGGGAAAAACAGACAGGTGCGCCGGATGTGCGCCCAGGCGGGACTGGCGGTAAAAACCCTTCGGCGGGTGCGGGAGGGGCCCATTTTTCTGGGAAATCTGCCCGTAGGGCGGTGGCGGGGGCTGACCGATAAAGAAGTGGCGTGGTTCAAGGACCTTCTTTTGTGATTTTGCAAGAAACGTGATTTTCCTTGCAGATTTTGCTTGCTTTTCTCCGGGCTTCCCGCTATGATATAGTACGTTAGCACGTAAAATACATGCTCCCCAAGGGCGGGGAACAGAGCCTGGGGGTATTTCCTTATGACCCGCGATATTCTTTACGTAATTCAGACCCGGATGAACACCTTCTCCAAAGGGCAGAAGCTGATTGCGCGCTTCATTCTGGAGTCCTATGACAAGGCCGCCTTTATGACCGCCAGCCGGTTGGGCAAGACAGTCAATGTCAGCGAATCCACTGTGGTGCGGTTCGCCGCCGAACTGGGCTATGACGGGTATCCCAGTATGCAGAAGGCGCTACAGGAGATGATCCGCAACAAGCTGACCTCCATCCAGCGCATCGAGGTGGCCAATGACCGCATCGGCAATCAGGATGTGCTGTCCATGGTGATGCAGTCGGACATCGAGAAAATCCGCATGACCATGGAGGAGACCGACCGGGAGAGCTTTAAGGCCGCCGTGGACGCCATCCTGGCCGCCAAGCGCATCTATATCCTGGGCGTCCGGTCCGCCGCCGCGCTGGCCGACTTCATCGGGTTCTATTTCAATCTCATCTTTGATAATATCGCGCTGGTCCACACGACCTCGGCCAGCGAGATCTTTGAGCAGCTTCTGCGGGTGGGGCCCGAGGACGTGGTCATCGGCATCAGCTTCCCGCGGTACTCCAGCCGAACGGTAAAGGCCATGCGCTTTGCCCGGGACCGGGGGGCCAACGTCATTGCTCTGACCGACTCCGAGGCCTCTCCGCTGGCCGAAATCGCCACCGAGACCCTGCTGGCCAAGAGCGACATGGCTTCCTTCGTGGACTCTCTGGTGGCGCCTCTGAGCCTGGTCAATGCCCTCATTGTGGCGGTGGGCCGCAGGAAAAACGAGGATGTGGAGCAGACTTTTGCCAACCTGGAGCAGATCTGGTCGGAGTATGGCGTCTATGAAAAGGTCGAGGAATAAAGACCCGCTGAAAGGGGCTTCACTTTGGAATCTCAGATCGTTGTGGTAGGCGGCGGTGCGGCGGGCATGATGGCCGCGCTGACCGCTGCCCAATCCGGTGCTTGCGTCACCCTTCTGGAGCGCAACCGGAAGGTGGGCCGGAAGCTCTATATCACAGGAAAAGGCCGCTGTAACCTTACAAACGACTGTCCTGCGGACGAGGCGCTCTCCAACGTCCCGCATAACAGTCGTTTTCTTACCAGCGCCATGACCCGCTTTCCGCCCTCCGCCGTGCAGGAATTCTTCATTGGCCTGGGCGTCCCGCTCAAGACGGAGCGCGGCAGCCGGGTTTTTCCGCAGTCTGATCGGGCGGCGGATGTCATTGACGCGCTTTTCACGGCTCTGCGGCGTCAGAAGGTATCCATTGTGGAGGACCGGGCGGTGCGCCTGTTGGCCGAGGAGGGCCGCATCTGCGGCGTAAAAGGGGAGCACGGCAGGTATCCCTGCGCTACGGCCGTGCTGGCCACGGGAGGCTGCTCCTATCCTCTGACCGGCTCCACCGGTGACGGCTACCGCATGGCGGCGGAGCTGGGGCATACCGTCCTGCCGCCCAAGCCCTCCCTGATCCCCCTGGTGATCAAGGGGGAGGAGTGTCCCCAAATGCAGGGCCTCTCTCTGCGCAATGTGGCGGTGCGGGTCAAGAATCAAAAGGGCAGGGTCATCTTTCAGGAGCAGGGGGAACTGCTGTTTACCCACTTCGGCCTGTCCGGACCGCTGATCCTCAGCGCCAGCGCCCACATGCGGGACTTTGAAAAGGACCGCTATACCGTCTGCATCGACCTGAAGCCCGCCCTGGACGAGCAGACGCTGGACGCCCGCCTGGTGCGGGAGCTTACCGAGCATGCCAACCAGGTCTTCCACAACGTTCTGGAACATCTGGCCCCCAGGCTGCTGGCGCCCGTACTGACGGCGCGCTCCGGCATTCCGGCGGATCTGCCGGCCAATTCGGTCACCAGGGTCCAGCGGCGCAGGCTGCTGGAGCTGCTCAAGGGACTGTGCTTTGAGGTCCAGGGGCCGCGACCGGTGGAGGACGCCATCGTCACCTCCGGCGGGGTGAAGGTGGGAGAGATCGACCCAAGGACGATGGAATCCAAACTGACGCGGGGGTTATACCTTGCCGGAGAACTCATCGACGTGGACGCCTACACCGGCGGCTTCAACCTGCAGATTGCCTGGTGTACCGGCCGTGCGGCGGGACAGGCCGCGGCGCTGCGCGTATTGGGAGGATGAGAATATGTCATTTCGGAGCATCGCGGTGGACGGACCGTCCGGTGCGGGGAAGAGCACCATGGCCAAGCGGCTGGCGGAGGCTCTGGGCTTTATCTATGTGGACACTGGCGCGATCTACCGCACGCTGGGTCTGCTGGCCTGTCGTCAGGGGGTAGCCCCCGACGACGCGGCGGCCGTCACCGCCCTTCTGCCGGAAGCGGATATCCGCCTGCGTTACGGCAGCGACGGTCTGCAGCACATGTACCTGGGCGGCGAGGACGTGACCGAGGCGATTCGCCGGCCGGAAATCTCCAAATACGCCTCTTCTGTCTCCGCCATCCCGGCGGTACGGGCGTTTTTGCTGAACATGCAGCGGGATCTGGCCAGGACCCATAACGTCATCATGGACGGTCGGGATATCGGTACGGTGGTCCTGCCCGCCGCAGATGTGAAGATTTTCCTGACCGCCTCCGCTGAGGACCGGGCCCGCCGCCGCCATGCCGAGCTGGCGGCGAAAGGGCTGCCGGACGGTTACGAGACCGTGCTGGCCGATATCCTGGAGCGCGACCGCAGGGACACCACCCGCGCCGCCGCGCCTCTGCGCCAGGCGGAGGACGCCATCGCGGTGGACACCACGGGCCTGTCCCTGCAGGAGAGTTTTGAGGCCTTACTTGAGACCATCAGGAGGAAATTGGGCCAATGAGGACCGTTTACGCCATACTTTACTGTATTATTTTTCCTTTTTTTAATTTGGCGCACCCCTGCCGGGCCATCGGCAGGGAGCACATCCCCGAGGGCGGCGTGCTGGTTTGCGCCAACCACACTGCGGCCTCCGATCCCTTTTTTCTGGTGTTCGCCTTCCGGCTCAAGCATCAGGTCCGCGCCATGGCGAAAGCCGAGCTGATCCGGGTACCCGTGATCGGCTGGCTCCTGAGCAAGGCCGGCGTGTTCGGTGTGGACCGGGGCAAAGCCGATGTGGGCGCCATCAAGCAGGCGATGAAATTCCTGAAAGGCGGGGAAAAGGTGCTCCTCTTCCCGGAGGGCACCCGCATCAAGGACGGCGGAGCGGGCGAGGCCAAGACCGGGGCCGCCATGCTGGCGGTGCGGTGCGGCGTCCCCATCCTGCCGGTCTACATCTCCGAAAAAAAGAAGTGGTTTGGCCGCACTCCGGTGGTCATTGGAGAGCCTTATTATCCCAAGACGGCGGGCAGGCGGGCCACCGCGGAGGAATACCACGCCATCGCCGACGACATGATGGCGCGGGTCCGGGCTTTGAAGGCCCAGGCGGCGGCATGAGAGTGGAGCTGGCAAAGTCCGCCGGTTTCTGCTACGGCGTCCGCCGTGCGGTGGAGCTGGCGGCGCAGGCGGCGCAGGCGGGGGAACCCTGCGTCATGCTGGGGCCTGTCA
>CABUJV010000048.1 GCA_902492005.1 uncultured Eubacteriales bacterium
GGTGTCGGGAGACGCCGGAGTGTTCGCCCTTAAGAGTCGGGACTCCCGCCAGTTCTTCATCACCGGGCACCCGGAGTACGACCCGGACACCCTGGCCCGGGAGTATTTCCGGGACCGGGAGCAGGGCATCCCCATCCGCGTGCCTCAGAACTATTTCCCCGGCGACGACCCCAGCCGTCCGCCCATCGTCCGCTGGCGCAGCGCCGGGCAGCTTCTGTATACCAACTGGCTGAATTACTACGTGTATCAGACCACACCCTACGACATCAAGGAGATTTGAGTCATGCGCGTGACCTATGAGGACGTAAAGCGCTCTGCGGAGATCCGGACCTATATCACTCAGGCGGACGCCTCCCTCATCGCCCTGGGCTTCACCGAGCACAGCTTCGCCCATGTGACCCGCTGCGCCGAGGTGGCGGGGAACCTGCTGGAGGAGCTGGGGTACGACGGGCACCAGATCGAGCTGTGCAAGATCGCCGCCTATATGCACGACATCGGCAATGTGGTCAACCGGCATGACCACAACGTCAGCGGAGCCACCATGGCCTTCCGGATCCTGGACAACATGGGCATGGAGCCGGAGGATGTGGCTGCGGTCATTACCGCCATCGGCCATCACGACGACGCCACCGCCTTCCCGGTCAACGCCATCGCCGCCGCCCTCATCCTGGCGGACAAAACCGACGTGCGCCGCAGCCGGGTCCGCAACCGTGAGACCATCAATTTCGACATCCACGACCGGGTGAACTACGCCGTGGAGCGCTCCGAGGTCTCTCTGGACCGGGATTCCAAGACCTTTACCCTCTCCCTGTCCATCAACACGGAGGTCTGCGCCGTGATGGACTACTTTGAGATCTTCCTCCAGCGCATGCTCCTGTGCCGCAAGGCCGCCGGTTTTTTCGGCCTGACCTTCCGGCTGGATATCAATGGCTTGACTTTGCTGTGACGCAGTGATATGATTCTTGCCCGCTCCGGTACGGTCCGGGGCGGGCTTTCTTCTTTCATTCGCCGCCATCAAGGGGGATGTGACACGTCATGCAGAATTCCATCACGGAGGGACCCATTGCAAAGCCTCTCCTGTCCTTTTTCTTTCCCATCCTGCTGGGCACCTTCTTTCAGCAGCTCTACAACACGGTGGACGCCGTCATTGTGGGCAACTTCGTGGGCAAGGAGGCCTTGGCCGCCGTGGGCGGCCCCACGGCGGTGCTCATCAACTTTCTGGTGAACCTCTTCGTGGGGCTGTCCTCAGGGGCCACAGTGGTCATCGCCCAGCGATACGGCGCCCGGGACCCGGAAGGCATCCGCCGCACCGTCCACACGGCCATCGCCCTGGCCCTGGCCGCCGGCTTGGGCATCACCGTGCTGGGGATATCCGCCTCCGGACCCGCTCTGCGGCGGATGGGCACGCCGGCAGACGTGCTGCCCCACGCCGCCGTCTACCTGCGGGTCTACTTCGCCGGCAGCATCGCCTCTTTCCTCTACAACATGGGCTCCAGCATCCTGCGGGCCGTGGGCGACACCAAGCGCCCCCTCTACTTTCTGATCGCAGCCTGCCTGACCAACATTGTCTTGGATCTGCTCTTCGTGGCGGCGCTGGACCTGGGGGTGCTGGGCGTGGGTCTGGCTACGGTGCTGTCCCAGGTGGTCAGCGCGGCGCTGGTGCTCCTCGTGCTGCTCCAGCCCGCCTGCGTCTATACCTTGGTCCCCAAAGAGGTCCGCTTTTATCCCGGCACCCTGAAAAACATCCTGCGCATCGGTGTCCCCGCGGGCATTCAGTCGGATATGTACGCCGTGTCCAACATCCTGCTTCAGGCCTGCATCAACGCCTTCGGCACCGATACCGTGGCCGCCTACACCGCTTTCGGCAAGGTGGACGGCTTTTACTGGATGATCAGCGGCGCCTTCGGCGTGGCGATCACCACCTTTGTCAGCCAGAATTTCGGAGCTCAGAAGTACGACCGGCTGCGCAGAAGCGTCCGGGTCTGCCTGGGTCTCACCTTCGGCGTCACCGCCTTTGTCAGCCTGGTATTCTTTGCTGCGGCCCCCTGGCTGCTGCGCATGTTTTCCGGCGACTCTGCGGTCCTCTCCCTGGGCGTTGGAATGCTCCGCTTCATCTGCCCCTTCTACGGCGCCTTCGTCTGCATCGAAATCTTTTCCGCCACCGTCCGGGGCGCCGGTGACTCCCTGCCCCCTATGCTGCTCACCTGCGGCGGGGTCTGCGTGCTGCGGGTGCTGTGGGTCTTCCTGATCCTGCCCCATTCCCCCTCCATGGATACCGTGCTGGTGAGCTACCCCGTCAGCTGGATCGTCACCTCCCTGCTCTACATCTTCTATTACCTCCAGGGCGGCTGGCTGCGCCGCCGCATCCGGGTCTGCGGCTACGCCCCCGAGGAGCCCAGGCGCAGGCCGGCGAAGGTTTGAACCGGCGCACGCAGCTGCGGCGCCACGCCGGTGCATTCTTCTTATAATTAAGATATAGCCTGAGACCAACGCCGGCAAACGGTTATATCTTAATGAATTCCCTTGAAATTACGTCTGTTTTATCTTATAATATAATTGATTTTTTATACAAAAAGTGTATCCTAATTTTCTGATTACACGCAGATAAATCACAAAGAGGATGGATTCATTATGCTTCAAGATCATTCGCAAAAGCAGAACATATTGATTGTGGACGATTCCGAGATTAATCGCTCCATTCTGGCGGATATTTTGGGCGAAGAGTATGGGATCTTCGAGGCGGCGGACGGAGTTGAGGCCATTGAAATGATCCAAAAACATATGATGGAGCTCTCTGCCGTACTGCTGGATATTGTCATGCCGCGCAAGAACGGCTACGAGGTATTGACCGTCATGAATCAGAAGGGCTGGATCGAGGAAATCCCCGTGATCATTATTTCTGCGGAGAGCGGTTCCCGGCAGGTTGAGCAGGCCTACAATCTGGGCGCTACCGATTTCATCATGCGGCCCTTTGACGCGCTGATCGTCCACCGGCGGGTCGTCAATACGGTTTTACTGTACGCCAAGCAGAGAAAACTGCTCAGTCTTGTGGTGGACCAAATCAACGAAAAAGAACGTCTGAGCAATACGCTGGTCGATATTCTCAGCCACATCGTGGAATTTCGAAATGGGGAAAGCGGTCAGCATATTGTACATATCCGCACCTTTACGGAGGTGATGCTGAGACAGCTGCAGCGGACGACCGAACGCTACGCGCTGAAAAAGGCGGATATCGCCCAGATCAGCCTGGCGGCCTCGCTTCACGATATCGGAAAGATTGCGATTGATGAGAAAATCCTCAACAAGCCGGGCCGGCTGACACAGGAGGAGTTTGAGGTGATGAAGACGCACTCGGCGATCGGGGCGCAGATGCTGGAAAAACTGCCGAATTATCAGAACACCCAGCTTGTCCGGACCGCTTGGGAGATCTGCCGCTGGCATCATGAGCGGTATGACGGGCGGGGATATCCGGACGGCTTGAAGGGGGACGAAATCCCTATCTCCGCCCAGACGGTAGCGCTGGCGGATGTCTATGACGCGCTGATCAGCAACCGGTGCTACAAAAAAGCGATTCCGCATGAAACTGCCGTTCAGATGATCCTTCGCGGCGAGTGCGGCGTGTTTAACCCGCTTCTGCTGGACTGCCTGCAGCAGGTGGAGGGCATTTTGAACACGGAGTTCATCCATTTACATGCGCAGGCGCGGCAGATCACACACCGGGGTCTGATCAAGGAACTGCTTCACGGGGAAAATGCCTTTGCCTCTGAACGCTCGCTGAATCTGATCGATCAGGAGCGAATGGAGTACGCGTTCTTTTCCGCTATGACAGAGGAGCTGCAGTTTAAATACACCGTGTCGGACGACACACTCAGCGTATCGCCCTGGAGCACGGAAAAACTGGGGATCGATAAGTTTTTGACCGATCCGCTGCACAACGAAAAAATCCTGCAGATTTTGGGAGAGTCTGCCTGCCGGGATATCCAGAACGCGATACTTGACCGAACGCCGGAGGATCCCGCGTTCCATTATGAATGTCCTCTTTTCATGAATGGACTACCCCGCCGGCACCGGATCACGGTTCAGACAAAATGGCTGGACGGCAAGTGTGTGGAGGTGGTGGGAAGGGCCGTCGATATCCATGATATGCGGGCGTGAACCGATGCGCTTGAAAAAGGGGCCGCGCAGGCCGCCGCCGCTTGTTCCATGACGCTTCCATGAGGGAAACGTTTTCCGTTGTTTTTCCCAACCGCAAAGAGACAGGAGGGGTATCCCGATGACATTGCAGGAATGCTACGCCGCCATAGGCGGTGATTACGAGGATGTCGCCGCGCGGCTGCGCAGCGACCGATTGGTGCAGAAATTCCTTCTGCGCTTTTTGGACGACCAAAGCTATGCGCTGTTCTGCACCTCAATGGAAGAGAAAAATTATGAAGAGGCCTTCCGGGCCGCTCATACGATCAAGGGCATCTGCCAAAATCTCAGCTTTACCCGCCTGCTGGAATCCAGCAGTGGGATGTCCGAAGCATTGCGCCATGGCTGGACGCCGAAAGCCGACGAACTCATCCGCCAGCTGGCGGAAGACTACCAGCTCACCGTAGACGGAATCCGGAGATTTCAAAGGGAATGCGGAGGGCAGTAACATGCAGGAGAAACTTGAAATCAAACGCTTTTTGAGAAGCAGCATGGTGCTCACCACGATCATCTGCATTGGGGTTTTCACTTTTCTGGGAATTAATACGAACCACCGAAACGAGACGACCATCAATCAGGTGGGCGGCCTCTACATGGCCAGCATGAACGAGCGAATCTCCAAACATTTTTCAACCATGATTGATTTGCGGCTGACCCAGTTGGATACTCTGGTGGAGACAATACCTGGGCGGAGCCGCGAGGACAGCGCGATGGTGCGGGAATGGCTGGAGTACAACGGAACGATTCGCGGCCTGGAAGCGCTTGCCTATTTTTTTGAGGACGGAAGTTTTGAAATGATCTACGGCGTACCGGCGTCCTCGGTCAATGCCGACCGGTTTTTCGATTCGATGCAGAACGGAGAGAGAAAGGTTTCCGTGGGCGTTGACGACAACGGAGAGAAAGTGGCTTTCATTGGTGTTCCCTTTGAAATTACTCTGCAGGACGGCAGGAAAAGCATCGCCATTGTGGGGCGGATGCCAATTGAATATATCAGTGAAACCCTTTCGCTGGATGAGGAGGATGCGCTGATGTACTCCTTTGTCGTCCGGCAGGACGGGAGTTTTGTCGTCCGCAGCGTCGGCGCCTACCGGGATAACTATTTTGAACGGGTCAGAGCGATCTATGAAAAAGTGGAGGGCAAGAAGGACGTGGAGCAGTTTCTCACAGAACTGCAGGCGGCCATGGCCGCAAAAGAGGATTACTCCGCCATGTTTACAATGGAGGGAGAGCGCCGTCAGATGTATTGCTCCGCTCTGCCTTCATCGGATTGGTATCTCATTACATTCCTGCCCTACGGACCGCTGAATGATGCGGTAGAGACGCAGGGACGGCAGATGCTCCTGATGTCCCTGGTAAGCTGTGTTGTAATTTTGCTGGTGCTGGTTTTCATCTTCATGAAGTATTTCCGGCTGAACCATATTCAGCTTCAGGAGCTGGCGGAGGCGAAACGGGCTGCGGAGGATGCCAGCCGGTCGAAGAGCGAATTCCTCTCCAATATGAGCCACGATATCCGCACGCCGATGAACGCCATTGTGGGCATGACGACAATCGCCCTGGCGAATATCGACGACAAGGACCGGGTGGAAAACTGCCTGAAAAAGATCGTCCTGTCCAGCAAGCATCTGCTGGGGCTGATCAACGACGTATTGGATATGTCCAAGATTGAAAGCGGCAAAATGACCTTGAGCGTGGAGCTGGTTTCTCTGCGGGAGATTATGGAGAGCCTCGTCAGCATCGTACAGCCTCAGGTCAAGGCAAAGCAGCAGAAGTTCGACATATTCATTTATGACATTGAATCGGAAAATGTGCTGTGCGACAGTGTGCGCCTCAATCAGATTCTTTTGAATCTGCTGTCCAACGCAATCAAATTCACTCCGGAGGGCGGGGCAATCGAGGTATCCCTGCATGAACAGGAATCGCCAAAGGGCAGTGAATACGTCCGGATTTTTCTGCGGGTGAAGGACACGGGAATCGGCATGTCCGAGGAATTTCAAGCTCATATTTTTGATTCCTTTACCCGTGAGGATAACAAGCGCGTCCAGAAGACCGAAGGAACCGGCCTGGGCATGGCAATCACAAAATATATTGTGGACGCAATGGGCGGCGAGATTCGAGTAACCAGCACCCAGGGCGCCGGCACCGAGTTTAATGTGACGCTGGACTTTGAACGGACAGAGGAAAAGGAAGAGGATATGATCCTTCCTGAGTTTACAATGCTGGTGGTTGACGATGACAAACAGCTCTGCGAGAGTACGGCGGCATCGCTGAAATCCATCGGCGTTCGGGCGGACTGGACGTTGGACGGTGAGAGCGCGATCCAGATCGTCCGCCAGCACCATGAGCGGCATGACGATTATCACATCATCCTGCTGGATCTGAGGCTGCCGGGCATAGACGGAATAAAAACAGCGAAGGAGCTGAGAAAGCAGCTGGGCGACAGCGTCCCGATCCTGCTGATCTCCGCATACGACTGCAGCGAAATTGAGGAGGAAGCGCGTGAGGCGGGGATCAACGGCTTTTTGTCTAAGCCGCTGTTTAAGTCCACCTTGTACTATGGGCTGAAGCCTTATATAGACTCCTCTGCAAAACCCTCTGAGCCGAGTAAAAATGCGGTGAACTTTGCTGGGAAACGGATTCTTTTGGCCGAAGATAACGACCTGAACTGGGAGATTGCCAGCGAATTGCTCCAGGAAATGGGGGTGGAGCTGGAGCGGGCGGCAAACGGAGAAATCTGTGCCGGCATGTTCCGAACGTCTCCGGTGGGCTACTATGATGCGGTGCTGATGGATATCCGCATGCCTGTCAAAGATGGCTACGAAGCCACCGACATCATACGCGGTATGGACCGTCCGGATTCCGTCCTTCCGATTATCGCCATGACGGCGGACGCCTTTTCTGAAGATATTCAGAAATGCATGGAGCACGGTATGAACGCTCACGTGGCGAAACCGATTGACATTAAAGAACTCGCCCACATCCTGAGCCGATACTTTGAATGAGCCGCCATGTGGAAAAATTTGAGAGGATATCGGTGCAAAGCATAGAACCTGCCGGCAGCGGCGTCTTTGCGGATCATCCGCCGGTCCAGGTAAAACAAGGCCCGGCGGAAACCGCTCCTCCCATTCGGGGCGGAGCAAACTTAAGCTGTATGAAATACCTTCGGTGTGATATAGTAGACCCACACAAGGGAATCCTGTATCACATCGGAGGTGTTTTTATGTACGACATCATCGTCGTGGGCGCGGGGCCGGCTGGCCTGACGGCCGCCCTCTATGCCCGGAGGGCGGGCCACACCGTGCTCATTCTGGAGGGCGGCGTCCCCGGCGGCCAAGCCGCCACCACTCCCAACGTGGAAAACTGGCCGGGCACGCCCGCCATCGGCGGAGCGGACTTTGCCATGAATCTGTACCAGCAGGTCCAGGACCTGGGGGCAGAGGTGGCCTTCGCCGCCGTCACCGGCCTGCGGGACGAGGGCGCAGTCAAGACGGTGCTGGCCGGGGAGCAAGCCTTTCAGGGCCGGGCGGTCATCCTGGCCAACGGCGTCCGCCGCCGGAAGCTGGACGTCCCCGGTGAGGAGCGGCTGGCGGGCAGCGGCGTGTCCTACTGCGCCACCTGTGACGGCGGATTTTTCCGCGGCAGGGACGTGGCCGTGATCGGCGGCGGCAACACCGCGCTGGAGGACGCCGTCTACCTCTCCGCCCTCTGTCCTACGGTATGGCTTATCCACCGCCGGGACCAGTTCCGGGCAGAACGGCACCTCATCGACGCCCTGGCGGGCAAGGACAACGTCAAGCCCCTGATGGGGCGCCGGGTGCTGGAAATCCTGGGCGGGCGCCAGGTGGAGGCTCTGCGCCTGGCCGGGCCGGAGGGAGAGGTCACCCTGCCGGTGGCGGGGGTGTTCGCCGCTGTGGGCCTCATCCCCGACAACACCCCCTTCTCCCCGCCGGTGGAGCTGGACCAGGACGGCTATATCCGCTCCGGCGAGGACTGCGCCACCAACGTGCCCGGCGTGTACGCCGCCGGGGACACCCGTACCAAGGACCTGCGGCAGCTGGTCACCGCCGCCGCCGATGGGGCTGCCGCCGCCAGCCGGGCGGGGCAGTACCTGGGCAGCCGGTAAGCCAGAAACGCGGGACCCTCAAGGTGTTGAGGGTCCCGCAGTTTTCCTTCACCCGCCCCGTACCAGGGCCTCTCCCGCGGTGTAGATGTCTCCGGCCCCCACGGTGAGGATCAGGTCCCCAGGCTGGGCCAGCTCCCGCAGCCGGGCGGTTACCTCGGGCAGGGTGGCGTAATACTCCGCGCCCGGGATCTGCTCCGCCAGATCCCGGGAGGAGATGCCGATGTCGTTGGTCTCCCGGGCGGCAAAGATCTCCGCCAGGAGGGTCACGTCCGGCTTTTTCAGTACCTGCGCAAAGTCGCCGAACAGGGCGGCCGTGCGGGTATAGGTGTGGGGCTGGAAGGCGCAGATCACCCGCCCGTACCCCAGGGTGCGGGCGGTGTCCAGCAGGGCCTTCAGCTCGCCGGGGTGGTGGGCGTAGTCGTCAAAGACCTCCGCCCCATGGAAGCTGCCCTTGTGCTCCAGGCGGCGGCCCGCCCCCCGGAAGGCGTTCAGCCCCTCCTCCACCGCCCGGGCGGGGACCCCCAGGGCGATGGACGCGGCGGCGGCGGCCAGGGCGTTTTTCACGTTGTGGACCCCGGGCACCCGCAGGGACACGTGGGCAAAGATCTCCCCCCGGTATACCACGTCGAAGGCGGGCAGGCCCTTTTCCCAGGTCAGGCCGGCGGCGTGGACGTCCCCCTCCTCCAGGCCAAAGGTGGTGACGGGGCGCTTCTCCCCCTCCAGGGTGTGCATGGTATTGGCGTCGTCCCGGTTGGCGATGATGCGCCCCCCCTCGGGCACCAGGTCGGCAAATCGCCGGAAGGAGCGCTCCACATCCTCCAGGTCCTTGAAAAAGTCCAGGTGGTCGGCCTCGATGTTTAGGATCACCGCCACCGTGGGGAAGAAGGACAAAAAGGAGTTGCAGTACTCGCAGGACTCCAGAATGATGGTCTCCCCCCGGCCCACCCGGTGTCCCGCCCCCAGCAGAGGCAGGGTGCCGCCGATCATCACCGTGGGGTCCAGTCCGGCGGCCATGATGATGTGGGTGCACATGGAGGTGGTGGTGGTCTTGCCGTGGGTACCCGAGATGCACAGAGCGTTGCGGTAGTGCTTCATGATGGAGCCCCAGGCCTGAGCCCGCTCGAAGACGGGAATGCCCGCCTCCCGGGCGGCGGCGATCTCGGGGTTGGCGTCGTGGACGGCGGCGGTGCGGATGACCAGCTCGGCCCCCGCCACGTTCTCCGCCCGGTGCCCGACGGTGACGGGAATGCCCAGGGAGCGCAGATGCTCCACCGTGGCGCTGTCGTGCACATCGGAGCCGGTGATGGCCATACCGGCCCCGTGGAGGACCTCCGCCAGCGGGGACATAGACACGCCGCCGACGCCCACCAGGTGGGCCCGGCGGCCGGGCTTGATGTAATCGTCAATGTTCAAAACCGTCATGGGGTTTACACACCCTTTGTTTGAGATTATAATGCAGGGGGAAATCAAAATATTATATCTCCATTATAGACGTTAGGCAAGTAAAAGATACCAGCGAGAGGGGGAAAACGGGATGGACCTGCCCAGCTTGCCGGCCCCGGCGGCGGCGTGCTGCGGCACGCTGCGCCGGGCGGGGCATGAGGCATGCCCGGTGGGGGGCTGCGTCCGGGATCTGCTGCTGGGCCGCGCCCCCGGCGACTGGGACATCGCCACCTCCGCCCGGCCCGAGGCCGTGACGGCCCTGTTTGAGCGCACCGTGCCCACCGGCCTGAAGCACGGCACCGTCACGGTGCTGCTGGGCGGCATGGCACTGGAGGTCACCACCTTCCGGGGGGAGAGCGGCTACTCCGACGGACGGCATCCGGACCGCGTCACCTTCGGCGTGGGGCTCCGGGAGGACCTGGCCCGCCGGGACTTCACCATCAACGCCATGGCCCTGGCCCCGGGCGGATCGGTGGTCGATCCCTTCGGCGGCCGGGCCGACCTGGCCCGCCGGCTCATCCGCTGTGTGGGGGAGCCGGAGCGCCGCTTCTCCGAGGACGCCCTGCGGATGCTGCGGGCGGTGCGTTTCGCCGCCCAGCTCGGTTTCACCCTGGAGGCGCGGACCGCCGCCGCCCTGGCCGACTGCGCCCCCCTGCTGGAGCGGGTCTCCGGTGAGCGCATCCGCATTGAGCTGGAGAAGACCCTCCTCTCCCCCGCCCCCGGTCTGGCCGCCCTGCCGGTGGAGCTGGGGATGCTGGCGCGCTTCGGGGCCTCCGCCCGGCGGGTGGATCTGTCGGCTCTGGCGGCCCTGCCCCCCGCGCCCGCCGACCGGTGGAGCGCCTTCTGCGCCGTCACGGGGCTGGACATTACCCGGCTGCCGGTGGAGCGGGCCCTGCGCCGGGCGGTGCTCCATCCGGAGGACCGGGAGCTGGCCGCCTTGGCCGTCACCGGCCGGGACCTGTACGACCTGGGCCTGCGGGGCGGGGACATCGGCCGGACCCGCCGTGCCCTGCTGGAGCACGTGCGGGCCCACCCGGGGGACAACCGGCGCAACCTCCTGCTCTCCCTGGCAAAAGAATGGACCTGACGTTGGTCAGGTCCATTCTTTTGCCGCTGTTTTCTGGAAAAACCCGGTAAAAAGCTGATAGTCCTCCTCCATTTTGGGCAACAATGGATAGGAATAGTTGTGCAGCACCCAGTCGATCACCACGCCCCGGAAGTGCCGGTAGCAGAAGTCGGCCACCCACTCCGGGCTGCGCCCTGAGGCCAGGATGCCCTCCCGCTGGGCCTGGCGGAAGCACTCCACCATGGCTCGCAGCGTGTACCGGGAGGAGTCCATGGACTGGATGGTGGGGTCGGTAATCCGGCGCACGTAGTAGCGCCCCGTCAGCTCGCCGCCCTCCTCCTCCATGAATCGGGCATAGGCCGTCAGGATGCGCCCCAGCCGCTTCGCCGGCTCGTCCCCCTCATGGCCCCTGAGGGCCTCCTCCATGTAGTCGTCCAGCGGGGCGAAGCCCTTGTTGAACAGGGATTCCTTCGAGGGAAAGTGGTGGTAGAAGGCCCCGGTGGTGATGCCCGCCTGCTTGCAGATATCCCGGATGGACACTTTGTCGAAGCCCCGCTCCCGCATGAGGGTCAGGGCCGCCTGGAGGATGTTCCGCTCGGTCTGGCGGGCCTGGGCCTGGCGGCGCTGTGCATAGCTCATGTTTTTTCCTTTCCGGGCGGTTGACATTCGCCCCTCCATGCCTTATAATTACATAACGATGTTATGTGACTATTATAAGGCAGGGGTCCTCCCCTGTCAAGAGATGGAGAAGTGATGATCGTATGGCTCCCCGCAAAATCGCGCTGCTGACCGATTCCTGCGCCGACCTCTCGCCCCAGCTGGCGGAGGAAAACCACATCCATGTGGTGCCCCTGCGCATCCGCTGCGCCGACGGGGAATACCGGGACGGAGTGGACATCCACCCCGCCGACATCTATGCCAGACTCCGTTCCGGTGAGCTGCCCAAGACCTCTCTCCCCGCCGGGGAGGACATCACAGGCGCCTTCGACCGCATCGCCGCCGAAGGGTACGACGGGGTCATTGCCGTCATGCTCTCCAGCGGCCTGTCCGGCACCTATAACATGACCCGGCTGCTGGCCGGAGAGCGCCGCGATCTGGAGATCAAGGTCTACGACTCGGTAAGCGGGGCCCTGGGCATGGGCATGACCCTGCTCCAGCTGGCCGAGGACCTGCGCTCCGGCGTCTCCTGGCGGGAGCTGACCCACAAGCGGGTGCCCCATCTTATCCAAAACACCTTCCCCTTCTTCTCGGTGGACACCCTGGAGTATCTGCTCAAGGGAGGGCGCATCGGCAAGGTCGCCGCCATGGCAGGCACCATGCTCCAGATCAAACCTCTTATCACCTTTGCCCCCGACGGGCAGCTCCAGTCCATCGCCAAGGTCCGGGGGCGCAGGCAGGTCCAGGATAAGCTCATCGACCTGGTGGTCAAGTCCTGCGGCAGCCACAAGAAGTACAACCTGGCCGTGGCCAACGGCGGGGCCCACGAGGAGATGGCCCAGCTCAAAGAGAAGCTGAAGGCCACCCTGCCCCACTACGACCACGTGTGGGAGGGAGAGATCGACGGCACCCTCAGCGTCTACATCGGCTCCGGTGTGCTGGGCGCCGCCGTGCAGGTTCTGGACTGAATGGTTCAAAAGACGGCGCGGCCTTCCGGCCGCAGCCGTCAGCCCTGCGGAGACCGCAATGGTAAACTGCGCGTCGCCCGCAGTCCACGGCCAGGGTGTCACCCTGCTCCACCTCGCCGGCGATGATCTTCCGGCTGATGAGGGTCTCCACCGTGTGCTGGAGGTAGCGGCACAGGGGCCGGGCGCCGTAGACGGGGTCGTAGGCGCTGTCGATGATGTGGGTGACGTTGTCCTTGGTCAGCGGCTTGTAGAGCACGATCTCATCCAGCCGGTTCAGGAACTCCGGCCGGAAGGACCGCTTCAGGAGC
>CABUJV010000049.1 GCA_902492005.1 uncultured Eubacteriales bacterium
GCTTATACTGGCCACCGGCGGTGGGGCCATGGTCAAGGCCGCCTACTCCTCCGGCACCCCCGCCATCGGCGTGGGCGCCGGCAACGGCCCGGCCTATATCCACCGCACCGCCGACGTGCCCCTGGCGGTCAAGCGCATCCTGGACTCCAAGACCTTCGACAACGGCACCATCTGCGCCAGCGAGCAGTCCGTTATCGTGGCCCGGGAGATGGAGAGCGCCGTCACCGCCGAGCTGAAGAACCAGGGGGCCTATCTCCTCAGCGACGAGGAGCACGCCCGCCTGTCCAAGTTCATCCTGCGCTCCAACGGCACCATGAACCCCGCCATCGTGGGCAAAAGCGTGGAGACCGTGGCCAAGCTGGCCGGGCTCACCCATGTGCCCGCCTCCGCCCGGGTCCTGGTGGCCCGGGAGACCGGCGTGGGCCGGGGTTACCCCTACTCCAACGAGAAGCTGGGCCTCATCCTGGCCTACTATGTGGAGAGCGACGAGGAATCTGTCCTCCGCCGCTGCGTGGAGATCCTGGAGTGGGAGGGAGCGGGACATACCTTCTCCATCCACGCCCAGGACGAGAGCGTGGTCAAGCGCTTCGCCGCCGCCGTCCCCGCCAGCCGCGTGCTGGTGAACACCCCCGCCGCCCTGGGCGGCATCGGGGCCTCCACCTGCCTGTTCCCCGCCCTCACCCTGGGCTGCGGCGCGGTGGGCGGCTCCTCCAGCTCCAACAACATCGGCCCCCTGGACCTCATCAACATCAAGCGGGTGGCCTGGGGCGTCCGGGAGCTGGAGGACATCCGCGCCGGAAACGCCTCCTCCCCCTGGGAGAACACCGCCCAGGGCGGCTGGCAGGTGGATGCGGGCACCCTGGATGAGCTGGTCCGGCAGATCGTGAGGAGGCTGAACGTATGAGCGAGGTCAATGCCGACGGCGTCCTGCTGAATCCCCATGAGGCCATCTTACAGGAGGTGCAGGCCCTGTCCAACGCCCTGATGGCCGAAAAGCCGGAGGGGATGGAGGACGACAAGGAGCACACCGTCTACGCCGCCAACGGCGAGCCGGCCGGGACCGTGGGGGGCGTTCCCCACATGCCCACGGCCATGGCGGCGCCGCCTGGAGGGCATAAGGGCGCCGGATCGGGCATGAACGCAGGCGCGCCGGAGCCAAAAAAGAAGGCCAAGGCCCCGGCCCCGGCCGCGGCCGCCGGCCGGAGGAAAAAGACCGAGACCCCCGCCCCCAAATCGGAAGGGGAGCGGCGGGCGGACAACGATATGAGGAGGAGTACAAAAATGGCAAACACAAACGCGCTGGGCATGGTGGAGACGAGAGGACTGGTGGGAGCCATCGAGGCCGCCGACGCCATGGTGAAGGCCGCCAACGTCCAGCTGGTGGGCAAGGAGCAGGTGGGCGGCGGCCTGGTCACCGTCATGGTCCGGGGCGACGTGGGGGCCGTCAAGGCCGCCACCGACGCCGGAGCCGCCGCCGCCGAGAAGGTGGGCGAGCTCATCTCCGTGCACGTCATCCCCCGGCCCCACGCCGAGGTGGACGGCATCCTGCCCCACCGCAGCGGCGAGTACGACCAGGGGTAAGCCATGGCTCTGCTGACGGAAGAGGTCGTCCGGCAGATGTCCAACGGCGGGACCCGGGGCCCCGTAGTGGTCTCCCGGGACGACGTGCTGACCCCCTCCGCCCGGAGCTGGCTCCGGGAGCACCGGGTGGAGGTGGTCTATCCCCAGGGGCGGGCGGCAGAGGGCGAGGTCTCCGCTCCCCCAGGGGGCCGGGCCCGGTATCAGACCCTGTTCGGCGCAGCCCTGGACCAAAAGCCGGAGCATATGACCCACCTCCGGGGCAACGTGCTGGTCTTCAAGGACCACCCCCGCATCGCCTTCCGGGGGTATATTGACCTGCTGGAGGCCGAGATCACCCTGGCTCAGCAGGCCGCCGCCCAGGAGGGATACCGGACGCTGTGCGGGGAGCTGGAGGAGGTGCTGGGCTTTGTCCGGCGCTTCATCCGCTTTGATGTGCTCTCCGAGCCGGTGGGGGAGGTGCGCGTGTGCTCCCTGGGTCCGGAGGAGCTGCGGGAGCAGTCCCACTACCCGGAAAAATATTTCGGTCAGCCCCATTTCCTGGTGCACTGGACCGACGGAGCCGCCATCCTGGCGGTGAACAAGCTACGCACCGTGGTGCGGCAGACCGAGCTGGCGGCCTATAAGGCCTTCCGGGACGAGAACGGGGCGGTGACCCGGGAGGATATCCTGCTGGGGCTCAACCGGCTGTCCTCCCTGATGTGGATCATGATGATCAAATTAAAGGCGGGAAAGTATCCCAAAGAGAGCGGGTGAACAGATGCACAGCGTCAATACCACGGGCATGGAGCGGCTGGCGGAGGAGATTGTCCGCCGGGTCACCGTCGAGATCGAGGCCTCGGGCCGCCATGTCCATCTGTCCCGGGCCGATGTGGAAGCGCTGTTCGGCGTGGGCTACCGGCTCAACCGGGTCAAGGACCTGAGCCAGCCGGGACAGTTCGCCTGCGCCGAGCGGGTGACCCTGATCGGGCCCAAGGGGAGCTTCCAGAACGTGGTCATCCTGGGCCCCGAGCGGGGCGAGAGCCAGGTGGAGCTGTCCCTCACCGACGCGGTGGCCCTGGGGGCGGCGCCCCCGGTGCGCATCTCCGGCGATATCCGGGACACCCCCGGCATCACCGTGCGCCATGGGGACCGGGAGCTGCGGCTCCAGCGGGGGCTCATCGTGGCCAAGCGCCACATCCACATGACGCCGGCAGACGCCGCACTGTTCGGCGTGGCCGACAAGCAGAACGTCAGCTTCCGCACCTTTACCGCCCGGCCGCTGGTCTTCGGGGACATCGAGGTCCGGGTCAGCGACCAGTTTACCACCGTGGTCCACCTGGACTATGACGAGGCCAACGCCTGCGGCTTCCGAAAGGGCGACCGGGGGATGATCGTGAAGTGACGGTGGAGGAGCGGGGCGGCGAGCTGGTCATCACCCGGCTGCCTGTGGAGCAGATGGGCATACTCGCCCTGGGCTTGGCTCTGGGGCGGGAGGAAAAACAGGTGCTGGAGGCCCTGCTCTCCGGCCGGAAGGTCCGGGTCCTGGAGTCCGGACTGGAGTACAAGCAGTACAAAAAGACGGCCCCCATGGGGGTCTTTCAGAAATTTGTGGCTCTGGAACGGGAGCTGCGGGAGATGGGCGTCTGTGTTATTAGGGACCGTCATTGGTAATGTGTGGTGCACAAAAAAGCTCCAGAGCCTCACCGGGCAGGCTTTTTTGCTGGTAGCTCCGGAGGGGCACCAGGGCCCGCCCCTGGTGTGCGCCGATCAGGCCGGGGCCGGACCCGGCGACCGGGTGTTGGTGGTATCCGGCAGCGGGGCCCGGGTGGCCGCCGGGGCTCATGTGCCCGTGGACGCCGCCATCGTGGGGATCGTGGACCACGTGGAGCAGTAGCGGGTGCCCACCGGCGCCGGGCGGGCCCAAATCGCCCAAGAACGAAATCCAAAGGGGGCAATCCTTTGTCCATCAACGAAATCATCGTCTATATCATGGTCCTCTTCATGGCCCTGGGAGCGGTGGACCGGATCATCGGCAACCGCTTCGGCCTGGGGGAAAAGTTCGAAGAGGGCATCATCGCCATGGGGTCGCTGGCCCTGTCCATGATCGGCATCATCTGCCTGGCGCCGGTGCTGGCGGGGCTCCTGCGGCCGGTGGTGGTGCCGCTCTACTCCTTCCTGGGGGCCGACCCGGCCATGTTCGCCGGGACCATCCTGGCCAACGACATGGGGGGCGCGCCCCTGGCCAAGGAGCTGGCCCTCACTCCGGAGGCGGGGCAGTTCGGCGGCCTGATCGTGGGCTCCATGCTGGGTCCCACAGTGGTATTCACCATCCCTGTGGCCCTGGGCATCATCCGGCCGGAGGACCATGAGTTCCTGGCCAAGGGAGTGCTGGCCGGGGTCATCACGATCCCCATCGGCGGCCTGGTGGGCGGCATCGCGGCAGGCTTCCCCCTGATGATGGTGCTGAAAAACCTGATTCCCATCGTCCTCATCGCCGTCCTCATCGCGTTGGGGCTGGCCTTCATTCCCGATGGAATGGTGAAGGGCTTCCAGGTGTTCGGCAGGTTCGTCATCATCGTCATCACCGTGGGACTGGCCGCCGCCATTGTGGAGACCCTCACCGGCATCACCATCATCCCCGGCATGAACTCCATCGAGGAGGGCTATGCCACCGTGGGCGGCATCGCCATTGTGCTGGCGGGCGCCTTCCCGCTGGTCTTCGTCATCACCAAGGTGTTCCGGAAGCCCCTGATGAAGCTGGGGCATCTGCTGGGCATGAACGACATCGCCGCCGCCGGGCTGGTGGCCACCCTGGCCAACAACATCCCCATGTTCCAGATGATGGGCGACATGGACCGGCGGGGCAAGATCATCAACGTGGCCTTCGCCGTCTCCGCCGCCTTTGTGTTCGGGGACCATCTGGGCTTTACCGCGGGATTCGACGCCTCCATGATCTTTCCCATGATCGTGGGCAAGCTGGCCGGCGGCGTCACCGCCGTCGCGGCGGCCATGCTGCTGACCCGAAAGGAGGCGGACCATGGCTGAACTGGACCGGGCCGCGCTGGAGGAGCTGGTGCGGCGGGTGCTGCTGGAAAAGCTGGGGGAAGGCGGCCCCCGGGTGAAGAAGGTGGAGGTGCCCCGGCTGGATGTGGCCGCGGAGCACCGCATGGACACCGGGAACCCAGCCGACCGGGTGTGGACTCGGGACCTGTTCACCCTGGAGGAGGCCCCCCGGCTGGGCTGCGGGCTGATGGTCATGGAGCGGACCACCTTCCCCTGGACCCTGACCTACGACGAGATGGACTACGTCATCGAGGGGCGGCTGGACATTCTGGTGGACGGCCGGACCGTCTCCGCCGGGCCGGGTGAGGTGCTGTATATCCCCAAGGACACCTCCATCCAGTTCTCGGTGCAGGACAAGGCCCGGTTCCTCTACTTCGTCTATCCAGCCAACTGGCAGAATTAAAAGCGCGAAGGGCCGGTCTCAGACCGGCCCTTCCGCTTGTCAAAAAACCGATAATGCAACGTAGACACCCCAGCGCTCAACCGCTCTGCCCGATTTCATTTCGTTTTACGGGGAAGGGCCGAGACGCGGGGGGGGGTTTACCGCGGCCGGTCCGGTGTGGTATAATGAATTATCAAAACAGGGCTGACAGGGAGGGGTGTGACACCATGAAAAAACGGCTGGCGGCCGCCCTGTGCGCCGCACTGCTGCTTCTGGGACTTCTGCTGCCGCTGGCGGGGGCGTCCTGGGACGACAAGGTCATCTTTACCGCCGTCAACTATACGGTGATGCCCCTGACGGCGGATACCATGCCGGAGCTGGTGGGGGGCACGGTCTATGTGCCCTATACGGTCTTTGACGCCGGCCTCAACGGCGGGGTGGACGTGGGACTGTTCAACGGCGGACAGAAGCGCGGCAACGGCGTCAACACCTACACCATCTACAGCCGGAACAAAAATCTGACCTTTGACCTGAACACCGGCCTGGTGTGGGATTACATCGACGCGGGGACGGTCCAGGAGAACATCCCCCGGGCCATCATCCGAAACGGCAAGGTCTATCTGCCGGCGGCGCCGGTGTGCAAATACTTCGGGCTGGGCACCTACTACGTCCAGAACAACGACACGCTGGGCTATCCCCTGTTCCGCATCAAGAATGAGAACGAGGGGCTGGACGACAAGACCTTCGTCAGCTCCGCACGGGCGGTGCTGCTGGACCGTCTCAAGGCCTTCTACAACAGCCAGGTATCCCAGAGCGCGGAGCCGTCCCAGGACTTGCCTGCTCCCCCCATCTCCTCCCTACCGGCCGGGAGCGGGGGACAGGACCGCAGCGGTGTGCGGACCTACCTGGCCATCCGGTGCGGCACCGGAGAGGCGGGGGACGCGGTGCTGGACGCCCTGAAGAGCGAGGGGCGGTCGGCGCTGCTGCTGTTTGACCCGGAGCGGATGAAGGGTCAGGACGAGCTGATCCGCCGGGCGGTGGGGGAGGGCCACGCTGTGGGCTTACTGGCGCCGGGGGACTCCCTGGAGGCCGCCCAGGCCGCCATCGAGGAGGGAAACCGCCTGCTGGAGCGCATGGCCCTGACCCGGACCCGCATCGTACTGGTGGAGGAGGACGCCGCCGGGGTAACGGTCCGGCTCCAGGAGCTGGGCTGGTCCTGCTGGCGGAGCAATCTGAACGGCATCCCCGGCGGCCGCAGCGGCGCCGCCACGGCGGCGGCCGTGCTCCTGAGCCTGGGAGAGAAAACCAGCCTGGCCCGCATCCTCATGGACGACAGCTCCGCCGCGGCCCAGGCGCTGCCCCGCATTCTCCATACCATCCGCACGGACAAGTACAGCTACCGCCTGGCGGTGGAGACCGAACTATAAGCAGGGGGGACCGTCCATGAAAAGGACCTATCCGTTTGACCAGGCCGCCACCTCGTTTCCCAAGGCGGAGGGTGTGGCCGAGGCTATGACCGAATACCTGACCCAGGTGGGAGGGAACGCGGGCCGGGGGGCCTACCGCTCCGCCTGCGACGCGGCGGCGGCCGTGCTGGAGGTGCGGGAGCGGCTGTGCGCCCTGTTGGGCGGGCCGGCTCCCCAGAACGTCATCCTGACGCCGGGATGTACCTATTCCCTCAACTTCGTGCTCAAGGGGCTGCTGCGGCCCGGCGACCGGGTGGCGGTCTCGGGCCTGGAGCACAACGCCGTACTGCGCCCGCTGCACCAACTGGAGTCCCGGGGGGTGACAGTGGATTACCTGCCCTGCCGGGAGACCGGCGAGCTGGACCTGGCCGCGGCGGAGCGGTATCTGACGCCGGGCACCAGACTGGCGGTGCTCACCCACGCCTCCAACGTCTGCGGTACCCTGCTGCCGGTGGCGGAGGTGGGGGCGCTGTGCCGGGAACGGGGCATTTTCCTGTGTGTAGACGCTGCCCAGACGGCGGGGAGCGTACCCATCCACATGGGTGAGCTGCACATCGACGCCCTGGCCTTTCCGGGGCACAAGGGGCTGCTGGGGCCCCAGGGCATCGGCGGGCTGATCGTCACCGACGCCCTGGCCCGGGCGCTGGACCCTCTGGTGACCGGCGGCACCGGCAGCGCCTCGGATTCCCCGGAGATGCCGGGGCTCCTGCCCGACCGCTTTGAACCGGGGACCCTGAACCTGCCCGGCGTGTACGGCCTGCGCGCCGCCCTGCGGTGGCTGGAGGGTCAGGACCTGGAGACGCTGCGCCGGCGGGAGATCAAGCTCACCGGCCACCTCATCGCCCGGCTGCGGGAGATGGAGGAGGACGGCCTGAAGATCTTCGGCACCCTGGATGCCTCCAGACAGGTGGGGGTGGTGTCGGTGGACTTCCCCGGGCTGGACAACGCCGAGGCTGCCTTCCAGCTGGAGCGGGACTACGGTGTGCTGACCCGATGCGGACTCCACTGCGCGCCGCTGGCCCACCGGACGCTGGGCACCTTCCCGGCTGGGACCGTCCGCTTCTCGGTGGGTCCCTTTACCCGGTTCGAGGACGTGGACTACCTGCAGGCGGCGGTGTGCGGCGTCATGGGCGTGTGACGGACATTCATAGATTGTTCATGCATTTGCCGCAGTTCGTCCACATTGACCTGGTACACTCTTCCTGAAACTTGGATTTGACAAGAAGGAGGTGTCGCAGGTGCCCTGCGAGACGGGAAAGACACGGCTCATGGTCCCCGACAAGACCCTGACGATTCTGCCCCCCGCGCTGGAGGGCGAGGCGGGAGCCCTCACCGAGCTGTTCCACATCTATGAGGCGGCCATGAAGGTCATCGCCGTCCGGCTGGAGATCCTGGACGCGGAGTTCAAGAATCTGCACGACCACAATCCCATCCACCACACCGAGGCCCGGGTCAAATCCCTGGACAGCATCCTCCAGAAGCTGGAGCGCAAGGGCCTGGACCCCACCATCGAGAACATCCAGCACTACATCACCGACGTGGCGGGGCTGCGGATCGTCTGCCCCTATGTGGACGACATCTACCTGCTGGACAACCTGCTCTCCCAGCAGGAGCACATCGTCATCGTCCGCCGCAGCGACTACATCGAGCACCCCAAGCCCAACGGCTACCGCAGTCTGCACCTCATTGTGCGGGTGCCGGTGCCCTTGGCCGACCGAACGGCCCACGCCCCGGTGGAGATCCAGCTGCGCACCATCGCCATGGATATGTGGGCCAGCCTGGAGCACGAGCTTCACTACAAATCCCGGTTCCAGCCGGTGGAGCACCTGTCCGAGCGGCTCAAGCTGTGCGCCAACACCCTGTCCGACGTGGACCTGCGGATGCAGGAGATTTTCGATTACCTCAACGGCCAGAGGAGCGGCGACGAAGAATAGTAAATGGGAAAGGGCGCGGACAAATGTCCGCGCCCTTTTTGCGCGCCAGGAAAAGCTTACTGGTTCAGGTTAAAGAAGGCCTTCATCCCGGGGTACTGGGCCACGTCGTCCAGCTCCTCTTCGATGCGCAGCAGCTGGTTGTACTTGGCCACACGGTCCGTGCGGCTGGGCGCGCCGGTCTTAATCTGACCGGCATTGAGGGCCACAGCGATGTCGGCGATGGTGGCGTCCTCGGTCTCGCCGGAGCGGTGGGACACGATGGCGGTGTAGCCGGCCCGGTTGGCCATCTGGATGGCGTCCAGGGTCTCGGTCAGGGTGCCGATCTGGTTGACCTTGATGAGGATGGAGTTGGCCACCTTCTTCTCGATGCCGGTGGACAGGCGCTCCACATTGGTGACGAACAGGTCGTCGCCCACCAGCTGCACCTTGTCGCCGATGGCGCGGGTCAGCATGGCCCAGCCCTCCCAGTCGGTCTCGGCCATGCCGTCCTCCAGGGAGATGATGGGATAGGTGTCGGCAAACTTCTTCCACATGTTCACCAGCTGCTGCTGGGTCATCTTCCTGCCGGATTTGGGCTGGACGTAGCACTTCTCCTCCTCGTCCCACCACTCGGAGGACGCGGCGTCGATGGCGATCATAAAGTCCTTGCCGGGCTGGAAGCCGGCCTCCTCGATGGCCTTGACGATGACCTTCAGGGCGTCCTCATCCTTCTTCAGGTTGGGGGCGTAGCCGCCCTCGTCGCCTACGCCGGCGGCGGGGGTGCCGTTCTCCTTCAGGGTGTTCTTCAGGGTGTGGAACACCTCGGCGCACATGCGCAGAGCCTCCCGGAAACAGCAGGCGCCCACGGGCATGATCATGAACTCCTGGATCTCCACGTTGTTGGTGGCATGAGCGCCGCCGTTGAGAATGTTCATCATGGGGACGGGCAGGGTCTTGGCATTGACGCCGCCGATATAGTTGTAGAGGCTGAGGCCCAAGCTCTCGGCTGCAGCCTTGGCGCAGGCCAGGGAGGCGCCCAGTATGGCGTTGGCGCCCAGACGGGACTTGTTGGGGGTGCCGTCCAGCTCGACCATGGCCTTGTCGATGGCCACCTGATCCAGCACGTTCATGCCCACCAGGCAGTCGGCGATCTCGGTGTTCACATTTTCCACCGCCTTTAGAACGCCCTTGCCCAGATAACGGCCCTTGTCGCCGTCCCGCAGCTCGCAGGCCTCATAGATGCCGGTGGAGGCGCCGGAGGGCACGGCGGCGCGGCCGACCACGCCGTCTTCCAGATAGACCTCCACCTCCACGGTGGGATTGCCGCGGGAGTCCAGAATCTCGCGGCCCAGCACGTCAACGATTTCAATGATCTGCTTCATGTTGAAAGCTCCTTTCGTAATAAGGGGGGATTACAGGATCAGCGTGGCGCCGTCCATTTCCTCGGGCTTTTCCAGACCCATGAGGTCCAGCATGGTGGGGGCGATATCGGCCAGGCGGCCGTCCCGCAGCTTTACGTCGGCGCCCACAATGTAGAAGGGCACCAGATTGGTGGTGTGGGCGGTGTAGGGGGTGACGCCGTCGTCCTCCACCATCCGCTCGGCGTTGCCGTGGTCGGCGGTGATGAGGCAGATGCCCCCCATGTTTGTGGTGGCATCCACCACGCGGCCCACGCACTCGTCCACCGCCTCCACCGCCAGCCGGGCGGCCTCGTAGACCCCGGTGTGGCCCACCATGTCGCAGTTGGCGAAGTTGAGGATGATGACGTCGTAGGCCCCGCTCTCGATGCGCTCCACGCAGGCGTCGGTGACCTCCCGGGCGCTCATGTCCGGCTTCAGGTCATAGGTGGGCACCGAGGGAGAGGGGATGAGGACCCGGTCCTCGCCGGGGAAAACCTGCTCCACACCGCCGTTGAAGAAGAAGGTGACGTGGGCATATTTTTCGGTCTCGGCGATGCGCAGCTGGGTCAGGCCCAGGCGGCTGATATACTCGCCGAAAATGTTCTTCAGCTCGTGGTGCGGGAAGGCCACCGACACGTTGGGCATGGTGGCGTCGTACTCGGTGGTGCAGACATAGTGCAGGGGGAAGAAGCCCTTTTTCCGGAGGAGGCCGGAGAAGGCGGGGTCCACCAGTGCGCGGGTGAGCTCCCGGGCCCGGTCGGGCCGGAAGTTCATGAAGATGACCGAGTCTCCGGGGTTGATGACGGCCTCCCGGCAGCAGATCACAGGGACCACGAACTCGTCGGTGATGCCCGCGTCATAGGAGTTCTGTACGGCCTGAACCGGGTCGGGCTCAAAGGGGGCCTCCCCCAGCACCAGGGCGTCATAGGCCTTCTGCACCCGGTCCCAGCGCTTATCCCGGTCCATGGCGTAGTACCGGCCGGAGATCACACCGATCTTGGCGCTGCCCAGCGCCTGGCATTTGTCCTGCAGCTGGGCGACGAAGTCCCGGCCGGAGGCGGGGGGCACGTCCCGGCCGTCCAGAAAGGCGTGGACATAGACCTTCTCCACACCCCTCTGCCTGGCCATGTCCAGCAGGGCGAAGATGTGCTCGATGTGGCTGTGCACGCCGCCGTCGGACAGCAGGCCCATCACATGCAGGGCGGCGCCCTTGGCCTTGCAGCCGTCCATGGCGCTCACATAGGCCTCGTTGGTGAAGAAATCGCCGTCGGCGATGGCCTTGGAGATGCGGGGCAGGTCCTGGAACACCACCCGGCCGGCGCCGATGTTGGTGTGGCCCACCTCGCTGTTGCCCATCTGCCCCTCGGGCAGGCCCACGTCCAGGCCGGAGGCGGACAGCTTACAGCCGGGATTCTCCGCGAAGAGCCGGTCCAGATGGGGCTTTTTGGCATTGGCGATGGCGTTGCCGGCGGTCTCGGCCCGGAGGCCGAAGCCGTCCATGATGATCAGAGTCGTCGGTGTTTTTTTCATAGAAACCTCGAATCTAGTGTCTGAAAGACGCTTTACTCACCCTGATTGGCGGCGTTGATGATCTCCACAAAGTCGGGGGCCTTCAGAGAAGCGCCGCCGATGAGACCGCCGTCCACGTCGGGCTGGGCCAGCAGCTCACGGGCGTTCTTGGCGTTCATGGAGCCGCCGTACTGGATGGTGACGGACCGGGCCACCCGGGCGCCGTAGAGCTTGCGGATGATGGCGCGGATGGCCTGGCAGACCTCGCCGGCCTGCTCGGCGGTGGCGGTTTTGCCGGTGCCGATGGCCCACAGGGGCTCGTAGGCGATGACCACATGGCGCAGCTTGTCGGCGGTTACGCCGGACAGGGCGCACTTGACCTGGTAGGAGATGAGCTCCATGGTCACGCCCAGCTCCCGCTGCTCCAGGCTCTCGCCCACGCAGACGATGGGCCGCAGGCCCACCTCCAGGGCGGCGTGGACCTTCTTGTTGACAGCGACGTCGGTCTCGTTGTAGTACTGGCGGCGCTCGGAGTGGCCGATGACCACATACTTGACGCCCAGCTCCCTGAGCATCTCGGCGGAGACCTCGCCGGTATAGGCGCCGCTGGCCTCATAGTGGCAGTTCTCCGCGCCGATGGCCACCCGGCAGTCCTTGAACAGCCGGACTGCGGCGGGAATGTTCACGTAGGGGACACAGAGGACCACGTCGCACCACTTGCCCCGGGGCAGGATGGGCTTGAGCTCCTCGGCAAAGGCGCGGGTCTCGGAGAGGGTCTTGTTCATTTTCCAGTTTCCAGCGATGATGGTTTTGCGGTATCTTCTATTCATCGGTATCAGTCTCCTCTTTCTCTGTCGATTATCGGTCCAGCAGGCAGGCCACGCCGGGCAGCTCCTTGCCCTCCAGGAACTCCAGGGAGGCGCCGCCGCCGGTGGAGATGTGGGTCATCTTGTCGGCAAAGCCCAGCTGCTCCACCGCCGCGGCGGAGTCGCCGCC
>CABUJV010000050.1 GCA_902492005.1 uncultured Eubacteriales bacterium
GGCTGGAGGCGATCTCCCGGCCCACCAGCACCTTCTGCACGTTTCCGCCGGACAGGCGGCGCACCGGAGTGGACAGGCTGGGGGTCATGACCTCCAGCTCATCCTTGACCTGCTGGGCCAGGGTCTTGGGGGCCCGGCGGTCCAGCATGGGGCCCCGGCCCTCCCGGTAGCTTTTGAGCATCATGTTATCCGGCATGTCCATGTCCCCCACCAGGCCCATGCCCAGCCGGTCCTCGGGGACGAAGGCCAGGGAGACGCCGATCTTTTTGATCTGCATGGGGTCCTTGCCGATGAGCTCCTCCCCCGCCCGGTCCACGGGCACATGCTGCCCGGCGATGGTCTCGTCGGGTGCGGGGGGGTGATAGAGGATGTGGCCGCCGCTCTGGACGGTCTGAAGCCCGGCGACGGCCTCCAGCAGCTCCTTCTGCCCGCTGCCGGAGATGCCGGCAATGCCCAGAATCTCCCCGCCGTAGACCTCGAAGGACACGTCGTCCAGGGCCTTGACCCCCTCGTCGGACAGGACGGTGACGTGCCGGACCTCCAGACGGAGGTTCCGCTTCTCCACCACCGGCCGCTCGATGTTCAGGGTAACCGCCCGTCCCACCATCATGTCGGTGAGCTTCTGGGGGTCGGTATCTCTGGTGTCCACATCGCCGATGTATTCCCCCTTGCGCAGCACCGCCACCCGGTCGGAGATGGCCATGACCTCATGGAGCTTGTGGGTGATAATGACCACGGACTTGCCATCCGCCTTCATGTTGCGCAGCACGTCGAAGAGGCGGTCGGTCTCCTGGGGAGTAAGGACGGCGGTGGGTTCGTCCAGGATGAGGATGTCGGCCCCGCGGTAGAGGACCTTGATGATCTCCACCGTCTGCTTCTGGGATACCGACATGTCGTAGATCTTCTGGTCCGGGTCCACCTGGAAGCCGTACTTGGCGCAGATCTCCCGGATGCGGCCGGAGACCGCCTTCAGATCCAGCCGTCCCTCATTTTTCAGGCCGAGGGCCACGTTTTCGGCGGCGGTGAACACGTCCACCAGCTTGAAGTGCTGGTGGACCATGCCGATGCCCAGGTCAAAGGCGTCCTTGGGGGAGCGGATGGTGACGGGGCGCCCGTTCACCGCGATCTCTCCCTCGTCCGGGAAGTAGATGCCCGAGAGCATGTTCATCAGCGTGGTCTTGCCGCTGCCGTTCTCCCCCAGCAGGGAGAGGATCTCCCCCTGGCGGATGTCCAGGTCCACCCTGTGGTTGGCCACAACGGCGCCGAAGGTCTTGGTGACGCCCCGCATCTGGACTACATTTACGGTTGCCAAGCAATTCACCCTTTCTCCCTGGCCTTCCCGGAATCCAGGCGGGGCCATGGTTTCTTGTACCTTTCTATTGTACCAAAATGGAGGGCTTGCTGCCAAGCCCTCCATTGCGGTTTGTGGTGTGCTTAATGAAATTTATTCGGCGGTCAGCTCGGTGATGCCGTCGATGCGCAGGTCGAAGTAGGGGGCGGAGCGGATGACGGACTCGTAGAACACGCCGTCGGTGATGGTCTCGGCGCCGTTCATGCCGTAGGACTCGGTGTAGGAGGCCAGGTGCTCGCCGCCCACGGTGAAGTTGGCGCAGTCGAAGATGTTGAGGCTGCCGTCCTTCAGGCCGGCCCAGACCTCTTCCACCTTCTCGGCGGTGCCCTCGGCGCAGGACTCGCCCAGCGCGGAGATGGACACGGCGCCGTCCTTGATGCCGGTGGCGTAGTCGGCGGGGATTTCCTCACCCTTGAGGAACTTGTCCAGGGTGGCCTGATACAGGATGGACCAGACGTTCTGGGCGGAGGTCAGGGCGGCGGTGGGAGCCACGGAGAGCATATCCACGTTGTAGCCCACGGAGTAGGCGGTCTTGCCGCCGTCGAGGGCGGCCTGGACGGCGGAAGGAGCGCCGGTGGAGTCGGCGTGCTGGCCGATGATGACGCAGCCGCGGGCCATCAGGGCGTTGGCGGCCTCAGACTCCTTGGCGGGGTCGTACCAGGACTGGGTGTACTGCACGTCCATGTGGGCCTCGGGGACCATGGACCGGATGCCCAGGAAGAAGGCGGTGTAGCCGGAGACCACCTCGGCGTAGGGGTAGGCGCCCACATAGCCCACGTAGGGATCGGTGACGGTGCCGGCATCCACCAGCTCCTTGAGCTTCATGCCGGCCACCACGCCGGAGACGTAGCGGGATTCGTAGGTGTAGGGGAAGATGTTCTTCAGGTTGCCCAGGCCGGAGGAGGCGGCGTTGTCGCCGGTGCAGGAGACGAAGATCACGTCCTCGAACTCGGAAGCGGCCTGCTGCATGTAGCTCTGATGGCCGTAAGAGTCGGAGAAGATGATGGTGCAGCCCTGCTCGGCCAGATCCACGGCGGCGTCGTAGCAGTTTTCATCCTCGGGGACGTTGTACTTGATGACGAGCTGGGTGTCCACGTCCAGGCCCAGGTTCTTGCAGGCGGTGGTCAGGCCCTCGATGTGGGCCATGTCGTAGCCGGAGTTCTCGTCGTGGAGCATGATGCCGCCCACCTTGACGTCGGACGCGGGCTCGGCGGGGGTGGATTCCGCGGGGGCGGACTCGGCGGGAGCGGAGGCGCTGGGAGAGGGGCTCTGGCTGCCGGAGCCGGAGCAGGCGGCCAGGCCCAGGACCATGACGCCGCCCAGGAGCAGGGCGAGAATGCGCTTTTTCATTTCTGGTTCCTCCTTCATTTTCGGTGGGTTTATGGAACGTGATACCCGAATTTGCTATGTAAAAACGGCTGCCATAGCCGGGATATCCTGACACCGCATATCGCCGGCTGGCAGCCGTCTGGCTTCCATCCGCTCATCCCAGGAAGGCGGCCCTCCCTGGCTGCGGCAGCATACGCAGAACCTATGTCGGGGCCGGGCATGTTCTGCGGAACATGCGGGCGCTATGCGCGCCGGCCCTCGCGGGCGGAAACCAGTTTCCCCCGCGTGCCCCCTTCCGCTCTCCGAGGGGGCCCAGTGTCAAGTTCAGCAGAACTCCACGCCGGTTTCCTCGCTCATGGATTTGATCCGGGCCAGGGACTCCACCCGCACGCCCATGGAGCGGATCCGGTCTCCGCCGGGCTGGAAGGCCTTCTCCACGCAGATACCGGCGCCCACCAGGGCGGCCCCGGCGTCCTCCACCAGCTTGATGAGCCCCTGCAGGGCGCTGCCGTTGGCCAGGAAATCGTCGATGAGCAGCACCCGGTCCTCCGGGCGCAGGAACTCCTTGGACACGATGATGTCATAGACCTTGCCGTGGGTAAAGGACTCCACCTTGGAGGTATACACATCCCCGGCGATGTTCTTGGTCTTGTTCTTCTTGGCGAAGATGACCGGGCACCCAAAAAACTGCGCGGTCACGCACGCGATTCCAATCCCCGACGCCTCAATGGTCAAAATCTTGGTGACCCCGCAGCCGCCGAACAGGCGCTGGAACTCCTTGCCGATCTCGGCAAAGAGGTTCACATCCATCTGGTGGTTGAGGAAGCTGTCCACCTTGAGCACATCGCCGCCCCGAATCTTTCCGTCCTTGCGGATGCGCTCCTCCAAAAGCTCCATGGCCTCTTCTCCTGACGTATCTGTAGTGATAGAAAAAACTACCTCCTTTTACAGGAAAATCCCGCGCCCTTCAATCAAGCAAAATGCACAAAAAGCGGCGGGCATATCCGGGCTTTTCACGGAATGTTTCCGATCCTCAGCTTTCACAGCCGTTTTTAGGGCTTGCGGCTTTGACCCATAAGCATTACAATAAGGGCTACGACAGAATCCGCCCTTTTGTGTGTTTCGTCTGGAGGTCTTTCTTATCATGCTCAAGCGTCAAGTTCCCGCGCTGATGATCTGCGCTGTTCTGCTCTGCCTGCTGTCCGCCTCGGCCCTAGCCATGGAGTTTCCCGACGTCTCTTTGGAGCACTGGGCCCATGACGATATCGTCAGGGCGTCGGACTGCGGCCTGGTCCAGGGTCTGGAGGACGGCACCTTCCGCCCCGAGGAGACGCTGAACCGGGCCTCCTTCGTCACCATCCTCCAGCGCATGTTCGGCTGGGAGACGGTGACCCCCACCGTCCCCTCCTTCACCGACGTCCCGGCCGGCGCGTGGTACTACGCCGCCGTGGAGACCGCCCGGGCCCACGGGGTGCTGGACGGGGATACGGCCTTCCACCCCATGGGCTACATCACCCGCTCGGACATGGCGGTGATGCTGGTGCGGGCCCTGGGCTACGACACGCTGGCCGGCGACCTGGCCGCCGCAGGAGCCCCCTTCTCCGACGTGACGGAGAACGCCGGCCACATCGCCGTGGCCGCCGCCATCGGCATGACCAACGGCATCGTGGATGAGCAGACCGGCCGGACCCTGTTCCAGCCCGCCTCCTTCGCCACCCGGGGGCAGGCGGCGGCCATGCTGATGCGGGTGTATGACCGCTATACCGCCCGGGTAAACTGGCTCCACGGGTTTTACGCCTTCTCCTCTTATTCCCAGATCGCCTGCACCGCGGAGCTGGACGCCGTCAGCGTGGGCTGGGCCCGTATGAGCTGGGACGAGACCGGCGGCGCGTGGCTCAACTCCACCAGCGCGGGAGGGAACGACTGGGTGAAGCCCAACGACGCCTCCGCCGCCACCTCCTATTTCCAGGGGAATGGCACGCCCTATAACCTGAACGTCTACGCCGACACCGCCAAGCTCACCCTGTCCGGCGGCGGCGAGACCAGCGCCCTGGACCAGGTCCTGAATACCGAGTCCGGCCGGGATCAGGCGGTGTCCGCCCTGGCCGCCGCGGCAGCCGACTACGCCGGCATCACCATCGACTTCGAGGGTATGAAATCCGCCGACTGGCGCGCCCCCTTCGTGGCCTTCCTCACCCAGCTGCGCGCCGCCCTGCCGGCGGACAAGACCCTCTACGTCTGCGTGCCCCCCGACGACTGGTACAAGGGCTACGACTACCGGGGCATCGGCGAGGTCTGCGACAAGGTGATTCTGATGGCCCACGACTACCAGTGGACCTCGGTGCCCGACGGCTATGTGGGCGTCCGGGCCCCCGACTCCCCGGTGACCCCCTTCCCCAGCATCTTCGGGGCTCTCTCCTCCATTACCGACGCCGACACCGGCGTTCAGGACCGAAGCAAGCTCGCTCTGGCCATCTCCTTCGGCACCGCCGGGTTCCAGGTGGACGCCAACGGCCTGCTGGCCAGCCAGACCATCTATCACCCGGCCCAGGCCACCATCGCCCGGCGTCTGGCCCAGCCGGACACCGTCATCACCTACGACGTCAGTGACCGCAACCCCTGCGCCGTCTACTTTGGGGACGACGGGACTACCCGCTACCAGCTCTGGTACGAGGACGCCCGCAGCGTCGCGGACAAGATCGAGCTGGCCCGGATGTTCGGCGTCAACGGCGTCTCGCTGTGGCGCATCGGCAACATTCCCAGCTATGGGGAGGACGCCGCCCTGTACTACGACGTGTGGCCCGGCATTTTAGCCCAGCGGCCCTGATTTATCCGCACCACGAATGGGAGGCAATCGGCATGCAACCCAAGAAGCTTGTCCAGGAATTTCTGCTGATGACCCTCGGCACCGCGCTGGTGTCGGTGGGGGTCTACTTTTTCAAGTTCCCCAACCACTTCTCCATGGGCGGGGTGTCGGGCCTGTCCATTCTGCTGGGCGCGGTCGTCCACGTGCCCTGGCTCACCCCCTCCGCCTTCAACACCATCATCAATATTTTCTTCCTGATCCTGGGCTTTTTGCTGCTGGACAAGGGCTTCGGCCTGCGGACGGTGTACTGCTCCCTGCTGTACTCCGGCCTGGTGCAGGTGTTTGAGTGGCTGTGCCCCATGGACGGCCCCCTCACCGGCGAGCTCATGCTGGAGCTCTTCTTTGCCGTCATCCTGCCCGCCCTGGGCTCGGCCATCCTGTTCAACCTGGACTCCTCCACCGGCGGCACCGACATCGCCGCCATGATCCTGAAGAAGTACAGCGGCACCGACGTGGGCCGCGCCCTGCTCTACAACGATGTGGTCATCGCCGCGGCGGCCCTGTTCATCTTCGGCATTACTGCCGGCCTGTGCTCTCTGCTGGGTTTGGTACTCAAGTCGGTGCTGGTGGACAGCGCCATTGAGTCTCTCAACCGCCGCAAGGCCTTTATCATCATCACCTCCGACCCCCGGATGGTCTCCGGCTTCATCACCCAGAATCTGGCCCGGGGCGCCACCATCTGGCGGGCCCAGGGGGCCTACACCCTGGAGGAGCACTGGGTGGTGCTGACGGTGCTGTCCCGGGGCCAGGCGGTGCTGCTGCGCCGCTATTTGAAGGAGCACGATCCCCATTCCTTCCTGATCGTCACCAATTCCAGCGAGATCTTCGGCAAGGGCTTCCTGCGGGCCTGAGCCCGGCTTCGGCCCCGTTCCAGCGCGGCGTTTTGGACCGGGTCCTCCTTTCTTTTTCTTGACAGCTCCCCTTTTCTCAGGTAATATGGTCCTATACTCCCATTTTTGTGCGGATTGTTCTTTTTTTACGCACTTTTTTGCGCTTTCTAATGAAGATGTTCCAGCTTTCGATTTGTATTTCACCATACGGGCCCCTTGTATGTGGAAAAAAAGAAAAGGAGTGGATCGAGTGGATTATCAAGCCGAATATCAGAAGAAGCGGACCACCGCTGCCGAGGCCGTCAAGGTCGTCAAGTCCGGCGACTGGGTGGACTATGGCTGGTGCACCAATCACCCTGTGGCCCTGGACCAGGCGCTGGCGGCCCGAAAGGACGAGCTGACTGACGTGAACGTCCGCGGCGGCGTGACGATGTGGATGCCGGAGATCTGCAAGGCGGACGACGCCGGCGAGCATTTTACCTGGAATTCCTGGCATATGAGCGGCGTGGACCGGAAGATCGTCGCAAAGGGGATGGGGTATTTCTCCCCCATGCGCTATTCCGAGCTGCCCCGCTTTTACCGGGAGAACGTCACGGTGGACGTGGCCATGATCCAGGTCAGCCCCATGGACGAGCACGGCAACTTCAACTACGGCCTGGCCGCCTCCCATCTGGCCGATATGCTGTCTACCGCCAAGCACATCATCGTGGAGGTCAACCAGAACATGCCCTGGGTCAACGGCCTGACGGGCAGCGAAATCAACATCATGGACGTGGACATGGTCGTGGAGGGGGACAATCCCCCGGTGGCCGAGCTGGGCGCCGGCGGCCCGCCCTCCGAGGTGGACCAGGCCGTGGCGGAGCTGATCGTGCCCGCCATCCCCAACGGCGCCTGCCTCCAGCTTGGCATCGGCGGCATGCCCAACGCCGTGGGCATGATGATCGCCCAGTCCGATCTGCGGGACTTGGGCGTGCATACCGAGATGTACGTGGACGCCTTCGTGGACATCGCCCGGGCGGGCAAGATCACCGGCGCCCGGAAGAACCTGGACAAGGGCCGTCAGGTGTACGCCTTTGCCGCGGGCACCAAGAAGCTGTATGAGTACGTCAACCGGAACCCTCACGTGCAGGCCGCGCCGGTGGATTACACCAACGACGTGCGGGTCCTGTCCCAGCTGGACAACTTCATCTCCATCAACAACGCCATCGACCTGGACCTGTTCGGCCAGGTAAACGCCGAAAGCGCCGGCCTCAAGCACATCTCGGGCACGGGCGGGCAGCTGGATTTCGTGATGGGGGCCTATCTGTCCAACGGCGGCAAGAGCTTTATCTGCATGTCCTCCACCGTGGCGGGCAAGGACGGCACGGTGAAGAGCCGGATTATCCCCACCCTGACCAACGGTTCCATCGTCACCGACCCCCGCTCCACCATCCAGTATCTGGTCACCGAGTACGGCATGGTGAATCTGAAGGGCACCGCCACCTGGCAGCGGGCGGAGAAGATCATCTCCGTGGCCCATCCTGATTTCCGGGACGAGCTGATCGCCCAGGCGGAGCAGATGAAGATCTGGAGGCGCTCCAACAAGCGCTGATACATAGCAGGGCCCGGCGGCGGATGCCGCCGGGCCCTTTTTTCTGCGGGCAGGCCCTGCGCTCCTCCCTGGGAAATGGCGGGTTGCGCAAAAGATTTCCCATTCGACACGGTTCGACGGCTTTCACAGAAATTTATGGTAAAATATGGGTATCCAACAGAAAGGGAGGCCGCCCATATGCCGCTTTTACGTCGAAAGGGCCTGTATGAGACGGGCCGTGTCATCTACCTCCACCCGGATGTTCTGCATCCCAATCCCAACCAGCCGCGGAAGCGTTTTTCCCCCGACGGCCTGGAGGAGCTGGCCGCCAGCATCCGGGAGCACGGCATCCTCCAGCCTCTAACCGTCCGGAAGGTGGATGGGAGCTTTGAGCTGGTCTCCGGCGAGCGCCGCCTGCGGGCGGCCCGGCTGGCCGGACTCAGCGAGGTGCCCTGCATTGTCATCGACGTGGACGGCGCGAGCTCCTCCCTGCTGGCCCTGGTGGAGAATCTCCAGCGCCGGGATCTGGATTTTCTGGAGGAGGCCATGGCCCTGGACCGGCTGATCCACACCTATGACCTGTCCCAGGAGGAGGCCGCCCAGCGCATCGGCAAATCCCAGTCGGCGGTGGCCAACAAGCTGCGGCTGCTGAAGCTCTCCCCCCGGCTGCTGGACCTGCTGCGCCAGAACGGACTCACCGAGCGCCACGCCCGGGCTCTGCTGCGCCTGGAGACCGAGGAGCAGCAGTGGGAGGTGCTCCAGCACGTCATCGACCACCATCTGACCGTGGCCCAGACCGAGGCCTATATCGAAGCCCGGCTAACCCCCCCTCCCCCCAGGAAGAAAAAACCCACCTTTATTCTCAAGGACGTGCGGCTCTTTCTCAACACCGTGACCAAGGGGCTGTCCATGATGAAGGACGCCGGGGTGAACGCGGAGTATGGCCGGCAGGAGACGGAGGACGCCATCCTGCTGACCATCAGAATCCCCAAGGCGGCGTCGTAACCAGCCGAATAGACCGGGCATCAAAAGAGCGCCAATGTTTCACGTGAAACATTGGCGCTCTTTTTCGCTTTTCTCAGTTGAATTCAACCACATTCCGCATTATAATGGTAGGAGTTCTGCAAATGCTAGAAAGAGAGCGGGTGGCCCGATGGCGAAAACCATTGCGATAGTCAACCAAAAAGGGGGCGTGGGGAAGACCACTACCTGTGTGAATCTGGCTGCTGCCCTGAAGCTGCTGGGGACCCGTGTGCTGGTCTGCGATTTTGATCCCCAGGCCAACACCACCTCCGGGCTGGGCGTGGACAAGACCGCCGCCTCCCCCTCCATCTACGACGTGCTCATCGACGGCGCCGACTGCCGCAAAGCGGTGGTCCCCACCCCCTGGGCCGACGTGATCCCCTCCAACAAGGCGCTGGCCGGCGCCACGGTGGAGATGATCGGCATGGACCGGCGGGAATACCTGCTGAAGCAGGCTCTGTCCTCCTTCCAGGAGGATTACGATTACATCTTTGTGGACTGCCCCCCCTCCCTGGAGCTGCTCACCCTCAATGCCCTGTGCGCGGCGGACACCATTCTGGTGCCCGTCCAGTGTGAGTATTACGCTCTGGAGGGCCTCAGCGACCTGCTGTCCACCATCCGGATCGTCAAGCGGTCCCTGAACCCCTCCATCGACCTGGAGGGCGTGGTCCTCACCATGTACGACGGCCGGACCAATCTGTCCATGCAGGTAGCGGAGGAGGTGAAGCGCCACTTCCCCGGCAAGGTCTACGCCTCGGTCATCCCCCGGAATGTCCGGCTGTCTGAGGCCCCCAGCCACGGCAAGCCGGTAACGGCCTACGACAGCCTCTCCCGGGGCGCCGAGGCCTATCGGTCCCTGGCGGAGGAGCTGCTGGAGAAAAACCGCTGCCTTACCGCCCGGGTATGACCCCGCATCCATTCTCACCAGAAAGGACTGATCACATGGCATCCGAACGCGGCCTGGGCAAGGGTCTTGGAAAGGGCCTGGGCGCTCTGCTGGGCGACGCCGCCCTGCAAAGCCAGGAGGGCGGCTCGGTCTCCCTCCCCATCGCCCAGGTGGAGCCCGGCCTCAAGCAGCCCCGGAAACGCTTTGACGAGGAATCCCTGGCCGATTTGGCCGATTCCATCCGGTTGCACGGCATCATCCAGCCCCTCACCGTCCGGCGGCTGGCCTCCGGCTATTATCAGATCATCGCCGGGGAGCGGCGCTGGCGGGCGGCCAAGCTGGCCGGGCTGGCCGAGGTCCCGGCGGTCATCGTCGAGGCCGACGACCGCAAGGTCATGGAGCTGGGCCTCATCGAAAACCTCCAGCGGGAGGACCTGAACCCCATGGAGGAGGCCCAGGGCTACAAATCCCTGATGGAGGACTACGGCCTTACCCAGGAGGAGACCGCCCAGCGGGTGGGCAAATCCCGGCCCGCTGTGGCCAACGCCCTGCGCCTGCTGGCTCTGCCCGACGCGGTGTGCCAGCTTTTGGAGGAGGGCAGGCTCTCTGCCGGGCACGCCCGGGCCATCCTCTCCGCCCCCGCCGGGGAGCTGCAAAAGCGGCTGGCCCGCAAGGTGGTGGAGGAGGGGCTCTCCGTCCGGCAGACCGAGGCCCTGGCCAAGCGGCTGGCCCGGGAACAGCAGGAGCTGGACGAGTGCGGCGGCGAAAAGCCCGTGGACCCCATGAAGCTGTACCGGGACGCCGCCGCCAAAGAGCTGTCCACCCACTGGGGCCGCAAGGTCTCCATCACCATGGGGCCCAAGAAGGGCAAGCTGGAATTTGAATTTTACAACGACGAGGATCTGACCCTCCTGCTCGATCAGTTGGAAAAGCGCCTCTCGACCGGAAAAGGAGGGGGCGCGCGGTGAGCACGGGAAGTGACAAGGAAGAACCGATCTCCCTTCAGCACGCGGCGGAGCACGAAAAGCCCCACAAGAAGCTCTCGGTGATGACCTATCTGGTCATCCTGATCGCCACCGCCTTTCTGCTGCTGCTCATGTCCTATTTCATGCAGCAGCGGGCCAATCAGGAGGCCATTGCCGACCTGCAGCAGACCTCCAACTCCGCCGTCCAGTCCCTGGACAACCTGATCGCAGAGCGGGACGGGCTGAAGCGGCAGAACGAGGAGCTCCAAGCCCGTTTGGACGAGCTTCAGGCCGAATGGAACGACGCCGTCCGCGCCGCCCAGGAGAATCAGGCGCAGGAGTCGGCGGCAGCCGAGGCCAATTTGGCTCTGATGCGGCTGAATCAGCTCCGGGCCCTCTATAACCAGGGGCACTACCGGGACGCCCGGGCCCTGCTGGAGAAATGGGGCGAGGCTGGGGCAGCCTCCACCGAAAAGGCATTGGAAGCCCTCCGCTCCGCCATGACCGAGGAAGAGCGGGAGATCTACGACCCTTTGGAGGCTTATCGCCAGCTCGTGGACTGGTTAGAATAAGATGGATGTTTCACGTGAAACAAAATGAGAAAGGTTGAACCAACATGCTCGACATTCGATTCATCCGGGAGAACCCCGAGGCGGTCAAGGAAAACATCAAAAAGAAGTTCCAGGAGGAAAAGCTCCCCCTGGTGGATCAGGTGATCGCCCTGGATCAGGAGAACCGGGACACCATTCAGGAGGCCCAGGCCCTGCGCACCGCCCGCAACGCCAAGTCCAAGCAGGTGGGCGTGCTGATGGGTCAGTCCAAGAAGGACCCCTCCAAGCTGGCGGAGGCCGAGGCGCTCAAGGCCGAGGTCAAGGCGGACGCCGACCGGCTGGCCTGGCTGGAGGGCCGGGAGGACGAGCTGGCGGCGGCGATCCGCAAGATCCTGCTGGTCATCCCCCAGATCATCGACCCCACCGTGCCCATCGGGCCCGACGACTCCGCCAACGTGGAGGTGGAGCGCTTCGGCGCGCCCCTGGTGCCAGACTTTGAGGTCCCCTACCACACCGACATCATGGAGTCCTTCGACGGCATCGACATGGATGCTGCCGGGCGGGTGTCCGGCTCCGGCTTCTATTACCTGCTGGGCGACATCGCCCGTCTCCACGAGGCGGTGCTGGCCTACGGCCGGGACTTCATGATCGACAAGGGCTTCACCTACTGCATCCCCCCCTTCATGATCCACG
>CABUJV010000051.1 GCA_902492005.1 uncultured Eubacteriales bacterium
ACCGCCACCGCCACAATCACCGCCGCCGCCACCACCAGCGGGAACCACCAGAACTGGTCCAGAGGCAGGTTGGCCACGTTCATGCCGTAGAAGCCGAAAATGATATTGGGCAGAGTCAGCAGGATGGTCAGAGAGGTCAGCACCTTCATGATGACGTTCAGGTTGTTGGAAATCACCGACGCGAAGGCGTCCATCATGCCGGAGATGATGGAGGAGTAGATGTTGGCCATCTCGATGGCCTGCCGCACCTCAATCAGCACGTCCTCCAGCAGGTCGTGGTCCTCCTCGTAGAGGGTGATGATGCGCCCCCGCAGGATCTTCTCCAGCGTGACCTCGTTGGCCTTCAGCGACGTATTGAAATAGACCAGGGACTTTTCCAGGTCCAGAAGCTGGATGAGCTCCTTGTTCCGCTGGGATTTATAGAGCTGCCGCTCCATGTAGTTATAGATCTTGTCGATCTGCTTCAGGTACTGGAGGAATCGCTTGGCCACCCACAGCAGCAGATAGAGGATAAAGCTGGTCTTCTTCTGGGTCTCGGCGTTTTTCACCAGTCCGTCCTGGAAGTCCCGAATGATAGAGGACTCCTTCAGGCAGACCGTGATGATGCACTTCTCCGCCACGATGATGCCCAGGGGCAGAGTGGAATACACCACCGCCTCGCCCTGCTCCACGGAGGGCAGGTCGATGATGATGAGGGTCTGGCCGTCCTCGGTGTCGATCCGGGAGGTCTCCTCCTCGTCCAGGGCGGCCCGGAGGAAGCCCGGATCGATGCCCAGCAGGGCGGTCACGGTGTTCATCTCGTCCTCGGTGGGGTAGGTCAGGTTCACCCAGCAGCCGTCCTCCGCCTTGTCCAGCTTGGTCATTTTTCCGTCAATGGTCTTGTGGATGCTCAACAATGGTCGTCACGCCTTTCCCGGCGCGTCACCGTGGCTGAATACACTCCACCCCTGTGAGACGCGCCGCTTCGTTATAGTATCTTCGACTTCCAGGGTCGCTACTCACGACAGGTCTCACTCCTTTTTCCATTCAAATCGTCCGAAGTCATGTTTCATTATAAATCGCCCTTGTCCCATTTGCAAGCAAAAAAACACCTGCGGAATCCTTCCGCAGGTGTTTTGCAATCGTATGTTCAGCGGTCCTTGTTGAAGATCTTGAAGATGTCCACGAAGGGGTCGTCCTCCTGGTCCGGCTCCTTGTCGGGCAGGGGCTCCAGGCTGGGACGCTTACCCGACGGCGCCGCGGCCGCACCGGCCGCCGCCGCCCGCTCTCCCGCCTTGGTGAAGGGGTTGGCGTTCATGCCGGCGCCCACGTTCTCTTCAAAGCCGGTGGCGATGACGGTCACGCGGATCTCGTCCTCCAGCTCGTCGTCGAAGGCGGCGCCGAAGATGATGAGAGCGTCGGGATGGGCAGCCTGCTGGACCAGGTTGGCCGCCGTCTCCACTTCCTCCAGACCGATGTCCATGGAGCCGGTGACATTGACCAGCACGCCCTTGGCGCCATTGATGGAGGTCTCCAGCAGAGGGCTGGAGATGGCCATCTTGGCGGCCTCCTCGGCCTTGTTCTTGCCGGCGGCCCGGCCCACGCCCATGTGGGCCATACCCGCATTCTTCATGACGGCGGTGACGTCGGCAAAATCCAGGTTGATGAAGCCGGTGTTCTTGATGAGGTCGGAGATGGACTGGACCGCCTGGCGCAGCACGTCGTCGGCGATCTCAAAGGCATTGGCAAAGGTGATCTTCTGGTCGGTAGCAAACTTCAGCCGCTCGTTGGGGATGATGACCAGGGAGTCCACCCGGGTGCGCAGGTCCTCAATGCCCCGCTCGGCCTGCTCCATGCGGCGGCGGCCCTCGAAGTTGAAGGGCTTGGTCACCACGCCCACGGTGAGGATGCCCAGCTCCTTGGCGATGTCGGCCACGATGGGGGCCGCGCCGGTGCCGGTGCCGCCGCCCATACCGGCGGTGATGAAGACCATGTCGGTCTCCTCCAGCATCTTGGAGATCTGGTTGCGGCTCTCCTCGGCGGACTTGCGGCCCACCTCGGGGTCGCTGCCCGCGCCCTGGCCCTGGGTGAGCTTCTCACCGATCTGTATCTTGTAAGTCGCGGCGGAATTTTTCAGCGCCTGCTTGTCCGTATTCACGGCGATAAAGTCCACGCCCTTCATGCCGGAGCGCACCATGCGGTTGACTACATTGCTGCCGCCGCCGCCCACACCGATCACCTTGATCGTAACGACGGTATCAGGCCCGGTGTCCAATCCAAAAGCCATGCCTGTTCCTCCTATGTAAATATGTCAAAAACACGATAAAATCGACTGATTGTGCCGGAAACACCGGCTCAGGCTCAATATCTTGTTATATTGTATCTCTCTTTTCGCCGCAGGTCAAGAGCTACCCGTATATTTCCAAAACTTTTGTGCGCCTTGGGCCCCAGTTATTCCGGGTCAAAGTACCACCTCTCTCCAATATCGCGGGTCAGGTCCAGGGTGCCCCGCTCGTTGTCCTGGATGCTTCCCATGACCTGCTCCAGCCCCTCCAGCTTGGCTTCCACCTTCTCATCCACCAGGGGCAGCTTGACAGTGATGCGCCCGTCGTAGAGGAAGGTGAGCCGGGCGGCGGCGGTCAGGTCAATGGCGCCCACCCGGCCCAGCATGGCCCGGTTCTCCATGGCGGTCAGGAGCCGTGTGAGGCTGGACAGCTTGGTCTGCTCCTCCTCCGCCACGGCCAGCTTGGTGCCTGCCGTGGGCAGCAGGGCGGTGACGCCGGTGACCTTTGCCAGATCCGGCCGGACGGCGGGGGCGCTCACCTGCTCCAGGAGCTTGCCCCGGGCGTCGATGATCCACCAGCCCTCCCCGCTCTGCACCAGAGCGGCGGGAGCGCACTCGGAGACCGAGATGAGCAGGGTGTCCGGCAGGCTCAGGCGCAGGTTGACGTCGCTGACATAGGGCAGCTGGGTCAGGATGCGTTTGACGATCTGGTTTCTGGGCAGCAGGAGGAGATTGTCCCCCTGCTGCACTCCGGTCACGTCGATGATCTCCTGGGCAGTGTACTTGCTCTCCCCCGATACCGCCACGTCGTTGACCCGGAAGAAGACGATGCATCCCGCCACGATGGCCCCCAGAATGAGCACCAGGGACAGGGCTTTATAGAGGAAGCCGAAGCGTCCCCTTCTCCGCCTTGTTCGCTTGCTGCTTCTCCTCGCCGCCATGACTGCCTCCGCATCGTCTCTTTGGTTTCTGCCTCAATATAGCATACAAAGGTGAGAAAATCGTTAAGAATTCCTTACAAAAGGTTCCATATGCCTCAAGGGACCCGGACAATATCCGCCCCCAGGCCCCGGAGCGTGCCCTCCAGGCCGTAATAGCCCCGGTCCATGTGGTGCAGGCCGGTGATCTCGCTGCGGCCCTCCGCCCCCAGGGCGGCCACTACCAGGGCAGCCCCGCCCCGCAGGTCGGCGGCCTGGAGCGCGGCGCCATGGAGCCGCTCCACGCCGCACACCACCGCCACCTTGCCCTCCACCCGGATATCCGCCCCCATGCGGGAGAGCTCATCCACATGGCGGTAGCGGCTTTCAAACATGTTTTCCACAAAGACCGTGGTACCTGTTCCCCGGCACAGCGCCGCCATGACGGGCGGCTGGGCGTCGGTGGGAAAGCCGGGATAGGGGGCCGTCCGGATGGGCCGCACGCCCCGCAGGGGCGCCTCCCGGCAGATATGGATGGAATCGCTGCCGCTGCGGATCCGGCACCCCGCCTCGGTGAGCACGGCGGTGACGGTGGACAGCTGCCGGTAGTCGGTGCCCAGGAGCTCGGCCTCTCCCCCTGCGGCGGCCACGGCGGTCAGCAGCGTGGCGGCTACGATCCGGTCGGGCATGACGGTGTGCTCTCCGCCGTGGAGGGGTTTTTTCCCCCGCACGGTGATGACCGAGGTGCCCGCCCCCCGGACGTCCGCCCCCAGCGTCCGCAGGAAGGCCTGCAGATCCACGATCTCCGGCTCCCGGGCGGCGTTGCAGATGACGGTGACGCCCTCCGCCCCGCAGGCGCACAGCATGGCGTTTTCCGTGGCTCCCACGCTGGGGATGGAAAAGGTGATCTCGCAGCCCGTCAGGCCGCCGGCCGCGGAGCAGTGTAGCTCGCCCCCCTGCTCCCGCACCTCCGCCCCCAGGGACCGGATGGCCGCCAGATGGAGGTCGATGGGCCTGGGGCCCAGCTCGCACCCGCCGGGAAAGGACATGACCGCCTCCCCCAGCCTGGCCAGGATGGCCCCCAGGAAGATGACGGACGAGCGCATTTCCCGCATCAGGGCATCGGGCACATCCCGGCCGGTGAGGACGGCGGCGTCCACCGTCACCGTGTCTCCCGCCCGCTCCACCCGGCACCCCAGGTGCTCCAGGATGGCAATGGAGGCCCGCACGTCGGAAAGATCGGGGCAGTTATGTACCACGCTCTCTCCCGGACATAGAATGGTCGCCGCCAGGATGGGCAGCACGCTGTTTTTCGCTCCGTGGACCCGTGCGGTCCCCTGGAGCCGGTTTCCGCCTTCCACCAGATAAGCACTCATATGGACTGTCCTCCGCATTCATGGTTTCAGGCCATACTATGCGCAGGCTCCGGGATGTGACAGCCCCGGCGGGCTATTGGACGAGCTGGATCAGTGTCTGATAGATCTCCTCCGCCGCGTCGGTGACTGAAAGCCTGGACAGAGCCCTGGACATGGCGGTGAGCCGGTCCCGGTCCTCCAGCAGCCCGGACGCCGCCCGGTAGAGGCTCCTGCCGTCGCACTCCGGCTCCAGCAGCACCACCGCAGCTCCGTGGCGCTCCAGCACCCGGGCGTTTTTCTCCTGGTGGTTGTTGGTCACGTTGGGGGAGGGCACTAGGATGGCCGGCTTGGCGATGGTGGTCAGCTCCGAGATGGTAGAGGCCCCCGCCCGACAGATCACCAGGTCGGCGGCGGCCATCACCAGAGGCATGTCGTAGATATACTCCCGCACCTCCACCCCGGCGGGGCCGTCCAGCTCGATGCCCCGGCCCTTCAGCTCGCCGGTGAGCCAGGCGTAGTTCCGCCCCGCCCCGTGGATGTGGTGGAAGGGGCGGCCGTCGGCGCACTCGGCCTGGATGAAGTCGGCGGTATAGCGGTTCATCACCTCGGCCCCCAGGCTGCCCCAGTAGGACAGCAGCACCGGCCGCTCGTCGGTGATCCCCAGGGCCAGGCGGGCCTCCTTCCGGGTGTGGTCAAAAAAGTCCCGGCGCACCGGGGTGCCGGTGACCACCACCCGCTCCGGGTGGGGATAGTATTTGCGGGAGTCCTCAAAACCCACCAGCACCCGGTCCACCACCCGGGACAGCAGCTTGGTGGTCAGGCCGGGCACGGCATTGGACTCATGGACGGCGGTGGGGATGCCCCGTTTGGCCGCCTCCCGCACCACAGGGTAGGAGGCGTAGCCCCCGGTGCCCACCACCAGGTCGGGCTGGAAGTCCCGGATGATCTCCGCCGCCTGACGCCGGGATTTGGGCATGGTTACCACCGTGATGAGGTTGTGCTTGATGTCCTTCCAGCGGAAGGCCCGGTGGATGGTGTTGACATACACGGTCCGGAGCTGGTAGCCCTCCTTGGGCACCAGGTCCCGCTCCATGCCGTTGTAGGCGCCGGCGAAGAGAATGCTGCAGCCGGGGTGGTGGAGCTGAAACAGACGGGCCAGCGCAATGGCCGGATTGATGTGTCCGGCGGTGCCGCCGCAGGTAAAGAGAATGTTCAAGCCAGTGCCCTCCTATCCGGCCTTTGGGGCTGGAATCTGTCGTGATACGCTCAATATGACGCCCATCTCCAGCAGCTGGATCATCAGGGCCGTGCCGCCGTAGCTGAAAAAGGGCATGGAGATGCCGGTGACCGGAAACAGATTGGTCACCACGCCGATGTTCAAAAAGGTCTGCACCGCCACCTGGGTGGTGATGCCCACGATGAGCAGCGCGCCGAAGCGGTCCCGGGCGTGGATGGCCAGCCAGTAGCCCCGCAGGATCAGCAGGGCGAACAAGCACAGGATCAGCACCGCACCCACAAAGCCCAGCTCCTCACAGGCGATGGAGAAGATGAAGTCGTTTTCCGGCTCGGGGATATAGAGGAACTTCTGGCGGCTGTTGCCCAGCCCCAGCCCCAGCAGGCCGCCGGAGCCGATGGCGTACAGGGACTGGATGGTCTGGAAGCCCTTGCCCAGCGGATCGCTCCAGGGGTCCTGCCAGATGTGGATGCGGGAGGCCATGTAGTCGGTGTTGAAGATGATGAAGGTCAGGGCGGCCACGGCGAAGCTGCCGCCGGCCACGAACCATCCCAGATGGATGCCAGCGGCAAAGAGGATGGACGCACCGATGGCCAGGATCAGGATCATGCCCGACATGTGGGGCTGGAGAGCCAGCAGGCCCAGGATGGCCAGCAGCACCCCCATATAGGGCAGCAGCTCCAGCAGGCCGATACGGTCCATCAGGCGCAGGAAGCGGCCCTTGGGGGTATGGTGGTTGAATTTCCGCTTTTTTTCGGTGTTCCGTTTGGCCAGGCGCGCCGAAAAATAGAGGATGACACCCAGCTTTGCCACCTCCGAGGGCTGGAACTGGGGCAGACCGGGCAGTTTGATCCAGCGGTTGGCGCCGCCGGCGGTGACGCCGATGTGGGGCACCTTCACCAGGATCAGCAGCACGAAGGAGGCGGCCAGCACAAAGAGGGACATCCATCGGAAATTCTGATAGTTGAGCTTAGAGGTCAGGTACATGATCACCACCCCCGCCGCCGCAAAGACGGCCTGCCGCTTGACGTACCAGGTGGGGTCGTGGTGGGTCACCGCCTCGTTGTAATAGGCCGAGGCGTAGGAGGCGGAGAACACCATGATGAGGCCGATGCCGGTAAGCAGCAGCACCAGCATCAGAAAGGGCAGGTCCAGAGGTCCCCGGGCCAGCTGCTCTTCCACCGTCAGGTCGCGCTTGGGTTTGGTCGCCATGGGACCACCTGCCTTTCCTCAACAGATCCGTGTTATTTAAAGGGATACATAGCGGTCCATGACTCCCATAAAGGCCAGGACGCAGAACGCCAGGGAGACGGCGGCGAAGACCGCCACCACCTTTTTTTCACTCCAGCCCCCCATCTCGAAGTGGTGGTGCAGGGGGGCCATACGGAAGATGCGCTTGCCGTGGGTGGCCTTGAAGTAGACCACCTGGATGATGTCGGAGAGGGTCTCTGCAATATAGACGGCGCCCACTAGGATAAGGATCAGCGGCATGTCAAAGGCAAAGGCCAGGCCGCACACCGCGCCTCCCAGGAACAGGGAGCCGGTGTCTCCCATAAACACCTTGGCGGGGTAGTGGTTGTAGAGCAGGAAGGCCGTCAGACCGCCGAACAGCGCCCCGGCGAACACGCCGATGTCCTGGTACTGGCTGCCCCACCAGACTGACACGGCGGCGAAGAAGGCGGCCACCGGCAGGGTAACGCTGGAGGACAGGCCGTCCACCCCGTCGGTGATGTTGACGGCGTTGACGGTGCCCACCATGACAAAGGCGGCAAAGACCATATAGACCACCCAGGGCAGCTCCACCACCAGGTTGACAAAGGGTAGGTACAAGTGGGGGGCCAGGTAGCCGTAGTGCCGCAGCAGCACCGTAAAGGCGATGGCGGCGGCCAGCTGGAGCAGGAACTTAGGCCCGGCGGTCAGGCCGGTGTTCTCCTTTTTCTTCACCTTCTCGTAGTCGTCCAGGTAGCCGATGACCCCGAACACCAGGGCGAAGCAGAAGACGAACAGAGCCCGGAAGTCCCCCCGGACGATGTCCGTCCAGCCGATGAGCAGGAGGGTGCACAGGATGCCCAGGATGAACATGAGCCCGCCCATGGTGGGGGTGCCCTGCTTGGACATGTGCCAAGTAGGGCCGTCCTCCTTGATGGACTGTCCAGCCTTCATCCGGCGGAGCACAGGGATTAAAATCTTTCCGGCAATGGCCGATATCACGAACGACACCAGCGCCGCGATCAATAGTCTCATTTTTTCAACCTCCCGGTAAAATTCCCAAACGGGGATTATACCACAAAGCCCTCCATATAAAAAGCCCAATGTGTCATTTACCGGGACTTTTCACTTGGAAAAGTACGCCGCCACCTCTTCCCGCTCGTCCAGGTGCCGCTGTACCCCGTCGATCTCCTGATAGGTCTCGTGGCCCTTGCCCGCCAGCACCACCACGTCGCCGGGCCCGGCCTGAGCCAGGGCCAGACGGATGGCCGCGCGGCGGTCGGGCTCTACCAGGGGCGGAGCGGCGGCCTCGCCCATGCCCGCCAGGATGTCGCGGAGGATGGCCTCCGGCTCCTCGGTGCGGGGATTATCCGAGGTGACCACGCACAGATCGGCCAGGCTGGCCGCCACCGCCCCCATCAGGGGCCGCTTGGTCCGGTCCCGGTCGCCGCCGCAGCCGAACAGGCAGATGACCCGGTGGTCGGTCAGGTCCCGGACGGTGGTGAGAATGTTCTCCAGGGCGTCGGGGGTATGGGCGTAGTCGATGATGACGGTATAGGCCGCTGGGACGGGAACCACCTCGATGCGGCCCTTCACCCCCTGAGCCGCCCGCAGGGCGGCAATGACGCCGGGCAGCTCCGCCCCCAGGTTGAGGGCGCAGGCCACCACGCCCAGGGCGTTGTAAATGGTAAATCCGCCGGGGATGGGGAGAAACACCCGGCCGATGGCCCCCCTGACCACCGCTTCAAACTCCACATGGCTGGGGAACAGCCGGATGTTCTTGGCCACCAGGTCGGCCTCGTCCTTCCGCTCGGAGTAGGTGAACACCGGGCAGGGCGCGGTCCGGGCGTAATACCGCCCGGCCTCGTCGTCCAGGTTGAGGACGGCCAGCTCGGACTGCTCGAACAGCCGTCCCTTGGCCGCCCGGTAGACCTCCATGGTCCCGTGAAAATCCAAATGGTCCTGGGTCAGGTTGGTGAAAATCCCGGCAGCAAAGCGAATGCCACGGACCCGGTGAAGCACCAGGGCATGGGAGGAGACCTCCATCACCACGTGGGTGCAGCCCGCGTCGGCCATCTGCCGCAGCAGCGCCTGGAGCTCGTAGGATTCGGGGGTGGTCCGGTGGGCGGGGAGGACCTCCTCCCCGATCATGTTCTGGTTGGTGCCGATGAGCCCCACCTTGGCCTTCAGGGCCCCCTCCAGCGCCGCCTTCAGCAGGTAGGTGGTGGTAGTCTTGCCGTTGGTGCCGGTCACCCCGACGCAGGTCATAGCCTCCGCCGGGCGGCCGAACCAGTTGGCCGACACGTCGGCCAGGGCGGCCCGGGTGTCGCCGGCCACCAGCCACGGGCCGTCGAAGTCCGGCGCGCTCTGGCACAGAACGGCGGCGGCCCCTTTCTCCAGGGCCTCCCGGATGTGACGGTGTCCGTCGGTCTTATAGCCGGACAGCGCCGCGAAGAGGGCTCCCGGCTTGAGGTCCCGGGTGTCATAGCTGATCCCGGTGATTTTCACGTCCCCGGCCGCCCGGCACTCTGTGAGCGCCACGCCGGACAGCAGTTCCTGCAGATTCAATCCGCTTTCACCTCCTGGGGAGAATCACCGTATGCCGGTGTTGTTGGCGTAGTCCTGGATATCGGTGTCGATGAACTGAACGTCCACCACTGTGCCCGGCTCCACCAGGGCGCCCGCTGGGATGGACTGCCCGATCGCCACGGTGGAGGAAGAGGAGTAGCTGCCGCCGCTGCCCGAGGGCCGCAGGTACAGCCCCGCCTTGGCAAAGGCGGTCTGGGCGCTCTCCAGCGTTTTGCCCGACACGTCGGGCACCGATACCTGGTCGGTGGGCTTTTCCTCGCCCAGATAGAGGACCACCTGGCTGCTGCCGGGGATGGAGGCCCCCTGAGCGGGAATCTGGTCGGTGACCACGCCGCCCTCGCCCACCGTCCGCCACTGCAGCCCCTTCTGCTTGAGCAGGTCCTGGGCGTCGCTGAGGGAGAGCTCGGTGACCTTGGGTACCACCACGTCGGCCAGTTCGTCCGCCTTGTACTGCTTCTCCACCCCCAGGTAGTCCAGGATATCGGCAATCAGCTCTCCGGCCATGGGGGCGGCCATGTTGCCGCCGCTGATGTAGTAGCCGCCGGCGGTCAGGTTGGAGCCGGGGACGGCGGGCTTGGGGTGGTCGTAGCCCAGCAGCACCACGATCTGCGGGTCCTCTGCCGGGGCCACCCCCAGGAAGGAGACGATCAGCCGCCCGGTGGTCTTGGTCTGGTTGGTCTCGGAGGTGCCGGTCTTGCCGCCGATGCTGTAGCCCGCCTGGTAGGCGTTTTTGCCGGTTCCGCCGTCCATGACCACGCTGCCCAGAATGGAGCGCACTTGGGCGGAGGTCTCCTCGCTGATGACCTGCCGCACCTCGGTGGGCTGGACAGACTGAATCACGTTGCCGTCGGAGTCGGTGATGGACTGGACCACGTAGGGCTGTATCAGGTGGCCGCCGTTGACGGCTGCGCAGGCGGCGGTAATCATCTGAATGGGAGTGATCTGGAACCGCTGGCCGAAGGAGGCGGTGGCCAGGGAGGCGATGCCCAGCTCGCTGACGAATTCCTCCTCATCCCAGAACTGGCTCTGCCCCTCGCCCTGCAGGTCGATGCCGGTGCGCTCCATCAGGCCGTAATTCTCCAGGTACTCCCAGAACTTTTCCGCCCCCAGCCGCTGGCCGATCTCGATGAAGGCCGGGTTGCAGGAGTTCATCACCGCCTGGCGCAGGGTCTGGTCTCCGTGGCCCTCCCGCTTGGAGCACCGGATGGGCCAGTTGGCCACCTGCTTCACGCCGGAGCAGTAGAAGTGGTCGGACTCGCTGACCACCCCCTCCTCCAGGGCGGCGGAGAGGACCAGGGTCTTGAAGGTGGAGCCGGGCTCATAGGTGTCGTTGAGGGCCTTGTTGCGCCACTGGGAATACTGGGCGTCCTGAAGAGCCTTGGCGTAGGCCTCGTCGTTGGAGCCGGGATCGTTCCGCACCGACTCCACGTAGCTGGACAGCACCGAGTCGGTGATCTCCCGGGGGCTGTTCAGATCATAGTCCGGGCTGGAGGCCATGGCCAGCACCGCGCCGGTGTTGGGATCCATGACGATGCAGAAGGCCCCCTCCTGCACATCGTATTTGGCGATGCCCTCGTCTATAACCCGCTGGGCGTAGCTCTGGATGGTGTTGTCGATGGTCAGGTGCAGGTCGCCGCCGGCGATGGCGTCGATGTAGTTTTCGTAGCTGGAGAGCATCTCGGTGCCGGCAGCGTTTTTGGCGGTGACCACCCGGCCGGCCTTGCCGGCCAGAGCGCTCTCGTACTGGGCCTCCACGCCGTAGGCGCCTTTGTTGTTGTCGTTGACGTTGACCCAGCCCACCACGTGGGCGGCCAGATCGGAGGAGGGGTAGTAGCGCTTGGTATCCGGCTCCACATACACGCCGGGATAGAGCTGATAGTCGCTGATGAACTGCCGGACCTGGGTGGTGATGTCGTCCTCCACCCGCCACTTGACCACCTCATACTGGACCGTGGTGTTCTCCATGCGCTTGAGGATCTTTTCCTCCTCCACGTCCAGGATCTGGGACAAACCCTGAGCGATGAATTCGGCGTAATTGCCGCTCTGGGCGGCGATTTCGGCATCGGTGAGGACATAGCCCTTTTTCTCTTTTTCCTCCTGAGTGAGTCCGGCGCCCTTTTCCAGCTTGACCGCCGCCCGCTCGGCCGCCGACTTCTCCCCCTCCACGATGTCCTTGGGGGAGATGACGATGTTGTGAACGTCGGCGGAGACGGCCAGCCGGTTGCCCTTGGCGTCGTAAATGGTCCCCCGGGGCGCGGTCACCAGCAGGTCCCGGGTCTGCTGGTCAATGGCCTGTTCCTCCAGCGCGTCGTGCTGGTTGATCTGCACGTCCCACAGCTTCCAGAACAGCGGGATAAATACGACCACCCCGAAGATCACCATCAAAAAAATGGTGCGGCCCAGGATGGTCCGGTTGGCCCGGCGGTCACCGGACCGGGATTCTGTTTTGTGCGTTCTTTC
>CABUJV010000052.1 GCA_902492005.1 uncultured Eubacteriales bacterium
GCCCTGGCCGGCCGGACGGGCCGGCTGCTGGGGCCTGCCCTGGCCCTGGGGCGCCGCCTGCTTCTGGGGCGCGGGGGCGGCGGGCTTCTGCGCCGGCTTGGGCTCCCGGTAGACGTCGGCATAGATGCTCTCAATGCTGTCCACCGGACGGTGCTGGGTCAGATAGTCGAAAATGATGGCCAGCTCGCTGTCCTCCAGCACCTGCATGTGGTTCTTGGGGGTCTTGGCGTATTTCGTCAGAATGTCGGTGATCTCCTTGGTGCCCAGGTTAAAGTCCTTGGCCACCTCATGCACACGGTATTTAATCAAACTGCTCAAATAAAATCCCTCCATTGGTCGTGGCGGGGATCACTTCAATACGGAAATGCGAAAGCCGGGGCTTTCGCCCTTACGTATTGAAGCGATCCGCTCGAATTTGATGGTTCACACACCGCTTCAGCGGTCTCATTTACTGCTTTTCACGTCACTTGACGCCCTCCTTCAGAAGCGGGCATGCTCCGTGGAGCATGCCCGCCCGCGCTCCGGCCGCTTTCTGCGGGAATCCCGCTCCCCGCGTATCCCCTCCGCCCGTCGGGGCGGCTGGGGATCGGGCGGCATCATACCTTGTCCCGGTCTCCGGGACCCTTCTTGGGGACTCTGCGCCTGCTCGGATGCTTCTCCCCGGGCTTTTGGGCGGCCAGCCCGGCCTCCGCCCCGCGCGGGGCCTTTCCATCCTTCGTGGGCGCGGCCCACGGTTTGCGCTTTCCCAGCTTCAGGTTCTTCTCGTGCCGGCGCTGCTCCTGCTGGCGGCGGAGGACCTTTTCCGCCTTTTTGCCCAGCTGCTCGCAGGCAGGGCCGTACCGCTCCGGATCGGCGGCGGCCAGCTTCTTCATCAGGGAGGCGGCCAAGCCCGCGTCGGTGAGAGCCAGCATGGCGCAGGACGCACGCCCCACGGCGCCGCCCAGTTCGGCCTTGGTGTAGGGCACGGTGAGCCATAGCACACTGCCCGCCTCGCCGAAGTGGCCCGCCCGGCGGGCGGTGTTGGCAGCGGCGTCGGAGGCCAGCAGGATGACTCTGGCCTGGCGGGCCCGGGCAGCGGCCCCTACGGGCTCTTCCCCAACCTCCAGCCGGCCCGCCTTTTTGGCGATGCCCAGGAGGTGCAGCGTGTTATCCATTCGGCTCTCCCTCCTGCATCTGCCCCTCCAGGGCGGCGTACACCTCCTCGGGCAGAGGCGCGGAAAAGGCCCGCTCCAGTGCCCTTGACTTTTTGGCCCGGGCCAGGCAGTCCGGCGCCAGACAGAGGTAGGCCCCCCGGCCGGGCTTTTTGCCCTTGAAATCCAGGGAAACCTCTCCCTCGGGGGAGCGGACCACCCGGATGAGCTCTCGTTTGGGCTTCATCTCCCGGCAGCCCACGCATTGGCGCATGGGGATTTTTTTCGGCATGAGCCGTCACCTCTCCCTTTCCATTCTGGGGATCTGCGCTTATTCCTCGTCCACGATCACCATATCTTCCTCCGGCTCGGGGAGCTCGCCGGGGTCGGAAACGGGCTTAATGTCGATCTTGAAGCCGGTGAGCTTGGCGGCCAGGCGGGCGTTCTGCCCCTCCTTGCCGATGGCCAGAGAAAGCTGGTCGTCGGGCACGATGACCCGGCAGCTCTTGCCGTCGGCGAAGAGGTCCACGCTGACCACGTCGGCGGGGGACAGAGCGGCGGCCACATAGGCGGCGGGGTCGCCGCTGTACTTGATGATATCCACCTTTTCGCCGTGGAGTTCCTCAACGATGTTGCCCACCCGCTGGCCGCCGGGGCCGACGCAGGCGCCGATGGGGTCCACGTTCTCGTCGGCGGACCAGACGGCGATCTTGGTGCGGCTGCCGGCCTCCCGGGCGATGGACTTGACCTCCACGGTGCCGTCGTAGATCTCGGGAATCTCCAGCTCGAACAGGCGCTTGACCAGGCCGGGATGGGTGCGGGAGAGGAGGACCTGAGGCCCGCGGGTGGACCGGCGGACCTCCACCACATAGACCTTGAGGCGGTCGCCCTCCCGGATGGCCTCGCCGCGGACCTGCTCGCCGGGGGCGAGGAAGGCCTCGGTGACCTCGCTGCCGGAGCCGATGCGCAGGGAGGCAGCGCCGGAGCGGGGGTCGATGCGGGTGACGATGCCGGTGAGGATCTCGTGCTCTTTGGAGTTGAACTCGTCGTAGACCATGCCCCGCTCGGCCTCGCGGATGCCCTGGATGATGACCTGGCGGGCAGTCTGGGCGGCGATGCGGCCAAAATTCTTGGTCTTGACCTCGATGCGGACCACGTCGCCCAGCTGGGCGTGGGGCAGCTTTTCCCGGGCCTCCTCCAGGGAGATCTCGGCGGCGGGATTGTCCACCGTCTCCACCACGTCCTTTTTGATGTACATGCGCACATCGCCCTTTTCGGGGTCGGCCCGGACCTCGATGTTGTCCCCGGCACCCTCATGGTCCCGCTTGTAGGCGGAGGCCAGGGCCTGGGTGATCTTTTCCATCATATACCCCGAGGGGATGCCCTTCTCCTTTTCGATCTGGGCAATGGCGGCGAAAAATTCCTTACCGTCGCTCTCGCTGCTGGCGGCCTTCGCATTTTTTCTCGGCATAATCGTCTATCTCCTTACTTAAAAGGTCACATGCAGTCTTACCTGCGCCACGTCTTTTTTCTCCAGGAGGGTGTCCGCCCCGTCGAGCTCCACCGTCACGTCCCCGTCGTCGTATCCCTTCAGGGTGCCGGTGAGCTCCTTGCGCCCCTCCCTGGCCCGGTAGAGCCGCACGTCCACCGGCTCGCCCCGGAAGCGTGCGAAGTGCTCCGGCTTTTTGAGGACCCGGTCCGCCCCGGCGGAGGAGACCTCCAGGGTATAGGAGCCCTCAATGGGGTCGGCCTCGTCCAGCGCGTCGGACAGGGGGCGGGACACGGCCTCGCAGTCGTTGATGGACACGCCGCCCTCCCGGTCGATGTAAACCCGGAGGTACCACTCCCCCGCCTCTTTCACATATTCCACATCCCAGAGCGTGCAGCCGCAGGCCTCCACGATGGGGGCGGCCAGCCCGGCGGCGATCTCGGTCACTTTCGGCATTCCATTCCCTCCGGTAAAATATTCCATAATTTTACAGATCCGTTTTTTTCAATAAGAAAGAGCGGGGCGTGCCCCACTCTTCACGGATACGTACACTGGTAGTATGCGCAGTATATCATAAAAGCGTCCTCATTGCAAGGGTTTTCCACGAATTTGCAGCACTTTGAGGGGCGGCCCGTCCAAATAGACGACGGTGTCCGCCAGGGACAGGGTGTGCCCCTCGTGGGCGGAGAGAAGGACGGGGGCCCCGGCGGCCCGCACCGCCGCCATCAGAGCCTCGGCCCGGGGGGCGTCCACGCCGGTGAAGGGCTCGTCCAGAAGGAGATATCTCCGCCCCAGCGCCAGGGCCCGAACCAGGGCCAGCCGCCGGGCCATGCCGCCGGACAGGGCGGCGGGGAGGCGCTTTTCCTCCCCGGTCAGGCCGGCCAGCTCCAGCAGCCGGGCCGCCTCGCCCCGGCGCTGACGGGGCAGTACGTCGGTGAGCTGCTGCTCCACCGTCCGCCAGGGCAGCAGGCGGTTTTCCTGGAAGAGGAGGGCGGCCTCCTCCGGCGCCAGGCCCAGCACCCGGCCGCTCTCCGGCCTCTGGAGCCCGGAGAGCACCCGCAGCAGGGTGGTCTTGCCGCACCCCGATGGGCCGGACAGAGCGGTGACGCCGGTATCCGGCAGCTCCAGCGAGAAGCCGTCCAGCACTTGTTTGCCGCCGAAGGCGACGCTCAGGTCCTCAATGCGGATCACAGCCGCCTCCCCCTTTCCGGCCCCTCCGCCCGCCGGAGCAGTCCGCCCACCGCCCATTCCAGCAGGAAGCTCAGGGCGATGACCACCAGGGTCCAGGCGAAGAGGGAGGGGGTCTCCAGATAGTATTTGGTATTGTAGATCTGCGTTCCGATGGCGTTTCGGGGCTGGCAGAGCACTTCGGCGGCCACTCCCGCCTTCCAGGCCAGGCCCAGGGCGGTGCGGCAGCCGCTGGCAAAGTAGGGCAGCACGGAGGGGATGTAGATCCGCCGCAGGGTCCTGCCCCGCCCGAAGCCGTAGGCCCGGGCGAGCTCCAAAAGCTGGGGGTCGGTCTCGGCGATGCCCCGGGTGACGTTGCCCCACACCACCGGCAGCACCATGAGGGCAGAGATGAGCCCCGGCACCCGGCCCCGCTCCACCCACAGGTAGACCAGCAGAATAAAGGAGGCCACGGGGGTAGCCCGGACCACCTTGACGGCGGGGGTGAGCACCCAGTCCAGCAGAGGGACCCAGGCGTTGAGCCCGGCCAGCACACCACCCAGGGCCACCCCCAGCAGCAGCCCGCCGAAGATGCGCAGCAGAGAGGCCAGGGCCGTCTGCCAGAATGCGGCGTCGGCCGCCAGCTCCAGCAGGCGGCGGCCCACCGCCGCCGGGCCGGGCAGCAGCAGCTCCTGCCCCACGGCGGCGGCGGCAAGCTGCCACATCCCCAGCCAGAACAGCACAGGGAGGAGGACCTTTCCGATGCGTCTCATGGCAGCGCCTCCTTCCCCTGCGCGCCGGTCCCCGCGCGCTTATTCGAAATAAAACCCGTCGTCGGGGATGCTTCCTCCAATGGAGTCGGGGTTGGCGGCGGAAAGCACCTCAAAATATCCCTGGATGGCGTCAGCCATGTCCACCTTCCCGGTGATGCATACCAGGGAACACTTGGGGATGGCCAGCTCGGCGATCTTGGCCTTGGGGGTGATCCCATACTGGGCCACCAGCTCAGAGGCGGCGGCGGGGTCCCCCTTGACGTACTCCACCGAGGCGGCGTAGTCCGCCAGGAAGTGCTCCACTGCCTCGGGGTGCTCCTGGGCAAAGGCGGTGCGCACGGCGATACAGGTCATGGTCAGGTGGCTGCCGTTGTTGAGGCCGTCCCACTCGGCGGACAGGTCCAGGGCCTCCCGCACGTCGGGGTTGTTCATCTGGATGGCGGTGGCGGCGGGGACTGGCATCATGCACAGCTTGGCCTCGCCGGAGGCCATAAGGGCGGAGACCTCGTCGGCGGTCTTCCACTGGATGTCCACCTCGGCGGGATCCACCCCGTTTTCCGTGAGCAGGTAGTTGAGCACGTACTCGGGGTTGGCACCCTGGCCGGTGGCGTAGAGGGTCTGCCCCTTCAGGTCGGCCATGGACTGGACGGCGTCCCCGTTCTCCAGGATGTAGAGGACGCCCAGACCGCTGACGGCGGCGATCTGGATTCCGCCGTTGGTCTTGTTGTAGAGGTTGGCGGCCACGTTGGAGGCCACGGCGGCGATGTCCAGGCTGCCGCTGGACAGTCCGGCCACGATCTCAGTGTTGTCGGCCAGAATGCTGTAGGCGTAGTCGTTGGCCGTCTCCCCGGCGTCGCTGTCGGCCAGGAGCTTGGCGGCGCCCACGCCGCTGGGCCCCTTCAGGACGGCCAGGTTGACGGCCGTCTTTTCCGCCGGGGCGGTCTCAGACGGGGCGAGGGCGGGCGTCACGGTCTGGCTGGGGGTGGGGGCGGGGGACTGGCTCCCGCTGCCGCCGGTGCAGCCGGCCAGCAGGCCGGCGGTCAGGGCCAGCGCCAGGCCCAGGGCAAGAATCTTGCTTCTTTTCATGTGGTTTTCCTCCTTGATTTCGGCTTTTACGCCTGACTATGCCGGAGCAGGGCCTCCCGGTCGGCGGTCTGGACCAGCTTTCCCGTCCGCCGGATGGCCCCCGCGCCCTCCAGGACCTCGAAGGCCCGGTAGAGGGATGCCCGGCTCACGTCCAGCCGCTGGGCCAGCTCGGTGGCGGCGCACGTCACCGCCCCCCCTTCGCCGCCCTCGCTGAGCAGGTAGCGGGCCAGCTTGCCCACGGCGCCGGGCCCGGTGAGCCCCTCGATCTTCCGGTTCAGGAAATGGATGCGCTCGGAGAGATAGCGGATGTAGTTGGCGCACGCCGCAGGGGATTCGGCCATGAGGCGGCTCACCAGCTCCTGGGGGAAAAAGGCCGCGGCGCAGTCCTCCAGTGCGGTAATGGTGGTCTCATAGCGGGTCCGCCGGTTGTAGAGGGCGGCCGCTCCGAACAGATCGCCCCGCTCCAGGGTGCTGACCACCAGCTCCCCCTTGGTGACCCGGGCTCTGCCCTCCAGCAGCACCCCCAGGCTGCGCCGGAAGTGCCCGGGGCTGTAGATCACGTCCCCCCGCAGGTAGTCCTCCCGGGTGCAGAGGGGATCCTGGGCGGCCCGCCGGACCGTCTCCCGCTCCAGACCTTGGAACAGGAAGGTTCCGGCCAGCAGCTCCAGCTCCCGGGGATTCCATTCTGGCCACATCGTCGCTTTCCTCCGTTTTGTCTCATTTGAGACACATTAGGAGTTTAGTCTTTTTGAGCACCGATGTCAAGGCATCTGCATAGGATATTTTGGAAATGGAGGTAACGCCGATGCCTAAGAGTTGTTCCAAGGACCGCCCGCCGGTGTGGTCGGTGCCGGGCCCGCTGCCCGGCGGGGATGTCCGCGCCGGCGGCCGCGCCTCCTCCGCCCCATCGCTCCTTCCGGCAGAGGGGGCCGCCGCCCGCCGGGCGCGGCTGGAGGATATGCCCATGTGCCGCTACAGCCACCCCATCCCCACGGCCGCCTGCACCGAAGAGTCCGAGGTGGCCTGTCTGCTGCAATGGCAGAACGGGCTGCTGTGCGAGCTGCTGGGCACGGTCAACGCTCTGCTGGCCCTGGGTCTGGGCCACCCGCCGCAGGATCCGCCGTCCTGCCCCTGAAAAACCGCATGACGCCCCGGCCTCACGGCCGGGGCGTCATGCGGTTTATGTCGCGCTTCCGATCCTCCGATAAGTCACGTAGCGAAAGGCCAGGCCCTGATGCTCCAGGGACGGCTCCTCCGTCTCCACCGCCCAATCCTCCCGAGCGTCCAGGTCCGGAAACCAGGTGTCCGCCCCGGGAAAAACGGCGTCGATCTTGGTCACATAGGCCCGGTCGCACCAGGGCAGCAAAGCCCGATAGACGCTGCCTCCTCCGATGACGAAGGCGTCGGAGGGGGCGGCCGCCAGCAGGCTCTCCAGATTGGGAAAGACCTCCGCCCCCTGCGGGCGGAAGTCCGGTTTCCCGGAGAGCACCAGATTCCGCCGGCCGGGCAGGGGCCGCCCGCCGGGGAATGTCGCCAGGGTCCTGCGGCCCAGGATCACCGTGTGGGCAGTGGTCAGGGTCTTGAAGCGTCTGAGGTCCGCCGGGAGGTAGGCCAGCTGGTCCCCGTCCCTGCCGATGGCCCAGTTCCGGTCTACGGCTGCGATGAGCTGCACGGCGTTCTCTCCTTCCGATGCAGGCCCCGGAACCATACGCAAGCACGCCTTCCCCCATGGGAACCTGTCCTTGCGCGCGGTCCCGACCCGGGTGCTCCGCCGAATGGCACCAGACGGGGAGGCAGGAGCCGGAGGCTCCCCCCAGCGTCCCCCGCCCCGGTCGGTCGGCGCCGGCGCAGCCGGGCCTTCCCATCGGTCGCGGGGACGGGCGGTCTCCCCCCTGTCCTCGCCGTCTGGTCCTCGGTTGGCAAAGCCGGCGCGTCTGCCTCGGGTCGGCTTCGCCGGTATTGGTAGCACCAATGAGGTCTTGCCTACAAGATACCACAGATGTTGGTCAGTGTCAACAATTTTTTGTCTGTTTTTGGCCCGGACCTCCGTTTTTTTGTCCTTTTGCCTGACAAGTTTTTCTAGCTTACACCGCCACGGGAATCTTTTCCTCCAGCGCGTGGGCCCGGTAACCCTCCAGCTTCAGATCGTCCCGGGTGAAGGCGTAGAAGTCGGTAACGGCGGGGTCCAGCGCCAGCGCGGGGGCTGGATAGGGCTCCCGGGCGATGATCTCCTCCACAATGGGCACATGCCGGTCATAGATGTGGGCGTCGGCAATGACGTGGACCAACTCCCCCGCCTCCAGGCCGGAGACCTGGGCGAGCATGTGGACCAGGGCGGCGTACTGCATCACATTCCAGCCGTTGGCGGTGAGCATGTCCTGGGAGCGCTGGTTGAGCACGGCGTTGAGGGTCCGGCCGCTGACATTGAAGGTCACCGACCAGGCACAGGGGTAGAGGGCCATCTCGCTCAGGTCGTGGTGGTTGTAGAGGCTGGTGAGAATGCGGCGGGAGGCCGGGTTGTGCTTCAGGTCGTAGAGTACCCGGTCCACCTGGTCGAACTCTCCCTCGGGATAGCGGTGCTTCACCCCAAGCTGATAGCCGTAGGCCTTGCCGATGGAGCCGTTCTCGTCGGCCCAGGCGTCCCAGATATGGCTGTTCAGGTCGCGGATGCTGCTGGACTTTTTCTGCCAGATCCAGAGCAGCTCATCTAGGGCGCTTTTGAAGGCCATCCTGCGGATGGTCTGGATGGGAAATTCCTCCCGCAGGTCGTAGCGGTTGACGATGCCGAATTTCTTCACCGTGTGGGCCGGCGTTCCGTCCTCCCACCGGGGGCGGACGTTCTGGTCGGTGTCCCACACGCCGTGGGCCAGGATATCCCGGCAATTTTCGATAAAAAGCTCATCGGCCCGGCTCATAATGCGCCTCCTGTCCCGCTGTGGGCGATTTGTTCCCCATCATAGCACATTTTTGCCCCGCCGTGAAGCCCTTTTTGCGGGTTTTCGAATAAGAGCAGAAAACGAGAGAGAACGCTTGGCTTTGCCAAACGTTCTCTCTCGCTTTGATTCAAAGCGTGGGGGGCGCCGCCGGTCTGGGCAGGGCCGCCCGGGGCCGCTCCCGCTGGGTCCGGAGGGGACTGGGAGAGAGTTCCCGTCCCCTCCGGCGGGCGCGCAGATGGACGGCCAGGGTGACGCCGCCGCTGATCAGGAGAAAGGCGTAAAAGCTGATGCCCCGGGAGACCAGGACCGCCGGCGTCACCAGGGCGGGGCCGAAGAAGTGGGTGAAGGCCGTCAGAGCCACCCCCTCGGAGGCCCCCACCGCCCCCGGCAGGGGCAGCGAGCCCACCGCCAGATTCACCAGGGCCTGGGTGCCCACGATCTGGAGGAAGGACGCATCCTGGATGCCGAAGCCCCGGTACACCAGATAGGGCACGGCATACAGGGCAGTGAGCTGGAGGGCAGTCAGCGCCAGCAGGGCGGGCAGCAGGGACAGGTTGCGCTTCAGGCACTCCGCCCCCCGGCGGTACTCCGCCATCTGCCGCTCCAGCTTCTCCCGTAGCTCGGCCTCCCGGCGGACCAGCCGCAGCCGCGCCAGCAGTCCCAGCACGCCCCCCGTCAGCCGCGCGGCGGCGTTGGGAAGGAACATCATGCACAGCATCCCGGCGGTAAGGGACGCCATCACCGCGCCGCCGTAAAGCAGGAGCAGCCCCACCCCCGTCCCCAGGCTCTGGTGGATCCGTGATAGGCCGAAGAAGGCCGCCGCCGCGTAGAGCAGGGTCACCACCTGGTAGCACACGGCGATGAGCATCATGTTGAGAGAGCCGTGGGCGGCGGGCACCCCGTCCTTGGACATATAGTAGATCTGGGCGGGCTGCCCTCCAGTGGAGGAGGGTGTGATGGAGCTGACATAGAAGCCGGCGAAGGAGTAGCCCAGGCATTGACGGTAGGTGACCTTATGGCCCAGCCGGCCCAGGATCAGCCGGGAGCACATGGCCTCGCAGCCCACGAAGGCCGTCATCAGCCCCAGGCCACCCGGCACGCACCAGATCCGGACCTGCCGCAGCGCCGCCCCAAGGCTGGACAGGGGCTGGCGGCTGAGGAGGAACCAGGCGGTGCCCCCGATGAGGGCCAGCATCAGCAGCAGGCTCAGCCGGCTTTTCCGGTCATTCACGCGCATACCCCCTCGGTCTGAATCAGCGCGGAGAACCGGCGGACCAGAGCGTCCTCCTCCAGCCGGCCCTTCAGCGCGCGCATATTGCGGCTCATGCGTTCCAGCGCCCGGCCGTCGTACACCAGCCGCTTGATGGCCTCGATGCAAGCCTCCGGCTCCTTGGACGCCGTCCGGCCGATCTGATACCGGGTGATGAACCGGGCGTTGTTGATTTCCTGCTGCAAAAAGGGCTCCCAGGCCAGGATGGGCAGCTCGGAAGTGATGGTCTCAAACAGGGTAATGCCGCCGGGCTTGGACAGCAGCAGGTCGGCCCGGGCCATGTATTCGTACACCTTGTCGGTAAAGCCCAGCACCTCAATGTGCGCGTATCTGCCGTGGAGCCGGTCGTACAGCTTCTGATTGCCTCCGGTGATGAGGGTCGTCCGGACACCGGGCAGAGCGTCCAGCGCCTCGTAAAAGCTGTCCTTCCGGGGCAGCAGGCCCAGGCCGCCTCCCATGATGAGCAGCCGCCGCTCCCGCTCACCGCCCCGGCGGGGCGGCGCCTGAAACTCCGGCTTTACCGGGATACCGGTGACCAGGATCCTCTCCGGCTCCACGCCCTTTTCCGCCAGGGCGTCCCGGATGTCGGGGGCCCCCACCAGGTAGCAGTCGGTGCCCTCGTTGAGCCACTCCGAGTGGGAGGTCAGGTCGGTGACACAGGTGACCAGGGGCACCGCCGCGCCGGTCTCCCGCTTGTAGTCGGCCATCAGCTGGGCGCAGGTGGGGTGGGTGCACACCACCGCGTCGGGCCGCCGCTGGGCCAGCAGCTCCAGCAGCTTGTCCTGAAAGTAGCTCTCAAAGGGCGGCTTGGTCTTAATGGCGATGTTCTCCGTACATTTATAATAGGTATTGTAAAGGCCGCTTCCCAGGGTCACCAGCAGGGAAAACCCCTTATACAGCGCGTCGGATGCGTCGGGCATGGCATAGGCAAAAAAGTCCTCCACCTCCACCCGTGCATCGGGGAAGGCGCGCAGCAGGCGCTGCCGCAGAGACTGGGAGGCAGACCAATGTCCCATGCCGAATTTTCCCGTCAGGATCAGAATGTTCATGGCTGTTCCCCCTTTTCTATGGTACCCAGTATAACGGCCTTTTCTTTAGAAAATCGGGGGGCAATCCTTAACATTGCATTAAGATTTCCGCGCAGCACGCTTCAGACCCACTGAAAGCCCTCCACCGGCTCCGGCGCGCACACCGCCGCCCGCCAGCCGGGGCCGCCGAAGCTCTGGAACCTCAGCCCGTCCAGCCCGGCGGACATTCCCGGCTCCAGCAGCGGCACCCGCAGGTGCTCCGGCCGCCGGTCCAGACCCCGGCCGTCCTGCTTGGCCAGGGCCTCCTTCAGGGTCCACAGGGTGTAGAAATCCTCCCAGCGGCTCCCCCGCCCCCGGAACCAGGCCAGCTCCTCCGCCGACAGCGCCCGCAGCAGGGACTCCCGCCGGGGCCGCACCGCTTCCACGTCCGCCCCCACCGGGCCGTCCCCCAGGGCGCACAGCGCCCAGGGCCCGCTGTGGCTCAGGCTGAAGCAGAGCTCCGGTCGGTCCGGGAAATAGGGCTTCCCCCCGGGCGCCCGCTCCACGGCCGGCATCTGCTGCACGCCCCGGTCCGCCAGGGCGCGCTCCAGCAGCGCCCTGGCGTCCATTTTTCCGTCCGCTGTACGGGAGAGATAGAGCCGCAGCACGCCGCCGCCCCCTTTCTTCTGATTATGGCTTCCTTTTCTCATATTTAATCCTATTTTCCCGGGAAAAACAACGGTCTGCCGGTATCTTCCCGGTAAATTTCCCGAGAACCCCGCCGATGGGCCGCAGCCCCTCCCGGCACTGTCTGGAATGGAAGGTCCATCCATTTGCTTTTTAGGCGGGTCATGGAGTAGAATGTTCCTGTACGCCTTAAGCAGTTCTTAATCAATTCCCCTCTTGGGGCTTAAAACTCTGCTGATATGATACCACATAAGGAGTAAAGTGTACCCCTTGTCAAGGACAGATTTTATACGCGGACAGGGGAGTAAAGTT
>CABUJV010000053.1 GCA_902492005.1 uncultured Eubacteriales bacterium
GGAATTATACAGTTTCATAGATTTTTCTCCTTTGCGCTGTCATCCAGCATTTTTTCCAGCCATTCCAGCCGGGAGCTGATGGCCTGGAGCTCTTTTTGTACGGGGTCGGTGACGTGGATCTGGTCCACCTGGGTGGCATAATCCACCTTTTCGCCCGCCACCCGGACCACCCGGGCGGGCACGCCCACCGCGGTAGCCTCCGGCGGCACCTCGCTGAGGACCACGGCATTGGCGGCGATCCGGGCCCCCTCCCCCACCGTGAAGGGCCCCAGCACCTTGGCGCCGCAGGCGATCATGACGTTGTTTTCAATGGTGGGGTGGCGCTTGCCCTGGTCCTTGCCGGTACCCCCCAGGGTGACCCCGTGGTAGATCAGGCAGTCGTCCCCTACCTCGGCGGTCTCGCCGATGACGATGCCCATCCCGTGGTCGATGACCAGCCGCCGCCCGATGTGTGCGCCGGGGTGGATCTCGATGCCGGTGAGATGCCGGGCAAGCTGGGAGTTCAGCCGGGCCAGGAAGAACAGCCTATGCCGGTAGAACCAATGGGATACCCGGTGGAAGAGGACGGCGTGGACACCGGGGTACAGCAGAAAGATCTCCAGCTTGGAGCGGGCGGCCGGGTCCCGCCGCTGATAGGCGCCCAGCAGCTCGGATAGACGTTTGAACATGGGTCTCCTCCTGACGTGATACAAACCGAACAAACGAAAAACGCCTCCCATGCCCGCAGGCATGAGAGGCGGCTGAAAAAGTCGCGGTTCCACTCTCGTTTCTCGCTCAATGGCCGGTAACGGGGCCAGACCGTGGGGCATTACGCCCCCGCGCTCCCGGATGCACTTCGCTCGGGGCTCCCGTGGGACCGCTTTCAGCCGGTGACGTTCCCTCTCTGTCCGGTCAACCCCCGCGCTACTCTTTCCGTTCCCCGCGCCGGTTTTTCCTATGTCCTCAGTATATTATCATTCCGCCGCTTTCGTGTCAAGTGCCGGAATGTCCCTCTCACTTGTTCCAGTTGAGCACATCCCGGTTCTTGACGAAATACTCCACGCCGGAATAGAGGGTGGTAGCCACGATGAGGGCCACGCATAGGGTATTGGCCGCCGCCGGGATGGGCAGCAGCATCAGGCAGATACACACCATGGTGGTGGCCGTCTTGACTTTGCCCGACCAGCCCGCCGCGATGACCCGGCCGTTGTCCACCGCCACCAGCCGCAGCCCTGTGACGGCAAATTCCCGCGCCACCACGATCAGGACGCACCAGGCGGGCATCCGGCCGATCTGGACGAACCACAGCATGGCGGATACCACCAGCAGTTTGTCGGCCAGAGGGTCCATGAACTTGCCGAAATCGGTGACCTGGTCGTAATGCCGGGCCACATATCCGTCAATGAAGTCGGTGACGCTGGCCAGCACAAAGATGGCCAGGGCGATGTAGTTGTGGTAGGGCGGAATGACCAGATAGAGCACCGCCAGGAAGATGGGGATCATCACCACTCTGGCCATGGTCAGCTTGTTGGCTGTATTCATCGGTCCTTACTCCTCGATTTCTCCGGTCAGATCGCCGTCGGCGGTGCCGGTAATACGCACATTGACAAAGCTCCCGGCGGGCACCATGCCTCCGGCAGTAAAGTAGACATGGCCGTCCACGTCCACCGAGTCGGCATAGGTCCGGCCCGCCCAGCAGCCCATATCCGGGTCGAAGCCCTCGCAGAGGACCTCCATCACCGTGCCCAGCCGCGCCTCGTTCCAGGCGTCCATGACGCCGGACTGGAGATCCACCAGCCGCTCCACGCGGCGGCGCTTCACGTCCTCCGGCACCTGGTCCGGCATATCGGCGGCAGGTGAGCCCTCCTCCGGAGAGAAGGCGAACACGCCGGCCCGCTCCAGGGCGTTTTCCCGCAGGAAGCCGCACAGCTCCTCAAACTCCGCCTCTCCCTCGCCGGGCAGGCCGCAGATGATGGAGGTGCGGATGACCAGGCCGGGAATCCGCGCCCGGAGCTTGCCCAGCAACGCTTCGATCTGCGCCTTGGTGCCCCGGCGGTTCATGGCCTTCAGGATGCCGTCGTTGCAGTGCTGGAGCGGGATATCCAGATACTTGACGATCTTGCGCTCCGAGGCCACCACCTCGATGAGCTCGTCGGTGACCTCGTCCGGGTAAAAATAGTGCAGCCGAATCCAGTGGAAGTCCAGCCTGCACAGCTCCCGCAGCAGCTCGGGCAGGGCATGGCGGCCGTACAGGTCGGTACCGTAGCGGGTGATATCCTGGGCCACTACGATGAGCTCCTTGACCCCGGCGCCGGCCAGCTGCCGCGCCTCCGCCAGCAGGGACTCCATGGGCCGGCTGCGGTAACGGCCCCGCAGAGAGGGGATGACACAGAAGGCACAGCGGTTGCTGCAGCCCTCTGCAATCTTCAAAAAGGCGGTATAGGAGGGCGTGGAGATCAGCCGGGCCCCATCCTCCGCCGTCCGGTCGATGTCCCCGAAGAGCTGGGGGGTCTCTCCCGCCATGGCCGCCTCGGCGGCGGAGACGATGTCGGTATAGCTGCCGGTACCCAGGATGCCGTCCACCTCGGGCAGCTCGGTCAGGATCTCGTCCTGATACCGCTGGGACAGGCAGCCCGCCACCAGCAGCTTCTTCAGCCGCCCCGTCTCCTTGAGCGGAGCCACCTCCAGAATGGTGGCGATGGCCTCCTCCTTGGCGGAGTCGATGAAGCCGCAGGTGTTGACGACCGCCACGTCAGCCCCGTCGGGCTCGCCGGTGATCTCATGGCCCGCCGCCCGGCACAGGGCCATCATCTGCTCGGTGTTCACCCGGTTCTTGTCACACCCCAGAGAGATAAATGCAATCTTCAAAGGTCGATAACTCCTTCTTATTCCTCGATATCCGCCCCGAAGCGGCGCAGCCCCTCGCTGATGTCCGACCAATGGTAGCCCCTGCGGGCCAGGGCGTCGGAGACTTTCTTCAGCTCCCGGCGGTCGGGCGGGGCGCCCTTGAGCTTCTGCCGCAGGAAGGCGTCGATGGCCGCGCCCGGATCGGCGGTCTCGGCCAGGGCATCCTCCCAGAGCTCCCGCGCCACTCCCCGGCGGTAGAGCTCGTCCCGGACCTTGTAGGGACCGTAGCCCTTCGCGGAGTAATGCCGCACCACCGCCCGGGCGTATTCAGCGTCGTTCAGCAGTCCCAGCCACTCCAGCCAGTCGGCGGTCTCCGCCGCCTGGGCCTCGTCGGCCAGGGGCGCCTTCTCCCGGTCCCGGGGGCGGGCGGTCAGCCGGTCGATGAGCTCTCTGCGGGACATGGGCCGGGCGGTGAGCAGAGCCAGAGCCTTTTCCCGGAGCCGGCTCTTCCGGGCCGCCGCCAGCAGCCGGCCGGCGGCGGCATTGTCCAGCTCCATGCCGGCGTAGAGGGAGAAGTCGAGCATCTCGGCCTCCCCCACCCGCAGCAGGGAGCCGTCCTCCAGCCAGATCAGCCAGCGGCCGTCCTTATGCCTGGAGGGGGCGATCTTACTGATCCGCATCCTCAAAGTCCTCGGCGGACACATCCACGGCGCGGCCCGCCGCCCGGGCGGCGGCCCTGGCCTGGCTGCTCATCAGCTTGTAGGCGTTGGCCCGGATGTCGGCTTCGATGCGCTCGGCCACCTCAGGGTTCTCCTTCAGATACTGCTTCACAGCGTCCCTGCCCTGGCCCAGGCGGGTCTCCCCCATGGCGAACCAGGAGCCCGATTTCTGAATCAGGTCCAGCTTGACGCCCAGATCCACCAGCTCGCCCACCTTGGAAATGCCCTCGCCGTACATGATGTCGAACTCGGCCTCCTTGAAGGGAGGCGCCACCTTGTTCTTCACCACCCGGGCCCGGGTGCGGTTTCCGATGATCTCGGAGCCGTTTTTCAGCGACTCGGTGCGGCGCACGTCGATGCGCACGGAGGAATAGAACTTCAGCGCCCGGCCGCCGGTGGTGACCTCAGGGTTGCCGTAGATCACACCCACCTTTTCCCGGAGCTGGTTGATAAAGATGACGATGCAGTTGGTCTTGGCGATGGAACCGGCCAGCTTGCGCAGGGCCTGGCTCATCAGCCGGGCCAGCAGGCCCACATGGGAGTCGCCCATGTCGCCCTCGATCTCCGCCCGGGGCGTCAGCGCGGCCACCGAGTCCACCACCACCACGTCGATGGCGCCGGAACGGACCAGGGCCTCGCAGATCTCCAGCCCCTGCTCGCCGGTGTCGGGCTGGGAGATGAGCATGGAGTCGATGTCCACCCCCAGGGCCCGGGCATAGCCGGGGTCCAGGGCGTGCTCGGCGTCGATGAAGGCCACCTCGCCCCCCCGCTTCTGGGCCTCCGCCACGATGTGCAGGGCCAGGGTGGTCTTGCGGGAGGACTCCGGCCCGTAGATCTCCACGATGCGGCCCTTGGGGACGCCGCCGATGCCCAGCGCCAGGTCCAGGGAGAGGGAGCCGGTGGGGATGGCCTCCACCACGATCCCGGTGTTCTCCCCCAAGCGCATGATGGACCCCTTGCCGTAGGTCCGCTCGATCTGGGCCATGCAGGTCTCCAGTGCCTTCTGCTTGTCGGTGGCGGGGGCAGCGGCCTCCACCATGGGCTTTTTCGATGCCATAGCTGTTCTCCTCTCAGGACGCCGCCCCCGGCGGGCCCTATGCTTCAGTGATTGACGGTCCCCTCCACCACGCGCCAGATCCCCTGGGTGTCCTGGTGGGTGAGGATGTTCTCATAGCCGTTCTGGGCCAGGATGAGCTCCACGGCGGGGGCCTGTCCGGCGCCCACCTCAAAGACCAGGCTGCCCCCCAGCCGGAGGGCATGGCCCCATCGGGCGGCCACGGCCCGGTAAAAGTCCAGGCCGTCCATGCCCCCGTCCAGCGCCCCCCAGGGCTCGTAGTTCTTGACGGAGACATCCAGGGTGGGGATCTCCTGATGGGGGATGTAGGGCGGGTTGCAGGCGATGACGTCAAAGTCCCACAGGCTGGCCGCAGGCTGGGTCAGGGCGTCGGCCTGAACGCAGGTGACCCTGGCATTCAGGTTGTTGCGGCGGACGTTCTGCTTGCAGATGCGCAGGGCCCCCTCGGACAGGTCGGCCAGCACCACGCGGCAGTCCGGGGCGTTGGCCGCCACCGCCAGACCCACGCAACCGCTTCCGGCGCACAGGTCCAGTACCCGGGCCCCCTCCCCCGCCGCCCGGGCCAGGAGGATGGCGCGCTCGGCCAGCACCTCGGTGTCGGTCCGGGGGACGATGACCTCCCGGGAGATGTCCAGGGGCAGGCCGTAAAACTCCCACTCCCCGATGATGTAGGCCACCGGCTCACCGGCCAGACGGCGCTGGGTCAGCTCCTCCGCCCTGCGCTCCACCTCGTCCGAGGCGTAGAGGGGCAGGTCCCGGAAAAACTGCTCCCGGGTCTTGTCGGCGGCAAAGCAGACCAGCTCCCTGGCCTCCAGCTGGGCCATCTCCACGCCCGCCGCCTTCAGCCGTTTCCGGGTGTCCAGATATAAATTATTATAGGTGGTCGCCACGGCGTTTCACCTCTCGTCACGGTTGCTTTTTACCACTGGTCCCTGCCCTTCTCCTCCGGGAGCACCTCCTTGAGGGCTGCGATTCCCACCTCGATCATGGAGTCGTCCGGCTCGAAGGTGGTCCAGCGCTGGATGGCCATGCCCGGCCGCCGGACGGCCCGGCAGATCAGGTTGTCGTGCCCGCCCACATAGCGGTTGAGCTCCCAGGTGATCCCCACCACCACCGGCAGCAGGGCCAGATGGACCAGGGTACGCAGGAACGGGTTGGTAAAGTGGAAGGCCGGGAAGGAAAAGACGATGCTGGACAGCAGGATGGACACCACGATGACCACCAGCAAAAAGCTAGTGCCGCAGCGCGGGTGATGCTTCGGCTGGACCCGGACGTTCTCCACGGTGAGCTCCAGCCCTTTCTCATAGCAGAAGATGGTCTTGTGCTCCGCCCCGTGGTAAGAGAACACCCGCCGGATGTCCTTCATTCGGGAGCACAAGATCAGATAGCCCAAAAAGATGACAATGCGGGTGACGCCCTCCACCAGGTTCCGCCCCCACAGGGGGATGCCGGGGAAAAAATACATCACGCCGCCGGAGAGCAGGGTGGGCAGGACGAAAAAGAGCCCCACGGAGAAGGCCATGCCCAGGATGACGGCCAGGGTGATAAAGAAGCTCATGGCCTTTTCTCCGCCCAGCTTCCTGTCCAGCCAACGCTCGAATTTCGAGGGCTCGGCGTCGGCCTCCTCCTCGGGGTAAAACTCCGCCGAGTACATCAGGGCGGTAACGCCGGTGTACATGGACGAGCAGAAATTGACCACGCCCCGGAGGAAGGGCCAGCCCAGCGCCGGATGCCGGTCCTTGATGAGCCTGCGCGGCTCGGTCTTGATCTCCAGGTCCCCGTCCGGCCTGCGCACCACGATGGACTTCTTGTCGGGGCCCAGCATCATGATGCCCTCGATCAGAGCCTGGCCGCCGATCATGGTGCGGAACGGCGTGGCGCAGGCTTGGTTTTCTTTTGGCATTGTGCAGAAATTCTCCTTCGCGCTTATGCAATCGTATTGTATCAGACTCGCATGGGAAATGCAAGAAAAATTCGAACTTTTGTTCTATATTCGTTCAGGCCGCCGCGTTGCCGATGGGCAGCCGGATGGTGACGATGCAGCCGCCGCCCTCGGCGTTGCCGATGTCCAGGCGTCCGTTGTGGCGGGTGACGATCTCCTCACAGACGGCCAGGCCGATACCGGAGCCTCTGGCCTTGGAGCTGCCCTTGTAGAACTTGTACTTGACGTGGGGCAGCTCGTCGTCGGGGATGCCGGGGCCGTAGTCCCGGACGGTGATGACCACGTCGTTGTCCGCACCGGGCCGGATGGCGGTCTCGATGCGCTTGCCGGAGCCGCCGTGCTTGGCGGCATTGTCCAGCAGGTTGCAGAACACCTGCCGCATCCGCTCCGGGTCCCCGGGAATGGGGGGGAACTCCTCGTCGCAGTCGGTGTGGGTCAGCGTGATGCCCTCCCTGCGGAAGAACTCGGTGTAGGTATAGACCGCGTCCTCCAGCTCGGCCTTGATGTCCATGGGCTCGATGGAGAGGGTGAAGCGGCCGTCCTCGATACGGGAGAATTCCAGCAGCTCCTCCACCATGTTGGTCAGGCGGCGGGCCTCCGACACAATGATACCCATACCCTTCTTCACGTCCTCGGCGTCCCGGACTTCCCCGTTCATAATGGTCTCGGCCCAGCCGTTGATGGCGGTCAGGGGGGTGCGCAGCTCATGGGAGACAGAGGAGATGAACTCGGATTTCATGCGCTCCGACTGCTTGATCTTCAGGGACATGTCGTCGATGGCGTCGATAAGGTCCCCAATCTCGTCGTCAATTTTTTTCTCGATCTGGATGCCGTAGGATCCGGCCGCGATGCGCTTGGCGGTGTCGGTGACCACGCCCAGGGGCTCCACGATGGAGCGGACAAAATAGAGGTTGGAAAAGTACACCATAGAGACAATGACCGCCCCGATGGCCAGGGCGATGGCCACGATGACCATCATCTGCTTGTCCACCTGGCCCAGAGAGGTGACCACCCGCACCACGCCCCGGACGCTGCCGTTATACAGCACGGGGGCGGAGGCGGCCATGATGCGCTCCCCGGTCTCCGGTGAGCTGCCCGACCAGGTGCGGACGAACTGTCCGTTGCCGGCCAGTGCCTCGTTGACATCCTGCGTGCCGGGATAGGAGCCAGGCAGGGTGAGCTGGGCGGAGGAGTACACCACGGTACCGGATTCGTTCAGGTACTGGAGCTCCAGCACGTTTTTCTCTTCAAAGCCATCCACCGTATCCCGGGCAGTCTGGAGATAGGCGTTTTGGGCGTTGCGGATGGTGTTGGCAAAACCCCGCACCTTGGCCTCCAGGCCGCTGCTCATGGTGGAGTAGAAATACCCCCCAATGGCCACGGAAAAGGCCGTCACGGCGAACAGGACGATGAACAGGACGGCAGAAATACTGTTGAGCATCCAGCGCTTTCGAATTCCCTTGACCTTCGCCATATGTATTCCCACCTCCTATCACCCGCCATTCCCGGCGCACCGGCGCCGGGGCTCCACGCACGTCTTGATCTCGCCCTCTCAGGGCGCAAAGGGGAACTCCCGCCCAATGGGCGGCCGGCAAAGGCTTTTTGCAAAAAGGCCTTTGCCCTAAAATCCCCACTTGTACCCATATCCCCACACCGTGGTGATAAAGGTCGGATTGGTGGGGTCGTCCTCAATCTTGATGCGCAGACGCCGGATGTTTACATCCACGATCTTCAGTTCGCCAAAATAGTCTCTGCCCCAGACCGAGTCCAAAATCTCTTCCCGGGACAGGGCCTTGCCCGGATTGTCCATGAAGAGCTTGACAATGTTGTACTCCACCTGCGTCAGCTTGACCCGCTGTCCGTTTTTCTCCAGCGTACGGTTGCGGGTGTTGAGCAGGAAGGGCGGCTGGCTGATCTCCCCGGTATCCAGCGGCACGCCGCCTCCGGTGCGGCGGTAGAGCGCATCGATGCGGGCGGTCAGCTCTGCCGGAGAAAAGGGCTTGGTCACATAGTCGTCCGCCCCGGTCATCAGGCCGGTAATCTTGTCCATCTCCTGGGTCCGGGCCGTGAGCATGATGATGCCGATCTTCGAATCACTGGCCCGGATGCGGCGGCAGACTTCAAAACCGTCCATATCGGGCAGCATGATATCCAGCAGGGCCACCTTGATATCCGGATTGCGCCGGAGCTGGGCCAGGGCCTCTTCCCCGGTCTCCGCCTCGATGGCCTCATAGCCCGCCCGCTTCAGGTTGATGACCACAAAGCTGCGGATATTGGCCTCGTCTTCCAATACCAGTACCTTTTTCATCTCCCGCATTCCGTCCTTTCCTCGTCAGGTATCGGGCCACTCGGGCTGGATGAGCTGGAAGCGCTCCCGGAGCCCATCCTCGTCCAGCCCGCAGTCCCAGTCACAGCTTTTGAACTCAGCGGCGTAGATCGTGCTGTCCCCGTCGGTCATCAATACGAAGCGGCCGCCGGTCCGGGAGCGGGTCTCCCGGTTGGGGCCGGTCAGCTTGTAGATGGTCAAAAATTCCTGGGGGGCCGTACCGGGGTCCTGATCCTTCCAGTAATAGAAGGTCGTGGCCCGTTCGCCGCTGACAATGCTGCTCTTTGCTAGGGTGATCACACCGTCCCAGGCATCGGGCAGAATGAGATACCACCCCTCCGTGTCGTTGAAATAGGTGTGAAACACCCGGATGGGGCTGCCCTGCAGGTCGTACTGCTGCCAGAGCACCGACCAGAAGCTCTCGGCATTCTCCTTGGAGTAGGCGGGCAGCAGACTGGGCCGGGGCAGCTCCAGAATGCCGTCGCAGTTGATGTCCCGGGCCGCCACCGTACGCATCGAGTTCACCCGCCGGGTGCTCTCGCTCATGCCGCTCTCCGTATTCAGCGTAATGTTGGCCAGGCGACCGTCCCGCCAGGCAAAGATGTCGGTGATGGTGCTGATGCCGTTGCTCAGGTCGGAAGTGACAAAGAGCGCCGGAGCGGTCAGGTCCCCGTTTTTCACCGAACCGTTTCGCATGGCGGAGATACTGATGATCTCCTTTGACATGGGAGCGGTATCCTGCAGATTCATCGTCTTGTCGTTGGAGTCGTAGTCGAACAGGTCGGCCTGCCCCTCGCCCTGGATGCTGTTGAGGTTGAGCACCACGATCTCCTTCTGGTTGTCCTTGTCGATATCCAGCAGAGAGAACCGGTTGTAAGAGGTGAACATCAGCTCCACATACTGCTCCTCCTGATTGGAGTAGCCATAGGCGCCCAGATTGTAGACCAGGCTGCTGATCTGCCAGCTCACCACCAGCTCCTTGTTTCGGAGGTCATCGTCCAGGTTCTCATAGTCTACCGAGTAGATGGCGTTGCCGTCCCCCTTGATGACCGACTGGACCTCGTAGGATTCGTCCTCCAGCTGGTGGAAGATGTAGATCTGAAGCTGCTGCTCGTCCCCCAGAATGCGGAAAAAGACCACCGCCTCCTGCACGCCGTCGCCGTCCAGGTCCACCAGTTGGATGGGCTGGGTGTTGGTGCCCTGGACAGGGCCCGCGTACTCCGCACCGGCGGCCCGGACCTCGTCAATCTTGGTATACAGGTTTTGATAGTCTGCCGGCGGCTCCGGCAGGCTGTAGAGGTCGTCCGGCGGCTGAAACAGACAGCCGGTCAGCAGAAGGAATACCGCGGCCACCAGGACCATTTTGCACCGAGCCTCTCGCATGTCCGCTTTTCCCCCTCCTTTTGCCCACATACTGCTATCTATCTAAGTATCATACCATATATCTGTTGTTTTGGGTATGGGGATTTTTGATTTTTCGTCCACATTGTTTCAGTTTCACTCTTGCCATTCCGCTTGTCTTTGTGTATAATATTGAGTATCCTTTGCCGGTGTGTTGGAATTGGTAGACGAGGTGGACTCAAAATCCATTGTTGGCGACAACGTGCGGGTTCGAGTCCCGCCACCGGCACCATCCCCGCAACCTCTTTATTTTCAAGGGGTTGCGGGTTTTTCTATGTCCCTCCTGTGTCCCTCCACCACTTGATTTTTAGGGTGATTTTCTCCTATTTTTTTGGTAATTTTAGGAGGGACATCGGAGGGACATCTCTACACGGCGGAGGGATAGACGCACAGGATCGCGTTGGCCGAGGCAACTTTGGAGCTGAAATCCAGATGCGTGTAAATGTTAGAGGTAGTGGAAATATCGCTGTGGCCCAGCCATTCCTGGATTTCCCGGAGGCTCACGCCGTTGGCATACAAGAGGCTGGCACAGCTATGCCTAAGCTCGTGGAAGCGGAAAATGAAGATTACGGTATAATAACGACAAAATATATGCTACAATGCTACGGTAAGAAATTGCCGTAGCATTTTTACTGGGCGCTTTAGATCAATAAAAGGGTTGTAAAAAATTATGATAAGAAAGGAAAAATTACTATGGCAAGAAAGAGCAGGAAACAACCAAACAAAACAGTCGCAGATGACATTCGCAGCGCTGTCGGATACATTCGCTTGTCCGTTGCAAACAAAGACGAGTCCTGCTCTGTTGAAAATCAGAAGTTGATAATTGGGCAATGGGCTATGCAGCATGAATTATTCATCAGTCATTTCTATATCGACGCCAATTACAGTGGCTCCAACTTTGAGCGTCCGGCGTTCAAACAGATGCTGACAGATATTGGCGCAGGACAAATTAACTGTATTGTGGTGAAAGATTATTGTGCGATAATAGGACTAAATCAGAAAGACCTTGAAAATCAAGGCATTCTGGCTTAGTCCCTTCTTTTTTTGACCGAAAACAAAGGACTTTCAC
>CABUJV010000054.1 GCA_902492005.1 uncultured Eubacteriales bacterium
GAAATACCGTCAGCAGCGCCATCAATACCCGTTTCACCAGATATCTTGCCATTTTACAGTCCCTCTTTTTCTCTTCAAATCCTCCTGGACCATTTCGGAGCCGAAAACCGGTTTTTGATCGATCATTGTGGTCCAAAGGTACCTTTGGACCACAGAAATGGCTAGCCATTTCTGAACTTTCAAAATAGACGATAGAAATTCAGGAGGGCGCACTATGTCGCCTCCGTTCCGACATAGTACGCCCTTGCACCTTTATTCATACGAGTTATATCTGATATAACTCCTGCAACCCTAAAATTTGACACTAGACGGCATTTAAATCGTTTTTTAGTATAGCATCTCCATCTAAAATGTCAATAAAATCTTTTATAATCAATCCCTTTGGGTCCGCCAAACGGCAGATTCCTTTTCCTGGGGCCGTTTTACGCTTACACCGCCGTAACCGGGGCGGAGGTCTTGCTCTCTCGCTTTCTGCGGTGGAATATATGGCTGACACTGTCAATGACCGAGTAATACACCGGGGTAAACAGCAGGGTGATAATGGTCGAAACCACCATGCCGCTGATCATGGTGACGCCCATGTCCGCCATCATCTCGGCCGCTCCGCTCATGCCCAGGGCCATGGGAACCAGGGCCAGGATCGTGGTGAGAGTGGTCATCATCACGGGGCGAATCCGCAAGGGACAGGCGTTGAGGATGGCTTCCTCGCGGCTCTCGCCCCGGGCCCGCCGGGTCTGAATATAGTCCACCAGGATGATGGAGGCGTTGACCACGGTGCCGGCCAGCATGATGAGGGCTACCAGAGAAACCATGGACAGATCCCGTCCGGTGAGCGGCAGGGCAAACAGAGCCCCCGCAAAGGCCACCGGCAGGATCATCATGACGATGACGGGCATGAGGAAGGACTCAAATTGGGAGGCCAAGATGAAGTATACCAGGCCCAGGGCCACCAGCAGAGCCAGCAGCAGGTCGCTGAAGCTGTCCATCATGTCGGCGTAGCTGCCGCCGCTCTCGGCGGTGTAGCCCTCCGGCATCGGATACTCGGCCAGAATGGCGTTGATCTGCTTGGTCATGGCGGTGGTGTTGCCGCTGATGGTGTCTCCGGTGACGGTGATCTGGCGGGACTGATTGACCCGGGTGATGCTCTGGGGGGCCAGCTCCACGTTCACCTCGGCCACCGAGGACAGGGGCACATAGCCCCCGTAGGCAGAGGCCACCGGCATGGAGCGCAACGCGTCCAGGCTCCCGGCGGCCACGCCGTCGCCTCGGACCACCACGTCCAGCTCCCTATGGTCGATGGTAACGGTGGTGGCGGTGGTGCCGGTGAGCTCGGCGCGCACCGCCGCGCCGATGGTGGCGGCGGTCAGGCCGTATTGGGCCGCCGCCTGGCGGTTCACCGTCACCGCCACCTGGGGCACCTGCTCGGACACCGAGCTGGACACGTCAATGGCGTCCTCCAGTTCGGCGATGCGCGCAGCCAGGTCGTCGCCGATCTGTCTGAGGACCTGATCGTCCTCGCCGCTAACCGCCACGCTGATGTCGCTGCCGCTGCCCATCATGGCTGTCATGTCGGAGGCGCTGGTGGTGATCTCGCACCCCGCGATGTCCTGGAGATGCTCCCGTAGGTCCGCCGCCACCTGGGAGCTGCTGCGTTCCCGCTCGGTCTTATCCACCAGATTGAGCATGATGGTGGCCGACTCCGCCTGGGCCTGATAATACAGGTCGCTCAGCTCCGGACAGTGGTCCTGAGCCACGGCCACCACCCGGTCGGCGATGGCGGCGGTCTCCTCCAGCTCGGAGCCGATGGGCGTACTGACGCTGATGGTGACCTGTCCCTGATCCATCTCGGGCATAAGGACCATGTTGGTGGACAGGCAGGCGCTGACAAACACCGCCACCAGGGCGATGGAGGCCGCCATACCCAGCCACAGGTGCCGAACGAAGAACCGCAGTACCCCGGTATAGGCCTTCTGGGCCCGCTGCACCAGGGATGGCCGGCCCGCCCGCTTGGCGGCCCGGGCCTCCTGGCGCAGCCTCTGCCGCCGGACTTTCTCCTCGTCCAGCAGGAAGTAGCACAACAGGGGCACCAAGGTCACAGCGATGGCCAAGGAAGCCAGGATCAGGAAGGCGATGGTGAGGCAGAAATCCTTGAAGATCATGCCCGCCAGACCGCCGGTGAGACCCAGGGGCAGGAAGACAGCCACCGTGGTCAGGGTGGAGGCCGTCAGAGAGAGCGTGACCTCCCGGGTCCCCTCCACGCAGGAGGTCATCCGGTCATGGCCCTCTCCGGCGTAGCGGTAGATGTTCTCCAGCACCACGATGGAGTTGTCCACGATCATGCCCACGCCCATGGCGATGCCGCCCAGACTCATCATGTTCAGGGTCAGGTCAAACACGTTCATGAGCACAAAGACCGACAGGATACACACGGGCATGGAAATGGCGATGGTCATGGTGGCGTCCGGCCGCCGCAGGAAGAGGAAGACCACGACGGCGGCCAGAAGGACGCCCAGGACGATGTTCTGCAGGGCGGACTCCACCGCCATGTTGATGTAGTCGGTGGCCAGATAGGGCAGGGTGTAGCGGATGGAGGGGGCCTTGGCCTGGAGCTCAGCCATCTTGGCCTCCACGGCGTTGGCGGTGGTGACCTCGTTGGCGCCGGACTGCTTGGTCACCTGGAGGAGCACGCAGGCCGTGCCGTCCACCTTGGCGATGGTGTCCGGATCGGTAGCCTCCAGCGCTACGTCCGCCACCTCGGACAGGCGGATGGTGCCGCCGGTGGGCAGGGCCAGGAGCATGTTGGCCACGTCGTCCACCGTCTGGAACTTGGCGTCGGTGGAGACCGTCAGGGTCTTGGAGCCGTTTTGCATGTCGCCGCCGGGGTAGAGCAGATTTTCCGCAGCCAGGAAATTACAGATATAGGCATTGGACAGGCCGTAGCCTGCCGCCCTGGTGGAGTCGAGCTGTACGGCGATCTGCTGGCCCACGCCGCCGTAGATGTCCACGGCGGCCACGCCCCCAATGCGCTCCAGGGCCGGCCCCACGGTGTCTTCCGCCAGGTTCTGCAGCTCAGACAGGTCGTCGCCCATCAGGGCCACCATGGCCGCGGGCATCATATCGCTGATGTTCAGGTTGATGATGACCGGATCAGAGCAGCCGTCCGGCAGGGAGAGGGCGTCGAACTGCTCTCTCAGTTTGGTGGCGGCGGTATCCACGTCGGTGCCGTCCACGTAGAGGATCTGCACCGTGGTGATGCTGTCGGCGGAGCTGGACTGGATCTCGTCCACGCCGGAGACTGACATGATGGCCGACTCCAGGGGCCGGGTGACCAGCTCCTCCATGTCGCTGGGGCTGGCGCCGTTGTAGTAGCAGTAGACGTAGGCCGCCGGGTAGGACATGTTGGGCAGCAGGGACATCTGGAGCCGGGTGGTAAAGGCCACGCCGAAGATCAGAATCAGGATGACCGCCAAGAGGGTGGTCACCTTATGCTTGATGCAAAATTTTGAGATGGTCATCCGGCATCAGCCCTCCCCGGTTACGATCCGGACCAGGGCGCCGTCGGAGAGGTAGGCCTGTCCCACGGTGACCAGCTGCTGCCCGGCCTCCAGACCGGAGGTGACCTCGGTGACGCCGTTGCCGGTCAGGCCGGTGGTCACCTCCACGTATCGGGCGGCGTCATCCTCCACCACATAGACATACTGGGTGTCGCCGCTGGTCAGGATGGCCTGGGTGGGGATCACGATGGTATCGGCGGAGGTGTCGGTATGGAAGGTCACGTCGGCAAACATGCCCGACAGCAGGCCCTCCACCCCGGCGGGGATGGACACCGCCACGGTATACAGCTTGGTCTGGAGGCTGGCGGTCTTGTCCACGGAGCGGATGGCGCCGGTAAAGGCGGCGCCGATGGAGCTGACGGTCACATCCACCTCGTCCCCGATCTTCAGCTTGGGCACCAGGGCCTCGGAGACGGTGACGGTGATCTTGAGCTGATCCACCCCGTCGATGACGGCCACCGGCGCGGCGTTGGAGACGAAGGCGTCCTGCACCGCCGACAGGGACAGCAGCACGCCGGAGATGGGGGCGATGACATTGCCGCTGCCGTCCACGTTCTCCAGAGCGGTGGCGAGCTGCTCCACGTTGGCCTTGGAGCTCTGGATGCCCGCCTCAAGCTGGGCCAGGGTGGAGTCCCGGGTCACCTGGGCGGACAGCAGGGTCAGCTCCGCCGCGTCGATCTCCGCCTGGGAGGCGGCGCCGATCTCCTGAAGGGCCTTCAGGTCGCTGAGGTTCTTCTCGTACAGGGCGATCTGCTTTTCAAACAGGGCAGCCTGGTCCTGATAGCTCTTCACGGTGGAATCATAGCTGATGCTGGCCGCCTGATAGGAGGACAGGGTGCTGTCCAGATCCAGAGTGCAGATGGCCTGCCCCGCCCGGACGGTGTCGCCCACCTCTACATAGACCGCGGTGCACTTGGCCGCAGTGGCCACAAAGACCGACGCATCGGTGTCGGACTCCACCTTGCCGGAGATCTTGTTCTCCGTGGAGATGGTGTTGGCGTTCACGGTCTCCACCTGGACGGCGGTGCCGGCGGGGGGCTCGCTTTCGGCCGGGCTGTTTTGGGCCTCCCCCCCGCCGCAGGCGCTGAGGGAAACCAGCAGCGCGCCGCAGAGCAGCAGCGCCGGGATACGATGGCTTTTCATACGATGTAGGTCCTCCTTGTCAGTTCAGGATGCCGTGCTCCACAGCCCAGCGGTAGGTGTTGTACGCGGAGAACAGGTCCAGCCTGGCCTGCTCCACCGTCTCCTCGGCGGCGCTCACCTTGTCGGCGGCGTCCAGTAGGGCGTTGCGGGAGATGCTGCCCTGCTGGTATTTGAGCTCCATGGAGGCGTAGGTGTCCCGCTCGCAGGACAGGGCCGTCCTGGCGGCCGCCAGGACCTGCTGGTAATCCTTCACCTGTAAGTACAAGGTCCGGAAGGCCATTTCGAAGTTCTGCACGGTGGCGCTGTATGTATACTGGGCGGACTGGTAGGTGTGCAGCGCCGAGGCCAGTTGGTAGCGGCTGGTGTCGTAGTGGTATTTCTTGGCGGCGTCCTTGTAGTCCTCCTCCGCGTCCTCCAGGGTCAGCTCCGCGGCGTACAGGCTGTAGCTGGCCGCCTTGGCCGCGGCCAGGTCGGTCTCCAGCTCCATGGCCGCCAGCGCCTCGCCGCTCACCTCCGGCAGATCGCCCAGCTCCATCTCCCCCGTCAGCTCGGCGCCGACCATCAGCTCCAGCTGCATGGTGTAGTTGGCCCGGTTCATGGCCAGGGTCTGGCGGCCGCTGACCAGCGAGGTTCGGCTGGCCGTCACCTGCTGCAGGGTCAGGGCGGAGATCTGGCCCAGGTCATAGCGCAGCTCCATCTCCTGAATGGAGCGCTCCAGCGCATCCAGACTGCGGCCCAGGGAGACGTCGGTCAGGTCCATCTCTAGCAGGGCCACGTACAGGGACTCCGCCGCCATGACCACCTGGTTTTCCGCCGCCCGGAGCTGGCGGACGATGTCGGCGTTGTCCTGCTGCAGCTCGCCGTCCTTGATGGCGTCAAAGGTATCCCGTACGGCGCTGTAGTTCTGCGCCAGCATGGCGGAGGAATAGGAGTTCCCCTGGCCGAACTGGATGAGCATCCACTGGTAGTCGGCGATCTCGTTGAGCTGCTTTTTCAGGCTGTCGTACATTTTGTCGTAGTCCAGCACCTCGATGGAGGCAATGGTCTCCTCCAGGGCCAGCAAGTTGTAATTGTTTTCCCGCAGGCGGCTGTCCAGGTTCTCAAAGGACAGCACGCCCACCGGGTCCGGCTGGGCCGGGGCCGCCGGCAGGGCCGCTTCCGCCTCACCCGTCTCCGCCGGGGCCGCCGTCCCGTCCTCCGCCTGCCCCGCCGCGAAGGCGGACAGAACGCAGAGGGAGACCGTCATAGCCACTGCCAGCAGCAGCGCGATGGCTCTTCGATTCATGCTCGTATTCCTCCTTGTTGGGTTTGGGCTGCATTCGTTCGGTGGTTCAGGCTGCCGTATTTCAGAATGTCGATGCGTTCCTCCAGCTTTCTCCGCTGGTCCCCGATCTCCTCGGGCCGGGTGAATATCACCACCATGGCCGACACCAGCGACATGACCGTCATGGAAAAGACGGCCTCCACCGAAGCCCGGTCTTTCCGGCGTAAGCCGGTCGTGTCAATCCTCTGCCACAGCTCCTCCGGCAATAGTTGTTCCGGCAGGGCGCAGGCCTGCATCATGTCCATCCCCGGATTGATGCGTATGACCTGAATGCAGCGGCGGAGCGCCGGGTCCTGACTGTCCCGGCACTGGACCAGGTAATCGTAGGCCAAAAGCTGCATGCCGAACAGGTCTCCCCTCGCCTGGTCCAGCAATACGCCGAACACCTGCGTAAAGTGCTGGCGCACGTCGTCCAGCAGGTAGAAGAACAGGTCCTCCTTGCCCTCAAAGTACTGGTAAAAGCTCCCCCGGGGGATACCGGCGATCTGGATGATCTTGTTGATGGATACATCCGCATAGCCGGTGCGGACGAATTCCTCCCAGGCGGCCTCGATCAGGCGCCTTCGCTTCTCCTCCGGCAGACGGAAAAAAGTCCCGGTCGGCATGCGATTCCTCCTCATGTGACAAGCTGTCATAATTATAGAGAGACGTCCCTCTTCTGTCAACTGTTTTTTCTTCTTTTAGACTCGGCCGGCGCAGCGGTTGAATTCGGGCCGAAAACTTGTTAAACTGGTAAAAAACCAAAGCGGAGGCACATCACTATGCTCAACGAGGTCCGAAACAACACGCTCTATTTTGACGGCTGCTCTACGGTGGAGCTGGCCCGCCAATACGGCACCCCTCTCTACGTGTTTTCCGAAAGCGAGATCGTCCGCCGCTGTTCCGAGCTGCGCCGCTGCTTTCTGACGGTCTGGCCCAACACCCGGGCGGCCTATGCCTGCAAGGCGTTCTGCACCCCCGCCATGCTCCGCTTGGTCCAGCGGGAGGGCCTGTGCATCGACGTGGTCTCCGGCGGCGAGCTGTACACCGCCATCCAGGCGGGCTTTCCCCCTGAGCGCATTGAGTTCAATGGCAACAACAAGCTGCGCGCCGAGCTGGAGCTGGCGGTGGACTACGGCATCGGACGGGTCATCCTGGACGGTCTGCAGGAGCTGCCCCTGCTGGAGGAGGTCTGCGCCGCACGGGGCAGAAGGATGAACGTTCTTTACCGGGTCACCCCCGGCATCAAGGCCGACTCCCACGACTATATCGTCACCGGCCGGAAGGACTCCAAGTTCGGCATTCCGCTGGACGGCGACGTGCTGTATCCCGCCGTCCGGGCGGCCCTGGACTCCAAGTGGGTCAACTTCCTGGGCTTCCACTTCCATGTGGGCTCCCAGCTCTTTGACAACGCCCCCTATCTGGCCGCCCTGGATGTCGTGCTGGGCCTGGTGCGGGAGGTCCGCCGCCGGTTCGGGCACACGGTGGCCGAACTGAACCTGGGCGGCGGCTTCGGCGTCACCTACACCGACGAGGAGCGCCCCCCCTACGCTTATTTCCTGGACCCTCTCATGGCCCGGCTGGAGGAGTTCTGCCGGGGCGAGGGCATGGCCCGGCCGGCCGTGGTGGTGGAGCCCGGCCGCAGCATCGTGGCAGAGGCCGGCCTGAGCCTCTACACCGTGGGCTCCATCAAGGACATCCGGGGCGTGCGCAAGTACGTTTCGGTGGACGGCGGCATGACCGACAACATCCGTCCCGCCCTCTACGGCGCGGTGTACCGGGGGCTGCTGGCCAACCGGGCGGAGGAGGCCCCCACCGACACGGCCACCATCTGCGGCAAGTGCTGCGAGTCCGGCGACATCCTCATCCGGGACGCCCGCATTCCCGCAGCCCGGCCCGGCGACCTGCTGGCGGTCTTCTCCACCGGGGCCTACGGCTTCTCCATGGCCAGCAACTACAATTCCAGCCCCATTCCCGCTGTGGTGCTGGTGAAGGAGGGCCGCAGCGAGCTCATCGTCCGGCGGCAGAGCTACGCCGACCTGCTGGCCACCGCCGTCATTCCGAAATCCCTGCAATGAGCGCCGGGCCAACGTGCCGGGTAAAACCGCCCACGCGCCTTTCCAGATTCTCTCTTCATAACAATGCCCCCGTGCGCATATACATCCGACAGTGAGATTCAGATGCGGGGAGTGTTGTCAGCGTGAAAGGGAACATCGAGGAGCGGGCCTGCCAGTTGGCCCTTTACATAATTGAGAACAAGGCGACGGTGCGCGCGGCGGCCCACAAGTTCGGCATCAGCAAGTCCACCGTACACAAGGACCTCTCCGAGCGTTTGCCCGCCTTTAATCAGTCCCTGTACCACCAAGTCAAAAGCGTCCTGGATGAAAACAAGGCCGAGCGGCACATCCGCGGCGGCATCGCCACCCGCAAGAAGTACAAAGGCAGCTAAAAAGGCCCGGGCGGACTGCAGTCCGCCCGGACCTTTCCATTTCCGCTTACGGCTCCTTGAGCGCCTTCTCCACCAAGGCCCGCATGGCGCCGGCGTCCAGTTCCGCACCTGCGAAATGCTCCAGCGCATATACCGCCTGATAAATCAGCATGCCCAGACCGTTGAGGACGCGATGCCCCCCCTCCCGGGCCCGGCACAGCAGCGCGGTCTCCGCCGGGTGATAGATGAGGTCGCACACCGCCGCCGCCGGGGGCAGTGCCTTCAAAAAGCTCAGATCCCCGAACTGCCCGCCGGTCCCCGCCATGCCCAGGCTGGTGCAGTTGACCAGCAGCTCGGCCCGGGCCGCCTCCCGC
>CABUJV010000055.1 GCA_902492005.1 uncultured Eubacteriales bacterium
GCAGGTCCTCGGGGCGGAAGTCCGGGCCCAGGTCCCCGGCCATCCAGTGCTTGCGGCACAGGCCGATGTACTGGTCGTTGGCCCCCAGCACCACCTGCTCCCCCTCCCGGAGCACCGTCCCGTTCTCGTCGAAGCGGGCGTTGCAGGTGGCCTTCTTGCCGCACCAGCAGATGGTCTTGACCTCCTCGATGATGTCCGCCATGGCCAGCAGCTCCTGCGAGCCGGGGAAGAGCTGGCCGGAAAAGTCCGCCCGCAGGCCGTAGCAGATCACCGGCACGTTCCAGTCGTCCACCACGTGGACCAGATGCTGCACCTCGTCCCGGCTGAGAAACTGCGCCTCGTCCACGATGACGCAGGCATAGGAGCGCACCTGCTCCTCCGGCATGGCCGCCAGCTCGGAAAAATAGATGCACACATGGGACAGTCCCATCCGGGAGGCCACGAACTTGGCCCCGTCCCGCTGATCAATCTCCGGCTTGACCAGCAGGGCCACCTGCCCCCGCTCCTCATAATTATAGCGCACCATCAGGGCGTTGGCCGTCTTGCTGGACCCCATCACGCCATACCGAAAGTATAGTTTTGCCACGATTATTCCCCCTGTAATCTCCGCTCCACCGTTTTTGCAAAGCTCTGGAAGGCGCTGGGCACCGCATAGGTGCCATGCAGCCCCGCACGGTCGGCCCACACCCAGCCCTCCGGCAGGGCGGCTTCCTCCGCCTCCACCGCCAGGGCCTCCATATGCCACTCGATGTGGGAAAACACGTGCTTCCCCACCCCCACCGGCTCCACGGACCGGGGGACAATCCCCCACTCCGCCAACTGTTCCAGCCCGCCGCCGGGCTGATTGGGGTACTCCCACAGCCCCGCCAGCAGACCCCTGTCCGGCCTCCGGCGCAGGGCCGCGGCGTCCCCGTGGAAAATCAGATAGACCGTCCGCCGCTCCGTCCGCCGCGCCTTTTTGGCCGCCTTGACGGGGAGCTGCCCGGTGCGCTCCTCCCGCCTGGCCCGGCAGAACCCGCCGGCCGGGCATACCTCACACCGGGGCGCTCCGTTGGGCAGGCACACCGTGGCTCCCAGCTCCATCATGGCCTGGTTGAAATCCCCCGGATCCTGCCGGGGCATGACGGCCTGGAGGGCCGAGCGCATCCGCTTCTTGGTCTCCGGCCTTGCGATGTCCCCCTCGTCTGCGGTGAGGCGGGAGACCACCCGCAGCACGTTGCCGTCCACCGCCGGCACCGGCGCCCCGAAGGCGATGGAGGCGATGGCTCCGGCGGTGTACTCCCCCACGCCGGCCAGGGCCAGCAGGCCCTCGTAGGTGTCCGGAAACCGCCCGCCGCATGCACCCGTAATCTGTTGGGCGGCCTTGCGCAGGTTGCGGGCCCGGGTGTAGTAGCCCAGCCCCTGCCACAGCTTCATCAGCCGGTCCTCTTCCACCGCCGCCAGGGCCTCCACGGTGGGCAGCGCCGCCATAAAGCGCTGATAATACTCCAGCACCGCCGCCACCCGGGTCTGCTGGAGCATGATCTCCGACACCCACACCCGATAGGGGTCCCCCAGCGTGCGGCTTCCCGGGGCGGGCCGCCAGGGCAGCGCCCGGGCGTTATCCCGGTACCACTCCAGCAGCGGAATGGGCAAACGGTCCAGTTCGTTCAAAGCAAATCCTCCATCCGATCCGTGCATTCCGTGTTATTATAGCGTGGAACGAAAAAAAATTCAACGCGCGCAATCAAAACCCCCGCTGAAATCATCTAATGGGCGGAAAGGAGGGATGGGGCATGGCCGAGACCGCCTTTGCCGCCCGGGCGGAGGGGCGGAAGGCCCGCCTCTGCCGCACGGCGCTGCTCTACCTGGGCAGCGAGGCCCGGGCGCAGGCCCGGGCCAGGCGCTCCCGCGCCGTCCGGCGGTCCCTGGCACGATGACGAGCCCAGACAGCTGGAGAGCTGCTATTTCTCGGACAGCCGGGACCTGACCCTCTGCATCACCGGAGCCAGTTGGCTGGACAAAGATAAGACCTCTTTCACCCTGGACCTGCGCACCGGCAAGGCCGGCTGGCTCCCCGAGGGCATGGTCATAGAGAGCGTGGAGCGGAGCGGGGACAACGTACACTGGGCCCTTCAACCCGGGGACGGCGTGTCCCTGCACTGGAGCTACTGCGACCCCGAGGGAGGTGAGCACGAGTGGGGCGGCTACTCCATGTCGGCCACCGGCGGGGACGGCTGGTGCGAGCGCTCCACGGAGTACCGCACTCTGCTGGACTATCCTTGGGATACCGTAACCGTCGTCCTGAGCTCCAACCGCTCCACGGAATTTGCCCAGCCCATCCAAATTCCCATAAAATAATGCTGAAACGGGAGATTTTCCACGTGGAATCTCCCGTTCTTGCTTGACAAATCCGAAATTTCCTATATAATAGTGGAGCTTGTCTGGATATTGACAGGCACATCCTTGCCCTCGCCGCAGAGCGAGGGCCATATGTCCATAAGGAGGTGCAAGAAAATGGCAAAAGTCAACGGAAATTATGAGGTGGTCTACATCCTCGACCCCGCGATGAGCGAGGAGGCCACCGCCGCTCTGGTCGCCAAGTTCAAGACCATGGCTGAGGCTCACGGCACCGTCAAGGAAGTGGATGAGTGGGGCAAGCGTCGTCTGGCCTATCCCATCAACGACCTGAACGAGGGCTACTACGTGCTCATGAGCTTTGACTCCGACGCCGCGTTCCCCAACGAGCTGGCCCGCGTGCTGCGGATCACCGACGGTGTGATGCGCTCTCAGGTCGTCTGCCTGGACGAGTAAGGAGGGCCCATGCTCAACCGCATTATTTTGATGGGCCGCCTCACCCGCGACCCAGAGCTCCGTCACACCCAGACCGGGACCCCCGTGGCCTCCTTCTCTCTGGCTGTGGATCGGGACTTTAAAGATAAATCCACCGGCGAAAAGGCCACCGATTTCATCGACATCGTGGCCTGGCGCTCCACGGCTGAGTTTGTCTCCCGCTTTTTCACCAAGGGCCGGATGGCCGTGGTGGAGGGCCGGCTCCAGCTGCGTGACTGGACCGACCGGGACGGCAACAAACGCCGCAGCGCCGAGGTGGTGGCCGACAACGTCTATTTCGGCGATTCCAAACGGGACGCCGAGGGCGGCGGTTACGGCGGCGGCGGTTATTCCGCTCCCGCGCCCGGCAGCGCCCCGGCTGCCCCTCCCGCCTACTCCGCCCCCATGGGCGGCGGCGACCAGTTCGCCGGGCTGGATGACGACGACGGCGAACTGCCCTTCTGAGCATTGATTTCCTGAGACCGCAGCGGCGGGACCGGCCCGCCGGCAGTCTCCCAATAAAAACCATTTTATAGGGAGGTAAGTACCATGGCTATGGATAGAGAGCGTCCCCGCGGCCGGAAGCGCCGCAAGGTCTGCAGCTTCTGCGTGGACAAGGTGGAGCACATTGACTATAAGGACGCGGCCAAGCTGCGCCGTTTCCTGTCCGAGCGTTCCAAGATCCTGCCCCGCCGGACCACCGGCACCTGCGCCATGCATCAGCGCCAGCTGACCAAGGCCATCAAGCAGGCTCGTCAGATCGCCCTGCTGCCCTTCGTCACCGACTGATCGAAGCGCCATCCAAAGCGGCGCGTCCCGACTGGGACGCGCCGCTTTTTTCATTGGCTGCGGAAGCCGCCGGCTTAGCCGGTAGTTATGACTCCCGCACCTGTCCGGTACCGTAGACGATGTACTTGCTGGAGGTCAGTTCCTCCAGGCCCATGGGGCCCCTGGCGTGCATCTTCTGTGTGGAGATGCCGATCTCGGCCCCCAGGCCGAATTCGAAGCCGTCGGTGAACCGGGTGGAGGCGTTGACATAGACCGCCGCCGCGTCCACCTGGTCTAAAAACCGCTGGGCCGTGAAATAATTATTGGTGACGATGGCCTCTGAGTGGCCGGAGCCGTGGGCGTTGATGAAGTCGATGGCCTCCCCGGCGTCCTCCACCACCTTCACCGCCAGGATGTAGTCGCCGAACTCGGTGTCCCAGTCCTCCGCGCAGGCGGGCTTGACGCCGTCCCCCAGAATCGCGCAGGTCCTGGGGCAGCCCCGCAGTTCCACATTTTTCCGGTCCAGCAGGGCCTTGGCCTTGGGCAGGAAGGCCTCCGCCGCCTGCTCGTGGATCAGCAGGCACTCGGCCGCGTTGCATACCGAGGGACGGGAGGTCTTGGCGTTGTAAATGATCCGGGCCCCCATATCCAGGTCGGCCTCCCTGTCCACATAGACGTGGCACACCCCCACGCCGGTCTCGATGACCGGCACCCTGGCGTTCTCCACCACCGTCCGGATGAGGCCCGCGCCCCCCCGGGGGATGAGTACGTCCAGATAGCCGGTCAGCCCCATGAGCTCATGGGCGCTGGCGCGGCTGGTGTCCTCCACCAGAGCCACGCAGTCCCGGGGCAGGCCCGCCGCCTCCAGGGCGTCCCGCATGACCGCCACAAAGGCCTTGTTGGAGCGGAAGGCCTCCTTGCCGCCCCGGAGGATGACCGCGTTGCCCGACTTGAGGCAGAGGGCGGCGGCGTCCACGGTGACGTTGGGCCGGGCCTCGTAGATGATGCCGATGACGCCCAGGGGCACCCGGCGCCTGCCGATGACCAGGCCGTTGGGCCGTTTCTCCATCCGGGTAACGCAGCCGATGGGATCGGGCAGCGCTGCCACCTGCCGCACCCCCTCCACAATACCGTCGATGCGCTGGGGGCTGAGGGCCAGCCGGTCCAGCAGCGACGCCTTCATGCCGTTCTCCCGGGCGGCGGCCAGGTCCTTCTCGTTCTCGGCCAGGATGGCGCTCTCCCGTTCTTTCAGCGCTTGGGCAATGGCTTCCAGCGCCCGGTTCTTTTGGTCGGTGCCCGCCACGGCCAGCACCCGCTCGGCGTGCCGGGCCGCCAGGCCCTGGGTCTCCAGAATGGTCATGGATGTTCCCTCCTTTTTTCCGCTCTGCGTTACAGCTCCAGGATTTCCGGCTGAGCCAAAAACCGGGTCCCGATGTCCTCCCCCGCCACGATGCCGTACAGGTCCTCCGGCCGGGCGCCGTTGGTGATGACCATGTCCACGCCGGCCTTCATGGCCAGCTCCGCGGCGTTGAGCTTGGTGGTCATGCCCCCGGTGCCGCGCCAGGTCCCCGCGCCCCCGGCCATGGCCCGCAGTTCGGGCGTCACCTGATTCACCCGGTGGATGAGCCGGGCGCCGGGGTTCTTGTGGGGGTCGTCGTCGTAAAGGCCGTCAATGTCGCTGAGGAGGACCAGCAGGTCCGCCCGGCACAGCCGGGCCACCATGGCCGACAGGGTGTCGTTGTCGCCCAGCACCTTGCACTTGCCCGTCTCGATCTCCGCCGAGGACACCGAGTCGTTCTCGTTCACCACCGGGATGACCCCCAGCTCCAGCAGGGATTCAAAGGTGTTGTGCAGATGTTCGGCCCGCACCGGGGCGTCCACGTCCTCGCCGGTGAGCAGGATTTGGGCCACCACGCGGTTGTATTCTCCGAACAGCTTGTCGTAGACGTGCATCATGGTGCACTGGCCCACGGCGGCGGCGGCCTGCTTCATCCGCAGCTCGGTGGGCCGCTCCCGCTGGCCCAGCTTGGTGCTTCCGATGGCGATGGCGCCGGAGGACACCAGAATCATCTCATGTCCCATGCCCTCCAGATCGGCCAGGGTGCGGGCCAGGTGCTCCATGTTCTTCAGATTCAGCTTGCCGGTGTCGTGGGTCAGGGTGGAGGTGCCCACCTTCACCACCACCCGCAGGCAGGACTGGCTGTCTTCCAAGGCTCTCACGCTCCTTATCCGTGGTCTCATCATACCACATTGGACCCCGTTCGAAAAGAGCCATTTCCTAAAATCCGCCGTTTTTGCTCAACTGTAGGGAAAACAAAGAAATTTCGTACAGAATTTATGCTTTTTAGTGTTGTAATTCTGCCTTCTTTGCGTTACAATGGGGTCTGCTGAACGGGGCCTTTGCCTACGCACGAAAGTTCGGGAGGTTTCGTAAGATGCTAAACATTGTTTTGGTGGAACCGGAAATCCCCATGAACACCGGCAACATCGCCCGCACCTGCGCCGCCACCGGCAGCGCCCTCCATCTGGTCCGGCCCCTGGGCTTCGATATCTCGGATAAGGCCGTGAAACGGGCCGGGCTGGACTACTGGTCCCTGGTGGACCTGCACGTCTACGAAGGCCTGGACGACTTCTTCGCCCGGCACCCCGACCCTGACCTGTGGCTCACCACCACCCGGGCCCGGCTTCGCTACTGCGACGCCCCGTACCGGGACGGCTGCTGGCTGTTTTTCGGCAGGGAGACCGCCGGGCTGCCCCAGTGGCTGCGGGACCGGTACCCGGAGCGCTGTGTCCGGCTGCCCATGGTCTCGGAGGCCCGCAGCCTCAATCTGGCCAACACCGTGGCCGCCGTGACCTACGAGGCCCTGCGCCAGCAGGACTTTCCCGGACTGGCCGCCGACGGCCCCGCCGCCTGGGCCCGGCAGAAGTCCGGCCAGATTCGGCGCTGAAGCCCCCTGCTCCCCCCCTGCGTTCGCCATCCATTGCTCTTCTCCATACCATCCATCTTTGAAAGGAGCTTAGCCATGAATTACAACAAAAAAACGGTAAGGGACATTGATGTCGCGGGAAAAAAGGTCCTGCTCCGCTGCGATTTCAACGTGCCTCAGGACAAAACCACCGGCGCCATCACCGACGATAAGCGCATCGTGGCCGCCCTGCCCACCATCCGCTATCTGCTGGAGCAGAACGCCGCCGTCATCGCCTGCTCCCACCTGGGCAAGCCCAAGGGGGAGTGGAAGCAGTCCCTGTCGCTGGCCCCCGTCGCCCAGCATCTCAGCCAGCTGCTGGGCCAGGAGGTCCTCTTCGCCAAGGACATCATCGGCCCGGACGCCCAGGCCAAGGCCGCGGCCCTTCTGCCCGGCCAGATCATGCTGCTGGAGAACCTGCGCTTCGACAAGGGCGAGGAGAAAAACGACCCCGCCTTTGCCAAGGCCCTGGCCGGTCTGGCCCAGGTCTACGTCTCCGACGCCTTCGGCACCGTCCACCGGGCCCACGCCTCCACCGCCGGCGTGGCCGCCTACCTGCCCGCCGTCTCCGGCTTTCTCATCGGCAAGGAGCTGGACATCATGGGTAAGGCCCTGGAAAACCCCCAGCGCCCCTTCGTGGCTGTGCTGGGCGGCGCCAAGGTCTCCGACAAAATCAACGTCATCAACAACCTGCTGGAGAAGGCCGACGCCATCATCATCGGCGGCGGCATGTCCTACACCTTCGCCAAGGCCCAGGGCCACAGCATCGGTAAGTCCCTGCTGGAGGAGGATAAGCTGGACTACGCCCGCGAGATGATCGCCAAGGCCCAGGCCAAGGGCGTGAAGTTCCTGCTGCCCGCCGACAACCTGTGCGCCGCCGAGTTCTCCAAGGACGCCCAGCCCGTGCTGGAGGGGACCGACATCCCCGGCGAGCTGATGGGTATGGACATCGGCCCCAAAACCATCGAGGCCTTCTCCGCCGCCGTGAAGGGCGCGGGCACCGTGGTGTGGAACGGCCCCATGGGCGTATTTGAGTTCCCCGCCTTCGCCGAGGGCACCAAGGCCAT
>CABUJV010000056.1 GCA_902492005.1 uncultured Eubacteriales bacterium
CAGGGTCCAGGGACATCAGGTCCTGGCCATCAACCGGGGAGAGCGGGAGAACATCCTGCGGGCGGAGGTGGAGCTGGACGGCGAGACCGCCCGGGTCGCCCTGCGCCGGGCGGTGGTCCCCGGCCGGGCGGCCATGGACGTGGTCCGCGCCGCCGCGGACGACGCCTGGGAGCGCCTGCTGCGCCCCTCTCTGGAGCGGGAGATCCGAAATGACCTCACCGATGAGGCCAGCGAGGGCGCCATCCGCAATTTCGCTCTGAATCTCCGGCCCCTGTTGATGCAGCCGCCGGTGAAGGGCCATGTGACCATGGGGCTGGACCCCGGCTACCGCATGGGCTGCAAGGTGGCGGTGGTGGACGGCACCGGCAAGGTGCTGGACACGGCGGTGGTCTATCCCACCTTCAGCGAACGGAAAAAGCAGGAGGCCATCGGCGTGCTGGCCGGACTGGTCCGGAAGCACGGCGTGGAGCACATCGCCATCGGCAACGGCACCGCCAGCCGGGAGACGGAGCAGATGACGGTGGAGCTCATCCGCCGCCTGGGGGACGGGGTGTCCTACATGATCGTCAACGAGGCGGGGGCCAGCGTGTATTCCGCGTCCAAGCTGGCCGCCGAAGAGTTCCCCGACTACGACGTGAACCTGCGCTCCGCCGTGTCCATTGCGCGCAGGCTCCAGGACCCCCTGGCCGAGCTGGTGAAGATCGACCCCAAGGCCATCGGCGTGGGCCAGTACCAGCACGATATGCCCCAGGCCCGGCTGGACGAGACCCTCAACGGCGTGGTGGAGGACTGCGTCAACGCCGTAGGCGTGGACCTGAACACCGCCTCCGCTCCCCTGCTGACCCGGGTTTCGGGGCTCAACGCCGCCACCGCCAAAAACATCGTCAAATACCGGGAGGAGAACGGGGCCTTCACCACCCGAAGGCAGGTTTTGAAGGTGCCCAAGCTGGGGCCCAAGGCCTTTGAGCAGGCGGCGGGCTTTCTGCGGGTGCCGGAGAGCAAAAACGTGCTGGACAACACCGCCGTCCACCCGGAGAGCTATGCGGCGGCGGAGGCGCTGCTGGAGCTGTGCGGCTACGACCTGAAGGGGGTGAAGGCCGGGGCCATCGGGGACCTGCGGGACCGGGTGGCGGCCTACGGCGAGGAGAAGGCCGCGGCTGCCTGCGGCGTGGGGGCGCCCACCCTGCGGGATCTGGTGGCGGAGCTGCTGAAGCCCGGCCGGGACCCTCGGGACGAGCTGCCCAAGCCCATCTTCCGCACCGACGTGATGGAGCTCAAGGACCTGAAGCCGGGCATGGAGCTCACCGGCACCGTGCGCAACGTCATCGACTTCGGAGTCTTTGTGGACGTCGGGGTCCACCAGGACGGCCTGGTCCACATCAGCCAGCTTTGCCAGCGGCGGGTCCGCCACCCCAGCGAGGTCTGCGCCGTGGGGGACGTGGTCACCGTTTGGGTGCTGGAGGTGGAGGAGAAGAAAAAGCGGATCTCGCTGACGATGCGGAAGCCCAAGGAGGGATAGAGATGGTCCTGTCCTTTGAACAGGCGGGGGAGCTGCTGGACCGCATGGCCGAGGAGTTCCCACCGGAATTTTACGACGAGCTCAACGGGGGCATCTGCCTGCTGCCCGAGGCCAAGCACGACCCGGAGTTCCCGGGGGAGGAGCTCTACATCATGGGGGAATACCACAACAGCGGCATGATGGGAAAGTTCATCAATCTGTACTATGGCTCCTTCGCCGCCCTGGCCCGGCAGGAGAACTGGCGGCAGAAGGACTGGGAGGACGAGCTCTACGGCACGCTGGCCCATGAATTCACCCACCACATGGAGGGCCGGGCCGGGGAGCGGGGCCTAGAGATCAAGGACGAGGCGTTCATGGAGCAGTATCGGGAGGAACGAGGACAAGCGTGAAAAAACCGCCTTCGGCCGTTATTCGGCCGAAGGCGGTTTTGTTCCGTCGATTCGAAAATCATAGCTCACATCAAAGAAAAGAAACAACCATTGACCTTTGCACTTGATTATAAGTGGACACGCTCCGCCCGGCTTTCATAAGCTCGCTATTGCGCGGACAGCCGGGCCCGCAGGCCGGAATAGCGCCGCTGCTGCCGGTCGTTGCGGACCATCTGGACTACCTTGCCCTCGTCCCCCACCACGATGAACAGCTCCCGGGCCCGGGTGATGGCCGTGTAGAGCACCCCCCGGGTCAGCAGCATGGGGGCCCCGTCGCAGGCCGCCAGGATCACCGCCCGGTACTCGCTGCCCTGGGCCTTGTGGACGGTCATGGCGTAGGCGGGCTCCAGCTCGCCCAGCAGGTCGGGGGTGTACTCCACGACCCGGCCCTCAAAGTCCACCGTGATCCGCTCCCCCCGGGGGTCGATCCCGGTGATGCGGCCCACGTCGCCGTTGAACACCCCCAGGCCCGAGCTCCGGCCGTCCGCCGCCCTCCACATCAAATCGTAGTTGTTCCGCACCTGCATCACCCGGTCCCCCTGCCGGAAGAGAAAGGGGCCGAAGCGCCGCTCCGGCTTGTCCTCCGCCGGGGGATTCAGGGCCGCCTGGAGAGCGGCGTTGAGAGACTGGGTGCCGGTGGTGTGCTTGCGGGTGGGGGAGAGGACCTGAATCTGCTCCGCCGGAATGCCCATCTTTTCCGGCAGCCGGGTCCGGCACAGCTCCACAATGGTGTCCGCCGTCCGCTGGGGTTCCCGGCGGCGGAGGAAGAAAAAGTCCTTTTTGTTGTTATGCAGGTCGGGCACCTCACCCCGGTTGACGCTGTGGGCGTTCATGACGATGGCGCTTTCGGCGGCCTGACGGAAGATCTCGGTCAGCCGCACCGTGGGTACCCGCCCGCTGCGGATCAGGTCGGACAGCAGATTGCCCGGCCCCACCGAGGGGAGCTGGTCCGGGTCCCCCACCAGGATCAGGCGGCAGTCCCCCCGCAGGGCGGCCAGCAGGGCCCGCATCAGGGAGATATCCACCATGGAGGTCTCGTCCACGATGACGGCGTCGGCCCGGAGGGGATCGTCCTCACAGTGGGAAAAGACCAACTGGCCGGTGTGGTTGTCAAACTGGGTCTCCAGCAGCCGGTGGATGGTCAGCGCCTCCACCCCGCAGGTCTCCCCCAGGCGCTTAGCCGCGCGGCCGGTGGGGGCCGCCAGGGCGGTCTCCAGCCCCAGGGCGTCGAAGAGGGCCAGCACCCCCCGCAGGGAGGTGGTCTTGCCCGTGCCGGGGCCGCCGGTGAGCAGCATCACCTGGGATCGGGCGGCCAGCTCCACCGCCTGCCGCTGCTGGGGGGCGTAGGTGATGCCCTGCTCGGCCTCGATGCGCCCGATGAGCCCGTCCAGCCCCGCGGGGGGGAGCAGCTCGTGGGCGGCCATCTCGGCTAGGCGGAAGGCCACGTATTCCTCCGCCTCCTGCATGGGGGCCAGGTAGCAGGCGTCCTCCCCGGCGATGGATTCCCGGACCACCTCGCCCCGTTCGATGAGAGTAGTCAGAGCGTCCTCCAGGGGCCCGGCGTCCTCCAGGCCGATGAGGGCCCCCGTGGCCCACAGCAGCTTGCGCCAGGGCAAAAAGGTGTGGCCGTTCATCAGGTTGTGGGACAGCTCGAACAGGAGCCCCGCCTCCACCCGCTGGGGGTCGTCCCCCTCCATGCCCAGACGGAGGGCCAGCGTGTCGGCAGCGGAAAAGCCCACCCCCAGCTCCTCGTCTACCAGCAGGTAGGGATTGTCCCGGAGCACCTCCAGGGCCTGGGCGCCGTAGCGGCGGTAGAGGGGCATCCCCAGCTGGAGGGGCAGGCCGTTGGCCGACAGAAAGTCCAGCAGCCGCCGCATTCCCATCTGGAGCCGGAAGGACGCCCCGATCTCCAGGGCCCGCTTCCGGGTGACGCCCTTGATTTTGGTCAGCAATTCCGGCTGCTCCTCCAGCACGGTGAAGAGGTCGGCGCCGAACTCCTCCACCAGCCGCCGGGCGGTGGCGGCGCCCACCCCCTTAATGACGCCGGAGGACAGGTATTCCAGCATGGCCTTCTCCCCGGCGGGGACCCGGCGCTCCACCGATTCGGCTTTGAACTGCTCCCCGTAGGAGGCGTGGCGGGCCCAGGCGCCGGTGACGGTCAGCCCTTCGCCGGGGGCCGCGCCGGGGATACACCCCACCACCGTCACCGGCTCCGGAGCGCCCACCTCCAGACGCAGGACGGTGTAGCCGTTTTCCGGATTCTGGAAGATCACCGCGTCCACCGTCCCGTCGATGCTTTGCAGCGCCGGGGTCTCCTCCATATGTACTCGACCTCCCGTTCTGGGTTAGCCCTCCGTCAGCCGGTCGGGCAGCGCGGCCAGCGGGCACAGGAGCACCCCCGGTTCCCGGCCGGCCAGCAGCCGGGCCAGCCTGCGGCCCTCGCTGTCCAGCCCGGTGTCGGCGATGACCAGGGTGAAGCGCTCCAGATGGCCTGCCCGAAGCCACAAAAGTCCCTTCACCGTCTGTTCCAGACCGGCTGCGTCCCCCCGGGCGGGCACCACGGCATAGGCCGGGGCGGACCAGGACGCGGGGGAGAGCAGCCGCCCGAAGAGCAGCCAGCTCAGACAGAGCAGCCCGAAGACGGCCAGAAGGGACAGCAGGATTTCCACGATTGCTTGCAGCACAGTACCCACCTCCGCGCCATTCTATGCGGAAAAGGGGGCGTTTGTTAAAAAAATGCCGCGATCACGCCGCCGGTGACCAGGGACACCAGAACCCCGGCGATGAGCACGCCCAGGAAAATGGCGGGCACGGCGCTGCGCAGCCGCATATCCAGGAAGGCGGCCACCAGGGCCCCGGTCCAGGCCCCGGTGCCGGGCAGGGGGATGGCCACCAGAATACACAGGCCCAGGTACTTGTACCGGGTGACCATCCGGCCCTTCAGGTGTGCCTTGGTCTCCAGGCGGGTCACCAGGCTGTCCAGGCGGCGGCTGCGCCTGCGCAGCCACTGGAAGATGCGGCGGATATAGACGATGATGAAGGGCACGGGGAGCATGTTGCCCAGCACGGCGGCCAGATACACCGAGGGCAGGGCGCTCCGCCCCAGCAGCCCTACGCCCACGGGGATGGCGCCCCGCAGCTCCACCACCGGAAGCATGGCGATGAGAAAGGTATAGAAAAGCTCGCCGGCGGGATTTTCCGTCAGCCACTGTGAGAAATCCAAATGCGTCACCTCATCGGCAGAAAAGTTACCTTTATTCTACCATAAGCGGCGGGGGTATAACAGGAAGATTTCATAAAAATTTGGGAAATGGAGGGTGATCCCTACAGCATGCGCTTGAGGTAGCGGCCGGTGTAGGAGGCGGCGCACCGGGCCACCTCCTCGGGGGTGCCGGCACAGACGATGCTGCCGCCGCCGTCGCCGCCCTCGGGGCCCAGGTCGATCAGGTAGTCCGCCGTCTTAATGACGTCCAGATTGTGCTCGATGACCACCACGCTGTTGCCCGCGTCCACCAGCTTCTGGAGCACCTCGATGAGCTTGTGGACGTCGGCGGTGTGCAGGCCGGTGGTGGGCTCGTCGAGGATATAGATGGTCTTGCCCGTGGAGCGCTTGGCCAGCTCGGTGGCCAGCTTCACCCGCTGGGCCTCGCCGCCAGACAACTCGGTGGAGGGCTGGCCCAGCTTGACGTAGCTCAGGCCCACCTCGTACAGGGTCTGGAGCTTGTTGTACAGCTTGGGCAGATTCTCGAAGAAGCCCAGGGCCTCCTCCACCGTCATCTCCAGCACCTCGTAGATGTTTTTGCCCTTGTAGCGCACCTCCAGGGTTTCCCGGTAGTAGCGCTTGCCCTTGCAGACCTCGCAGGGCACATAGATGTCGGGGAGGAAGTGCATCTCGATCTTGATGAGGCCGTCGCCGGCGCAGGCCTCGCACCGGCCGCCCCGGACGTTGAAGGAGAACCGGCCGGGCCCGTAACCCCGGGCCTTGGCGTCGGCGGTGGTGGCGAACAGGTCGCGGATGTCGTTGAACAGCCCGGTGTAGGTGGCCGGATTGGACCGGGGGGTGCGGCCGATGGGGGACTGGTCGATGTTGATGACCTTGTCCAAAAACTCCTCCCCCTCGATGCAGTCATGCTTGCCGGGACGGACCTTAACCCGGTTCAGGTCGGCCCCCAGCTTTTTGTAGAGGATCTCGTTGATGAGGGAGGACTTGCCCGAGCCGGACACGCCGGTGACGCAGGTGAAGGCACCCAGGGGGATGGACACGTCCACGTGCCGCAGGTTGTTCTCCGCCGCCCCCCGGATGGTGAGCGTATGGCCGTTGCCCTTGCGCCGCTGGGCGGGGACGGGGATCTTTCTGCGGCCGGACAGGTAGTCGCCGGTGATGGAGCCGGGGGTGTTCATGATCTCCTCGGCGGTGCCGCAGGCCACCACCTGTCCGCCGTGGACCCCGGCCCCGGGGCCGATGTCCACGATATAGTCGGCCTGGCGCATGGTGTCCTCGTCGTGCTCCACCACCAGAAGGGTGTTGCCCAGGTCCCGCAGGTGCTTGAGGGTGGCCAGCAGCTTGTCGTTGTCCCGCTGGTGCAGGCCGATGGAGGGCTCGTCCAGGATATACAGCACCCCCATCAGGGAGGAGCCGATCTGGGTGGCCAGGCGGATGCGCTGGCTCTCGCCGCCGGACAGGGAGGCGGCCGCCCGGTTCAGAGTCAGGTACTGCAGGCCCACCGACTGGAGAAAGCCCAGCCGGCTTTTGATCTCCTTCAAAATGCGCTCGGCAATGAGCATCTTCTGGGGGGAAAGCTCCAGCGCGTCCACGAAGGCCAGAGCCTCGGTCACCGGCTTCTGGCAGAACTCGTAGATGCTGATGCCCCCCACGGTGACCGCCAGGGCCTCCTTCCGCAGCCGTTTGCCGCCGCAGTCGGGACAGGGCTGCTCGGCCATGCACTCCTCCAGCTCCCGGCGCATCCCGTCGGACTGGGTCTCCCTGTAGCGGCGCTCCAGGTTGTTCACCACGCCCTCGAAGGCCTGGTACAGCGTCCCCTGGCCGTTGGCCCGGTCGTAGGTCAGCTTCAGCTTCTCTCCCTTGGTGCCGTAAAGGATGACGTCCAGCACCTCGGGCGGCAGCTCCTTCACTGGGGTGTTCAGCTTGAACTTGTACTTCTGGGCCAGAGACTCGAAGTACATGCGGGAGATGGAGTCGGACTTGACGTTGTTCCAGCCCGAAGCGGTGATGGCCCCCTCCAGAATGGAGAGGCCGGGGTTTGGGATAATGAGGGACGGGTCCGCCTTGAGCTGAGCCCCCAGACCGGTGCAGGTGGGGCAGGCCCCGAAGGGGTTGTTGAAGGAGAACATGCGGGGGGAGAGCTCCTCGATGGAGATGCCGCAGTCCTCGCAGGCGTAGTTCTGGGAGAAGAGGATGTCCCGGTCCTCCCCCACGATGTTGACCACCACCAGTCCGCCGGACAGGTTGGCGGCGATCTCCACCGAATCGGTGAGGCGGCGGGCCATGTCCTCCTTGATGACCAGGCGGTCCACCACCACCT
>CABUJV010000057.1 GCA_902492005.1 uncultured Eubacteriales bacterium
TCCCGTGCAAAAGGAACTGCAGGCCCTCAGCTCCCGGCTGGAGTGGCTGGAACAATTACTGGATGAACAGGCAAGGAGTAAAAACGTATGAAACTGTATAATTCCGCCAGCCATAAAAAAGAGGACTTTGTCCCCCATGAGCCCGGCAGGGTGTCGATGTATACCTGCGGCCCCACCGTCTATCACTTCGCCCACATCGGCAATCTGCGCAGCTATATCATGGAGGATGTGCTGGAAAAATTCCTGCGTTACGACGGCTACGACGTAACGCGGGTGATGAACATCACCGACGTAGGGCACCTGTCCTCCGACGCCGACACCGGCGAGGATAAGATGCTCAAGGGGGCCCAGCGGGAGCACAAGACCGTCATGGAGATCGCCCGGTTTTATACCGAAGCCTTCTTTGACGACTGCAAAAAGCTGAACATCAAATATCCGGACGTGGTTCAGCCCGCCACCGGTATGATTGATTCCTATATTAAGGTGATTACCAAACTGATCGACACCGGGCACGCCTATCTGGCCGGCGGCAACGTGTATTTTGACACCTCCAAGCTGGAGCACTATTATGTGTTCAACGACCATGACGAGGAGAATCTGGCCGTGGGCGTCCGGGAGGGCGTGGAGGAGGACGCCAACAAGCGCAACAAGAACGACTTCGTCCTCTGGTTCACCAAGTCCAAGTTCGAGGATCAGGCCCTCAAGTGGGACTCCCCCTGGGGCGTGGGTTATCCCGGCTGGCACATCGAGTGCTCCTGCATTTCCATGAAGTATCTGGGCGAGTATCTGGACATCCACTGCGGCGGCATCGACAACGCCTTCCCCCACCACACCAACGAGATCGCCCAGTCCGAGTCCTATCTCGGCCATCCCTGGTGCAAATACTGGATGCACGTCCACCACCTCAACACCGCCGACGGCAAGATGAGCAAGTCCAAGGGGGAATTTCTCACCGTCTCCCTGCTGGAGGAGAAGGGATACGACCCGCTGGTCTACCGGCTGTTCTGCCTCCAGTCCCACTACCGCAAGGGACTGACCTTCTCCTGGGACAATCTGGACAACGCCAGAACCACCTACGACAAGCTGGTGGCCCGGGTGGCTGCCCTGAAGGATGAGGGAGCGGTGGATGAAGCCGCCGCCGCGCCCTACAAGGATGCCTTCCGGGAGGCGCTCGGCAACGACCTGAACACCTCTTTGGGGATTACCCGCCTGTACGACGTGCTGAAGTCCGGTCTGAACGATGCCACCAAGCGCTCCTTGGTCGGCCGCTTCGACCAGGTACTGGGGCTGGATCTGCTGCGAAAGGCGGAGATGCTCCGGGAGAAAGCGGCGGCTCAGGCGGCCCCGGCCGAGGGCGACGGCGAGATCGACGCCTTGGTGGAGGCCCGCACCGCCGCCAAGAAGGCCAAGAATTTTGCCGAGGCCGACGCCATTCGGGATCAGCTCAAAGCCATGGGCATAGAGGTCACCGATACCCCCCAGGGCCCCGTGTGGAAGCGGGTCTGATGGAAACAGCAGAAGGCGCTGCCGGCCGGCAGCGCCTTCTGTCCGCTCAAAAACCGTCCTTTCTTTGTGCGCAGGACCGGGGAGAAGCTCTTGTCCCGGATCTGAGATAATAGTATAATCCTATCGTATGCTTTTTCCAGTCAGAACACAAGGCGAGGAGGGGGTTCCAACGGCGGAACGGCAAAATGATTTTTCCAAGGGGAGCATCTCCCGCAACATCCTCATGCTGGCTGGGCCCATGACGGCGGCCCAGCTCATCAATATCCTCTACAACATCGTGGACCGGATGTATCTGGGGCGGCTGCCGGGCCACCTGGCGCTCACGGGCCTGGGGCTGTGCCTGCCCATCATCTCCATCCTTATGGGCTTTGCCAACCTGTGCGGCATGGGGGGCGCTCCCCTGTGCTCCATCTGCCGGGGCAGGGGAGAGGAGGAAGAGGCCGAGCACGTCATGGGAAACTCCTTTACCCTCCTGCTTCTGGTGGGGGCGGCGCTGACTGTGGTCATCCTGCGGTTCAAAAAGCCCATCCTCTATCTGTTCGGGGCCAGTCCGGACACCTTCCCCTATGCCGACGCCTACCTGACCATCTACGCGGCCGGCACCCTTTTTGTCATGGTGGGCCTGGGCATGAATCCGTTTATCAACTCCCAGGGGTTCGGCAAGATGGGGATGTGCACGGTGGCGCTGGGGGCGGTGGTGAACATCGTGCTGGACCCCATCTTCATTTTTGCGCTGGACATGGGGGTACAGGGCGCCGCTCTGGCCACCGTCCTCTCTCAGCTCTGCTCCGCCGTGTGGGTGCTGCGGTTTCTCACCGGGCGGCGGGCCCTGCTCCGCCTGAAGGCGTCCTGCCTGCGGCTGAAAGCCTCACGGGTCAGACGGATTCTGGGCCTGGGCATGTCCGGCTTTGTCATGGCCATGACCAACAGCCTGGTGCAGATCCTGTGCAACGCCTCCCTGCAGCGGTATGGCGGGGACCTTTATGTGGGGATCATGACCATCATCAACTCGGTGCGGGAGGTCATCTCCATGCCCGTACAGGGCGTCACCAACGGCTGTCAGCCGGTGCTGGGCTATAACTACGGGGCGGAGGAGTATGACCGGGTGCGGCAGGGCATCCGTTTCACGGCGGCGGTGACCATGCTCTACTCCCTGGCGGCCTGGGCCATGACGCTGGCTGTCCCCGAAGGCCTGATCCGCATCTTCAACGACGAGGCCGACCTGATCGCCGCCGGCATCCCGGCCTTCCGCATCTACTTTGCAGCCTTTTTCTGCATGTCTTTCCAGTTCATCGGCCAGTCCACCTTCGTAGGGCTGGGAAAGTCCAAATTTGCGGTATTTTTCTCCCTGCTGCGCAAGGCTTTCATCGTGGCTCCCCTGACCCTTCTGCTGCCCGTGCTGGGAATGGGGGCGGACGGGGTGTTCTGGGCTGAGCCCATTTCCAACGTGGTGGGCGGGCTGGCCTGTCTGCTCACCATGTACTTCACCGTCTACCGTCCCCTGGGCAGGCTGGAGGCGTCGAAACCGTAACCGCCCCGGCGCAGAGACGGCTGCGCCGGGATGCCCGGGGTATGGACCGGGCGGCTTTTTTGAACCGGCGGCATTTCAAATGATTTTACCGGTTGACATCCCCGTGGTTTCGTGATACAATGCCTATTCGTTGGATTGGGGAAATTGCGCCCAAAACAGGGTGGTAAGCACCCCGATCTGCGGTAAAATCGGACACAGGGGGGATGACGGTGCTGACCGAGCTCAAGGCCGGACCCCGGGTGGTGGGTGCAAAACAGACCCGCCGGGCCGTTCAGGACGGACGTGCCCTCCGGGTATTCCTGGCGAAGGATGCAGACCCAAATGTAACGGCTCCCATTGAGGAGCTGTGCGCCCAGCGGCAGGTGGGCGTGGAGTGGGCGAACGCCATGCGCGAGATGGGCGCCGCCTGCGGAATCGCCGTGGGTGCCGCCGTGGCCGCGCTGGTGAAGGAGTGAATCCCGGGCCGGCTTTCGTTTTCCGCGCTGCTATTTGGTTTTGGCAGAATAATCCCCGGATTATCCTGTTAAAATAATAAAATGATTCCCAAAGAAAGGAGGAACATCCATGCCTACGTTTAACCAGCTCGTTCGGAAGGGCCGCAAGACTGCCATTGACAAGTCCAAGTCCCCCGCCATGCAGCATGGCCTGAACACCCTGAAGAACCGCGAGACCGACCTGCCTTCTCCTCAGAAGAGAGGCGTGTGCACCGCTGTTCGTACCTCCACCCCGAAGAAGCCGAACTCCGCACTGCGTAAGATCGCCCGTGTGCGTCTCACCAACGGCTACGAGGTCACCGCTTATATTCCCGGTGTAGGCCACAACCTGCAGGAGCACTCCGTGGTCATGATCCGCGGCGGCCGTGTCAAGGACCTGCCCGGCGTTCGTTACCACATCATCCGCGGCACGCTGGACACCCAGGGCGTCAACGGCCGTATGCAGGCCCGCTCCAAGTACGGCGCCAAGCGTCCCAAGGCCGGCAAGGGCGGCAAGAAGTAATCTTCATTACTTCCTTAGCGATGGAACATCTTTTGCGCTCATAGCGCAAGGCAGTTGTCCTTGCAAGATGCGCTTACCTATATAATAGGGGGCGTCTCCCTTGTGAGGCACTGGACAAGCAGGCACTTGTCTTTACACGGGGCCTGTTTTTAAAACAGGTTTCGAGTACCTATGAAATCATACTGTGAAGGAGGGAAGCAAAGTGCCCAGAAGAGGAAACGTACCCAAGCGGGAGATCCTGCCCGATCCCCTGTATAACTCCGTGCTGGTGACCAAGCTGGTCAACAGCATTATGCTGGACGGCAAGAAGGGTGTCTCCCAGAAAGTGGTCTACGGTGCTTTCGATATCATCAAGGAAAAGACCGGCAAGGACCCCCTGGAGGTCTTCACCACTGCTCTGGAGAACATCATGCCGTCCCTGGAGGTCAAGGCCCGCCGTGTGGGCGGTGCCACCTACCAGGTGCCTATCGAGGTGCGGCCTGAGCGGCGCCAGACCCTGGGTCTGCGCTGGCTGACCAACTATGCCCGCGCCCGCAGCGAGAAGACCATGAAGGAGCGGCTGGCCGGCGAGATCATGGACGCCGCCAACAACCTCGGCTCCGCGGTCAAAAAGCGCGAGGACACCCACAAGATGGCTGAGTCCAACAAGGCCTTCGCGCATTACCGCTGGTAGGTTAAGGAGTTATTAGAGTATGCCTAGAAAAGTAACCTTAGAGAATACCAGAAACATTGGCATCATGGCCCATATTGACGCAGGCAAGACCACGACCACCGAGCGGATCCTGTTCTATACCGGCGTCAACTATAAGATCGGCGAGACCCACGAGGGCACCGCCACCATGGACTGGATGGCCCAGGAGCAGGAGCGCGGCATCACCATCACCTCCGCCGCCACCACCTGCTACTGGAAGGGCACCAAGGACCAGTTTCCCCAGACCCGGATCAACATCATCGACACCCCGGGCCACGTGGACTTCACCGTCGAGGTGGAGCGCTCCCTGCGCGTGCTGGACGGCTCCGTGACCGTCATGTGCGCCAAGGGCGGCGTGGAGCCCCAGTCCGAGACCGTGTGGCGTCAGGCCGACCACTACCATGTGCCCCGCATGATCTACGTCAATAAGATGGACATCATGGGCGCAGACTTCTACAACGTCCTGCGCATGATCCATGACCGCCTCAAGTGCAATGCCGTGCCCATCCAGCTCCCCATCGGCAGCGAAGATACCTTCAAGGGCATCATCGACCTGGTGGAGATGGACGCCGACATCTACTACGACGAGATGGGCAAGGACATGCGGGTGGAGCCCATCCCCGAGGATATGATGGAGCTGGCCCAGGAGTACCGCACCAAGCTGATTGACGCCTGCGCCGATCTCAATGACGAGATCATGGAGCTGGCCCTGGACGAGAAGCCCATTCCCCAGGAGCTGATCCGGAAGGTCATCCGCCAGGGCACCATCGACAACAAGTTTGTCCCCGTGACCTGCGGCACCTCCTACAAGAACAAGGGTGTGCAGAAGCTGCTGGATGCCATCGTGGATTATATGCCCTCCCCGGTGGACATCCCCGCCATCAAGGGCATCAATCCCGAGACGGACGAGGAGGACGAGCGTCCCGCCAGCGATGAGGCTCCCTTCTCCGCCCTGGCCTTCAAGATCGCTACCGATCCCTTCGTGGGCCGGCTGTCCTTCGTGCGCGTGTATTCCGGCATCCTGAATACCGGCACCTCCGTTCTGAACTCCACCAAGAAGCAGAAGGAGCGCATCGGCCGGATCCTGCAGATGCACGCCAATCACCGTGAGGACATCGAGTGCTGCTACTCCGGCGACATCGCTGCCGTGGTGGGCCTGAAGAACTCCACCACCGGCGACACGCTGTGCGACGAGAAGGCCCCCATCATCCTGGAGTCCATGGAGTTCCCCGAGCCCGTCATCCGCGTGGCCATCGAGCCCAAGACCAAGGCCGGGCAGGAGAAGATGGGCATTGCTCTGATGAAGCTGGCCGAGGAGGATCCCACCTTCAAGACCTACACCGACGAGGAGACGGGCCAGACCATCATCGCCGGCATGGGCGAGCTCCATCTGGAGATCATCGTGGACCGTCTGCTCCGCGAGTT
>CABUJV010000058.1 GCA_902492005.1 uncultured Eubacteriales bacterium
GGTGGTTCCCGCGGCGGAAGCTTCGGCGGCCGGCGCGGCGGCGGAGGGGGTTCCCGCGGCGGCGGCGCCGGACGCAGATGACTCCAACGCCCGGAGGGGGACCCCTCTCCGGGCGTTTTTGACCGTCGGCCCCGGCCTTTACAACCGGATGGTCCATATGATAAGATAAAGCATCTGAAGAACAGGAGGGACCCCCCATGGGATTCAACCGTCCGCAAGTCAAGGCGGCCGCCAAGGCCGTCATCCGGCAGGCCCGGCCCAGTCCCCGCTGGATCACTCTGCTGTTCTTCCTTCTCCTCTGGGTCGTTCCCGGCGTGCTGATGCTGCTGGCTGCCCGCCCCCTTCTGAACCTCGCCTCCCTGGCGGCTGCCGGCGTGTCGGAGCACCCGCTCTATCGCTCTGCCGCCTCTGTGTCCGGCGGACTTTCCTCCCTGCTCTTCTTTTTGGGCCTCCTGGCCGCCCTGTTTTGTGTCGTGCTGACCTACGGGTATCTGGGCTATGGTCTGAAGCTCTGGCGGGGGCAGGAGACGAGCTGGCGCGATCTGTTCTGCGGCATCCCTCAGGCCGGTCGGGTACTGCTCCTCACCCTCCAGATCTTCCTCTTCACCTTTTTGTGGACGTTGCTGGGCGCTCTTCTCTCGTCCGCGGCGCTCTATCTTGCCAGCGTATTCGTTTTTCTGCTGGCGGCTCTCTCCGAAGGGCTGGCCTGGCTCGCCGGCAGCCTGCTGAATCTGGGCCTCATGGCGGGCTTTATGGTATTCCTCTACTCCAGGGTGCTCCGCTACGCTCTGGCCTGCTACATCCTGCTGGACAAACCGGAGTACCGGGCCGGCGAAGCCCTGGATGAGAGCAAGGACCTCATGGTGGGCCACCGATGGAACTTTTTTGTTCTGCTGTTCTCCTTCCTGGGCTGGTTCCTGCTGACCGCGCTGATTTACAGCGCCGGAATGTACATCGCCGCCGCCCTCGCAAACCATCTGTTCATGCGGATCTGTTCCAGCTATGTGCGGCTCACCCTGCTCTTCTGGTTGCTGGCCTGCCTGCTCACTCTGCCCCTTGTCCTCTGGCTCGCACCCTATCTGGCCTGCTCCTGCGCCGGCTTCTATGAGGCGGTGGCGCAGAATCCTGGCCCGGTCTCCGGCTTTCCGCCCCGGCCGGAGGAGTACGACCCGGAGCGCCGGTCCCGGGGCGGCTTCAACGGAGAATATCCGCCTAGGGACTATCACGGCCCGGACCTTCCCATCTGAGGGTATTGAAAAGCGCCGTCTCCCGTGAGGCGGCGCTTTTGAGACAGCTCAGACCGGCACCGCCTCGTACCAGCGGGACAGCGCCTCGACCGGACGGAAGCCCGCCCAGCGGTAAAGGCCCCAGGCGGGCCCATTGGCGGAGGACACCCGGAGCCAGCAGGCCGGGTACCCCGCCGCCGCCAGCCGGTCCATGACTGCCAGCAGCAGCTCCCGGCCCAGCCCTTGGCCCCAGTAGTCCGGCAGGAGGGCGATCCCCTCGATCTCCGGCGTCTCCTCCTGGAAGCCCAGCTCGTAGATACCTACGGCCGCACCGCCCAGCCGGGCAAAGCCGGAGCGCGGCTCTCCCGCCAAAAGCTCCTTCAGCTCCTCCCCTCCATAGGTGGCCGAGTTCGGCACGCCGAAGAAGCTGTGGTTATACTGGTCCAGCCACAGCCCTCCCTGCTCCCGGCGCAGGGGCTCCAGCACCAGCCTGCCCTCCGGGCGGGGCCGGTCCGGCCCCAGCCCCCGCTCCATGGTCCACATCTCATGGCGGAAGGCCAGCTGCCAAGCTCCCAGCCTCTGTCCCTCCGCCAGGGGAGCCTCCCGGTCGGTCGAGGCCAGATAGATGTGCTCTGCGCCCTGTTCTCCCAGCGCCCCGATCCGGTCGGCCAGCGCCTCCTCCAGCGCCGCCCCGCCGGGCCCACGCCGAACGATGAGGTACGCCTTCCCCTTGGGTGCGATCTCTTTTGTCACTGCGAACAAGTCCATATGCTTCTCCTTCGTGCGGTGTTCCGCCTTTGCATGCTATTATAATGCGGCGTCCCGGACCTGTCCAGTCCGGGACGCCGCATGGCAGAATCAGCAGAGTATTGGGACGCAAAAAAGGAGAGGGGAATCAGGAGCCCGTTTATTCTTCGCCCTGGAGGGCGTCGTAGCCCTCCTCGCCGGTACGGACCTTGACTGCGTTTTCCACATCATAGACGAAGATCTTGCCGTCACCGATGTGGCCGGTATACAGGGATTTCTTGGCCGCGTCGATCACCTCGGCTACCGGCACCTTGGACACGACGATCTCCACCTGCACCTTGGGCAGCAAATTGATGGCCATGGGAACGCCGCGGTAGTACTCCGTCTTGCCCTTCTGGATCCCGCAGCCCAGCACCTGGGTTACGGTCATCCCGGTGACGCCGATGCGGTTCATCGCGGTCTTCAGGTCCTCAAACTTGGCCTGATTGCAGAGGATGGTGACCTTGCTCAGCTTCACGCCGGACTCCGGGGCGGTCCTGGGCCTGGAGGCTACCTGGACCGGCGCCGGCTCGTCCACACGGGCCTTCGGAGCAACGGGCTCGGGGTAGGCGTTCTCTTCCGGCAGAGAGGTCAGGCTGGTCGTCGGGGCAAAGTCGGCATAGGCGGAGGGCAGGCCGTGCTCCGTGGCGTCCAGTCCGGTGATCTCCTCCTCCTGACTGACGCGGATGCCCACTGTTTTCTTGATGACCAGGAAGGTGATGGTGATGGTGACCGCCGTCCACAAGATGACGGAGACCATGCCCAGCAGCTGCAGACCCAGGAGGCGGACGCCGCCGCCGTAGAATAGGCCCACATATGTATCGTTCCCGGGGGCCGCCGTGGTGGCAAAGAGGCCCACCGCGATGGTACCCCAGATGCCGTTCAGGCAGTGGACTGCCACGGCGCCCACCGGATCGTCAATGCGCAGCTTGTAATCCAGCACCCAGACGCCAAAGACCACCAGGACGCCGGCCACCGCGCCGATGACAATGGAGCCCAGCGCATCCGTCACGTCGCACGGGGCGGTGATGGCCACCAGGCCCGCCAGGGAGGCGTTCAGGCACATGGAGACGTCCGGCTTCCCGTACTTGACCCAGGTGAAGATCATGCAGGTGACGGTCGCTACCGCCGGGGCAATCGTGGTGGTCACGAAGATGGAGCCCAACTGCTCCAGAGAGGTGGCAGCAGCGCCGTTGAAGCCGTACCAGCCCAGCCACAGGATGAATACGCCCAGAGCGCCTATCGGAAGGTTGTGGCCGGGGAAGGCATTTACCTGTGTAATCTTGCCGCTCTTGTCACGGCTGAACTTGCCGATCCGGGGGCCCAGCATCTTGGCGCCGATCAGGGCGCTGATGCCGCCCACCATATGGATGGCGCAGGATCCGGCAAAATCGTGGAAGCCCATCTGGGCCAGCCAGCCGCCGCCCCAGATCCAGTGGGCTTCAATGGGATAGATGAGTGCCGAGATCACCGCGGAATAGATGCAGTAGGACAGAAATTTCGTCCGCTCCGCCATGGCGCCGGAGACGATGGTCGCGGTGGTGGCGCAAAACACCAGGTTAAACACAAAGTTGGACCAGTCAAACGCGGCATAGCTGGTAAAGATATCAAAGCCCGGTTTGCCGATCAGGCCCAACAGGTCCTCGCCCAGCAGCAAGCTGAAGCCAATGAGGATAAATACCACCGTGCCGATGCAGAAATCCATCAGGTTCTTCATGATGATGTTGCCGGCGTTCTTGGCTCTGGTAAACCCTGCCTCCACCATGGCGAAGCCGGCCTGCATCCAGAAGACCAGTGCGGCGCCGATCAGAAACCAGACGCCAAAAACTTGACCGTTCAGGGCACTCCATACTTCTTCTGTCATAATACGCTCCTCCTCAAACGAAAAAACGCACGCTCCCTCTTTCCGTGGAGCGCGCGTCTTTGCGCGTTTTCATGCCATTGCTGTGTTCTCGAGAAGAGGGCCGCTTCCATCTCTGAAAAACACAACGGGCGCTGCGGATGGTCTTTCATCCACAGCGCCCTTGCTTGACAAAAGCAGTCTACCGGATTTTTTGCGTCATGTCAAGAGGCCTCCTGCACTTTCGGAGGTATTACGGAATTTGCAGGCATCTTCTTCTTCTTTTCATGCAATTTGTATTCCTCTAACATTCATTTTCAGGGTCCAAGCGCACTGGGACCGGTCCGGAAAGCTCCAGGACATCTGGCCGCACGCGGCAGGTATGGGCCAAGATCTTCACCCCCGCGGCGGCCGCCTGACGGACGGCCGCCCCAAAGGCGGGATGGGTCCTGTCATTCGGGGCCAGCCATTTGACGTCCTCCATCTGGACCACGAAAAAGAGAGCTGCCTCATAGCCCTCCGTCCGGCAGGCTGTCAGTTCCTCCACGTGCTTGACGCCCCGCTCCGTGGGTGCATCCGGAAAGAACACGGCCCCATCCTCTTCCAGGGTGACCCCCTTGACCTCGACAAACCCCCGCCGCTCTCCCGCCTCCCAGTAAAAGTCGAATCTGGATCTCCCCCAGACCGTCTCCGGGCGCAGCAGGGTCAGTTCCGGCACAAAACCACCCGTCCGGGCCCACTCGCCAAAGACCTGGTTGGGAGCCTGCGCATCCATGTTTATAAGCCTGGACCCCTTTTCCACCGCCACCAGATCGAAGCGGGTCTTGCGCGCCGGGTGGGCCGCGCCCTCCAGATAGATGCGCGCGCCCGGAACCAGCAGCTCCCTGCACCGGCCTGTATTCTTCACATGGACTCGTTCCCGGCTGCCGTCGGGCAGCTCTGCCTCCGCGATGAAGCGGTTGGGTCGGCTGCAAAACCGGGCCGGCACAATGTGTGTGTACTGCATGAGGGTTCTTCTCCTCTCAATAAGAAAAGCGGACAGAATCTTCTGTCCGCTTTTCTGTGTTGGCGTTACCTATCTTCCCGGGCCGTCGCCAGCCAAGTATTTTCGGCGCAGATGAGCTTAACTGCCGTGTTCGGAATGGGAACGGGTGGACCCTC
>CABUJV010000059.1 GCA_902492005.1 uncultured Eubacteriales bacterium
AGCGCCACCTTGCCAAGGTGGAGGTAGCGAGTTCGAGCCTCGTCACCTGCTCCAGGAGACTGTGGGTCTCCGATTTCCGGCGCCATAGCCAAGTGGTAAGGCAGAGGTCTGCAAAACCTTTACCCCCAGTTCGAGTCTGGGTGGCGCCTCCAAAAAGAAACACCAGCCATTCGCTGGTGTTTCTTTTTGGGTTCCGCTGCCCAGAGGGCCGGTTGCTGGGCGCCTGTATATGCCCGGATTGTATCCGTTTTTCCAAAGAGAGGACACGACGGTCGGGTCCTTCTTTTTGGCCTTGTGCGCCGTCTTTGACGGCATTTTTTGGGCCATGTCCACATACTCCTGAGTAGAGGAGGTGTGGACATGGTTTTTTTAGAGCGGCTCGGCGGCTGGATCTGGAATCCCTGGCTGTTGGGCGGCTTTTTGCTGCTGGGGCTCTACTATTCCCTGCGCAGCGGATTCTTTCAGGTGTTTGAATGCAGGCTGTGGCTGCGGGCGACGCTGGGCTCGCTGCTGCGCAAACGCGGGCGGGGGAAAGGGAAGGGGCTGACCCAGTTCCAGGCCCTCTCCACCGCTCTGGCTTCCACCATCGGCACCGGCAGCATCGCCGGCGTGGCCACCGCCATCTTCTACGGCGGGCCGGGCGCGGTGTTTTGGATGTGGGTCTCCGCCTTTCTGGGGATGATGACCGGCTGCGCGGAAAAGACGCTGGCGGTCCGCTACCGGCGGCGGAACAGCGCGGGCGCATGGCAGGGTGGGCCCATGGACTACATGGAGCGGGGACTGAAGCTGCGCCCGCTGGCGATGATGTTCTCCCTCTTCTGCGTGTGCGCCTCCATCGGCGGCGGGGATATGGTGCAGGCCAACTCCATCGCCACCTCTCTGGAGCACGCCTTCGGCTGGGACCGTCTGGCGGTGGGGTGCGTGACCGCCGTCCTCACCGGCCTGGTTATTTTGGGCGGCATCGGCCGCATCGGGCGGGTAAGCGAAAAGCTGGTGCCGGTGATGGCGCTGCTCTTTTTGGGCGGGGGGGTGCTGGTGCTGGCCCGCCATGCCGCCGCCATACCGGCGGCCCTGGCGGAGATCGTCACCCAGGCCCTGACACCCAAGGCGGCCCTGGGCGGCGGGATGGGATACGGCATGGCGGCAGCCATGCGCTACGGCGTGGCCCGGGGCGTGTTCACCAACGAGGCCGGTCTGGGCTCCTCCGCCATGGCCCACGCCGCGGCGGACGTGGATGAGCCGGCGGAGGAGGGCATGTGGGGCCTGTTTGAGGTCTTTATCGCCACGCTGCTGGTCTGCACGGTTACCGCCCTGGTCATTCTGGTCTCCGGCGTGTACGTGCCCCAGACGGCCCTGGGGGCCATCCAGGCGGGGACGGTGGACAGCTCCATGGTGGGCTCGGCCCTGTCGGGAGCGGCCTTTGCCACGGTGATGGGCCGGTGGGGGGGACCCTTTGTGGCGGTCTGCCTTTTGATGTTCGCCTTCTCCTCCCTGCTGGGCTGGAGCTATTACGGGGAGCAGGGACTGGAATACCTCACCGGCACCGGCCGCTGGACGGGCGTCTACCGCATGGTCTTTCTGGCCTGCGTGGTCCTGGGGAGCATCGGGGACGTGGGGACGGTCTGGCAGCTGGCCGACGTGTGCAACGGTATGATGGCGCTGCCCAATCTGGCAGCCCTGCTCCTCCTGTCGCCGGAGGCGCTGCGGCTGATCCAGGAGTGGACGCGCAGGCAAAAAAATGCCCCGGGCCGAGCTTGAGTCGGTCCGGGGCATTCCATACCGTCAGGCGGCGGGAGCTGCGGATTCAGCGGAGAGGGCCGGAGAGGCATCGGGGGCGGGCTCCGGGGAGACGATGGGGTCCGGCGTGGCCTTGCCGTCGATGGTGAGGCTGTAGCCGTTGAGGATGGGGTTGACCTCCTCGCCGGTCTGAGGCGCGTGGTCGATGGTGACCGAGTCACCCACCTTGAGAATGACCGCCGCCGGATTGTCCAGCGCGGAGAGGGAGTAGTAGACGTCTTCGCCCTCCAGACGGACAAAGTAGTAGGTGTTGCCGTCCAGAACGGCGGAGAGGATCTCCTCCACAGCGCCGGAGATGGTGGTTTCAGGCAGGACCTCTGGGGTGGTGATGTTGTTTTCAGCCAACTGGAGGATATAGTCCTTTTCACACTCCGCGACGGTGTTGCCGATGCCCACGATCTGATACTGCGAGACGTTGACCATGGCGTACATCTTGACGAGCTGAGCGGCGTCCTTCAGGGCGATGAAGTAGGTGGGCTGGCCGGAGATGTTGAGCAGGAGAGGGAAGGTGGCCTGGTACTGAAGGTGCTGGACCTTGCCCTGCGCGGAGGCCATGGCAGACTGCTCCGTGGCGCCGGGGGCCTTATAGTACTTGGTCTCCTTGGTCCGCTGGTTGGACAGCAGGAAGCCCACGTTGGACTGGTCGGAGCCCACCGAGGTGACACCGGTATACATATAGACGTCGTCGCTGAGGGCGATATAGTTGAAGCCCTCGGTGGTGTGGGTCACGTCCCGCTGACCGAAGATGGAGTTGATGAAGCCATTGACCAGAGTGCCGTGGTAGTCGTACTGCTCCATGATGAGAGAGGCCAGATAGACCCGGTCCACCCAGGTGGGCACATCCTCGTAGTACTCGCACTCGCCGGTGACGGCATCCATCAGCACGGCGCCGTTGATGTCCCGGCCGCCGAAGAGGCCGATGGTCATTTCCAGCTTGGGGCAGACCCAATAGGGGTGGCCGTTCTCGTCGATCTCAAAGGTGGGCGCGGAGAACATATAGGTGGGATAGGTGAAGCGCAGGTGCCGCATGACGTTGCGGTTTAAGGGTTCGGAAGGGGAATACTTCATGCCCTCCGGCAGGCGGACCACCTCAGCCTCCTGGGAGACCATGTCCACGATGATATAGGCGGGCAGGCCCTGGCCGCGGTTGTTGAACCATTTGATGAGATCTCCGTAGTTCAGCGGGGTGACGCGGACGGGGCGGCCCTGATAATTGATCTGGGTGTAGTCATCCGCCACCTCGAACTGGCTGACCATGTCGGACAGCTCGCCCAGCTTGCGGTCGCCCAGGCGCTGAGCGGACTGCTCATCCAGCATGGGGATCTGATCGAAGGAGATCTCCTCCACCTCGGAGGCAAAGTCGCCGTTTTCCACCGTGAGCAGATCCCGGTAGGAGGCGGCCCGGAAGATAGGCATGGAAATGACGGTGCCCAGGATGGCGGTCACGATGAGCAGGAGCATCAGAATGCCAATCGGCAGGCATTGGGACTTGATGAAGCGGAAATACTCCTTGATGCCGCCGCTGGCGTCCATGTGGAAGCCGGAGGTGATGAGGGCGCAGACCACGTAGATGATGCACAGCACGAAGAAAAAGCCGTAAAAATTGCTGTCGTGGAGGTTGATCGCCGGCAGGGAGACGTAAAAATAGAGCAGGCCGAGAACAAGCGTGACAAGAATGTTGACCAGGATGCGGGAGGCTTTGCTTTTCAGGCCGCGGCGCGGTGACTTTCCCATAAAAAGCTCCTTTTTGATTCGGAATGGTTCGGTATTATGCTAATGTACCATATTATGCCTTCGAATGCAAGAGATGAAACATGAACAGATTGTAACGCTTAGAGCGCGGCGGCTTCGGTTTCAATTTTGGCCTCGCTGGCCTGCATGGCGCGGAGGGTCATATCCAGCAGCTTGTCCAGGTCCCAGCCCAGCAGTTCGGCTCCCCGGGCGATCACGTCCCGGGAACAGCCGGCGGCAAACTTTTTGTCCTTAAACTTCTTTTTCAGGGACTTGAGCTCCATATCGATACAGCTTTTGGAGGGCCGCATGAGAGCCGCCGCGCCAATAAGCCCCGTGAGCTCGTCACAGGCGAAGAGCACCTTTTCCATCTCATGCTCCGGTTTGACGTCGCAGGCCAGTCCCCAGCCGTGGCTGGCGGTGGCGTGGATCAGGGACTCGTCCAAACCGTGCTCCCGCATGAGGGCCTGGGACTTGACGCAGTGCTCTTCGGGCCACAGCTCGAAATCCAGGTCGTGGAGCAGCCCGACGACAGACCAGAAGGCCTCTTCCTCGCCGTAGCCCAGCTCCCGGGCGAACCAGCCCATAACGGCCTCCACGGTCAGGGCATGGCGGAGGTGGAAGGGATCCTTGTTGTACTTCCGAAGCAGATCCAGCGCCTGCGAATGAGTGAATTCCATATCTTTGACACCTCTTTGGAAAATGTACTTACATTTATAGCATGTTTTGGGGCACAATACAATGCCCCGGAGTTTTTTCGCAAATTTTGAAAATTCCCTCTTGACGGGAGGGCAAAAGATGGTATAATAATCAATGCTGTTCGCCGCAGAGCAGACCTGCCGGTGACCCGGCCCCCTAATATTCGAGAAAAATGGAATACAAAATCCGATGGAGTGGTATCGAAGAGGTCATAACGAGCACGACTGGAAATCGTGTGACGGTCAAAAGCCGTCCGAGGGTT
>CABUJV010000060.1 GCA_902492005.1 uncultured Eubacteriales bacterium
CTCATCAGGCTCCTGCTCCCAGGCCTCTCGTGAGGCGCTCGATTAATATACCAAACCTTTCGCCCTTTGTCAACACTTTTTTCATTTCTCTGTGATTTCTTTTTCTCCCCCTCTTCCGCGCTTTACTTCCCCTTTGGAAGTTGATATGATAATTGATACTTTGTGATATATAATAGTGTCAAATCAGAGAGGAATGGGCCTATGAAGAGGAGCCGCCGGTTTCTTTCCGCACTAGTATGTGCCGTCTTTCTGTTTTCCATGCTCTGCGGGGCCCGGGCGCAGGAGGACCCGCGCTTTGAGCGCTGGCCCGAAGACGTGGACTTCCGTGTTCTCACTTACGACCTGTCGGCAGCCGGCGAGCTGCTCGCGCAGTGCAGCCAAGCCGAGCAGCTCGCCGCGTCCCCGGAGAGCGCTCAGGCCGTGGTGGACTGCTGGCTGGCGCTGGAAGACGCCTATGACGGCTGGGACACCCAGTGCGCCATCTGCAGCATTCGCTACTATCAGGATTCCAAGTCCTACGAGGCGGACTATCTGGCCTCCCGTTCCCTCTCCCTTCAGGTCTACCGCTCCTGTCTCGTGGCCATCCAGGCTTTGCTGGCCTCCGACTACGGCAGTGAGCTGGCCCAGGCCATGGGTCAGGAGCTGGCCGACTCCTATTGCAGTGCGGCGGTCCCCACCGACCGTCAGATCGCCCTCAGCCAGGAGGACGACAAACTGGTCGCCGATTACTGGGAGGCTCTGTACCGCGACTACACCTATTCCTATCAGGGGGAGTCGTGGACTCTCGCCCGCCTGGAGGACGAGGCCGACGGGCTGGACGCCGCCGCCTACCTAGCTATCTACAACGGGCTGGCCCAGGCCAAGAATCAGGCCGCGGGGGCCACCCTGCTGGAGCTGATCCCCCTGCGCAATCAGATGGCCGCCGCCTGCGGCTACGGCTCCTTCCCCGCATACGCGTATGCCGAGACCTACGGCCGGGACTACACCGTGGCGGACGCCCAGGTCCTGCACCGGCTGGTAAAGGACTATATCGTCCCGGTGGAGACCGCCTACCTCTCCTACCGCTACTATGATCTGGACCAGACCGGCCTGGACCGGTATGACCACGCGGACCAGAAGGCCAAGCTGGACGCGTTGGAGCCCTGTATGGACCAGATATCCGGCGAGCTGGGCGAGCTGTTCCGCTACATGCGGGAGAGCCACCTGTGCGACATCGAGGCCAGCGACACCAAGCTGGACGTGGGCTTTACCGTAAATCTGCCCTCTTACCACTCCGCCTTCCTGTTCGACCAGCCCCAGGGCGCCTATTATGATCTGAAAACCGTCATTCACGAGTTCGGCCACTTCTCCGCCTTCTGTCTGGCCCCCTCCGACGATTTCCCGGTGGATGTGGCCGAGATCCACTCCCAGGGTCTGGAGATGCTCTTCCTGCCCTACGCGGAGGAACTGTTCGGCGAGGGCGGCGAGGCCTTTGCCTGCGCCCAGCTCTCCGACCTCATCAGCGCGGTGGTGGAGGGCTGTCTCTACGACGAGTTCCAGATCTGTCTCTACAGCCACCCGGATCTGACTCTGAACGAGATCAACCAGACATTCCTGGAGCTGGCCCAGGAGTATGGCTACTCCCCCTATCCCGGCCTGGAGTATCAGTGGGTCAACGTGAGCCACACCTTTGAATCTCCCCTGTACTACCTGAGCTACGCCACCTCCGCCCTGTCGGCGCTGGACCTCTTCCTCCGCTCTCAAGAGGACTACGACGCTGCGGTGGACGCCTATCTGGACCTCATCGCCGTCTCCGACGGCAGCGGCTACCGCGCCGCCGTCCAGGCCGCGGGGCTGTCCGATGTGTTTCAGGAGGAGAGCGTCGCGGCCCTGGCCGGCGCGCTGAACGAGTACCTCTATACCAGGCTTTACGGCCTCCGGGACCTGGCGGGGCACTGGGGCCTGCCCGAGATTGGCCCGCTGGTCAGCGCCGGCGTCATGGAGGGCAGCGGCGGAGCCTTCCAACCGGATGCGCCCATGAGCCGCGCCATGCTGGTGACTACCCTCTACCGCCTGGCGGGTGAGCCCAAGCCCACGGTGAAGCAGCCGGTCTTTCCCGACGTGCCCGCCTGGACCTGGTACTCCGATGCCGTGGCCTGGGCCTACGAATCCGGCCTGGCGGAGGGAACCGGCGGCGGCTTTGACCCCAACGGCCCCCTCACCCGGGAGAGCATGACCGTACTGCTCTGCCGCTTCTCCGCCCTGTTGGAGCTGGATACCTCCGGCGCGAGCCTGTCCGGCTTCCAGGACGCCGGCTCGGTCTCTCCCTGGGCCGCCGATGCCATGGGCTGGGCGGTGAAAGCCGGGGTTATCCGGGGCGCGGGCGGCCGTCTGAACCCCTCCGGCGCAGCCAGCCGGGCCGAGGCGGCCGCCATGCTCTACCGCTTCCTCACGCTGGAAGGATAGGCGGCCCGCGCCCTTGCGCCCGAAACGGAAATGTGGTACGCTATGGAAAAGATCCATACTCGGAGGTAATCGTCCCCATGCCCATCAGGATTCCCGATTCCCTGCCGGCCCGCTCGGTGCTGGAGGGAGAAAACATCTTCGTCATGACCGAGCACCGGGCCCTGCACCAGGACATCCGCCCTCTGAACGTCCTGATCCTCAACCTGATGCCCACCAAGATCGTCACCGAGACCCAAATCCTGCGCAAGCTGTCCAACACCCCCCTCCAGATCCAGGTGGAGCTGCTCCAGACCTCCAGCTACCGCTCCCGGAACACCGACAGCGAGCATCTGGCCTCCTTCTATACCACCTTCGATCAGGTAAAGGACCGCAAATTTGACGGCATGATCATCACCGGCGCGCCGGTGGAGAATCTGGACTTCGATCAGGTGGAATACTGGGAGGAGCTGTGCCAGATCATGGCCTGGACCTCCACCCATGTCCACTCTACGCTGCACATCTGCTGGGGCGCCCAGGCCGGACTCTACTTCCACTACGGCGTGGAGAAGCGCTCTCTGCCGGAAAAGCTGTTCGGCGTATTCGACCACCGGGTCCTTAAGCCCAGCTCTCCCCTGTTCCGGGGCTTTGACGACGTGTTTCAGGCCCCCCACTCCCGGTACACCGAGGTGTGGGAAAGCGACATCCGCAGCGCTCCCGGTCTGGAGCTTCTGTCGGTGTCGGGAGACGCCGGAGTGTTCGCCGTCAAGAGTCTGGACTCCCGCCAGTTCTTCATCACCGGGCACCCGGAGTACGACCCGGACACCCT
>CABUJV010000061.1 GCA_902492005.1 uncultured Eubacteriales bacterium
TGGGATTTGTGGTTACCCACGTATTATATGTGTCCATTTTCTTGGGTACAGTTTAGAGTGAGCGCGTTGTATCACATTCTCATCTGCGACGACGACCGGGACATCGTCTCCGCCCTGGACATCTACCTCACCAGCGAGGGCTACAAGACCTACCACGCCTACGACGGGCTGGAAGCCCTGAAGCTGGTGGAGGAACACGACATCCACCTCATCCTCATGGACGTGATGATGCCGCGTCTGGACGGCATCCGAGCCACCGCCAAGCTGCGGGAGAGCAAAAACATCCCCATCATCCTGCTCACCGCCAAAAGCGAGGACTCCGACAAGGTGCTGGGCCTCAACATCGGAGCGGACGACTATGTCACCAAGCCCTTCAACCCCATTGAGGTTCTGGCCCGGGTCAAGTCACAGCTCCGGCGGTACACCACCCTAGGCGGGCGCCAGAAGGAGGACGATTCCCTGGTCTTCCGCAACGGCGGCATCGTGCTGGACGACGGGGCCAAGTCGGTGAGCGTGGACGGCGAGCCGGTGAGCCTCACCCCCATCGAGTACAACATCCTCCTCCTGCTGATGAAAAACCCCGGCCGGGTCTTCTCCACCGGCCAGATCTACGAGCTGGTGTGGAACGACCCCTCCCTGGGCTCGGAAAACACCGTGGCCGTCCACATCCGCCACCTGCGGGAAAAGATCGAGATCGACCCCGCCAATCCCCGGTACGTCAAGGTGGTGTGGGGCCTGGGGTACAAGATGGAGAAGCAATGATTCCTCGCACAAGGGAGTGATCCGATGAACCAAAAACGCGCCGGCCCTCTGCGCCGCACCCTGCGGGCCTTTCTCTGCCTGGCGGTCACCGCCGCCGCCTTCTGGACCGGCCTGTTCACCATGTCCCGGTGGAACGATCTCTGGTCCGGGGGCGAGTATGTCAGCAGCTACAGCGTCTACGGCCCCCTGCAGAGCTACTCCTACCAGGCGGAGGAGCTGGAGTGGCTGTGCCTGAAGGAGCGGTGGGACGGCGCGCTCAACTACACCGACCAGCAGCGGCTGGAGCAACTGAAGAAAAACCTCTCCCCCGCCGCCACCAACTACCGCTTTGAGCTCCACGACCAGAGCGGCACGCTCCTCTACTCCAATCTGCCCGACGGGGAGACCATGGATTCCGCCGCCGCCGTCCAGCTCAGCGAGAATACCTTCACCCAGGACAGCCAGCTGCGCAGGAACGACTACTTCACCTACGCGTCCGACACGGGCCGCAACATCCTGATGGCCTGCACCGGCGAGACGGAGGGCGCCTTTGTCCGCTGCGACCCGGCGGAGACGCCGGGCTGGTACAACCGGTACGGCTGGCTCTCTGACGGGGAGGACTGGCTGCAGTACGACTTCAACCGGGACAGCCGCGTCCAGACCGCCGTCGTCACCCTGCAGGAGGGGGTCCGCTGGCCTTTTGCGGTGGAGGACGCCTTCGCGGAGGACGCCCGGGACTACCAGGAATTCCAGTCCTATCTGCCCTCCATCGCCGCCGTGGCCGCCGTCACTGCGTTGCTTTCGGCGTGGCTTCTCTTCCGCTTCTGCCGCGGAGCCGGCTGGCGCCGGGAGCAGGAGGGGCTGTACCTCGGCTGGCAGGACCGGGTCCCCTTCGACCTCTATCTGGGAGCCAGCTTCCTCATCCTAGTCCTGCTGCTGGGGGCGGGGGACTCGGTGGCCTGGAGCTTCAATCAGGGCTCCGACCGCCCGGCCGCCTATGTGGGGCTGGGCTTCTTCACCGTACTCATCGACGCTCTGTGCCTAGCCCTGCTCCACACCCTGGCCGTGCGCATCAAGGCCCGGACCCTGCTGCACAACACCCTGATCGGGCGTCTCTGCGCCTGGCTGGGCCGGTTTTTCCGGGGCGTGGCTGCCAACTGGCACGTCACCAGGCGTCCTGTGCTCACCTTTCTGCTCTATGTGCTCATTACTGTGGTCACCATCCCCACCGTGGTGCTGGTTCCGGTGTGGCAGGGCTTCGTGCTGTGGTGCCTGTGCCGCTGGGTCCGCCAGTGGCGGGCCATTCGGGAGGGCACCGGGCGCATCGTGGGGGGGGACCCCGACTGCCGCATCCGCACGGACAAAATGTTCCCCGACCTGAAGGAGCACGCCGGGCAGCTCAACGACCTGGGCAGCGCCATCAACACCGCCGTCGACGAGCGCATGAAATCGGAGCGGTTCAAGACCGAGCTCATCACCAACGTCTCCCACGACCTTAAAACCCCTCTTACCTCCATCATCAATTACGTGGACCTGCTGAAAAAGGAGGACATCCCCGACCCCAGGGCTCAGGAGTATATCGAGGTGCTGGAGCGCAAAAGCCAGCGGCTCAAGAAGCTCACCGAGGACCTGGTGGAGGCCTCCAAGGCATCTGCGGGGACCCTGTCGGTGGTCCGGGAAAAGCTGGACTTCCCCCAGCTCCTGGACCAGGCGCTGGGGGAGTACGAGGAGAAGTTCCAGGCCGCCGGCCTCACCCCGATCCTCACCAGTCCCGGCCACGAGCTCTGCGTGGAGGCCGACGGACGGCATCTGTGGCGGGTCATCGACAACCTGCTGGGCAACTGCTGCAAATACGCCATGCCGGGCACCCGGGTCTACCTGGACGTGAAGGCCTGGGACGGCCGCGTCGCCCTGTCGGTGAAGAATATCTCCCAAAATCCCCTCAACATCCCGCCGGACCAGCTCATGGAGCGCTTTGTCCGGGGCGACGAGTCCCGGACCACCGAGGGCTCGGGCCTGGGGCTGTCCATCGCCCGCAGCCTCACCGAGCTTCAGGGCGGCGCCTTCCGTCTGGATATCGACGGGGACCTGTTCAAGGCGGTAGTGGCCTTCCCCGAGTACCGGGAGCCCCTCCCCCAGTCCGGAGCGGAGTAACCGGAAGGGCAGCGCCGGCATGGCATTGCCCAAGAGGCAGGCTGGATTTCCAGCCCGCCCCCTCTTTCTTTCACCAACCAGTCAAACAGGAACGGCCGCAAAGGGCATGGTCATCTGCTGCGCCTTCAAAAAATCACAACACAAAAAACGAAAGGTCTCGCAGCCTTTCAAAGGCTGCGAGACCTTTCGCCATGGTGCGCGAGGCGGGACTTGAACCCGCACGTGCGTAATGCACACTAGAACCTGAATCTAGCGAGTCTGCCAATTCCACCACTCGCGCA
>CABUJV010000062.1 GCA_902492005.1 uncultured Eubacteriales bacterium
GGCGGAGGTCTCCGGCTCGAAGGACAGGGAGGCGTCGTTGAGCTGGAGCTTTTCCAGGGCGTCCCGCAGGTCGGGGTACTTGGAGCCGTCCTCGGTGTAAATCCCGCAGTAGACCATGGCCTTGGCGGGGCGGTAGCCGGGCAGGGGCTCGGCCGCCGGAGCCTCCGCTCCGGTGATGGTGTCGCCCACCCGGGTGTCCTTCACGTCCTTGATGGAGGCGGTGAAATAGCCCACCTCCCCGGCGATGAGCTCCCGGCAGGGCTCCATGCCGATGGGCAGCAGATGGCCGCACTCCAGCACCTCGTACTTGGCGCCCGAGGCCATCAGCTTGACCGGCATCCCCGTCCGGATGGTCCCCTCCATCACCCGGAAGTAGACGATGACCCCCCGGTAGGGGTCGTACTGGCTGTCGAAGATCAGGGCCCGGAGGGGGGCCTTGGGATCGCCCTTGGGGGCAGGTACATGGGCCACGATATCCTCGAGCACCGCCGGGATGTTGACGCCCATCTTGGCGGAGATCTCCGGCGCGTCCTGGGCGGGCAGGCCGATGACGTTCTCGATCTCATCCTTCACCTTCTGGGGGTCGGCGGCGGGCAGATCGATCTTGTTGATGACCGGCAGGATCTCCAGATCGTGCTCCATGGCCAGGTAGGTGTTGGCCAGGGTCTGGGCCTCGATGCCCTGGGCGGCGTCCACGATGAGGATTGCGCCCTCGCAGGCCGCCAGGGACCGGGATACCTCATAGTTGAAGTCCACATGGCCCGGGGTGTCGATTAGGTTGAGCTCATAGCTCTCGCCGTCCTGGGCCTGGTAGGTCAGCCGGACCGCCCGGGCCTTGATGGTGATGCCCCGCTCCCGCTCCAGGTCCATGTTGTCCAGCAGCTGACTCTCCATCTCCCGCTCGGACACGGCGTTGCACGCCTCGATCAGCCGGTCGGACAGCGTGGATTTGCCGTGGTCAATGTGGGCGATGATGCTGAAATTCCGAATTTTTGATTGGTCGGTCAAAGTCTTCACCTCTCTGTTTCCATGCCTTGGCCGGGCGAAGCTATCGGGCGGCCATCTGGCGGTTGATCCGCTCGCCGGTGTTGTGAATGATCTGGAGCAGGGACTGGTACGCCCCGGGATAGGCGGCGCTCAGGGTGTCGTGGTTGAGCAGAGGGAACTCGCCCTTCTCCTTCACATGGACCGCCAGAGCGTCCATGTAGTCCACCTCGGAGCACAGCATGTCCGCGTTGGGTAGCCCGCCCACAAAGTGGCGGACCGGCACGGCAAAGAAGTCCTCGTTGTTGCTGCCGTCCGCCCGGTAGAGGTGCCGGAACAGCCGGTACACCGCCGTGCCCAGGTAATCGGAGGCCGCCTTGATGGCCTCCTTGCTGCCCGTCTTGCCCAGCAGGTCGAAGAGGATGCCCACCGAGTTGACCAGCAGCTTTTTCGACAGGGTGGCCATAATGCTGCCCCGCAGCACGTTGTCCTTTTCCGCGCTGTAGTCGTACAGGCTCTCGGCGTCCACAATGGTGGTGCCGTCCCGGCTGAGGGTGCGCCCCAGCAGGTAGTCGGCGGAGACGCCGTAATAATCGCAGGCCCGGGTCACGAACCGGAGGCCGGGCTCCCGGATGCCGTTTTCGTAGTGGGACAGCAGGGCCTGGGAGATCCCCAGCTCCTTGGCCGCCGTCCGCTGCGAGATGCCCTTTTCTTTCCGCAGCAGCGTAAGAGATCGGGAGAAATCGGAACTCATTGCACTACACTCCTCACAAAACAGTGAGTATAGTATATCCATTAAAATACCAAAAGTAAAGCATTTTTTGTCCGTTTTCCGGGGTTCGGTCCCCGCCGCCTCTCCCCCTGGCACGGAGACGGCCTGTGCGAAAAAAATGGAGGATTCCGGCGCTTTTGCCAAATGTCAATACTAAAACCCGAATTTCTTTGAAAAATTTTTTATAGGCTTTATAGGCTTGCAAGGAACACGTTGAAAAGCTCCGCAGAGGTGTGCCAGTCGAGGTCCGCCTGGGAGATGCGTTTGGTCGCCCGCACCTGGTGGATGCGGTCGCC
>CABUJV010000063.1 GCA_902492005.1 uncultured Eubacteriales bacterium
GCCGGGCGCTGACCCAGGCGGAGATCGACGCCGCCATCCAGGAATGGAACGGCAAAATCGAGAGCAAGCACGCAGTTGTCCGTTACATGAGGGACCACGCCCGTGAAAAGGACACCGCCGCCTGGCTGCGGCAGGAGTACGGCGATGACCTCCCGGCCCTGCCTGTGACGGTGGACAGCGCGGCGGGCGACGTGTCCTGGCCCAAGGTGCAGCGCCGGATCGCCCAGCTCATCAAGGAAGATCGGTTCTACACCGAGGCGGAGCAGGACCGTTTTGACAATATCGACCCCATCGCCATCCGGGAGGCCCTGGCCGAGCGCGGCATCGTGAACGGTCAGGTGGTGGACCCGGAAAAGCTGGACAACGACCCGTTCATCCAGCAGGTCATGCGGGATGTGGAGACCGTCGCGGCCGAGGAACAGGCCGATGCAGCAGCGAAGCCACCTGTGCCGGACTTATCCGGCCAGCCCATCACCCGCGAAGGAGATACCATTACCATCGGCAGCGGCGAACCCACCCATGAGATCGACATCACGGTGTCGGACGAGGAATATGCCGCCATCCGGGGCACCATCCCGGAGCGCACCTCTTACGACCCGTCCGCCCCGGTTTACAATGTGGGCGATACCGTCTATCTGGATGACCGCGCTCACCAGATCACCGAACTGCGGGAAGATACGGTGCAGCTGCTGCCCACCGGCATGAGCTATCCCATCTACCGGGCCGAGAGCCGGGAGGGGTTCGAGCAGCTTCTGCGGGCAGACAACCGCAACGACTTTTACACCGAGTTCCTGCCTGTCAATCCCGACACGGCGGACCAGGACTTGCGGGACGTGTTGACCCACGGCCTCATCGGCGCGCCAGACAAGGCGGAGCTTTCCGAACTGCTGCGTACCGGCAAGAGCAACCGGGAGGTCGCCCTGTGGCTGAGCCGGGCCTATCCTGACATCATCGAGACGATGGAGCTGGAGACCGGCGACACCGCCGACTACCGCACCATACCCGAAGGCATTGAGCTGGAAGTGCTGGACGCGGACGAAAAGCGGCTGGCCATGCTGTTCTTCCGCTGGGATGAAGTCGCGCCGCTGCTGCGCGGGTTGTATGCCCGCCAGCTGGATGGCTTTGTGCAGGAGCAGGATGAACCGTATATGGAAGCCCATGCCGACGTGGAAGAACCTGCCGAAACCGCCAAGCCCATTGAAGAAACCGCCGAGACACCGGCGTTCCACTCCGAGACGGTGGCCGTCTACCCCGGCGACAAAAACGGACTTCCCTATGACGTGGTGGTGGAACGGCTGCACGTTGACCGGCCGGAACACACGCCGCCCGAACCGATGCCGGACACGGAGCCGGAGGAAAAGCCGGACCACCCGGTTGCCATCCCGGTGAACGGCGAGTGGCAGACCTTCCCCAACCAGAGGGCTGCCGAGCAGGCGGCCTATCAGGAGTACCGGGACAGCCTGCGCCGTAACGCCGAGAACTTCCGCATCACCGACAACCATCTGGGCGAGGGCGGCCCCAAGGCCAAGTACCAGGCCAATGTGGCGGCGATCAAGCTGCTGAAATACCTGGAGGGAACCACCGAGCAGGCCACGCCGGCGCAGCAGGAAGTGCTGTCCCGCTATGTGGGCTGGGGCGGCGTGCCGGAGGCTTTCGACCCATCCAAAACTGCCTGGGCCAAGGAGTATGCCGAGCTGAAGGAACTGCTGACCCCGGAGGAATACGAAGCGGCCAGGGCCTCCACCCTCAACGCTCACTACACCAGCCCCACCGTTATCCGCGCTGTCTATGAAGCTGTGGAGCAGATGGGCTTTCGTACCGGCAACATTCTGGAACCGTCCTGCGGCGTGGGCAATTTCTTCGGGATGC
>CABUJV010000064.1 GCA_902492005.1 uncultured Eubacteriales bacterium
ATTGGTGGAGATAAGCGGGATCGAACCGCTGACCTCTTGAATGCCATTCAAGCGCTCTCCCAGCTGAGCTATACCCCCATATTGAAACCGCTGCGCACTGGAAAATATCCGCAGCGAACGCATATTATATTAGCATCTCATGGGAGAGTTGTCAACAGAAAAATTTCTTTTCCCTGAAAAAAACCGCGGCCCCGCTCCGAAACGGAGCGGGGCCGCGGTCCTCAGCGGCCGATGGCGTCGTTGATGCTCCCAGCGGCGTCCTCTACGGCGCGGACCGCCTTGCGGGCGGCGGCTTTCATCTCCTTTTTCTTGGGAGCCATCGCCATGCCCAGAGCGGCACCGGCGGCGGCGCCCATGCCGATGCCGGTTAAAAACGGGTGTTTTGACACAAGAATCATCCTCCTTTTCCATTGATATTGTACCCGGAAAAACCGAAAAATCCGTTGCTAAATCATGCATATCACGATATAATAACAACAACCGCCGCAGCGGCTGCGGCGCGCAGAAGAAGAAGCAGAAGGGGCGGGGGGACCCGGTCCCTTTCTTTGTGCAACGGGAAAGGTCGGAGAATGTGAAGCTATTGATCCGAAAGGGCCGCTTGGTGGACCCGGTGGGAGGCATCGGCGGCGTTATGGACATTCTCGTGGAGGACGGTCGGGTGGCGGTAATCGGCAGCGAGCTGACCGAGCCGGCCGCCCAGGTCATTGATGCGCGGGGACTGACGGTGTGCACCGGACTGGTGGACATGCACGTCCATCTGCGGGAACCCGGCTTTGAGTACAAAGAGACCATTGAGACCGGCTGCCTAGCCGCCGCCAGGGGAGGATTCACCTCCATCGCGCCCATGCCCAACACCCGCCCCGCCGCCGACTGCCCCGAGAGTATCGCCCTGATTCGGCAGAAGGCGGAGCAGGCCTGCGGGGTCCATGTGTGGCCCATCGGCGCGGTGACCCAGGGGCAGAAAGGACAGGCGCTCACCGACGCCGCCGCGCTGAAGGAGGCCGGGGCGGTGGCCCTGTCGGACGACGGGGTGCCGGTGCAGAACGCCAACCTGCTGCGGGACGCCCTCATCCGGTGCAGGCAGCAGGAGCTCACCATCCTGTCCCACTGTGAGGACGCCGATCTGGTGAAAAATTACGCCGTCAACGAAGGCCGGGTCTCCCGGGCGCTGGGCCTGCCGGGCCGGCCTGCCATCGCGGAGGAGCTTCAGGTCATGCGGGACGCCATGCTGGCCGAGGAGACCGGCGCCGCCGTCCACATCTGCCACATCTCCACGGCCCGGTCGGTGGAGATCGTCCGGCAGTTCAAGAAAAAGGGAGTTTCCATTACCTGCGAGACCTGTCCCCAGTACTTCACCCTGACCGAGGATGAGCTCCTGAGCCGGGGGACCCTGGCCCGGGTGAATCCGCCCCTGCGGACCCGGCTGGACGTGGAGGGCATCCTGGCGGGGCTGAAGGACGGTACCATCGACGTGATCGCCACCGACCATGCCCCCCACTCCGCCGAGGAG